>NZ_JAJLRA010000030.1 GCF_020991365.1 Streptacidiphilus sp. ASG 303
CGGCCGCACCCCCGGACCGGGGGTGCGGCCGCCGCCGCACGAGCACCGCCCGGCGGCCGGTTCCGGCCGCCGGGCGCGTACCGCCTCAGGAGGTGCCGGACCGGACGGAGGCCAGCTCCCTGGCGGCCTCGGTGAGGTCCTTCGCCGTGTCGATGGCCCGCCAGTAGCAGCCCTGCGGAAGCTGGTAGCCCGCCAGCCGCCGCTCGCGGGCGAGCTGCGGGAAGGTGGTCCGCTCGTGGTCGCCGACGTCCGGCAGCAGGGCGGTGAACCCCGGCGAGAAGACGTACAGGCCCGCGTTGATCAGGAAGGGCGACGGCGGGGCCTCGACGAAGTCCAGGACGTTGCCGAAGCGGTCCGTCTCCACGGCGCCCCACGGGATGCGGGGACGGGCCAGCGCGAGCGTCGCGAGGGCGGCCCGCTCGTGGTGGAAGGCCGCCATGTCGCGCAGGGAGAACCGGGTCCAGATGTCGCCGTTGGTCGCGTACCAGGGCTCGTCGGGCCGCGGCAGCGCCTTCGCCGCGTACTTCAGGCCGCCGCCGCGCCCCAGCGGCTCCGTCTCCACCACCGTGGTGACGTTGACGGGCAGTTCGGCCTGCTCCAGCCAGTCCTGGAGCACCTCGGCGAGGTGGCCGCAGGAGACGGCGACGTCGGTGACGCCCTCCTCCGCGAGCCACGCGATCTGGTGGCCGATGATCGGGGTGCCCGTGCCCGGGATCTCGACCAGCGGCTTGGGCCGGTCGTCGGTGTACGGGCGCAGCCGGGACCCCTGGCCGCCGGCCAGGATCACGGCCTGGGTGACGGTCGGCGAGCCGGGGTTCGCCGCGGGGGGCTGCGTGAGGTCAGCAGTCATGGGCCAACCCTAGACGCCGCCGCGCGCCGTCCGTGCGCCGACCCGGCCCGGGGTCCGGCCCGCGGTCCGGCGCCGGTCCCGCGCCCTGCGGAGAGCCGGACCGGCCGCCCGCCGGGGCCCGGAGGACGGCCCGCTGCGGGCTGCGGCGCGGTACGACGGGACGCGGCGGGGCGCGGGGCGACGAGGCGGGTGCACGGGGTGCAACTCCCGGACGCGCAGGTGCCGGTGCCACACCGTCACGGCGTGGCACCGGCACCTGGGGGCGGACGGACGGACGGGCCGGCGCCTCAGTGGCCGCCGGCCACGCCGGCGGCGAAGGAGCCGTCGCAGACCGGGCGGGCGAACGAGCGGGCCTTCCGCACGTTGCCGTGGTACTTGCGGACCGCCGCCCGGCCGAGCGCCTCGGAGAGCGCGGTGCAGTGCGGGGTGAGCGAGGGGTGCCGCCGCATGGAGCGGTCCAGCATCGCCAGGGCGGTCCCCGGGTCGTGCACCTGGAGCTCGTGCAGCAGGCTGCGCAGCAGGGCCTCCTGCGGGGCGAGCCTCTCTGCGGGGCGGTGCTCGGGGGCGGCGGAGATGCCGATGCTCCCGTCGGCGGCCGCGGCGGCGAGGACCTGCTGCTGACCGGACGACGGCGGAGCCCACGGGACGCGGGTGACGGCCAGGGTGCCGGTCGTCACCAGGACGACCGGCAGCACGAAGGCGATGGTCTTGCCGATGCGGCGTACGAGCTGCTTCACGTCCAGGATCGTAGCGACCGGTGACGTTTGGAAGACGCTGAGTAACACGGATGAGTGACCGTGAACAGGGCTTCCGCTGTGGGGAGTTGACGTCCGGGGCCCCGCCGGGGCCGGTGCGCGGGCCCGGCGGGGCTCCCGCAGTGCCCCCGCGGGGCACCGGGCGCCCGCCGCCGGCCGCCCCGCCCGCAGGGAGAGCCCCGCCCACGGGGAGGGCCCCGGCGGAGACTCGCTCCGCCGGGGCCCTCCCCGCCGCTCTGCGGGGCCTCCCGTGCGACGTCAGTCGCTGAGGCGCTTGCCGCTGCTGGTGGAGAACACGTGGGTCTCGCCGGCGACGGGGACGACGTGGATCGTCTCGCCCTTCATCGGGATCTGGCGCCCGTTCACGCGGACCACCAGGTCCTTCTCCTCGCCGCCGATCTGCGCCGAGCCGTACACGAAGCCGTCCGCGCCGAGCTCCTCGACCACGTTGACCGTGACCGCGAGGCCCTTGCCGTCCTTGGACAGGCCCTCCGGCGACACGACGGTGAGGTGCTCCGGCCGGACGCCGACGGTGACCGTGCGGTCGCCGGCGTTGGCGGCCTCGGTGACGGCCTCGCGGGAGACGTTGACGATCGCGTCGCCGAACTTCACGCCGCCGTCCACGATCGGCACCTCGACCAGGTTCATCGCCGGGGAGCCGATGAAGCCCGCGACGAAGAGGTTGGCCGGGCGGTCGTACATGTTGCGCGGGCTGTCCACCTGCTGCAGCAGGCCGTCCTTGAGCACCGCGACCCGGTCGCCCATGGTCATGGCCTCGACCTGGTCGTGGGTGACGTACACGGTGGTGATGCCGAGGCGGCGCTGGAGCGAGGCGATCTGGGTGCGGGTGGAGACGCGGAGCTTGGCGTCCAGGTTGGACAGCGGCTCGTCCATGAGGAAGACCTGGGGCTCGCGGACGATCGCCCGGCCCATCGCGACACGCTGCCGCTGGCCGCCGGAGAGCGCCTTCGGCTTGCGGTCCAGGTACTCGGTGAGGTCGAGGATCTTCGCGGCCTCCTCGACCTTCCTGCGGATGTCCGCCTTGTTCACGCCGGCGATCTTCAGGGCGAAGCCCATGTTGTCCGCGACGGTCATGTGCGGGTAGAGCGCGTAGTTCTGGAACACCATGGCGATGTCCCGGTCCTTCGGCGGCAGGTGGGTGACGTCGCGGTCGCCGATGCGGATGGCGCCGCCGTTGACGTCCTCCAGGCCGGCGAGCATGCGCAGCGAGGTCGACTTGCCGCAGCCGGACGGGCCGACCAGGACGAGGAACTCGCCGTCGGCGACCTCGAGGTCCAGCTGGTCGACGGCCGGGCGCTTGCCGCCCGGGTAGATGCGCGTCGCCTTGTCGAACGTGACAGAAGCCATGGTGGACTCCCCTTCACCGGCAGGAACGTGCCGGACGATCCGAGTAAAGGTGGGTGGCCGGAAGCGGCAGTGGTCCAGACCACTACTCAACCGGTTCACCCGAACCTACCTGGCGCCCCCGCCCTTGTCAGCACCCCGGGGGTCAGATCCGGCGTCTATCCGGTCACATTCGGGACACTTCCCGCCTATCGGCCCGATCCCTGTGCCGTCCCGTCCGATCACCGCCGAGCCCGGCCGACACCCCGGTAGACTGCCCCACGGTGCCGCCGTGGTCCGCCGCGGACGGCAACCGCGCCGCGTTAGCTCAGCTGGCCAGAGCGTCGCTCTTGTAAAGCGAGGGTCGTCGGTTCGAATCCGACACGCGGCTCGGCGCACGACCGGCACGAAGGCCCCGGACCATGATCGGTCCGGGGCCTTCGGCATCACCGGCGGGCATCAACGGGGGAGGCCGCCGGGGGACGCCGGGCCTGACATCAGCTCGAGCGGCGGCGCCTGAGCAGTTGGTCCGCCGACCGCGGTCTCGACGGTGGCGTCGCCGGAGGGCGGAGGCGTCACGTGTCCCTGGGCGCCCGTCAGTGGTCGTTCAGGTAGTAGTGCGTGGTGGTGGTGCTGGACGGGAGGCTGGGGCCCAGCCAGATCGAGATCGAGATCTCGTCGTTCTCGGGCAGGTCGTACGACCCGCCGTCCGAGGCGCTGTAGGTGCTGCACGAGCCGAGGCCGCCCGAGGCGATCCCGGTGTACCTCTGGGCGTACTCACCGGCGACCGAGGTCTCGGCCCAGACCGAGATCCTGGGCGCCAGTCCGTCGGCGGCGGTGTCGCACACCTTGATGACGTCGCCGTGCTCCTCGACGTAGACCGTGCCGCCCTGCGCCGAGTCGGCAGTCGTCCAGGTGTGGTCCCAGCTGCTGCCGTCCGGCGCGGTGCTCGCCGACGCGGACGAGGCGCCGGCGAGGCCCCCGCCCACGAGGGTGGCCGTGGCCAGGGCCAGAGCGGCGATCCTGGTGTGCTTCATGATTCCCCCTGATGCTGATGTTTCTGTCTGTTCACGATCAAGCTGTGTGGATCCAACCCTGTCATGGCTCCGCCAGTCAAGCGCGGGGCCACCGGCCCGCTCCCGGTGGTCCTCTCCATCCACGGCGCCGGCTGGGTCTTCGGCGACGAGGACACCCACGACCGCCTGGTGCGCGAGATCGCCACCGGTGCCGAGGCCGCCGTGGTCTTCCCCGTCTACGACCGGGCCCCCGAGGCGAAGTACCCCACCCGGATCGAGCAGAACCGGGCGGTGGGCCGGTGGATCACCTCGGAGGGCTCCCGGCACGGCCTGGACCCCTCCCGCATCGCGGTCTGCGGCGACTCGGTCGGCGGCACCATGGCCGCGGTGTTCGCCCTCATGGCCGAGGAGCGGGGCGGGATCGACCTGTCCGCGCAGGTCCTGCTCCACCCGGTGACCGACGCGGACTTCGACACCGCGTCCTACCAGCAGTTCGCCGAGGGGTACCACCTCACCCGCGACGCCATGCGCTGGTTCTGGGACCAGTACACCACCGACCCCGCCCAGCGCCGTGAGGCGTACGCCTCACCGCTGCGGGCCACGGCCGAGCAGCTCCGCGGCCTGCCCACCACCGTGGTCGTCACCGACGAGGCCGACGTGCTCCGCGACGAGGGCGAGGCGTACGCCGCCAGGCTCCGGGAGGCCGGGGTGAACGTCACCGCGCTCCGCGTCCTGGGCATGGTCCACGACTTCCTCATGCTCGACAGCCTCCGCGACTGCCGGGCCACCAACCTCGCCCGCCACCTGGCCGTCGACAGCCTCCGGAGCACCCTGCGCCCCGTCCGGCAGCCGTACCCCACCGCCCGCTGACCCGGGGCGTGTCCCCGCTCAGGCCTGCGGCCGGGCCTGCCCGGTGCCGGGCGGGCGGCCGCCCCCGGCGGGGAGGAGCTCCTTCTGCTGGGAGACGAAGGTGAGCTCCGCCCGGAAGCCGATCCGCTCGTAGAGGCCGAGGGCGCCGGTCGGCGAGTCGGCGTCCACACCGAGGGAGGCGGTCCGGAACCCCTCGGCCGCCGCCTTCCTGAGCACATGGACCAGCAGGGCGCCGGCCAGCCCGCGCCTGCGGGCGGTCCGGCGGGTGCCGACCAGGGCGACGTACAGGTCGCGCTGCCCGGTGGCCAGCCGGTGCCCGTCGTGCTCCTCCGCCAGCACGATGGCGAGCGGCTCGCCGCCCTCGTAGGCGATCAGGCTGACGGAGGGCCGGAAGGCGGAGCCGCCGGTGAAGTGGGCCCAGGACCCGGGGGTGGTCTCGGTGGAGCCCCAGTGGTCCCGGAAGGACTCGTTGCGCACGAGGCGCGCGTCCTCCGAGCGCTCCGGCGTGAACGGCAGGAACACGACCCCCTCCGGCACGGACGCCTCCGGCAGCGGGGCGGAGAGGTCGGCGAGGCGCATGTCGTGGAACCAGCGCGTCCGGCGGTAGCCGAGCGCCGCGAACAGGGCGTTGGACGCCTCGTGGCCGTCCAGGCAGCTGCCGGTGAGCGTCAGGGGCTTCCCGGGGAACCGCTCCTCGTGCAGGGGGACGGCGGCCGACTCGGCCCAGCGCAGCAGCCGTGTGCCCAGGCCGCGCCCCCGGTACCCGGGGTGCACGCCCCCCATCTGCCAGAACTCGTGCACGGGCTCGGCGGCCGTGCGGGCCTTCATCCAGTGGTAGGCGACCATCCGCCCGCCGTCGAAGGCGGCGAGGCTGCCGCGGGCGGGGTCGACGTACGGGTCGTCGAAGCGCTCGGCCAGTCCCTGCGCGTCGGGGTGCTCGTTCTCCCGGTCCGCCGCCTCCACCGCCTCCAGCAGCTCCAGCCACGCGGGCACGTCGGAGCGGCCGATCGGCCGCCAGGTGGGATCCGCCGCCTCAGCACTCATGGACCGGAGTCTGCGCCCGTCCTCCGGAGGGGCGCAACGCATTTCCCCGCGCGGGGCCGGGGCGCCCGGCGGGTGTGCCTGCCCGCTCCCCGGATCCGCCGAGCCGGGGAGCGGACAGGGGTCTCAGTGGCCGCCGCCCCAGGACTGCGGCGGGTTCGGCTGCCGGTGCCGCGCCCGGTCGACGGGGGCCGCGACGAAGTGGCCGGCCTCGGCCTCCCGGGCGGACCTGGCCTCCTCGTACCAGGCGTCGGCGAGCGCGGTGGGCGCGCCGGGCTGCGGTCCGCCCGGCTGCCCCGGCGCGTACTGCGCCGGGGCGTGCTGCGCCGGGGCGTGCTGCAGTGCCGGTGGGTGCGGCTCCGCGTACTGCGGCGGTACGTACCGGGGCTCCGCGTACTGCGCCGGGGAGTACTGGAGCTGCGCGTACTGCTGCGGTGCGTACCGGGGCTCGGCGTACTGCGCCGGTGCGTACCGCGGGTCCGCGTCCTGCGGCGCCGGGCGGTGCGGCGCCGGGTAACCCTGTGGCACGTGCTGCTGCGGCACGTACGGCGCGGGCACGTACGGGGCGGGCAGGCGGGGCGCGGGCGCGTGGGGGGCGGGCAGGTGGGGCGCGGCGTACCCGGCGTACTCCGGGGCCGCAGCCGCCGGGAGCCCGGACAGGGCCGGCAGGGCCGGCAGGGCCGGGGCGTCCGCGGGGCCGTCCTGCGGTGTCCCGGGGGCCGGGACCTGGAGGCTGCCGTACCGCTCCATGCGCTGCCAGCGCAGCCGGGTGCCGGCGACGGCGGTGAAGACCGACTGGATGACCACCAGGTACATCAGCTGCCGGTAGACGAACTGCTGCAGCGGCAGGCTCCACAGCGCGCCCGGCCGCTCGTGGTCCAGGTGGAAGGCGTACCGGCCCATCACCAGCTGCAGGGCCAGGAACGCCAGCCACAGCCCGGCGATGTGCAGCGGGTCGAGGAAGACCAGCCCGTAGACGGCGAAGACGTCGACGACCGGGGCGAGCAGGGGCAGCAGCACCTGGAAGAGCATCAGGTAGCCGAGCCCGCGCCGCCCGAGACGGCCCGCGGGGCCGCGCTGGACCAGCGCCCGGCGGTGCTTCCACATGGCCTGGAGGGTGCCGTAGCACCAGCGGTAGCGCTGCTTCCACAGGGCGCCGAGCGAGGCGGGGGCCTCGGTCCAGGCCTTGGCCCGCTCCTCGTAGACGACCCGCCAGCCGTCGCGGCACAGGGCCATGGTGAGGTCGGTGTCCTCGGCGAGGGTGGTGTCGCTGACGCCGCCGACGCCCAGCAGCGCCTCCCGGCGGAAGCCGCCGACGGCGCCGGGCACGGTCGGCATGCACTCGGCGAGGTCGAAGAGCCGCCGGTCGAGGTTGAAGCCGACGACGTACTCGATGTGCTGCCAGCGGCCCAGCAGCCCGCCGCGGTTGGCGACCTTGGCGTTCCCGGAGACGGCGCCGACGGCGGGGTCGGCGAACGGCTGCACCAGCATCCGGACGGCGTCCGGCTCGAAGACGGTGTCGCCGTCGACCATGACGAGGAGTTCGCAGGAGGCCGCGGCGATGCCGGTGTTGAGGGCGGCGGGCTTCCCCGCGTTCTCCTGCCGGATGACGCGCACGCCCGGCAGGCCGAGCGACTCCACCAGGTCCGCCGTGCCGTCCGTGGAGCCGTCGTCGACGACGATCACCTCCACGGGGTGGTCGGAGGCGAGCAGGGAGCGCACGGCGGCCTCGATGCCCGCGCTCTCGTTGTAGGCGGGGACGATGACGCTGACCGGCTCGGTGACCGGCGGCCCCCAGGGCTCGTCGCGCAGGCGGGCGTGCCGGCGGGCGGCCGCCACCACGGCGACGGCCCGGAGCACGCTGAGCGCCCCCGCGGCCCAGAGCAGCCAGGAGACGGCGGTGAGCATCCAGTCGCTGAGCTGCAGGGCGCGGATCAGGGCCAGCCCCTGCCAGTGGTCGCGGGCGCCGGCGGTCCGCACCGGGTCGGTGAGGCCGGCCGCGTCGCTGACGGTGGTGACGCGGAAGCCGCGGTGCTGCAGGCGGGGGAGCAGGGTGTCCAGGGCGGCCACCGTCTGCGAGCGGTCGCCGCCCGCGTCGTGCATGAGCAGGACCTGGCCGGCGGCGCCCCGGGGGGTGGAGTTCGCGATGATGCGGGCCGTGCCGGGCCGCCGCCAGTCCTCGCTGTCCAGGGTGGTGAGGACCGTGAGGTAGCCCTCGCGGCCCGCCTGGCGGACGGCCTGCCACGCGTCGTCGTCGAGCGCCTCGTTGGTGGAGGAGTACGGCGGGCGCAGCAGCGGGGTGGTGACGCCCGCGGCCCCGGCGACGGTCAGCTGGGCCTCGCGCAGCTCCAGCGAGCGGCGCCACGGGGAGGCCCCGCCCAGGTCGGGGTGGGTGAAGGTGTGCACGCCGAGCTGGTGGCCCTCCGCGGTGATCCGGCGCACCAGGTCGGGGTGGGCGGCGGCCTCGGTGCCGACCACGAAGAAGGTGGCGTGGACGTGGTGGCGGCGCAGCACGTCGAGGACGCGCGGCGTCCACGTCGGGTCCGGCCCGTCGTCGAAGGTCAGCGCGATCGTGCGGGGCCGGGGCCGGACGGTGCGGGAGCCGTCCGCCGCGACGACCGGGCCGCCGTGCAGGACCTGCGGGGGGACCTGCCCGGCGGGGCCCTGGGCGCGGGGGGCCCCGTCGGCCCTGCCGTCGAACATGTGCTGGGTGTAGCCCTGGAGCAGCAGGGCCGCCGTGAGGGTCACCAGCAGGACGCCGAGCAGCAGCCAGTGGGTGCGCAGCGGGACGTCGCGCAGGGTGCTGCGGCGGCGGCTGCGCCTGGAGTCGGTCACGGGCAGGCCCTCCACGGGCTTCTGGTGCGGGATGCGGAATGCGGGCTTCGGGGCGGCGCTGCGGGCTCGGGTGCGGGTGCGGGTGCGGGTGCTCGGGTGCGGGTGCTCAGGGGTGGGCGGGCTTGCGGGTCGCGCCGGGCGCCGTGCTGGAGCGGCCGTGGGAGGTCGGGCTCGGCGCTGCCGGTGACGGCGCCGGGGCGGCGGTGGAGGCGGCGGTGGCGGGGGCCGTCGCGGGCCGGGGGGAGGCCGCACCGGCGCGCGTCGTCGTCACGGGGACGGGCCGCGCGGACGCGGCGGCGCCCGCACCGGTGGCACCGGTCCCGGCGGGCGCGGCCGGGCGCACGGTGGCGGACCGCCGGGGAGCCCGGGTGCGCGTGGGTTCCGCGGACGGGGCCGAGTCCACGGTGGCGTGCCGGACCGGCTGCCGGGGCGGTGCGGGCAGCAGCGGGGTGTCGACGGTGGGGCCGCCGAGCACGGTGCTCGCCAGCAGGGCGACGTAGGCGGCGGCGGGGATCGCCAGGAGGCGGCCCAGGCGGCTGACGCGGCGTCTGCGGCGGCCGGAGGCGTCGACGAAGACCGGCGCTGCCGGGGGCGCGCCGTACGCGGGGCCGGCGCCGTGGGGGAGGGGCGCCGTTTCGTCGTTCACCATCGGAATCCTGCTGCTCGGCGGATCGGGGACGCCCGGGTCGGGCGGTGGTGCGGGTCGGGCCGGGCTGGTGCCGGTCGGCCGGGGCGGTGCGGGTGCTGAGGTGGGACGGGCGGCGTACGGGGGGAGTCCGCCGCCCGTCCCCGGCCCCGGAGGGCCTGGCGGCCGCCGCACCGTGGTGCGGTCCGCCTCCGGGCGGTCGCGGCAAGGGGGAGTGCCCGCGCCGCCCGGGTCCTGGGGGGTGTTCAGCCCGGTGGACCTCCCGGGCCGGCCGTGCCGTGGTCCGGGGCACCGGTCGCGGCACCGGCCGTGCGGGACGGCCGGGCGGTGTCCGCGGGCCTGCCGCCGGGGCCGTGGGTCCCCTGGCCGCCGCCGGCCCCTCCCTGGGAGGGTGCGGCCGCGCCCGGGGTGTGCCCGCTGCGGTTCGGGGTCCTGGACGGGTGGTTCCCCGGCCGCGCCTCCGGCGCCGCCGAGGGGCCGCCGGACAGGACGGCCGCGCAGTAGGCGGCGACGTTCCCGGTGCCGCCCGCCGCCCGGACCAGGCCGGCGAACGCCGGACCGCCCGGTGTCGCGCCGCCGGTACCGGCAACCGCCGCGGTCCACCTGCGGCACTGGCCCCTGCGCACGGGGTCGGCGACCTCCGCGCCCGCGGTGCGCCGCGGCTGGCCGGCGGTGCCGCCGGACGCCGGTGCGCCGCCGGACGGCCCGGCCTGCCCGCCGCCGGGGGCGGCCGTGCCGGCGCTGCCGGACGCGGACGCGGCGGGGCGGGGCCCGTCCGCGTGCCCGTCGTGCCGCAGGCCGGGGAGGTGGCCGGTCCCGGCCGCCACGGCGACGCCGCCGAGGGCGGTGGCGGCGAGTGCCGCCGCGAGGGCTCTCGCCCCGAACCGCCGCACCGGCCGCGGGAGCGCCGCGGTGCTGCGCGGGGACCGCTGCCGGGACTCCTGCGGGGACTCCTGCGGGGCGGGGTTGCGGCGGGCCTCCCGGAACGCGGCCATGGCGGCCCGCTCGCCGGGCAGTTCGCCGTCGGCCGCGGGGGCGGCAGCGGCGGCGAGCAGTCCGGCGAGGGCGTCGTGGCCGGCGTCGGGACCGGTGGGACGGCCGTCGAGCAGGTCCTCGGCGGTCCTCCGGTCCATCCTGCGGGGTCGGTGGCTCCTCATCTCATGTCCTTCAGCGTCGGCGCCTGCTTCCGTGTCACACCCGCGCGGGATTTTCTTCGGACTTTTTTCGCCGCCTCCTCCGGGGCGGGGGGTTCCGCCCGGTCGCCGGTGCCGCCCCCGGGCGTCCCCAGCAGGGCGGCGAGCCTGCGCAGCCCCCGGTGGGCGGCCGTCCGCACGGCCCCGGGGCGCTTGCCGAGCACCCGGGCGGCGGTCTCCGCGTCCAGGTCCACCACCACGCGGAGCAGGACGGCCTCGGCCTGGTCGCGCGGCAGCCGCGCGATGAGGGCGAGCGCCTCGGAGGCGGCCGCCGAGTCGAGGACCGCCCCCGCGGTGTCGTCCCGCGCGGGGAGGCCGTCCAGGTACTCGACGGGCAGGCCGGTGCGGGGGCGCCGCTGCCGGCTGCGGAGGTGGTCCAGCGCCCGGTTGCGGGCGACGGTCGCGACCCAGCCGCGGAAGCCGTCGGAGTCGCCGCGGAACCTCCCCAGGTCGCGCGCCACCTGCAGCCACGCCTCGGACGCGACGTCCTCGGCGTCCTCGCCGACCAGCGTCCGCAGGTAGCGCAGCAGCCCGGGCTGCAGGGTCCGGAACAGCGTCCGGAACGCCTCCTCGTCGCCCTCCCGGGCCGCCTCCACCGCGGCCGTGAGATCCGCCGGCTCCGGCCGCCGGGCCCCGGTCGGGTGTCTCTCCCCCGCGGCGGCGCCGGGGTCGCCTCCGCCGTTGTCCTCTGCTCTCAGCACCGCCACATGATGCGCCATCGGGGTGACGGGACCCGGGCGGGCGGTCGTCCTCCGGACCGCCCGGGGCCGGTCGGCGGGCGACGGTGACCGGAGTGCCCCGCCGAGTCCGTGAAGGGGCTTCCGTCACCTTTGACGACAGTATGGTGATCTTTCGCATGATGCACCCGTACGTGTGATGGTTTGTGGTCGATCGAGCGGTCACGATGGATGCGCAGGCCAACATCATTCGTTCCGGGGAGGGCATTGCATGTCGGTCGAGACGGCTTCGGGTGCGGCGGTTCACGACGAGCGGCCGCAGCTGAGCCTGAGTACGGCGGCGGCCAGGAACCTGGCGTCGACCACCAAGTCCGTTCCGCAGATGCAGGAGATCAGCTCCCGCTGGCTGCTGCGGATGCTGCCGTGGACGCAGGTGTCCGGCGGCACCTACCGGGTGAACCGTCGGCTGAGCTACACCGTGGGCGACGGCCGGGTGACGTTCGTGCAGACCGGCGCCCAGGTCCAGGTGGTGCCCGCCGAACTCGGCGAGCTGCCCGTCCTGCGCGGCTTCGGGGACGCCGGGGTGCTCCGCGAGCTGGCCGGGCGGTTCGAGCAGCACGAGGTCCAGCCGGGCGAGGTGCTGGCGGAGGCCGGCCGCCTGGTGGACAGGGTCGTCCTCATCGCGCACGGCAAGGTCGCCAAGTCCGGGGTCGGCGCCTACGGCGAGGAGACCGCCCTCGGGGTGCTCGCCGACGGCGACCACTTCGGCGGCCACGTGCTGGACGGCGCCGACGAGCGCTGGGCGTACACCGCCACCGCCGCCACCCCCTGCACCGTGCTGACGCTCCCGCGGGCCGAGCTCGCCGCGCTGGCCGAGCGCTCGCCGGAGCTGCGGGCCCACCTCGCGGAGGCGGCCGCCGACCGGCCCGCCCGCAACGCGTACGGCGAGTCGGCCATCGCCATGGCCGCCGGCCACCACGGCGAGGTGCAGCTGCCCGGCACCTTCGTCGACTACGAGCCGTCGCCCCGCGAGTACGAGCTGAGCGTGGCCCAGACCGTGCTGCGCGTGCACACCCGCGTCGCCGACCTCTACAACCACCCCCACGACCAGGTCGGGCAGCAGCTGCGGCTGACCGTCGAGGCGCTGCGCGAGCGGCAGGAGCACGAGCTGGTCAACAACCCGGAGTTCGGCCTCCTCCACAACGCCGACTACGGGCAGCGGATCCAGCCGCACGCGGGGCCGCCCACGCCGGACGACATGGACGAGCTGCTCTCCCGCCGCCGCGGCTCCCGCTTCTTCCTCGCCCACCCGCGCGCCATCGCCGCCTTCGGCCGGGAGTGCAGCCGCCGCGGCCTCTACCCCGGCAACGTCGAGGTGCAGGGCCAGATGGTGCCCTCCTGGCGCGGCGTGCCCATCCTGCCCTGCAACAAGATCCCGGTCAGCGAGGCCCGGACCAGCTCCGTCCTGGTGCTCCGCACCGGCGAGGACGACCAGGGCGTGATCGGCCTCCACCAGACCGGCATCCCCGACGAGTACGAGCCGGGCCTCTCGGTGCGCTTCATGGGGATCAACGACCAGGCCGTCATCTCCTACCTGGTCAGCGCCTACTACTCGGCCGCCGTCCTCGTCCCGGACGCGCTCGGCGTCCTGGAGAACGTCCAGGTCGCCCACCGCGACTGAGGCGTCCGCGGGAGCCGCGGCGGCACTCCCGCCGCGGCCCCTGCCCCTCCGCCGACACAGCGCACCCGCCACCCAACGCCGCGCCCGCGCGCGGAGACCCACCGCCGCGCCGCAGCGCGGAGAGAGGGACGGACATGGCAAGCCCCGTGCTGGACCGCGAGAGCGACGAGGCCTCGGAGGTGCTCGCCCGCACCCGGCGGGCGGTGGACCCGGCGCTGCGCGCCGCGGTGGACTCCCTGCCCGCCGCCATGCGCCGGATCGCCGCCTACCACTTCGGCTGGCAGGAGGCCGACGGCACGCCCGCCTCCGGCGACGCCGGCAAGGCCGTCCGGCCCGCCCTCGTCCTGGCCGCCGCCAGGGCCCTCGGCGGGCCGCCGGGGGCCGCGGTCACCGCGGCCGCCGCCGTCGAACTGGTCCACAACTTCACGCTGCTCCACGACGACGTCATCGACCGCGACCCCACCCGCCGCCACCGGCCCACCGCCTGGTCGGTGTTCGGCTCCGCCGACGCCGTCCTCACCGGCGACGCCCTGCACGCCCTGGCGCTGCGCCTGCTGGCCCGCGACCCCCACCCCGCCGCCGCCGAGGCCGCCGCCCGGCTCGCCGACTGCGTCGTCGAGCTCTGCGAGGGCCAGCACGCGGACTGCGCCTTCGAGCAGCGCTCCGACGTCACCCTGGAGGAGTGCCTGGCCATGGCCGAGGCCAAGACCGGCGCGCTCCTCGGCTGCGCCTGCGCCGTCGGCGCCCTGTACGCCGGGGCCGGTCCCGACGCCGCGGACGCCCTCGACGCCTTCGGCCGCCGCACCGGCCTCGCCTTCCAGCTCATCGACGACCTCATCGGGATCTGGGGCGACCCGGAGACCACCGGCAAGCCGGTCGGCGCCGACCTCGCCGCACGCAAGAAGTCGCTGCCGGTCGTCGCCGCCCTGCGGTCCGGCACCCCCGCGGCGGACGAGCTGGCCGCCTTCTACGCCGCCGGGCGGCCGCTGGGCGAGGCCGAGCTGCGCCGGGCCGCCGACGCCGTCGACCGGGCCGGGGGCCGCGACTGGGCCCAGGCCCAGGCGTGCGACCGGATGGCCGCCGCGGTGGACCACCTGGCCCGTGCCGTCCCCGACCCGGCGGACGCGGGCGACCTGCTCGTCCTCGCCGAACTGGTCACCCGCCGGAACCGCTGACCGGTCGGGGCCGCCGACCGGTCGGGGCCGCCGACCGGCAGCGGGGACCCCCGGGCCGTCGCAGCCGCCCCGTCGCCCGGGCCCCGCCGTACGCCCGCCGCGCCGCGTCGCGGGGCCGAGGCCGCCGCGTCGCGGGGCGGCACGGCGGCCGGGGCCGCTGTCCGAGCGGGTGTCCGAGGCGGCTGGCACAGTGGAGCCATGCCGGAGGAAGAGCGCGGCGCGGTGGAGCGCCTGGTCCTGGTGGACGTCGAGCTGGCGGGCCAGTTCGACCTGGTGGAAGGACGTCTGCTGGCGCCCCTGGCCGAGTCGGGGGCGGTGCCCGGCGGCCGGCCCGGTCCGGCCGCGGCGTACCCGGCGGCCGCGCCGGCCGCCGCGCTGGGGGCGCTGCGGCGGCTGCGCGGGGTCGTGTCCGAGGCGGTGGACCGCGGCCCCCGGGTGTGGGCGCCCAACGGTCGCTGGGAGCACGCCGGCCTGCGCCTGGTGCGGCTCCCGGTGGACGACGTGGACCTGCTGTACGCGGTCCTGCGGGAGCTGTCCGCGGCCCTCGCCGCCCCGGAGGCGGAGGGCGGCCCGGACGCCGGGCGTCCCCGGGGCAGCGCCGACGGCGGCAGCGGGCACGGGGGTCCGGGCCCGCTGCTGGACGAGCTGGCGGCCGCCGCGGGGGAGACCCCCGCGGCGCTGGTCGGCGCCCTGGCCAGGGTGCTGGCCGCCGTCGACCTGGTGCCGGACGCCGACACCGTGCTGCTGGCCCGCGCCCTGCGGGCGGCGGACGGCGGGGACGTGCGGCTCACCGCGGACGAGGAGGAGGCGTGGCAGCGTCTCGCCCACCGGGTGACCATGGTGCTCACCGAGTCGGTGCCGCTGCACCGCTTCCTGGGCTGAGACGGCGGAGGCCCCCGACCGGAGCTGCCCAGGCAGGGTACGCGGGGCTGCCCCTGGACAGGGCGGTCAGCCCCGCGAGCACGGGGGAGTCCGCGAGCACGGGGGAGCCGGCCGTGAGGTCGGCGTCCCGCAGCGGGTGAGCGCGACCCGGACGGGTTCCGCCGGTGCCGGCGGGTCCGGCGCTGCCGGACCGGGCACGGCTGCCCGGGGTGCGACGGCCCGGGGCGCAGCGGGCCGGGGCGTTCCGGGAACGAGGACGCCGGCCGTACCGCCGGGCGTCCGCCGGTGGGAGGCCGCACGCGGCCTCCCACCGGCGGACGGGCGGGCGTGGGCCCGCCCGGATCCCGGATCAGACGTTGACGCCGAAGTCCTGGGCGATGCCGCTCAGGCCGGAGGCGTAGCCCTGGCCGATGGCGCGGAACTTCCACTCGGCGCCGTTGCGGTAGAGCTCGCCGAAGATCATGGCGGTCTCGGTGGCGGCGTCCTCGGAGAGGTCGTAGCGGGCGATCTCGGCGCCGCCCGCGGCGTTCAGCACGCGGATGTAGGCGTTGCGGACCTGGCCGAAGCTCTGCCCGCGGTTGACCGCGTCGTAGATGGAGACGGGGAAGGTGATCCGCTCGACCTCGGGCGGCAGCGCGGACAGGTTGACGTTGATCTGCTCGTCGTCGCCCGCGCCCTCGCCGGTGCGGTTGTCGCCGGTGTGGACGACGGTGCCGTCCGGCGTCTGGCGGTTGTTGAAGAAGACGAAGTGGCCGTCGGAGACGACCTTGCCGGAGCCGTTGAGCACGATGGCGCTGGCGTCGAGGTCGAAGTCGGTCCCGGTGGTGGTGCGGACGTCCCAGCCCAGGCCGACGGTGACCGCGGTCAGACCCGGGGCCTCCTTGGTCAGCGAGACGTTGCCGCCCTTGGACAGGCTCACAGGCATGGTGGGTGGTGTCCCTTCCTCGTCGTTCCCCGGTCGCGCGGCGTCCGGGCCGTGGCGTGTGCGGCGCTGCCGCCGGACACGCTACTGCGGTCGTGCGGTGTCGAGGGGTGTAACGCGGCGGGGGGCGGGACCGGTTCCTGGGTGCCCTCTCAGACCCGGGGGAAGCGGGACTGGAGGGACCACACGGCGGGGTTGTCCGCGAGGCCGGGGTGCATGTCGACCAGGTCGGCCAGCACGTCCTGGAGGAAGTCGCGCGCCTCCCGGCGCAGGTCCGCGTGGCGCACGGCGGCGGGAGGGCCGTCCACCCAGTCCGCCCGGATCTCGACCCAGCCGAAGCGGCGGGCGAAGCGCAGCAGCTCGGCGGACTCGGTGAAGTCCAGCTCCGCGGTGCGGACGGTGGCGCTGCGGCTGCCCGCGGGGTCCCGGTCGAGCAGGTCGGCGATGTCGCAGAGAGCCCAGGCGAAGTCGAGCACCGGGACCCAGCCCCAGGCGGTGGAGAGGTCCAGGCCGTCGGCCTCCAGGTGGACGTCGCCGCAGAACAGGTCGCGCCGCAGCGTGCGGACGTCGGCGCTGCGGTAGTCGGTCTGGGGCGGGTCGGGGAAGCGGGGGGACAGCGAGTAGCCGAGGTCGATCACCCGTCCATTCTCGCGGGCGGCGGCACGGGCCGTGGCACGGGTGGACGGGCGGGGCGCCCAGCCGCCCGGCTGCCCGGCCGCTCCGGCGGTCGGCCGCACGCCCGAACGCCCGCATGCCCACACATCCGCACGCCCGACCGTCCGGGCGCCGAGTGGACCGGGGAGCCGCGTGCACCGGGCGGCCGCCGCGCGATAACCGCGTGACCGGGCGCGGCCGGCGCGGGATCATGGGGGGCATGCCTGAGCCCATCCGCGTGCGGGGTTCGGTGGTCGTCCCCGACGCCGAGCTCCAGTGGCGCTTCTCACGCTCGTCCGGTCCCGGCGGGCAGCACGTCAACACCTCCGACAGCCAGGTGGAGCTGCGCTGGGACCTCGCCGCCTCGGCCGCCCTGCCGCCGGTGCTCAAGGAGCGCGCCCTGGAGCGGCTGGCCGGACGGCTGGTGGAGGGCCGGTACGTCGTCGTGCGGGCCTCCGAGCACCGCTCGCAGTGGCGCAACCGCGAGGCGGCCGCCGCCCGGCTGGGGGCGCTGCTCGCGGAGGCGACCGCGCCGCCGCCGAAGGCGCGGCGGGCCACCCGGCCCAGCCGGGGCATGGTGGAGCGCAGGCTGGAGAACAAGCGCCGCCGCTCGGAGGTCAAGCGCGGCCGCGGCGGCTGGAGCGAGTAGACGGGCCGTGGCCGGAGCCCCGGGGGCCCCGGGTCAGCCCAGGGTGCGGTAGTCGCCGCGGAAGTACAGCAGCGGCCGGGCGTCCGGCGCGGGGACCTGCGCGGTCAGCACGCGCCCGATCAGCAGGGTGTGGTCGCCGGCGGCCACCCGCTGCTCGGTGGCGCACTCGACCGTGGCGAGCGCCCCGTCGACCAGGGGTGCGCCGCTGGCCTCGCCGCGCCGGTGGCCGGTGTCGGCGAACAGCAGCCGGTCGCTGATCCGGCCCTTCATGGCGAACCGGGAGGCGACCTTCCGGTGCCCGTCGTCCAGCACCGACACGGCCCAGCGGTCGACCCGGGAGAGCAGTTCGTCCATCCGGGAGTCCTCGCGGACCGACACCAGCACCAGCGGCGGCTCCAGGGAGACGGACAGGAACGCGGTGGCGGTCATGCCCACGTCCTCCCCGCGGGGGCCGTCCTCGGGGTCGTGGGCGGTCAGCAGCACCACGCCGGCCGCCAGCCGGGAGAGCGCGGCCCGGAACTCGTCGGGCGTGGCCTCCCGCGCGCCGGTGCGGGGTCGGGGGTCTCCCGGCTGCTGCGTCACCCCTCCAGGATGGCGGGCCTGGGGGGCCGCGGGGTCGGCGGCGGTGGCGTCCTGGGTGCTCTGCGGGGCGTTGTACACCTCTGGCACGGTAGTCGGCGGCGCTCGCCTGCCGCATCGGGCCCCGGTCGTAGGACCCCGGCCCGGGGTGCGGGGCCGCCGGACGGGACCGCCGGAGCCGGGCGCCGGAGGAGGGTGTCGGAGGGGGCCGGGAAGATCCCGTGAAGGGCCGGGGGAGACTCGGGGAAACCGGGGAGGGTACGGGTCCGAGAGTCCGTTCCTCGCTTCCGGGGGTGAACGCGGGCGGCCCGCGGGGCGGCCCGCGCGTTCAGTTCCTGGAGCCGGGCGCCGGTGGAGGGGGGGTGCGGCATCGGGGTTCCGGGGGCGCCCTGCCGGGGCGGGACGTTGCGGATGCCCGCCGGTGATGTGATTTGGGTCACAAGTGACCGCCTATCGCTGACCGAGCGTGCCGGTCGATGTGCTCCCTGTGATTCAGTTCTTCTGGCAATTGGACGATAACCATTCAAGAAGCAACCAACGCGCTAGCAGTCGAGGACTCGGGGAGACCCCGCATGGAAGCCGAGTCGGAGCCTTATGTCCGCTTGGCGACCCTTCGCACCTTGCACAGGGTCGTGGCGGACCTCAACGCTGCCCGGAGCCTGGCCGGGACCCTGCAGGCCGTCGTCGAGGGCGCGGTCAGCGGCATGGGGTTCGACGCGGCGGCCGTCAGTCTGGTGCGCCCCGACGGCGACCTCGTCATCGCGGCGGTGTGGGAGCTGCAGGAGACCGGGTGCGGCGGTCCCGGGGTGCTCCTCGGCCAGGTCGGCTCCCGCGAGTCCTGGGAGCGGCTGCTCAACGTCGGCGAGCACTGGGGCACGCTCCGCTTCGTCCCGTACGACCGCGGCTGGGCCATCGCCCCCGACATCCCCAGCTGGACCGGCGACGGCCCGATGCCGCGCGACGAGACCGACTGGCACCCCGCCGACGTGCTGCTCGCCCCCATGTACAGCCCGGGCGGGGAACTGCTCGGCGTGCTCTCGGTGGACCGGCCGCGCAACGGCAAGCGGCCGGGCGCGTGGACCCGCGAGGCCCTGGAGATGTTCTCCCTCCAGGCGTCCATCGCCATCGGCAACGCTCGTCTACGCGCGGAGATGCAGCGGGCGCTCGCCCGCCTGGAGAAGGAGCAGCAGGCCCTGCGGGCCAGCGAGGAGAGCTTCCGCCAGGCCTTCGAGTACGCCCCCAGCGGCATGGCCATCACCGAGCTCCACGGCATGCAGCGCGGCAAGCTCTCCCGCGTCAACGACGCCCTGTGCCGCCTCCTCGGCCGCCCGCGCGCCGTCCTGCGGCGGCAGAGCTTCGCCGACCTCGTCCACCCCGAGGACCGCGCCCTGCTGGACCGGACCAGCGCCGAGGGCGGCCGCGCCGAGCTGCGGCTCTCCCGGCGCGACGGCAGCTACCTCTGGGTCTGCCTGCGCAACTCCGTCGTCGCCGACGCCTCCGAGGGGCCCCGCTTCCTGCTCACCCACGTCGAGGACATCGAGGACCGCAAGCGCCACGAGCTCCAGCTCGCCCACCGGGCCAGCCACGACGCCCTCACCGGCCTGCCCAACGGCGCCGAGCTGCGCACCCGCCTCAGCCTCCGGCTCTGCACCCTCCCGCAGGGCCCCGGCGGCGCGGCGGCGTACGGGACGGCCGCCCTCGGCGGTGCGAACGTCCCCCTCGGCGACAGCCTGGGCGCCGCCCTCGGCCTGGCGCCGGGGCCCGACCTGGAGGCCGCCCTCGGCGCCGACCTGGCCGTGCACGGCTACGGCGTGCCCGACGGCTACGGCCCGCAGGTCCTGGGCTCCCCCTACGGCTACGACCACGTCCACGCGGTCGTCCCGGACGCCGCCGCCCCGGACGCGCCGCAGCCCGGCGCCCCCGCCAAGGGCCTGGCGGTCATCTTCTGCGACCTGGACGGCTTCAAGTCCATCAACGACCGCTTCGGCCACAACGCCGGCGACGCGGTGCTGGTGGAGGTCGCCCGGAGGCTGCAGCACGTGGTCCGGGAGGGCGACACGGTGGCCCGGCTCGGCGGCGACGAGTTCGTGGTGCTCGCCGACAACATCGGGCGCGACGAGGCGAAGGACCTCGCCGGCCGGCTGCGCACGGCCGTCATCCCGCCGATGCGGATCGACGGGCGGGCCATGCGGGTCGGCGTGAGCCTCGGCATCGGCTGGGCGGGCTGCGGGATGTCCATCGAGGAGGTCCTGCACACCGCCGACGAGCTGATGTACGTGGAGAAGCGCTCCCGCGGCGGCTCCTCGCGGGGCGCCCGCGGACCGCAGCACGGCGGCGGCCCGCGCTCCCACCGGCGCGCGGGCTGACGGTCCGCCACCGGGCCCCGGGGCCGCCGGTCCTCCCCGGGCCGCCCGGGGCCGGCGCGTCCGCCGTGGGCCCCGCCCCAGGGCGCGGCGGAGGGCCGCGC
This sequence comes from Streptacidiphilus sp. ASG 303, assembly GCF_020991365.1. Lineage (GTDB taxonomy): Bacteria > Actinomycetota > Actinomycetes > Streptomycetales > Streptomycetaceae > Peterkaempfera. Next base: position 20,237 of record NZ_JAJLRA010000030.1, read on the forward strand.
GCGCCCCGCGCGCGCCCTGCGCGCGGCCCCGGGCGGCGGTGCACCCGGCCGCCGTCCCGGCGCCGGACGGGCACCACGGCACCGTTCGTGCTCGTCACCCGTCCGGGGTAAGGTGCCACGGGTACGGGTGTCCTATGTCTCGACTCGCGGCCGTGCGCCGCGGACACGAATCGATCATGTGCTCAGACCTGCCGCCTCGACCGTCCGCCCTCCGGCCGCACACGTCCCCGCTTCCGGGTGAACCGTGCGGCCCCGGCGCGCGTCCTCATGGTGGCCAGGCCTACCGCAGTGGGGAGTTGACGACCGCATGACGGCCGGCAGCAATGGAGTGCCCGAGGACGACGACCCGTTCGCCTACCTCTACCGCCCGGCGGGCGGCGGCGGTGCGGGCCAGGAGGGCGTGGCCGCCAACGCGGCGACCGCCGTCCAGCAGCCAGGCGTCCCCCGCACGTCCTACGCCCACCCGACCCAGGTGGGCCGTACCCAGTACGGCCAGCGGCCGCCGCAGCAGCCCGCCTACGGCCAGACCGTGCCCCCCCAGCACACCCCCTACGCCCAGCACTCCCGGCCGCAGCCGGGCGGCGACGGCCACGGCGGCCGTGCGGCGGCGCGGGGCGGTGCGGGCGGGCGCAGCCGGGCGGTGCTCCTCGGCGCGGTCGCGGTGGCGGCCGCCGTCGCGGTCGGCGTGACCGTCGCCTTCATGGGCGGCGACGACAAGGACGCCAAGGCGGGCCCCGCGACCCAGGTCTCCCCGTCCACCGCGTCCTCCGCCCCGGCCTCGCCGAGCGGGCCGGCGTCGCCGGCCGCCTCCACCGACCCGGTGGTGGACGCCTCCGCGCTCCAGGTGCAGAACGGCGGGCAGGCGTCCGACGTCAAGGGGGCGAAGTCCTCCGACAGGAAGTACGTGGTGCTCCAGCAGGGGACCACCCTCACCTGGACCCTCCAGGCGCCCGCGGACGGCCCGCAGTCCCTCTGGGTGCACTACAGCAACGCGGCCGGCGACGCCCAGGCCGCCGTGACCGTGAACGGCAGGCCGCACACCGGCGGCATCGGCCTCAGGAACTACGCCCACCAGAAGGACGCGGCCCACTCCTGGGTCTCGTCCTACGTCTACCCGGACCTCCAGCCGGGGGCGAACACCGTGGTCATCACCTGCGACAACCCGGCCTGCGCCGGGATCCTGGTGGACCGTGTGGCGCTCACCCCCCGGTCCGTCCAGAAGTTCCCGGGCTGACGCGACGTCACAGGGCGCCCCCGGACCGCACGGTCCGGGGGCGCCGGTGCGTCAGGCCGCGCGGACCGGGGCGAGGCGGTCGGCGCCGGTGACCCAGCGGCCGCGGCGCATCACCGCGACCAGGTCGTAGGACGCGGAGTCCAGGACCACCAGGTCCGCGTACCGGCCGGCCTCCAGCGAGCCGACGTCGGCGGAGAGGCCCAGCAGGGCGGCCGGGTTGGCCGACAGCATCCGCACCGCGTCGGTGAGGGAGAACCCGGCGACGGTGACGGCCCGTCGGAAGGCGGTGTCCAGGGTGAGGGTCGACCCCGCGATGGCGCCGCCCTCGACGAGGCGGGCCACCCCGCCCGACACCTCGACCTCCAGCGGCCCCAGCGGGTAGCGCCCGTCGCCCATGCCCGCCGCACCCATGGCGTCGGTGACGAGGGCGACCCGTGAGGCGCCCGCCGCATCGGCGGCGAGCCGCAGGACGGCGGGGTGCAGGTGGACGCCGTCGTTCACCAGCTCCACCGTCACCCGCTCGTCCTCCAGCAGCGCCACCACCGGGCCCGGCTCGCGGTGGTGGATCGCGGGCATCGCGTTGAAGAGGTGCGTGGCGACGGTGGCGCCCGCGTCGACCGCCCGCAGGGTGGTGGCGTGGTCGGCGTCGGTGTGGCCGACGGCGGCGACCACGCCGAGGTCGGCGAGGAGCCGCACCGACTCCAGGCCGCCGGGCAGCTCCGGTGCGAGGGTGACCATGCGGGCGGCGCCCCGGGCGGCCTCCACCAGGCGGCGGACCACCGCCGGGTCCGGGTCGCGCAGCAGGTCCGGCCGGTGGGCGCCGCACCGGCCGCGGGCGATGAACGGCCCCTCGAAGTGGACGCCCGCCAGGACGCCGTCCTCGACCAGCTCGGAGAGGACCGCCGCCTGGCGGCAGAGCTCGTCGAGCCCCCCGGTGACGGTGCTCGCCATGGTCGTGGTGGTGCCGTGCTCCAGGTGGGTGCGGGCGGCGCGCAGCGCCTCCTCGGCGTTCCCGGAGGCGTAGGAGGCGCCGCCGCCGCCGTGGACGTGCAGGTCCACGAAGCCGGGGACCACCGTGCGGCCGGCCAGGTCCAGCGCGCCCGGCAGGGGGTCGGGGCCGGCCGGGCCGGAGGCGGTGATGCGGCCGCCCTCGACGGCCAGCACCCCGTCCTCGACGACGCCGGACGGGAGGACCAGCCGGGCGCCGGCCAGCACGGTGCGGTCGGCGCCGGGGCGGATGGGGGCGGTCACGCGGTCACCTCCGGGGTGAGCGGGTCGCGGCCGTGCGGGTCGGGCGCGGACGGGTCGGGCGCGGACGGGTCGGGGGCGGGCAGGTCCCGCGGGGGCGGTCCCTGCGCGGGCGGGCCCCCGGCGGCCGGTCCGTCGGCGGGCAGGCCGCTGTCGAGCAGGCCGTGGTCGAGCAGGTCGCGGGCGAGCAGGCCCGCGCCCAGGCACGCGGCGCCGTCCCCGAGCGCCGCCGCCACGATCACCGGCGGCACCTGGAACGTGAGCCGTTCCGCCACGGCGGCGCGCAGCGGCCCCAGCAGCGTCTCCCCGGCCCCGGCCAGCCCGCCGCCGACGATCACCGTGGACGGGTCGAGCAGGCTCTGGCAGAGGACGAGGCCGTCGGCGAGGGCGTCGACGGCGGTCCGCCAGACCTCCGCCGCCGCCGGGTCGCCGGCCTCGACGGCGCGGGCGCAGGCGGCGGCGTCGGCCGCCGGGTCGCCGCTCGCGGCCGCCCAGGCCCGGCCGATGGCGGAGGCCGACGCCAGGGTCTCCAGGCAGCCGCGCGCGCCGCAGCCGCACGGCGGTCCGCCGGGGCGCACCACCACGTGCCCGACCTCGCCCCCGTACCCGTGGGCCCCCGCCTCGATGCGGCCGCCGATGCCGATGGCCCCGGCGATGCCGGTGCCCAGCGCGACGAAGAGGAAGCGGTCGACGCCGCGGCCGGCCCCGATCCGGCCCTCGGCGAGGCCGCCGGAGCGGACGTCGTGGCCGAGGGCGACCGGCACGCCGCCGAGCCGTTCGGAGAGCAGGCGGCGCAGCGGGACGTCGCGCCAGCCGAGGTTGGCGGAGAAGACGGCGGTGCCGCTCCGCTCGTCCAGCGTGCCGGGGACCGCGACGCCGGCCGCGGCGGGCGGGCCGCCGTGGCGGGTGCGGGCCTCCTCGGCGAGGTCGGCGGCGAAGTCGAGGACGGCGGCGACCACGGCGTCGGGCCCGTGCTCCCGGCCGGTGGGGCGGCGGGCCTGGTGGAGCGGCGTGCCGTCGGCGGCGACCAGGGCCGCCTTCATGCCGGTGCCGCCCACATCGAGTGCGAGGACGTGGGTCACGGGGACAGTCTGTCCCGGTTGCCGGGCAGAGGTCTAGTCCAGTTCGGTGATTGGTCTGGTCCACGCCCGGCCGGCCGCACCCCGCCCGGACGGGTGTGCGGACCGGCATCTGGCCCGGACCGCACGGGAACGGCCCGGGGGCGGCACACGCACGGTGTGCCGCCCCCGGGCCGTCGCGGGCCGTCGCGGGGCGTCGCGGGCCCTCCCGGCCCTCGTCCGTCCGGGCCCCCGTGCCCCCGTGGCCCGGGCGGGGCCGCCCCGCCGGTCAGGGCAGGGTGACCTGGTACACCTTCCGCAGCGTCTCGTGGACGGTCCACACCGTGCGGTCCCCGGCCCGCAGCACCGCCGCGTCGCCGGGCCCCAGCTCCAGCACCGGGCCGCCCTCCACCTCCACCGTGGCGCGTCCCTCCAGCACCACGAACAGCTCGTCCGCCTCGGTGTCCGTCACCACGCCCGGCGTGATCTGCCACACGCCCCGGACCACCCTCCCGTCCGGCGACTCCCCCAGCACCCGTCCGGACACCTCGGGGCTGCCGGAGACGACCTGCCCCGGGTCCAGGGGCTCGGGCTCCAGCTCCAGGTCGGGGACGTGCACGGCGAAACTCGGCGCGGGTGCGATGCTCATGGGGAGGGAGGCCAGCCGCCGCCGGACGCCCCGGGCAGGAGCAGAGTGCGTCAGAGGCGGCGGGCAGAATGACAGGTCGTACCGCAGTTCGTGCCGTCGGACCGGGAGGAGGCCCTGATGGACGCCTCGCCCCTCAGTGACCGCGACCGCGCGGTCCTCGCCCTCGAGGCGCGCCAGTGGCGCACGCCGGGCGCCAAGGAGCAGGCCATCCGGGAGGAGCTCGGCATCTCCCCGGCCCGCTACTACCAGCTGCTGGGCGGCCTGCTGGACCGCCCCGAGGCGCTCGCCCACGCGCCGGTGCTCGTCAACCGCCTCCGCCGGATCCGCGAGTCGCGCCGCGGCCACCGCTGAGCGGCCGCCCGGCCGCCACGGCCCCAGGGGTCGCGGCGGCGGCCGGTCCGCTGCGGCGGACGTGCCGCCCCGGGCCCGGGCGGCACGCCCGGCATCCGCCGCGCCCGGGCTTGACCGCCCCCCGCGTGGGTAGTGTCGCCGACATGGGCATCCCCGAGCCGACCACCGCCGCAGGGGCGGAGGGTCTCGCCGCGCTGGCCGCGGACCCGTCGCACGCCGTCGTCGCCCTCGACTTCGACGGCACCCTGGCCCCCATCGTCCCCGACCCCGACAGCGCGCGCGCCCACCCCGGCGCCGTGCCCGCGCTGGCCCGGCTGGCCCCGCTGGTGGGCGCCGTCGCCGTCGTCACCGGCCGCCCGGCCGGCGTCGCCGTGCGGTACGGGGGCTTCGCCGGCGTGCCCGGCCTGGAGCACCTGGTCGTCCTCGGCCACTACGGGGCCGAGCGGTGGGACGCCGTCACCGGCGAGGTCCGGGCCCCCGGCGTCCACCCGGGCGTCGCCGCCGTCCGCGCCGAGCTGCCCGGGTTCCTCGACCGGATCGGCGCCTGGGAGGGCACCTGGGTGGAGGACAAGGGCCGCGCGGTCGCCGTCCACACCCGCCGCACCGAGGACCCCGACACCGCCCTGGCGCAGCTGCGCGAACCCCTGCTGCGCCTGGCCGGGGAGCACGGCCTGGTGGGCGAGCCCGGCCGCATGGTGCTGGAGCTGCGCCCGCCCGGGGTCGACAAGGGCGTGGCGCTCGGCGACTTCCTGCACGAGCGCAAGGCCCGGTCGGTGCTCTACGCGGGCGACGACCTGGGCGACCTGGCGGCCTACGCCGCCGTCGAGCAGCTGCGCGGCGAGGGCGTCCCCGGACTGCTGGTCTGCAGCGCCACCGCCGACGGCGAGGCGCCCGTCCGGGAGCTCCAGGACCGCGCCGACCTGGTCGTCCCCGGCCCGGCGGGCGTGGTCGCCCTGCTCGACGCCCTCGCGGACGTGCTGGGGGCGCCCCGCGCGTAGTCCGCACGGCCGACGGCCGGCGTGCCCGGGGCACGCCGGCCGTCCGGCGCGGCTCAGCTGCTCAGCTGCTCAGCGCCGCCAGCTGATCCAGGAACCACTGCTGGGGCGGCAGCGCCGTCGCCGCGGCGGCGAGCCGCTTGCTGCGGTCGGTCCGCTCGGAGGCGGGCATGGACAGCGCCCGGTGCAGCGCCTCCGCCGTGGCGACCACGTCGTAGGGGTTGACGGTGACCGCGTCCTCGCCCAGCTCGGCGTGGGCGCCCGCCTCCCGGGAGAGCACCAGGGCGCAGCCCTGGTCGGAGACCACCGGGATCTCCTTGGCGACGAGGTTCATGCCGTCCCGGATCGGGTTGACCAGCGCCACGTCGGCCAGCCGGTAGGCGGCCAGCGACCGCGGGAAGTCGTCCTCGACGTGCAGGATCAGCGGCTGCCAGCCCTCGGTGCCGAACTCGTCGTTGACCTCCCGCGCGATCCGCTGCACGGCAGCCGTGTACTCGCGGTACTCCGGCAGGTCGTGCCGCGAGGGGTAGGCGAACGCGACGTGCACCACCCGGTCGTGCCACTCGGGGCGGGTGCGCAGCAGGTGCCGGTAGGCGAGCAGGCCGCGCACGATGTTCTTCGACAGCTCGGTGCGGTCCACCCGGACCACCACCCTGCGGTCGCCCACGGCCTCGCGCAGCGTCGCCAGCCGGGAGTCGACGTCGGGCCGGTGCGCCCGCTCCCGCAGGAAGTCCGCGTCGGCGCCCAGTCCGTGCACGCCGATGCGGGTGGTCCGGCCCCCGTGGACGATCCGCAGGTCGCCGCCGTCGGCGGGCCGCTCCACCCGGGCCCCCAGGACGTCCTCGCAGCAGTCGGCGAAGGCGTCCGCCCAGCGCCGGGTGAGGAAGGCCGCCCGGTCGGCGCCCAGGATGCCGGCGAGCACCTCGCGCGCCACGTCGTCGGGCAGCATCCGGTAGTAGTCCGGCGGCGCCCACGGCGTGTGCGAGAAGTGCCCGATCCGCAGGTCCGGGCGGCGCTCGCGGAGCAGGCCGGGCACCAGCGTGAGGTGGTAGTCCTGCACCAGGACCGCCGCCCCCTCGGCGGCCTCCTCGGCGAGGGCGTCGGCGAAGGCGGCGTTGTACGTCTCGTACGACGCCCACTCCTTGCGGAACCGCTCGTCGAAGTCGGGCGCGACGGGGGTGTTGTACAGCAGGTGGTGGACGAACCAGAGCGTGGAGTTGGCGATGCCGTTGTAGGCGCGGGCGAAGGTGCCGGGGTCGATGTCCAGCATGCGGACGGACTGGCCGCCGGTGTCGTGCCCGGCCCGGTCCAGGCGGCCCGACGGGGCCTGGCGGGCCGCGGTGCGGTCGCCCTCGGTGAGGGCCGCGCAGACCCAGACGGCGTCCGTGTCCCCGATCGCGGACAGCCCGGAGACGAGCCCCCCGCCGCCCCGCTTCAGCGACAGCCCCCCGTCGTCCCCGACGGTGAAGGACACCGGCCCTCTGTTCGAGGCCACCAGGACGGGCGCGCCGCCGCGGGCGGGGGCGGGGAGATCGGGACGTGCTGCGGTCTCGGCCATGCCCCGTACCTTGCCGTGCGGGGTGACCTGCAAACCCGTCGCTACGCCGCGCGCCGGGCCCGGTACTCCGGGACACCGGCCATCGGCGGCCGCTCCAGCACCGGGACGGGGTGCGTGTGGGGGACGAAGCCGCCGCCCCCGCCCCCCTCCGGCGCCCCGTCGGCCGCGCGGGAGAACTGGGTGAGCAGCGGCCGCACCAGCCCCTCCTCGTCCCCCTTGAGCCGGCCCGTGCGCACCAGCCGCTCCAGCGCGGTGCGGTAGATGGTGGCCGCCATCCGGCCCAGGGCCTGGCCGTCCTGGTGGCGGTGGTGGCGCACGCCGACGTCGACCTGGGCGAGCGCGTCCAGGCCCGCCTCGTCCAGCGCGTCCACCAGCAGGCCCAGCTCCACGCCGTACCCGGTGGGGAAGTGCAGCCGCTCCAGCAGCGACCGGCGGGCCGCGTACTCGCCGCCGAGCGGCTGGACGAAGCCGGCCAGCTGCGGCCAGTGCAGGTTGAGCAGCGGCCGCGCCACCAGCTCGGTCACCCGGCCGCCGCCGGCCGGCACCACCGCGCCGCCGGCCTCCAGCGGCCGGTCGTACATGGCCTTCACCAGCTGGATCCCGGGGTCGGTCAGCAGCGGGCCGACCGTGCCGGAGACGAGGTCGGCGGAGAACTCCCGCAGGTCGGCGTCGACGAAGCAGACGATCTCGCCGGAGGTCGCCAGCAGCGACCGCCACAGCACCTCGCCCTTGCCGGGCACCGCCGGGACCCGCGGCAGCACCGTGTCGCGGTGCACCACCCGGGCGCCGGCCGCCTCCGCGACCGCCGCGGTGCGGTCGGTGGAGCCGGAGTCCAGCACCACCAGCTCGTCCACCAGCGGCGCCCGCTCCACCAGCTCCCGGCGGATCACCGAGACGATCTCCCCGACCGTCGACTCCTCGTCCAGCGCGGGGAGGACCACGCTGACGGTGCCCGCGGGGCCGGCTGCCTCCTTGGCCGCCAGCAGCGTGCCCAGCGGCCGGTCGGCGGCGGACCAGGACCGGCGGCGAAGCCAGTCCTCCACCTCGTCGAGCACTCGTGTCCCTCTCGTCGCTCCGGTCCGGTGACGACCCGGCGGTCCGTCTCGCGTGGCGGACGCCCCCTGTCCACGGCGGGACCGTCCGTTACAGTCTTGAACAAGCGGTACGACCCTCGCACGCCGGGGTCGGCCGCGGACAAACGCGCCCGCCACGGGTGCCACACAGCTCATCCAGAGGGACTGAGGGAACGGCCCGGTGAAGTCCCGGCAACCCTCCACCGGCTTCGCACCATGCGCGGGGCCCCGGTGGACAGGGTGCCAATTCCGTCCCGCGGCGAGACGCGCCGCGGGGAAGATGAGGAGAGAGGCCTCGCCACCATGGCTGTGCAGACCGCCGCATCCGCGGCACCCGCCCCCACCGCCGGTCCCGGCCCCGCCGTCGACCTCGGCCCCGCCGTCGCGCTGTCCTGCCGCGAGTGCGGCGCCCGCGCGCCGCTCGGCCCCAGCTTCGCCTGCACCGAGTGTTTTGGGCCGCTGGAGGTCGCCTACGACCTGCCCGGCGGCGACCCCGAGGAGCTGCGCCGGCGGATCGAGTCCGGCCCCACCAGCATCTGGCGCTACGCCCCGCTGCTGCCCGTCCCCGCCGACGCCGCCTCCCACCCGGGCCTGCACCCGGGCTGGACCCGGCTCGTCCGGGCCGACAACCTGGCCGCCGAGCTGGGGATCACCGGCGGCCTCCACGTCAAGGACGACTCCGGCAACCCCACCCACTCCTTCAAGGACCGGGTGGTCGCGATCGCCGTCGAGGCGGCCCGCACCTTCGGCTTCACCACCCTCTCCTGCTCCTCCACCGGCAACCTCGCCGGCGCGGTGGGCGCCGCCGCGGCCCGGGCGGGCCTGCGGTCCTGCGTCTTCATCCCGCACGACCTGGAGGCGGGCAAGGTCGTGATGGCCGCCGTCTACGGCGGCGAGCTGGTGGCCATCGAGGGCTCGTACGACGACGTCAACCGCTTCTGCTCGGAGCTGATCGGCGACCCGGCCGGCGAGGGCTGGGGCTTCGTCAACGTCAACCTGCGCCCGTACTACGCCGAGGGCTCCAAGACCCTGGCGTACGAGATCTGCGAGCAGCTCGGCTGGCGGATCCCGGACCAGCTCGTCGTCCCGGTGGCGTCCGGCTCCCAGCTCACCAAGATCGACAAGGGGCTGAGGGAGCTGATCGCCCTCGGCCTCGTCGAGGACCGGCCGTACCGGATCTTCGCCGCCCAGGCCACCGGCTGCTCGCCCGTCGCCGCCGCGTACAAGGCCGGGCACGACGTGGTCCGCCCCGTGCGGCCCGACACCATCGCCAAGTCGCTGGCGATCGGCAACCCCGCGGACGGCCCCTACGTGCTGGACATCGCCCGCCGCACCGGCGGAGCCGTCGAGGACGTCTCCGACGCCGAGGTGGTCGACGCCATCCGCCTGCTCGCCCGCACCGAGGGCGTCTTCGCCGAGACCGCCGGCGGCGTCACCGTCGGCGTGCTGCGCAAGCTGCTGGAGCAGGGCGTCCTCGACCCCGCCGCCGAGACCGTGGTGCTCAACACCGGCGACGGCCTCAAGACCCTCGACGCGGTCGCCGGCAGCGGCCCGACCGCGACCATCCGACCCACCCTTGCTTCCTTCCGAGAGGCCGGCCTCGCATGAGCGTCAACGTCCGCATCCCGACCATCCTGCGCACCTACACCGGCGGCGCCGCCGAGGTCACGGCCGAGGGCGCGACCCTCGCCGAGGTCGTCGAGGACCTGGAGGCCAACCACACCGGCATCCGGGCCCGCCTGCTGGACGACGCCGGGAAGCTGCGCCGCTTCGTGAACGTCTACGTCAACGACGACGACGTGCGGTTCGCCGACGGGCTGGGCACCGCCACGCCGGACGGCGCCGGGGTCTCCATCATCCCGGCCGTCGCCGGCGGCTGCTGAGCCGGCTCGGCTCGGCGCGGGGCCGGGGGCCGGGCGGACCACCACGGGTGGTCCGCCCGGCCCCCGGCCTTCTCCGTGTCCGTGCCCGCGCCCCCCGGACCGGACGGCCGCGGTTTCCGCACCGGGCGGCGCCGCATCGGTCGGCCGCGCACCGGACGGCTCCGTATTCGACGTCGTCGCAAGCGGAAAAAGGGCTGTGAGGATGATGTGCGGCGCGCAGGTTTGAATGCCGGAAGCGCGGTACAGTTGCTCCGGTCGACGGCGGTCCGTTCCACGGCACAGGAGAACGGCCCCACCCCTTTCTGTACCGCCGTCCCGCGTTCCAAACCTTCACCGCCGCACCGCGCAACGCCCCCCGCATGTCCGTCTCCTGAGACGGTGAGGCGCCGCGTGGTGCCCGTGCGTCATGGACGCGTCTGTTTTTGCGGTGCGAAATGTCGCGAAGGTCCGCCATGTCCGGCCCGTATTGCCATGCGCTGCGGTATTTGGTCGGGAATATCCGACACCGCCCCTTCCGATTTCTCGTCCATTTGACCTGTTGCACAGGGCGTCGATGCGGATACATTCAGCCGCGGTCGACACGTTCACCCGCTCAGGCTCTGCTTCGGGGGGCTGCGGTGGTCGGTCGTCCCGGGTCCGCGGAGTGCGGGTCCGTGAAAGGGCCAGTACTAGGGGAGTTTGGAATGGCTCAGGGCACCGTCAAGTGGTTCAACGCGGAGAAGGGGTACGGCTTCATCGCGGTCGACGGTGGTGCGGACGTGTTCGTCCACTACAGCGCGATCCAGATGGACGGCTACCGCACCCTCGAGGAGGGCCAGCGGGTCGAGTTCGAGATCTCTCAGGGCCAGAAGGGCCCGCAGGCGGACATGGTCCGCCTGGCCGGCTGACCAGCCGGACGGTCTCGCCGCCGACCACGGCCACCGACCGGAGAAGCGCCCGGACCGACGTGCCCGGCGAGTGCTCCACACGGTCCTCTGCGGGCCCGCACCCGATCGCCTCGGGTGCGGGCCCGCAGCCGTGCCCGGACGCGGCCCGGCCCGCGCCCGCCGCCTCCCGGCGCGTCCCGCCCCGCTCCCGCCGCGGCCGCCCCGCCGCCGCTCCGGCCGCGGCCGCCCCGCCGCCGCCCCGCCGCCGTCCGGGGCGTGTCCGCGGAGTGCCGCCAGTCGCTTGCACTCGGGGCGGGTGAGTGCTAATCATTGCGTTAGCACTCTGAGGTTGAGAGTGACAGCGGACCGGGTCGGTGAGGCCTCCGGGGCGGTGGGGAAAGGACCCACGCGGCCAGGGGACCGTCCGTCGCGGGCGCCTGCGCGGTCCGGAGCATGCCACCCCTTCCCCCGACCCAGGCCGGGGGGATCCCCATGGAGGACCATCCCACATGGCCAAGATCATCGCGTTCGACGAGGAAGCGCGCCGCGGCCTCGAGCGCGGCATGAACCAGCTCGCCGACGCCGTCAAGGTCACGCTGGGCCCCAAGGGCCGCAACGTCGTTCTTGAGAAGAAGTGGGGCGCCCCCACGATCACCAACGACGGTGTCTCCATCGCCAAGGAGATCGAGCTCGAGGACCCCTACGAGAAGATCGGCGCGGAGCTCGTCAAGGAGGTCGCCAAGAAGACCGACGACGTCGCGGGCGACGGCACCACCACCGCCACCGTGCTCGCCCAGGCGCTCGTCCGCGAGGGTCTGCGCAACGTCGCCGCCGGCGCCAACCCGATGGCCCTCAAGCGCGGCATCGAGAAGGCCGTCGAGGCCGTCTCCGCCCAGCTGCTCGAGCAGGCCAAGGACGTGGAGACCCGCGAGCAGATCGCCTCCACCGCGTCGATCTCCGCCGCCGACACCCAGATCGGCGAGCTCATCGCCGAGGCGATGGACAAGGTCGGCAAGGAAGGCGTCATCACCGTCGAGGAGAGCAACACCTTCGGCCTGGAGCTCGAGCTCACCGAGGGCATGCGCTTCGACAAGGGCTACATCTCCGCCTACTTCGCCACCGACCTGGAGCGGATGGAGGCGTCCTTCGACGACCCCTACATCCTGATCGCCAACTCCAAGATCGGCTCCGTCAAGGACCTCCTCCCCATCCTCGAGAAGGTCATGCAGAGCGGCAAGCCGCTGCTGATCATCGCCGAGGACGTCGAGGGCGAGGCCCTGTCGACCCTGGTCGTCAACAAGATCCGCGGCACCTTCAAGTCCGTCGCCGTCAAGGCCCCGGGCTTCGGCGACCGCCGCAAGGCCATGCTCGGCGACATCGCCATCCTCACCGGCGGCCAGGTCATCTCCGAGGAGGTCGGCCTCAAGCTGGAGAACGCCGGTCTGGAGCTCCTCGGCCGCGCCCGCAAGGTCGTCATCACCAAGGACGAGACCACCATCGTCGACGGTGCCGGCGACGCGGACCAGATCCAGGGCCGCGTGAACCAGATCCGCGCCGAGATCGAGAACTCCGACTCGGACTACGACCGCGAGAAGCTCCAGGAGCGCCTCGCCAAGCTGGCGGGCGGCGTCGCCGTCATCAAGGCCGGCGCGGCCACCGAGGTGGAGCTCAAGGAGCGCAAGCACCGCATCGAGGACGCGGTGCGCAACGCCAAGGCCGCCGTCGAGGAGGGCATCGTCGCCGGCGGTGGCGTGGCCCTGCTCCAGGCCTCCGTCGCGTTCGAGAAGCTCGAGCTGGAGGGCGACGAGGCCACCGGCGCCAACATCGTCAAGGTCGCGCTCGAGGCCCCGATCAAGCAGATCTCGGTCAACGCCGGCCTCGAGGGCGGCGTCGTGGTGGAGAAGGTGCGCAACCTCCCCGCCGGCCACGGCCTGAACGCCGCCACGGGCGAGTACGTCGACCTGGTCGCCGAGGGCATCATCGACCCGGCCAAGGTCACCCGCTCCGCCCTGCAGAACGCGGCCTCCATCGCCGCGCTCTTCCTCACCACCGAGGCCGTCATCGCCGACAAGCCGGAGAAGGCCGCCGCGCCGGCCGGCGGCGGCATGCCGGGCGGTGACATGGACTTCTGATCCCCCGCGGACCAGAGGCTCCAGAGCCGTACCGGAGGGCGGCTCCCCGACACCGGGGAGCCGCCCTCCGGCGTTCTCCGGCCCGTGCCCGCACCGCCCGGACCGCCCCGGGGCCGCCGGCCGGGCGACGCCCGCGCTTCACCCCGCACACAGCGGGAAGGAGGCCCCGGGCGGCGCCCGCGCGCCGCCCGGGGCGCCCGCCGGGCGCCCCGCACCGCGCACGCACCTCCCGAGGAGGACGGACCGCCATGGCCATCGCATCGGTGAACCCCGCGACGGGGGAGACCCTCAGGACCTTCGAGCCGCTGGGCGGTCCGGGCGTCGAGGAGCGGATCGCCCGCGCCCACCACGCCTTCCTCGCCCACCGGCGCACCTCCTTCGCCGACCGCGCCGAGCGGATGCGCCGGGCCGCCGACCTGCTGGAGGCCGAGCAGGACGCGATCGCCCGCACCATGACCGCCGAGATGGGCAAGCCGCTCGCCCAGGCCCGCGCGGAGGCCGCCAAGTGCGCCACCGCCATGCGCTTCTACGCCGACCACACCGAGGGCTTCCTCGCGCCGGAGCCGCTGGCGGACCCGTCCGCCGTCAAGGCCTCGCGGGCGGAGACCCGCTGGCAGCCGCTCGGCGTCGTCCTCGCCGTGATGCCGTGGAACTTCCCGCTCTGGCAGGTGGTCCGGTTCGCCGCCCCCGCCCTCATGGCGGGCAACACCGGCCTGCTCAAGCACGCCTCCAACGTGCCGCAGACCGCCCTCTACCTGGAGGACCTCTTCCTGCGGGCCGGCTTCGCCGAGGGCTGCTTCCAGACCCTGCTGATCGGGTCGAAGGAGGTCGAGGCGGTGCTGCGCGACCCCCGGGTCGCCGCCGCCACCCTCACCGGCAGCGAGCCCGCCGGGCGGGCGGTCGCCGCCGTCGCGGGCGACGAGATCAAGAAGACCGTGCTGGAGCTCGGCGGCAGCGACCCCTTCGTGGTGATGCCCTCCGCCGACCTCGACGCCGCCGTCGCCGCCGCGGTCACCGGCCGTACCCAGAACAACGGCCAGTCCTGCATCGCCGCCAAGCGCTTCATCGTCCACCGGGACGTCTACGACGCCTTCGCCGAGCGCTTCACCGCGCGGATGCGGGAGCTGCGGGTCGGCGACCCCATGGACGAGAAGACCGAGGTGGGGCCGCTCGCCACCGAGCAGGGCCGCGCCGACGTGGAGGAGCTGGTCGCCGACGCCGTCGAGGCGGGCGCCACCGTGCTCTGCGGCGGGGAGCGGCCCGACGGACCGGGCTGGTTCTACCCGCCGACCGTCCTCGCCGACATCACGCCCGAGATGCGCATCGCCCAGGAGGAGGTCTTCGGCCCGGTCGCCTCGCTCTACCGGGTCGGCTCCGCCGAGGAGGCGGTGGCGGTGGCCAACTCCACCTCCTTCGGCCTGGGGTCCGCGGCCTGGACGCAGGACCCGGCCGAGCAGGAGCTGTTCACCGCCGAGCTGGAGGCGGGCGCCGTCTTCGTCAACGGCATGGTGGCCTCGTACCCGCAGCTGCCGTTCGGCGGGATCCGGCGGTCGGGCTACGGCCGGGAGCTGGCAGCGCTCGGCATCCGGGAGTTCTGCAACGCCAAGACGGTCTGGGCGGGCTGAGGGCGGGGGCCGGAGGGCCGGGCCGCCACCCCCGTGCGCGGCCCGGCCCTCCGGCTGTCCTCCGCCTGCCCCGCCGGCGGCGCGGCCCGGCTGTCGGCGCGGCCCGGCTGTCGGTGCGGCGGGGGACAATGGGACGCATGTCCGCCGAGCCCAGCCCCGAGAGCCCCGAGCCGTCCGAGAGCCCCGAGGCGTCCGAGAGCCCCGACCCGTCCGGGAGCCCCGTCGGCCCCGACCTGGAGGCGGCGCTGCACGCCGCGCGCGCCTGCATCCTCGCCGACCTCACCGCCCGCGACGTCTGCGACGCCGCCGTGGTCTCGCTGGTCGAGGACGCGGTGGCCCACCGCCGCTGGTGGGCCGAGCAGTGGCCGGACGGTGCCGCCTTCCTGCTCGGCCTCGTCGCCCAGGACGTCCAGGACGCCCTGCTGGAGGCGTACGGCCGGTGGCCGCTCTGCACGGTCCACGCCGCCGAGGGCGACCCGCATGCCCTGAGCATCGAGCCCGAGCTCGGCCCCGACCCGCACTGGGTGTGCGGCAAGGAGGGCGCCGTGGTCGCCCCCGTCGGCGGGCTGGGCGACGCGTGATCCTGGTCGACCCTCCGACCTGGCCCGGCCACGGGCGCCTCTGGTCGCACCTGGTCAGCGACGTCTCGTACGCCGAGCTGCACGCCTTCGCCGCGCGGCTCGGCGTCCCCCGGCGCGGTTTCGAGCGCGATCACTATGACATCCCCGAACGCCTCTACGCCGACGCGGTGCGGCTGGGCGCGCTGCCGGTCGGCAGCAGGGAGCTGGTGGCCCGCCTCACCGCCGCCGGGCTGCGCCGCCGCAAGGGCGGCGGAGCGGCGGAAGGGACCGCCCCGGCGCCCGTGCCGGCCCCCACCCCTGCACCCGTCCCCGCCCCGGCGCCCGTCCCCACCCCTGCGCCCGTGCCCGTCCCCTCGTCGGGCCGGGCGGGGTGACGGAGGGTCAGCCGGTCTCCGGCAGGCCGGCCACGAACTCCGCGACGGTCCGGGCGAAGGCGTCCGGCCGCTCCATGTGGACGTAGTGCCCGGCGTCCTCGAAGGTCACGGCGCGGCCGTCAGCCACCGCATGGACGAGGTCGTCGGCCTGGCGGATGTAGTCGGGGACGTCGAGGCCGCCGTGGACGGCCAGGACGGGCACGGCGATCCCCTTGACGCGCGTCGCGGTGCCGTCGACGGCGACCGTGTGGTTCGGCTCGTCGGGGGTGTGCTTGGAGAGGGTCCGCACGGCCGACTCCCGGATCCGCCGCAGCACGTCGGGGTCGACCTCGCCGACCGCCCGGTGCGGGCCGGCCGCCCAGCGGACGAACCCGTCGATCCAGCCCGCCACGTCGCCCTCCGCCAGCGCGCGGAACTGCTCGTTCCGGAGGTCCTCGCCCCAGGGGTCGCGCTGCTCGGGCTCGGCCCCGGTGCCGGCGCCGCTGACGACGAGCGCCCGCACCAGCTCCGGGTGCTCCAGGGCGGTCTCCACCGCGATCATCGCCCCCATCGACACCCCGACGAGGACGGCGGGCCTGGTGCCGAGGTGCCGCAGCAGTGCGGCGAGGTCGTCGGTCTGGCGGAACGGTCCGCTCGCGTTGGCGGACGCGCCGTGCCCGCGGGCGTCCGGCACCACCACCCGGTGGTCCCGGGCGAGGAGGGGCACCACGTCGTCCCAGGTGGTGCCGTCCACGAAGCCGCTGTGCAGCAGGACCACCACCGGCCCGCCGGTGCCGGTGCCGGTGTCGCGGTAGGCGAGGGGGCCGTCCCCGGAGTCGAACGAGAACACGTCGGAAGCGTCAGTCATGACAACCAAGGTGTCATGAATGCCGGATGATGACAACCCAGGTGTCATCTTTCCCGGACATTGGCAACCCGGGTGTCATGATGGGCGGGTGACCGACACCGACCCGCCCCTCGCCCCCGACGACTTGGCGCCCCGGCTCATGGACGTGTTCGCGCTGGTGGGACCGCTGTACCGCAGGGTGCAGCGCAGGATCGAGCAGGACGCGACGGCCCCCGGGGTCTCCGTGGGCGTCCGCGCCGTCCTGGACCTGCTCCGCGAGCACGGGCCCCTGACCGTCCCGCAGATGGGCCGTGCCCAGTCCATCAGCCGCCAGTTCGTGCAGCGCATGGTGAACGACGCCGCGGCGCACGGCCTCGTCGAGGCCGTGCCGAACCCCGCCCACCGGCGGTCCCCGCTCATCCGGCTCACCGACGCCGGACGGGCGGCCATCACCGCCGTGGTCGACCACGAGCACGCCCTGCTGCGCCGGGCGGCCGGCCTCACCGACGCCGAGGTCGCGGCCTGCATGAAGGTCCTCTCCCGCCTGCTCGACCTCTTCGACGACGTCGACGTCGACGCCCACCCGGACTGCTGAGGCCCGCGGCCCCCGCCCTCCGTCCGCCCCCGCCGGCCCGGCTCCCCGCCGGCCCGGCTCCCCGCCCGCCCGGTCCCCGCCGGCTCAGTCCCCCAGCAGCTCCAGCTCGGTCGCCAGGTTGTGCCGGGCCCGCTCCTCCCAGCGGTCGCGGGCGGCCGCCGTCCGGTACAGCGCCGGGAGCCCCAGCAGCTGCCGCAGCACCGCCGCCCGGCCCGCGCGGAAGGCGTCCTCGGGCACGAAGCCGTACTCCTCGCGGACGGCGGCGGCGTAGGCCGCGTACGCCTCCGGGCCGCCGGCCAGCACCGCGAGGTCGGCGTCGCAGAGCACCTCGCCGTCGCGGTCGCCGGGGGCGGGGTCGTGGCCGGCGGTGAGCCGCACCAGCCGCGCGGTCTCCGAGACCCGGCGGCGGTCCAGTCCCGCCTCGGTCAGCGCCCGCTCCGCGAGGGCGGCGCTGCGCTCCTCGTTCTCCGAGCGGTCGGGCCGGTGCACCGCGTCGTGGAACCAGGCCGCGAGCCGCACCGTGTCGGCGTCGGCGGCGTGCTCCGCGAGGGCGTCCACCTGGTCCAGGACCGCCGCCAGGTGGGCGGTGGTGTGGTAGCGGCGCTGCGGTTCGGACCAGCGGCGCAGCAGCTCCTCCCCGTACGGGGCCGGGTCGGCGGCGGAGCCGCAGCGGGTGAGGAGGGCGTTCCAGCGGGCCAGCAGGGAGGCGTGGGGTCCGGTCGGCATGGACCCATTGTGGTGCGGCCGCGCCGGTGCCCGGCGCGGGGCTCGCGGTGGAGGGCGCCGGTGTGGGAGGGTGCCCACATGTCTAGACCAATATTCGAGGTGATCGCCACCTCGCCGGCGGACGCCGCCGCAGCCGTGGCCGGCGGCGCCGACCGCCTTGAGCTGGTCACCGATATGCACGCCGACGGGCTGACCCTGCCGGTGGAGGACTTCTGCCGGATCCGGGAGGCCGTCGCCGTGCCGCTGCGGGTCATGCTGCGCCTGCGGGACGGCTTCGCGCCGGGCGACCTGGACGGGTTGCGGGACCGCGCCGCACGGCTGCGGTCCGAGGGCGCCGAGGAGTTCGTCCTCGGCTTCCTCACCTCCGCCGGCGAGGTCGACCTCCCGGCCGTGCGGGCGGTGCTCGACGCCGTCCCCGGCTGCCGCTGGACCTTCCACCGCGCCCTGGACCACGCCGCCGACCGCGAGGCCGCCCGGGCGGCCGTCGCCGCGCTGCCCGGCCTGGACACCCTCCTCACCGCGGGCTCCCCGGACGGGGTGGACGCGGGCCTCGACGTGCTGGCCGCCGAGGCCCGCACCGCCGGGCCGCAGCAGCTCCTCGTCGGCGGCGGACTGCGGACCGGGCACGTCCCCGCCCTGCGCGCGGCCGGGCTGGACGCCTTCCACGTCGGCGGCGCCGTCCGCACCGCCGGCTGGGACTCCCCGGTCGACACCGGCCTGGTGCGGGCCTGGCGCGACCTCGTCGACGCACTCGTACCGGCCTCCGTCTGACCCGGCCCGCCCCGGGCCCCGTCCGAACCGGGCCCCGTCCAATCCGAACCGGACCGGGTCCGGCCGGGAGCGCCCCGGCCGGACCCGGTCCGGGCGGCCGCCTCAGCCCAACTGCTCCGGCAGCGGCCGGGAGTGCACCACCGTCAGCCCCGACACGGCCCGGGTGAGCAGCACGTACAGCCGCCGCAGGCCGGTGCGCCCGTCCGGCTCGCCCGCCACCACCGCCGCGGGCTCGTCCAGCACCACGTGGTCGTACTCCAGGCCCTTGGCCAGCGAGGCCGGGACGAGCGTGAGCCGCACCTCCGCACTGGTCTCCTCGCCCGGCTCCAGGAACGGAGTCCCCGCCGCGCGCAGCGCCTCCGCCAGCACCGGGACGCGGGCGTCGGCGGCGATCAGGCCGACCGAGCCCTCCCGCTCCAGCGCCTCCCGGCAGGCCGCCAGCACCGCCCCGTCCAAGGCCGGGTGGCCGTCCGGTCCGGTGCCGCCGTCCGGCCCGGGGCGGCCGTCCGCCCCGTCCAGCCCCGCCGCCCGGTCCAGGGCCGCCGCGTCCCCCGCCTGCGCCGCCCCGGCCGCCTCCTGCGCCGCCCCGGCTGCCTCCGGCGGCGGCACCCGCCGCACCTCCAGCGCCCCCGCCGCCTCGCGGACCGACGACGCCGGCGCCAGCCCCGGCGCGATCGACGGCAGCAGCCGCGACGCGTACGCGATCACCTCGCGCGGCACGCGGAAGCCCCGCGTCAGCTCCTCCACCCGGGCCTCCGGCTTGCCCAGGTGGCGCAGCGCCTCCGCCCACGACGCCGTGGCCCACGGGGTGGTGCCCTGCGCGATGTCGCCCAGCACCGTCGCCGAACCGGTGGTGCAGCGCCGCCCGACCGCCCGGTACTGCATGGGGGAGAGGTCCTGCGCCTCGTCGAGCACCACGTGCCCCAGCGACGGCGTGCGCTGCACCAGGTCGGCCGCCTCGTCGACGAGCACCGCGTCGGCCGCCGTCCACGGTGCCGTCCGCACCGACCGGCCCGGCCTCGCCCACAGCACCGCCCGCTGCTCCTCCGCCGTGAGCACGCCGTCCGCGCACGCCGCCAGGAAGTCCGCGTCGCTCAGCAGCCGGTGCACCAGCCGCACCGGGTCCACCGGCGGCCAGACGGCCTTCACGGTCGCCTTCACCGCCTGGGAGCGGGCGACCGCGTCCTGCACCCGGTCGTCGGGGGCCTCCCCGCCGTTCTCCATCTTCACCAGCACGGCGTGGGCGATCCGCTGCGGCAGCGCCTCGCGCGCCGCGCCGTAGCGGATGTCGCGGGAGAGCAGCTCCTCCACGATCTCCTGCAGCTCGTACGCGGGCACGCGCCACCGCCGCGAGCCGCGCACCACCACGCACGGCTCGTCGGGCGTCCGCACGCCGGAGCGCACGGCGCGCCGCAGCACCTCCGCCATGCGCGCGTCGCCCTTCACCCGCGCCGACTCCGCCGGCTCGGTGCCCCGCACCGGGACGTGCGCCACCAGCTCCTCCACCGTCGCCTGTGCCACGCCGACCTCGCCGAGCGCCGGCAGCACCTGCTCGATGTACTGCAGGAACGACCGGTTGGGGCCGATCACCAGCGCACCGGTGCGGGCCAGCCGGTCGCGGTGCGCGTACAGCAGGTACGCCACCCGGTGCAGGCCGACCGCGGTCTTCCCGGTGCCGGGTGCGCCCTGCACGCAGACCGAGCCGGAGACCCCGGCACGGACGATCTCGTCCTGCTCCGGCTGGATGGTGGCGACGATGTCCCGCATCGGGCCGACGCGGGGCCGTTCGATCTCGGCGGCCAGCAGCGCGCTCGCGGTCTCCGCCTCGGCGGGGTCGCTCAGGTGCTCGTCCTCGTAGGCGGTGAGCTCGCCGCCGGTGTAGCCGAAGCGGCGGCGCCGCCCGACGTCCATCGGCTCGGTGCGGCTGGCCCGGTAGAACGGCTGCGAGACGGGCGCGCGCCAGTCGATCACCATGGGGTCGCCGCTGCCGTCGTGGACGTGGCGGCGGCCGATGTAGAAGCGGTCCCCGCCCGCGCCCTCGGCCTCCTCGCCGCCGATCCGGTGCAGGTAGTCGAGGCGGCCGAAGAAGAGCGGGGTGTGGGCGAGGTCGGCGAGCGCGGCGACGCGGTTGCGGATCTGGGTGCGCAGCACCTCGGCGGAGACCCAGGTGCCGGCGACGTCGGTGAGGTCCAGCGACTCGACGTCCTCCCGCATGGCGCGCAGCGCGGCGCGGGAGGCGTGCAGGTGGGCGCGTTCGCGCTCCAGCGGGTCGTCCGGCCCGCCGGGGGAGCCGCCGGCGGAGTCGGCGGCGTCGGCGGCGGGCGGGCCCGGCGGCGCGGCGGCCGGTGCGGGCGCCGCCGGGGCTGCGATGACGGGTGCGGCGGAGGACGCGTCCGGGGACGCGCCGGACGTGGTGGAGGCGTGCGAGGGCACGGCGAGGCCTTCCCGGCCGCGGCGGACCCGGGGGGCCGGGAAAGGGGGCCGGCCCGGTGCCGCGGCGGTCTCGTAACGGAACACTGTGAAGGATGCCGACCGGTTGCCGACCGGAGGGCTTCCTCCCACGGCTGCCCGGCGAGCGGGCACCACGGTTCGGGAGGCGGGCAGGCGCGCCATCGTAGACCCTCCGCGTCCGCCCGGCGAACACCCGCGTCCAGGCGGGTGGCGCGCCCCCTCGGGGTCGTCCCGGGGTCGGGCGCCCCCCTGAGGAGGACACGCCGTACGCCCGCGGGCCGGCCCGCGCCCGCCGGGAGCCGCCCCGCGGCCGATACCGCGGGCGGGAGGCGCGACCTACCGTGGAGGCATGAGCTCCGCAGACCTCACCCCACGTCCTCCGACAGGCCCGCCGCCGCGGGTCCCCCCGCAGCAGGAGCCGCCGCACCCCCACGGCAGCAGCCCCGCCCCCGGGCACCACGGCCACCCGCTGATGACCGCGGTCCGCCGGGCGGGCATCCTCGTCGGCACCGCGGTCCGGGTGGCCGTCCTCGGGAGGGACGGCGTCGACCGCTGAAACCGTCCCGCCGCACCCCGGACTGACGGTGCATCACCCCAGCTCGGCCGCGTAGCCGCCACCGCAGGGGGTATACGCGTCCCGCAGGAACGCACTGTGCCGAACCAGGAGGGGGAGACGACCGTGTCGACGATCAGGGACACCGCCACCGCGGGGAGCAGCGGCGGCGCCGCCGGGGGCCGGTTCGCCCGGGCCGCCGGAGCGCTGCGGGGGAGGCTGCGCCCGTCCGCCGCGGCGGTCCCGCCGAAGGCCGCCCCGCCGGGGACCCCGGCCCCGGCCCCGCAGGCCCCGGCCCGCAGGTCCCTGTGGCGGAGGACCGCGCCGCAGAGGACCGTCCCCCCGGCGGCCGCCGCGGACCCGGCCGTGCGCCGGTCCGCCCCCCGCTCACCCGTCGCCTCCCTGCTGCGGGCCCTGATCATGCTGGTGGCCTTCGCCGCGATGGTGGCCTTCGCCGCCGTCCTGGCCCGGCTCACCCTCACCCCGTCGCCCGCCTCGGTGCCGATCTCGCACAGCAACCTCCACCCCGGCGAGTCGCTCCGGCTCTACCTGCACCAGCCCTCGGTGCGCGACGCCGTCAAGCAGATCGGCGGCAACATCGTCCTGGGCGTCCCCTTCGGCGTGCTGATGCCGGTGCTGGTGCCGAGGACCCGGGGCCTGCTGCGGATCCTGCTGGCCACCGCTGCGGTCATGCTGCTGGTCGAGCTCGTCCAGGGCGCCGTCGTCCAGGGCCGGTCGTTCGACATCGACGACGTCATCCTCAACACGGCCGGCTCCCTGATCGGGTACCTGCTGCTGGGACGCCGCATCTCCCGCGTCGTCCACCCGCCGCGCCGCCACTGGTGGCAGCGCCGCAAGGCGGAACCGGACGCCGTCTGAGCAGGCCCCGGTTGCGGACCGGTCCTGTGAGAAGGGCCATGTGAAGGACCTGCGCCCGGTCCGCAACCAGGCCCCCCGGGGCTGCGTGGTGAGGCACGTCGACCTCACCACCACCATCCCCCGGGGGGACCCTGTGCGACTCGTCCGCACCACCGCCTTCGCCGCCGCAGCCCTCGTCGCGGGCCTCGGCCTGACCGCCTGCAACGACACCGCCTCCGGCTCCGCCGCCTCCGCCGGGGGCTCCACCACGGCCGCCGCCCCGGCCGGCGGCACGGGCAGCGGCACGGGCGGCGGCGCCGCCGCGGCCACCCCGGCCGGCGCCCCCGGCCAGGGCAAGGGCACGGGGGCCGCGTCCACCGGCGGCACCGGCTCGGGGACCGCCGCCGGCACCCGCTGCCGCACGGCCGACCTCGCCGTCTCCGTGACCGGTCCCGCGAGCGACGCGAGCGAGCAGGAGCCCGCCACGGCCGCCGTCCAGGTGGTCAACACCTCCGGCCGCACCTGCACCCTCAAGGGCTTCCCCGGCGTCGAGGTCCGCGACGACCAGGGCAAGAGCTCCCCCCTGACCGCCCGCCGCCAGGACAGCCCCGCCACCGCCGTCCGGCTCGCCCCCGGGGCGAAGGCCGTGGCCCGGCTCGCCTACGGCAACGTCAACGGCGAGGGCAGCGCGTCC
Source organism: Streptacidiphilus sp. ASG 303 (assembly GCF_020991365.1). Taxonomy (GTDB): domain Bacteria; phylum Actinomycetota; class Actinomycetes; order Streptomycetales; family Streptomycetaceae; genus Peterkaempfera. The sequence goes on from NZ_JAJLRA010000030.1 coordinate 43,338, forward strand.
GCCCGCAAGGTCTGCGGCGTGCAGTCCGCCTACGCCTCCGTGATCCTCCCCGACGAGACCGCGGTGCTGAAGGTCCGGGTGCGCGGCGGCGTCGACAACGGCACGCTCGACGTCTGCGGCCCCGAGATCGCCGTCAGCCCCTTCGAGCCGCTCGCCGGCTGACCCGCACCGCCCCGGCCCCGGCCCCGGAGGACCCGGGGCCGGGGCTGCGCCGTCCGCCGGTCAGCGCACCGGGTCGTCCCCCGCGCCGCGCAGCACGTCGTCGGCGTCGGTGATCCGGTAGGCGTAGCCCTGCTCGGCCAGGAACCGCTGCCGGTGCGCGGCGAAGTCCTGGTCCACGGTGTCCCGCGCCACCACCGAGTAGAAGTGCGCCGCCCGGCCGTCCGCCTTCGGCCGCAGCACCCGCCCCAGCCGCTGCGCCTCCTCCTGCCGGGAGCCGAAGGTCCCCGACACCTGGATGGCGACCGCGGCCTCCGGCAGGTCGATGGAGAAGTTGGCGACCTTGGACACCACCAGCACCGAGATCTCGCCCTCGCGGAAGGCGTCGAAGAGCTTCTCCCGCTGGAGGTTGGTCGTCTCGCCCTTGATCACCGGGGCGCCCAGCGCCTCGCCCAGCTCGTCCAGCTGGTCGATGTACTGGCCGATGACCAGCGTCTGGTCGCCCCGGTGCTGCTCCACCAGCGCCTCCACCACCCGCCGCTTGGTCGCGGTGGTGGCGCAGAACCGGTAGCGCTCGTCCGGCTCGGCCGTCGCGTACGCCAGCCGCTCGGACTCGGTGAGGGTGACCCGGACCTCGCAGCAGTCGGCGGGCGCGATGTAGCCCTGCGCCTCGATCTCCTTCCACGGCGCGTCGAAGCGCTTCGGGCCGATCAGCGAGAACACGTCGCCCTCGCGGCCGTCCTCCCGCACCAGCGTCGCCGTCAGGCCGAGGCGGCGGCGGGCCTGCAGGTCGGCGGTGAAGCGGAAGATCGGCGCGGGCAGCAGGTGCACCTCGTCGTAGACGATCAGGCCCCAGTCGCGGGAGTCGAAGACCTCCAGGTGCGGGTAGACGCCCTTCCGCCGCGTGGTCATCACCTGGTAGGTCGCGATGGTGACCGGGCGGATCTCCTTGCGGGCGCCGCTGTACTCGCCGATCTCGTCCTCGGTGAGGGTCGTCCGCCTCACCAGCTCGTGCTTCCACTGCCGGGCGGAGACCGTGTTGGTGACCAGGATCAGCGTCGTCGCCTTCGCCTCGGCCATCGCCGCCGCCCCGACCAGGGTCTTGCCGGCGCCGCAGGGCAGCACCACGACGCCCGATCCGCCGTGCCAGAAGCCCTCCACCGCCTGCCGCTGGTAGGGGCGCAGGTGCCAGCCGTCCTGCTCCAGCGCGATCGGGTGCGCCTCGCCGTCCACGTACCCGGCCAGGTCCTCGGCGGGCCAGCCGAGCTTGAGCAGCACCTGCTTGATCTGGCCGCGCTCGGACGGGTGGACCGCCACCGTGTCCGGGTCGACCCGGACGCCCACCAGCGGCGCGACCTTCTTCGACCGCAGCACCTCCTCCAGCACCGGCCGGTCGGTGGTGGAGAGCACCAGCCCGTGGGAGGGGTGCTTCTGCAGCTGGAGGCGCCCGTACCGCGCCATGGTCTCGGCCACGTCCACCAGCAGGGCGTGCGGCACCGGGTACCGGGAGTACGTCACCAGGGCGTCCACGACCTGCTCGGCGTCGTGCCCGGCGGCGCGCGCGTTCCACAGGCCGAGGGGCGTCACCCGGTAGGTGTGGACGTGCTCCGGCGCCCGCTCCAGCTCGGCGAAGGGCGCGATGGCCCGTCGGCAGTCGTCGGCCTTCGGGTGCTCGACCTCCAGGAGCAGGGTCTTGTCGCTCTGGACGATCAGCGGTCCGTCGTTCACGCGGGGTCCTTTCCGGGGGAGCGGCGGGGCGGACCCTCCAGTGTCGCGCATCCGGGTGCCCTGCCGGGACCGGCCGCCGGACCGGCCGCCGGACCGGGCGGTCCCGGCAGGGCGCCCGGGGGAGGCCACGCCGGCCGAGGGGCCGTCCCCGGCCGCGGCCGGCCCGCCGGAGCCCGTCCGGCCGCGGGGGCGGCCCCGGACCGGCTCAGGCGCCGCCCCCGCCGGCCTCGTCCAGGCCGGCCTCGTCCAGGTCGGCGACGCCGGTGATGCGGTGCAGGGAGAAGGTCCGCAGCTCGTCGCGGGCGTGGTCGTAGGCGGTCACCCGGCCGCCCTCGACCTTCACCGGGGCGACGACGTACTGCCCGGCCGAGCCCTCGGCGTTGACGTACCCGATCCAGACCCGCTCGCCCAGCAGCACGGCGGTCTGCAGCGCGGCCAGGGTCTCGGCGGCCGCGGTCCGGGGGAGCCGGATGCCGTCCGCGGCGGCGGCCGGTCCGGCGACCACGGCGCGGCGGGCCGCGGTGGAGGCCCGGTCGCCCGCGCGGACGGCCCGCACCGCCGCGTCCAGCAGCACGTCGTCCGGGGCCGGGGGCCCGTCCGGGACGGGCGCGGGGGCGCTGCGCGGCGGGGTGCGGCGGGCGTCGGGGCGGACGACGACGATGTCGCCGTCGGGCGACTCCGCCGCCGGGGCGTACCCCATCGCCCGCAGCCGCTCCAGCACGGCCTCCGGGCCGGCCTGGGCGGCGAGCACCGTGGGGGCCAGGCGGCGCAGCCGCAGCCGCTCGGAGCGGCGGTCGGCCAGGATCTCGGCGAGCAGGGAGTCGTCGTCGCACCGCAGGTAGGCGGAGGCGGCGCCGACCCGGAGCCGGCCGTGGCGGCGCGCCACGTCGTCGACGAGGTAGGAGAGCGGCTGCGGCACGGGGGTGCGGGAGTGCCGGGCGAGGAAGTCGTGCAGGTCGGCGGCGGTGCGCCCGGCGTCCAGGGCGCGGCGCACGGAGTCCGGGGTGAACCGGTAGACGGTGGCGCCGCCCTTGGACTCGACGTCGGCGGCGAGCGCCAGCTCCTGGGAGAGCGGGGTGAGCAGCGGGCCCGGGGCTATCGCGGTGAGGTCGGGCTGCAGGATGACGTGGTCCAGCGGCCGGGGCAGCAGCGGCTCCAGCAGCGGCACCGGGTCGGCCCCGGCGAGCAGGGCGCGGCCGGGGGAGGCGAGGGCGCCGCGGCCGGTGACGCCCAGGAGTTCGGCCTCGGCGAGGGTCCGGGCGGTGAGGTCGTCGCGCAGGTCGCGGCCCTCGCCGGTGGCGGGGCCGCCGCGCAGCGGGCGGTGCCAGCGCAGGGCGGGCAGCAGGGCGTCCGCCCCGGCCGCCGTCCCCGGGGCGAGGGCGGCGAGCTGCTCCAGCACGGCCCGGCGGGTGCCGGGGGCGAGGGTGCGGTCGAGGTCGGGGCCGAGCGCGACGAGGGCCCTGCCCTTGGCGTCGCGCGTGCCGACCAGGCCGGGCACGCGGGTGGCGGCCAGCCAGGTCCGGGCGAGCAGGGCCCAGCGCCGGGCCACGGGCTGCTGCAGCCAGGTGTCGTACGCGGGCGTGGGCGCCCACACCTCGTCGGCCTCCCCGTCGGACGCCAGCAGGCCCGCGCCGAAGCAGAGTTCGATCCAGAAGGCCGCCGTGGCCTCCGGGACGTCGAGGGCGGCCGCGGCCCGCCGCAGGTCCCGGACGCCGAGGCCGCCCGCCCGCAGCACGGGCGGCGGGGTGAGCGACCACAGGTCGAGCAGTTCCTCGGCGGTGCGGACGGCGGTGAACGCCTGTCCCGCCGCGGCCGCGTCGACGCCCTGCGGCTCGTGGACGCGGGTCGGCCCGACCCCGGGCGGCGCGGCCTCCACGGTGCGGTGGCTGCGGCCCGCCCGCAGGTGCAGGGCCGCCTCGCGGGGGAGGACGACCGTGCGGGGGCCCGCGGGCAGCAGCAGGCCGCGGGCGAGCAGCCACTCGACGGGACTGCGGGCCTCCTCGGCGCGGACGGGCCGCCCGGCGTCGGGGACGGTGCCCGTCGGCGGGCCCCAGGCCAGGCGGTCCAGCACCGCGCGTGCGGCCTCGGGCGCGCCGCCGACCAGGGCGTCGGCCCGCTCCCGGTCGGTCAGCAGGTCGGTGAGGGCGGCGACGGCGGAGACCGGGTCGTGGGTGGCGGGCAGCCCGGCGTCGGCCAGGAGCTCCTGGAGGCGGCCGGGGGACATGCCCGCCGTGGCCTCGGCGAGGGTGGGGCCCAGGCCGGTCGGCCCGGGCCGCGCGGCGGTCGGCGCGAGGAGCTCCCGGACGGTGCGGACCAGGTGCAGGGACGTGTCGGGGCCCCACAGCAGGGCCCGGTCCCGCAGCAGGGCGAGGGCGCCGGGCAGGGCGGCGTCCACCGCGGCGGTGTCCACCGGGTCGGCGCCCGGGGGCGGCGGCACACCGGGTGTGCCGGTGAGCAGGGCGCGCAGGGTACGGCGGTCGCAGCCGTCGGGGGCGGCGGCCAGGGCCTCGGCGGTCTGGAGGGTGAAGCGGTCGAGGCGTTCGAGGGCGCGGAGGGAGGAGGCGCGGGTGGAGATGCGGCCGGCGAGCTGCGCCAGGTCGCTCGGCACCGGGTTGAGCAGGTCGGGGCGGGCGCGCAGCAGGGCGGCCAGGGCGTCGTCCCCGCGGGCGCGGAGTTCCTCGGCGAGGGTGCGGGGCGCGGCGGCGGTCCGCCCTGCGGTCTGCTCGGTCATCCGACCCAGGTTAGTCGGGCCCGGTGCACGGCAGGAGCCCGGCGGCGGCCCCGGGCCGGTCGGCCGCCGGGCGCCGGTCCGCCCCTGACCGGGCGGCCCCGACGGGTCGGCCCCCGCGCCGTCGGCCGCGGCTTCGTCCGGTGGGCCGGGGACGGCGCGGGGCGGGGACGGGGCGGGCCGGGTATGGGGCGGGGCGGGGTGCGGACGGCACGGTGGCCGCCGGCGGGTGGGCGGCGGCCGGTGCGCGCCGGAGGCCGCCCGGTCCGGTGCGGCGGCCGGTTCCGGGGCGCGGCGGCGTCGTCGGGGCGGACGTGCGCGGGTACGGTCCCCTCGCAGGGGTCGGCGAGGGGCGGGAGGGCGCGGATGGGCGTCGAGAGCGACAAGCTGGTCTACGACTACCTGGGCCGGGTCTCCGACCTCGCCCGGTCCTCCCTGCCGGCCGCCGAGCGCGCCCGGCTGGTGGCCGAGCTGCGCGCCGACATCGACGGGCGCCGGGCGGCGGCCCGGGACACCCCGGCCGCCGTCCGGCGGGTGCTGGAGCGGATCGGGCCGCCCGACGAGGTGGTCCGCCGGGCCGCCGCCGGCCGGGGCGGTGGCGGGGCCGGTGCCCGGGACGGGGGAGCGGCTGCCGGGGCACGGCCGGTCCCCGCGCCGCGCGCCGCCCCGGCCGGACGCACGGCCCCCGACGGGCCCCCGGCGGAGCCCGGCGGCGGCCCGGCGGGGCCGCGGGGTGCGGAGTCGCGGGGTGCGGCATCGCGGGGCGCGGGGCTGTGGGGCGCGGGGCTGTGGGGAGCCGGGAAGGCCGGCCCGGGAAGGAGCGGCTCCGCGAAGGGCGGCTCCGCCGACGCCGCCGGACCGCTGCCGGCCGGACCGCCGCAGGACGGTCGGGGACCCGGGGTACCGGCCGCCCGGGACCCGGAGTGGTGGCGGGTCCCGGGGGAGGCGGCGGCCGCGGTGCCGCAGGCCGAGCCGGGGCCGGTCCCGCCCGCGCACATGCCCACCGCCGAGGACTTCCCCGGCTGGGACGGCTTCGAGATCCGCTTCGAGTCCGAGCAGCCGCCCGCCGTCGCGGCCCCCGCCGGGCCGCCCGCCGGGGAGCACCCCGCCGGGGGTCCGCAGGAGCCGGCCGCAGCCGCGCCCCCGCAGCGGCGGCGACGGGTGCGGCTGCGGCGCGGCGGGCGCCCGGCCCGGGTCCGGGCCGGACGCCCGCTGCTCCTGGAGTCGCTGGCGGCGCTGCTGCTGGCCGCGGGGGCGGTGGCCGGGCTGCCGCTCCCCATGCTGCTGGGCTGGCTCGCCGCCTACGCCTCGCGCCGCACGGGCCGGGCGGCCCGCCGGTTCGCCGTCCTCGGCATCCCCGCCCTGGCGGTGCTCTGCGCCGGGGTGTGGCTCTGGGGCCGGGCGGCGGGCCGCTGGGGCGGTCCGCCGCCGGGCGACGAGCAGTTCCGGCAGGCCGCACGGGCACTGGTCCCGGTGGTTCTGCGCGGCGCGGCCGCCGGGTCGGCCGTCTTCACGGGCTGGCTGGCCCTGCGCGGGGGTTCGCGGTCGCCGGAGTGAGCCGCCGGAGCGAGCCGCCGGCCGGCCGCGGCCGGCCGGCGGCGCGGGTCAGCCGCGCCGGGCGATGGTCCAGCGGACGGCGGTGCGCCGCACGAGGCGCCCGTCGGACCCGGCCAGCGGTGCGACGACGGCGCAGGCGGCGCGCCGCGCCTCCTCGCGGCGGTCCGGCGGGATGGTCTCCAGGACGCCCCGGTGGCCGTCGGCCCAGGCGGACCGCCACCAGGCGTCCAGGTCCGCGAACTCCGTCGCCGTGGTGCCCTCCACGGTGCGGACCCCGGCGAACCCGGCCGCGGCGAGCATCCCCTCCGGGTCGTCGGCGAGGGCGTTGAACGGCCGCGCGTACGCCCCGGCGGCCTCCGGGTCGGCGAAGTCCCGCAGCACCCGCACGGCCTCCCGCCAGGCCGGCTCCGGGTCCGGCCCGAAGGACGTCGTGCCGAAGCGGCCGTCCGGTGCCAGCAGGCGCCGGGCGCGGGCCAGGGCCGCGGCCGGGTCCGGGGTGAGGACGAGGGAGAATGAGGAGAGGACGGCCTCGAAGGAGCCGTCGGGGAAGCCCGGGTCCTCCGCGTCGCCCACCCGGACCGAGACGTTCCGCAGTCCGGCCCCGGCGGCCTGGGCGGCGGTGCGGCGGACCATGGCGGGCGACAGGTCCACCCCGGCGACGTACCCGTCCGGGCCGACGGCCGCGACGGCGGCGAAGAGGACGGCGCCGCGGCCGCAGCCCACGTCCAGGACCCGGTCGCCGGGGCGCAGGCCGGCCAGGTCCACCAGGCGTTCCCCGACCGGGTTGAAGAAGGGGCCGTTGGCCTCGTCGTAGCTGTCCGAGGCGAGGTCGAAGGAGCGGGCGATCCAGGCCTTGCGCCGCTCGGCGGGCGACTGCTCACGGGTGCTCGGCATCCTGCCATGGTGGGGCGGTCCGCCACGGCCCACAAGGGTCCGGACGGCGGCGGACGGCCGGCGCGCGGACGCAGGGCCGTCCGCGCGCCCCCGCCCCCGCCGTCCGCCCGGGCGGGCCCGCCCCGGGCCTCCCGCCCCCGCCGTCCGCGGCCGCGTCACCGGCCCGTCACCCGGGGCCCGTAGGGTGGCGGCCATGGCTGCTGTGACGTCCGGCGCCCCGCTGACCGTGGGCTTCGACCTCGACATGACCCTGCTCGACACCCGCCCCGGCATCAGGGCGACCTACGACGCCGTCGCGGCCGAGACCGGGGTGCGGATCGACAGCGCCCTCGCGGTCACCCGCCTCGGGCCGCCGCTGGAGGTGGAGCTGGCGCACTGGTTCCCCGAGCACCGCATCCCCGAGGTCGCCGACCGCTACCGGGAGCTGTACGTCGACATCGCCGTCCCCGCCTGCGTCCCGCTGCCCGGCGCAGCCGAGGCCGTCGCCGCCGTGCGCGCGCACGGCGGCCGCGTCGTCGTGGTCACCGGCAAGCACGGGCCCAACGCGCAGCGCCACCTCGACCACGTCGGCCTCGCGGTGGACGCCCTGGCCGGCTCGGTCTGGGCGCAGCAGAAGGGCGAGGCGCTGCGCGCCGAGGCCGCCTCCGTGTACGTGGGCGACCACCTCGGCGACATCACCGGCGCCCGCGCCGCCGGCGCCCTGGCCGTCGCGGTCGCCACCGGCCCCTACGGCGCGGAGGCGCTGCGCGAGGCGGGCGCGGACGCGGTGCTGGAGGACCTGACGGCCTTCCCCGCCTGGCTGGACGGCCACCTCGCGGGGGCGCCGTCGCCGCGCTGACCGGGTCGCCCCGGCCCGGACCGGGCCCGTGGCTCCGGGCGCCGTCAGCCGGCGGTGTGCCGCCGCTGGGCGCGGGCGGACCGCAGCAGCCCCACCAGGGCGACCAGGAAGCCGACGGGCATCAGCATGCTGAGCCAGTAGGCGGCCGACGGCAGCCGGGCGAGGTCCAGGAACAGCGGGACGAACGTGACGACGGTGGCCACTGCGCCGACGATGAAGACGACGGCCCCCGCGCGGACGAGCGCGTCGCCGGGGTTGCTGGTTTCGGTGCTCACCCCACCAGGGTATGCAGGTTGCGCACGGGGTCGATCCGCACCCCGCACCAGGACCGGGGGGTGAGTCCCACGAGCAGGACGCCGTCGCCGTCGGGGCGTGCCCGCGCGGGCGCCGTGCGGCGGCCCGGGGCGCCGCCCGTCCCGGCGGGCCTCCGCTGACCGGCCGGGCGGCCCGGCCCCTGCCGCGCGCCGCCCCTGGCACCGCGCCCCCCTTTCACGCACCACCCCCACCCACCGCTCCCACACACCAGGACGAGGTCTCCCGTGCCCACCGGCAAGGTCAAGTGGTTCAACAGCGAGAAGGGCTTCGGCTTCCTCTCCCGTGACGACGGCGGCGACGTCTTCGTGCACTCCAAGGCGCTCCCGGCCGGAGTGACCACGCTGACGCCGGGCCAGCGCGTCGAGTTCGGCGTCGTCGCCGGGCACCGCGGCGACCAGGCGCTGTCGGTGGCGCTCCTCGACACCCCGCCGTCGGTCGCCGCCGCGCAGCGCCGCAGGCCGGACGAGATGGCGCCCATCGTGCAGGACCTCATCTCCACCCTGGACGCGGTGCTCCCCGGCCTGCAGCACGGCCGCTACCCGAACCGGCCGACGGGGCAGAAGCTGGCGACCCTGCTGCGGGCGGTGGCCGACCAGTTCGACGTCTGAGGCCCGCGCCGTCGCGCGGCGCACGCCGTGTCAGCCGGTGCGGCCGGGGAAGTCCAGGGCGCCCGGCGCCACCGCCGGGACGAGCCCCTCCGCGGCGGCCCGGGTGAGCAGCCCCCGGACCGCGGCGTAGCCGTCCTCGCCCAGGTCGGCGGTGAACTCGTTGACGTAGAGCCCGATGTGCTGGTCGGCGACGGCCGGGTCCATCTCCTGGGCGTGCGCCAGCACGTACCCGCGCGACGCCTCCGGGTCGTCCCACGCCGCCCGTACCGAGGCGCGGAGGGTGTCCGCCAGCGCCCGCAGCCGCTCCGGGCCGAGCGAGCGGCGGGCCACGATCGCGCCCAGCGGGATCGGCAGCCCGGTGGCGGCCTCCCACGCCTCGCCCATGTCGGCGAGGCAGCGCAGCCCGTACCGGCCGTAGGTGAAGCGGGCCTCGTGGATGACCAGGCCGGCGTCGACGACGCCGTCGCGCACCGCCGGCATGATCTCGTGGAACGGCAGCACCCGGACCTCGCCCAGGCCGCCGGGCACCGCCGCCGCCGCCCAGAGGCGGAAGAGCAGGTAGGCGGTGGAGCGCTCGCTGGGCACCGCCACCACCTTGCCGGCCAGGTCGGCCGGGTCGCCGGAGGCGTCCGGGCCGGTGAGCACCAGCGGCCCGCAGCCGCGGCCCAGCGCGCCGCCGCACGGCAGCAGCGCGTACTCGTCCAGCACCCACGGCAGGGCGGCGTAGGAGATCTTCAGGACGTCCAGCTCGCCGCGCTCGGCCATCCCGTTGGTGACGTCGATGTCGGCGAAGACGACCTCCGGCGCCTCCGCGCCGGGGACCAGGCCGTGGGCCCAGGCGTGGAAGACGAAGGTGTCGTTGGGGCACGGCGAGTACGCGACGGAGAGCCGGTCCGCCGGGGCGGCCGTCTCCCGGCCGGGGGCGGGCCGAACCGCGTCGGGCCGCACGGCGTCGGACCGCACGGCGTCGGACTGCACGGCGTCGGACTGCACGGGGGTGGCGCGCTCCATGGTCAGCTGCTCTCCTTCGCGGCGGTGCCGGCGGCGGCGGTGTCGGTCAGTTCCCGCAGCGGCAGCGCGGCGAACGCCTGCCGCAGCGTCTCCAGCGCCTCGCCGATCCGCCAGGCGGCGCGGTCCCGCGGGCCCACCGCGTTGGACACGGTGCGCAGTTCCAGGACCGGCACCCCGTACCGGTCCGCGGCCTCGGCCGCGCCGAAGCCCTCCATCGCCTCGGCCGCCGCTCCGGGGTGGCGCGCCGCGAGTCCGGCGGCCCGCTCCGCGGTGCCGGTGACGGTGGAGACGGTCAGGACCGGGCCCACCGCGGTCGGGATCCCGGCGGCGCGCAGCGCGGCCGCGGCCAGGTCCACGGCGGGCTTCGGCGGGAGGTGCCGCACGGTGCCGAAGCCCAGTTCGGCCACGTCGGCGAACCCGTCCGGGGTGGTGGCGCCCAGGTCGGCGGCGACCACGGCGTCCGCCAGCACGGCCGAGCCGACCGGCGCGGCGGGGGCGAAGCCGCCGGCGATGCCGGCGCAGACCACCAGGTGGAAGGGGCGCGAGCGGGCCGCGGCGTCGGCGAGGGCCCCGGCGGCGGCCGCCGCGGCCGCGGCGGGGCCGACCCCGGCGGCCAGGACGACGGCCTCCGGGCCGCCGCCCGCCGCACGGTGCGCGTCCGCCGCGGGCACGGGCCCGTCCGCGGCACCGGGAAAGCCGGCGGCGCCGGTGGCACCGTCCACGAGAGCCCCCGCGCGCCGCAGCCCTTCGGCGACCGCGTCGCGCTCCGCCGCGACGGCGGTGACGACGAGCAGCCGGGCCGTCCGGCCCGGCTGGTCACCGCGGTGCGGCGTCGCGCTCATCGGAGGACGGCGCCCCTCAGGCGTCCTTGTTCTTCAGGGTGAAGTACCAGACGCCGTAGATCTCCTGGTTCTTCGTGTCGGCCTCGACGACCGTCACCAGGGTCTTCCCGGTCGACTTCAGCACCGTGGAGGCCGGCACGAGGCCGGAGAAGGTGCCGGTGCGGCGGGCGGAGGCGAGGGTGGCCTGGCCCTGGGCGCCCCCGTCGGTGAAGGCGAACCAGCCCTTGTCGGCGATCGCCGGGTCGACGCCGACGCCGATCCGGGAGCCGCTGGTCACCTCGACGGACTTCAGCTTGCCGTCCTTCTCCTGCTTGGCGGCATTGGCCTGGCACCTCTGCTGGGCGGCGCCGTCCAGCGGCTTGCCGTCGTTCCAGCAGGTGGGCTCGGCGTTGGCGGTGTTCGACCCGGCGACCACGGTGACCATCCGGTTCACCGGCTTGTCCTCGCCCGCGGCCGTGGCGACCCCCCAGCCGACCAGGCCGGCGCTGACGACTACGACGGCGCCGGCGGCGGCGACGGCTCGGCTGTTGATGCTCATGGGACCGAGGCTACCGGTCCGCCCCTCTCACGCCACGCGGGGGTGCGGTGTGCCGCGGCCCCCGCCCCCGAACAGGCTCCGCAGCGTGAACGCCAGCACCACCGCGAGCACCCCCGCGGCCACGCCCATGCCCAGCACGCCGTCCAGGGGCAGCACGATGCCGAGGGCGCCGCCGGCCACCCAGCACAGCTGCATCAGCGTCTCCGAACGGGCGAACGCGGAGGTGCGGACCTGCTCCGGCACGTCCCGCTGGATCAGGGCGTCCAATGCCAGCTTGCCCAGCGACTGGGCCAGCCCGGCGCACCCCGCCACCAGGGTCACGGTCAGCGGGCCGAACCAGAGCGCCCCGCAGGCCGCCGCCGCCGCCGCGAGCGCCACCATGGCGGCCACCGTCGCCTCCGGGCCGCGGGTGCGCAGCCAGGAGCCCAGCACCGAGCCGAGGGCGTTGCCGACGCCGGCCGCCGCGGCCACCATGCCCAGCGCCAGGCCGGGGTTCATGCCGCCCACCGAGCCGGACCGCAGCAGGAACGCCAGGAACATCGTGAGGAAGCCCGACAGCCCCCGCAGGGACGCCACGGCGCGCAGCGCCAGCAGCACCGAGGGGCCCACCGAGCGCAGCGGCCGCTCCCGCAGCCGCCCGGGCCCGGCCTGCGGCCGCGCGGACCCGGCCAGCCCGCCGTCGCCGTCCCGGCCGTCCCCGTCCTGCCCGCCCCCGTACCGCCCGTCCCCGTACCGGTCGCCGTCCTGCCCGCAGTACCCGTCCTGCCCCGCGCCGCCCGCGTCCTCCTTGAGCAGCAGCGCCCGCTGCTCGCCCTTGGCCGAGTCCACCGTGTGCGGCAGCCCGAACGCCAGCAGCGTCCCCGCGACGAAGACCAGGAACGCCCCGCGCAGCGGCCACGCGGGCCCCAGCAGGTGCAGCAGCCCGCCGACGCCCGCCGCGACGCCGGTGGCGAGCAGCCCGGCCAGGGTGACCCGGGAGTTCGCCTTCACCAGCGTCACCTGGTGCGGCAGCAGCCGCGGCACGACGACGCTGCGCACCACCCCGTACGCCTTGGAGGCCACCAGCACCCCCAGCGCCTCCGGGTAGAGCGCGAGGCCGCCCCCCTCGATCACCCCGGCCATGGTCCAGGCCAGGACGGCGCGGGTCAGCATCGACATCGCCATCGCGGCCCGGCGGCCGTGCGGCAGCCGGTCCAGCAGCGGCCCGATCACCGGGGCGAGGACCGCGAACGGCGCCATGGTGACCAGCAGGTAGAGGGCGACCCGGCCGCGGGCCTCGCCGGTCGGCACCGAGAAGAAGATGGTGGAGGCGAGCGCGATGGTGATCAGCATGTCGCCGAAGGAGTTGACCGCGTGCAGCTCGATCAGCTTCGCCAGCCCCGACTCCCCGGCGCCCTCCGCCGAGGTGGCCCGGCGGATCCGGCGCCCGGTGCCGTGCACCACGCGGCCGGCCCCGCGGGCCGCCGCCGAGGCGCCGCCGTGCACGGCGCGCCGGACCCGGCGCACGGCGCCGTCCCGCTCCGGCCGCCCCGGGGGCGGCTGAGCGGTGTCGTGCGGTTCGTGCAGGGCGTGCTGCGCCGAGGTCTCTTCGGCCACGTCCGCCATCCTGCCCGACAACCCCGTCCCGCACGCCGGTTACGCCCCTCGCGGACCGGTGTCGTGCAAGCGGACTGTCCCCGCCCCCCGACCGGCCGGTAGCGTTCCCCTCGCACTCCACGGCGGCGGACCCCGCCCGCGGGTGACGGCGGGGGCACGGGTGACCGGATCGTCCCGCAGAATAGAACCACGGCGGCCGCCGCTCCCGGCCGGGCCGTCACATCCTCCGGCGCTCCCGCACGCGGGTCAGCGGCGGACCAGGGAACGGATTGGGAGAGAATCGATTCTCGTGAGTGCTGCGATGCGAAGCCGTACCCCTGACCGGCTCTGTGCCGAGGCCGTCGAGACCGCACGGGCGGCCGCGGTCGACGCGGCCGGTGCGGACGCGGTCGGCGAGTACGTCGGCGCGGAGGCCGACGGGGACCGCGTCGTCACGCACTTCTTCGAGTGCCGTGAGGCCGCCTACCGCGGCTGGCGCTGGGCCGTGACCGTCACCCGCGCCTCGCGCAGCAGGCTGGTGACGCTGGACGAGACCGTCCTCCTGCCCGGCCCCGACGCCGTCCTGGCGCCGCAGTGGGTGCCGTGGAGCGAGCGGCTGCGCCCCGGCGACATGGGCCCGGGCGACCTGCTGCCGACCGCCGCCGACGACCTGCGCCTGGAGCCCGGCTGGAGCGGGGAGGACGAGCCCGCCCCCAACTCGGTCCTGGCGGAGGACGGTTCGGCCGCCGCGTTCGTCCCCGGTGAGGACGTCGAGGTCTCGGAGCGGGCCGGTGCGCCGCAGGCCGACGCCGCCGCGGGCCCGTCCGGCGAGGTGGTCCGGCCCGGCCCCTCCCGCGGCGCCATCACCGCCGTGGCCCAGGAGCTCGGCCTCACCCGCCCGCGGGTGCTCTCCCGGCTCGGGCTGCACCTGGGGGCCGAGCGCTGGGAGAAGGCGTACGGCGCCCACACCCCGATGGCGCAGGCCGCCCCCGCCTCCTGCACGACGTGCGGCTTCCTCATCCCGCTCGGCGGCTCGCTGGGCCAGGCCTTCGGCGTCTGCGGCAACGAGTTCGGCCCGGCGGACGGCCGTGTCGTGTCGCTCGGCTTCGGCTGCGGCGGCCACTCGGAGGCCGCCGTCATGCCCACCCCGCCGCAGCCCGCCGAGCCGATCCTGGACGAGCTGGCCGTCGAGCCCATGCCGCTGCACCCCGACCGGGCCGGCGGCTCGGTCGAGGCCGGGGGCCCCACCGAGGAGCTCGGCCACTCCTGACGGACGGACCGCCGTACCGGCCCGGCCCGCGCACCGCCGCGGACCGGGCCGGCGGCCGTTCTGCGGCCGGTCCCCGCCCGTCCCGCCCTCCCCCGCCGCCGGGCCGCGCGGCCCCCTCCCGGCCGCGGCCGCCGCCCCCCGCGCGCCCCCCGGGACGCCCTCGGCGCCCGCCGGTGTCCGGGCACCGCCCGCGGCGCGGGAGAATGCCCCTGGACGCAGCGGCAAGGCGCACCGGAGCGGGGAACCGGCTCCGCGGGCGCTCACGGAAGGCGGTACGGCCAGTGGAGCCTCGGATCATGGGCAGCGCGGCGGAGAGCGACGGCACGGACCCGTTCGGCACGGCCGCACTGCGCCGCCGGGTCCTCGACGCCTGGGCCGCCTCCCCGGCCCGGTTCCGGGAGGACGCCAACGCCGAGGAGGAGCTGGCCCTCGGCGGCTACCGCGACCGCCTCGTCGTCGAGCTCGCGCAGAACGCCGCCGACGCCGCCGTCCGCGCGGGCGTCCCCGGCCGGCTCCGCCTGACCCTGCGGGACGGCGTGCTCTGCGCCGCCAACACCGGCGCCACCCTGGACGCGGCGGGCGTCGAGTCGCTCTCCACCCTGCGCGCCTCCTCCAAGCGCGAGGACGGCCGCACCGCCGTCGGCCGCTTCGGCGTCGGCTTCGCCGCCGTCCTCGCCGTCTGCGACGAGCCCGCCGTGCTGGGCACCCCGGGCGGCGTGCGCTGGTCCCTCCCGGAGGCCCGCGACCTGGCCGGGGCCGCCGCCGACGCCTCCGGGGGCGGACTCGCCGAGGAGCTGCGCCGCCGCGACGGGCACGTCCCGCTGCTGCGCCTGCCGCTGCCCGCCGAGGGCACCCCGCCCACCGGGTACGACACCGTCGTGGTGCTGCCGCTGCGCGACGCCGCCGCCGAGGACCTGACCCGCCGTCTCCTCGCCGACATCGACGACGCCCTCCTGCTGACCCTCACCGGGCTCGCCGAGATCACCGTCGAGACCGACGGCGCCGACGGGACCGTCCTGCGCACCCTGACCCGCCGCACCGAGGACGGCGACGCGGGCGGCCCCGCCACCGTCACCGTCACCGACACCGCCGCCGCGGGCGAGAGCCGCTGGCAGGTCGCGGGCGCCGGCGGACGCCTCGACGACGCCCTCCTCGCCGACCGCCCGGTGGAGGAGCGCCGCCGCCCGTACTGGGCCGTGACCTGGGCCGTCCCCGTCGACGCCGAGGGACGCCCGCTGCGGCCCCGCACCGCGCCGGTCGTCCACGGGCCCACGCCCACCGACGAGCCGCTGGGCTTCCCCGCGCTGCTCATCGCCACCTACCCGCTGGACTCCACCCGCCGCCACGTCGCCCCCGGCCCGCTCACCGACTTCCTCACCGAGCGCGCCGCCGACGCGTACGCGGCGCTGCTGCGCGACCGCGGCGCCGACGTCTCCTCCCTCGGCCTCGTCCCGGGGGCGCTGGGCCAGGGGGCGCTCGACGGCGCCCTGCGCCGGGCCGTCCTCGGCCGGCTCCCCGACACGCCGTTCCTCCCCGAGGTGCCCTCGCCGGAGAAGGCCGACCAGCCGGAGCCCGAGGAGTACGCCCTCGCCGAGGACGGCCCGGAGCAGGGCCGCCCCGGCGGCCCCCGCGCGCTGCGCCCCCGCGAGGCCGTGCTGCTGGAGGGCGCCGACGCCTCCGTGGTCGAGGCCGTCGCCGCCGTCATGCCCGGCCTGCTGCCCGCCGGCCTGGAGCGGCGCCCCGAGCTGCGGGTGCTGGACGTCCGCCGCGTCCCGCTCGCCGAGGTCGTCGACCAGCTCGGCGGCCTCGACCGCGAACCCGCCTGGTGGCGCAACCTGTACGGGGCGCTGGCCGCCGCCGACCCCGAGGCCCTCGGCGCGCTCCCCGTGCCGCTCGCCGACGGACGGACCGTCACCGGGCCGCGCCGGGTGCTGCTGCCCGGCGCCACGGAGGACTGGGCGGACGCCCCCGACGGCTGGCTGGGCGAGGACGGCGACCTCGGCGCCGTCCTGGCCCTGCTCGACCTGCGGCTGGTCCACCCCGATGCCGCCCACCCGCTGCTGGAGCGCCTCGGCGCCGGCGTCGCGACCCCCGCCGCGCTGCTGGACACGCCCGAGGTGCGGGCCGCCGTCGCCCGCTCCGTCCGGCTCGCCGACGACGACCCCGACGAGGCCGAGGACGTCGCCGACGCCGTCCTCGGACTGGTGAGGGCCGCCGGTGCCGAGCCGGGCGACCACCCGTGGCTGGCCCGGCTCTGCCTCGTCGACGACCGGGGCGAGCCCGCCGCCGCGGGCGAGCTGGTGCTGCCCGGCAGCCCGCTGGCCGCCGTCGTCCGCGAGGACGACGCCGCCTTCGTCGACGACGACCTGCTGGAGCAGTGGGGACCGGCCGTGCTGGAGGCCGCCGGCGTCGCCGGCCGGTTCGTGCTGGCCCGCGCCGAGGACGCCGTCCTCGACCCCGACGACCTGGAGCGCCTCGACCCCACCGCCCCGGCCGACCGCGCCGCCGGCGGCGAGCCCACCGGCCTCCTCGACGAGGCCCCCGACGGCCTCGCCGAGTGGTGCGAGGACACCCTGGAGGTCCTGCACCGGGACGACCGCGACGGCCGCGGCGGGCCGGACGCCGGGCCGGGGGCGGCCGTCCCGCCCGTCGCCGTCGAACTCCTCGCCGTCCGCGACCTCGACCTCGTCGACGACGGCGCCTGGGCGGAGGCGCTGGCCATGCTGGCCCGCCCGCCGTACCGCGCCGCCGTCGTCGACCCGGTGCGGGTGCTGCTGCCCGACGGCACCACCGCGGACGTGCCGCCGTACGCGGCGTGGTGGCTGCGCGACCACCCCGTGCTGGACGGCCGCCGCCCCGCCGGGCTGCGCGCCGCCGGGGCCGACCCGCTGCTGCGCGGCCTGTACGACGAGGCCCGCACCGGCCTGGACGAGCGGTTCCTGCACGCCCTCGGGGTGCGCACCACGCTCGCGGCGCTGCTCGCCGAGCCCGGGGGCCCCGACGAGCTGGCGGACCGCCTCGCCGACCCGCAGGCCGGGGTGAGCCACCGTCAGCTGCACGGCATCCACACGGCGCTGGCCCGGGTGCCCGCGGACCGGGTCGAGCCGCCGGAGGCGGTGCGGGCCCTGCCGCCGCTGGACCCGGCGACCGGCCGCCGCCCCGCCTACACCCTCATCGTCGACCCGGCCGACGCGGTCGTCGCCGACGCCCCCGACCTGGTGCAGCTGCTCGACGACTTCCCGGTGCTGCCCGTCGCCCCGGCGCTGGCGTCCGCGCTCGCCGAGCGGCTGCACGTCTCGCTGGCCAGCGAGGTCGCGGGCGGCCGGGTGCTGAGCGAGGGGACCGTCCACCGGGTGCCCGCGTTCGTCCGCGAGCTGCTGCCGGGCTGCCCGGCGGTGTACGAGGAGCACGAGGAGCTGCTGGTCGTCGGACCGGACGGCGGCGAGGCCGCCGTGGACTGGCGCTGGGACACCGGCGCCGAGGCGCCCGAGGCGCCGCACGACCCGGACGCGGAGGACGAGGACGACGAGTTCGCCGTGCCGCCCGTGCCCGGGGCCCTGCACGCCGCCACCCCCGAGGGCCTGGCCGCGGGCCTGGCCTGGTCGGTCGGGCAGTTCCACCGCCGCTTCGAGGTCCTGGTGGCCCTCACCGAGCCGGACCGCGCCTACGAGCTCTCCGCCGCCCGCGACTTCGAGGGCTGATCGGGGCCCTGGCCTGTCAGGGGCCGGTGACCGCCTCCGTGATCACGAAGCCCTTGGCCGCCCCCTCCGGGACGGCTGCGTCCGTGCCGTAGGCCACCCGGATCCCGGTGGTGCAGACGGCTTCCCCGGGAACCGGGCTGCTGAGCACCGTCACCGGACCGCGACCGTCGTGGCCGTCGACGATGACGTACACCGGGATGCCGGCGCGTGCGTACGCCCGCCGCTTGCGGACCAGGTCGCGGGTGCGGTCGTCGTGGCCGGGGGAGACGACCTCGGCGACCAGGGCGACGCCGCAGGCATCGACGCCCAGGCCGTCGGGACCGGGAATCTCCTCCAGGTCCTCCGGCGCGACGAGCACGTCGGGGATGAACACCTTGTGGCCGTGGAGGACGTTCACGTCCTGGAGGCGGCGTGGCCGCTGCCCGCCAGATGCACGTCGAGGGCTCTGCGGAGCCGGTTCGCGAGGACGGAGTGGCGACGGCGGCCGGTCGGGGACACCTCGATGAACCCTTCGACGATCTCGGCCCGGTAGCCCTCGGGGAGCTCCATGGCCTGCCATGCCCACCACAGGACCTCGTCCAGCCCCGGCATGTCGTGCGCGTCCCGATCCCCCTCGTGGGCGAGCGCGGTCATCGGCAGCACCTCCTCCACCAGTGTGGGCGCGGGCGTCGCCGAGGCACAAGCGACACCTCACGCCAGGAACGAGATCCCTCCTCGCGCAGGTGAAGGCCGCTCGATCACCCGGACGAGCGGCCCGCGCCCGCGCCCGCCGCGCCCCGCCGCCGGTACGCCCGCATCTTGGCGCGGCTGCCGCAGACGGCCATGCTGCACCAGCGGCTGCGGCCGGCCGGGCTGCGGTCGTAGTACACCCAGCGGCAGCTGTCCATCGCGCACGCCTTGAGCCGCGGCCAGCTCCCGTCCGCGACCGCCGCCGCGACGCCCGCCGCGAGGTGCGCCACCACCGCGTCCGCGCCGGCCAGGCCGTCGGCGGGGCGCAGCCGGGCGCCGCCCGCGGTGTCGACCGCCAGCACCAGCGGACCCCGGGCCAGCAGGCGCTCCAGGACGGCGGCGGCCGCGTCCGGCAGGTCGGTCCCGGCGTGGGCCTCGCAGACGGCGCGCAGCGCCTCGCGCAGTGCGACGACGGCGGCCCGGTCGGCCTCGCCGCACCGCAGGCCGGGCAGGCCGTGCTCCCGTGCCCAGGCCTCCAGCCCGGCGGCGGTGCGCAGCGCGTCCTCGCCGGACTCGAGGTCGACGGTGTTGGCCAGCGCCTGCAGGTCCCGCAGCGGTCCGGGGGCGGGGGCGCGGTCGCCGGGCTCGGTCACCCTTGCGAGGTTACCCGTGCTCCGCCATCATGCAGTAACCGTTACCGGCACGACTCCGCAAGCGGTAACACCGACGAGGGAGCCCACCGTGAGCCCGTCCGTGAACCTGCAGGCCTTCGCCCTGGACTGCGAGGACGCCGTCGCCCTGGCCGAGTTCTACGCCGCCCTGCTCGGGGCGGAGGCCGACACCGAGGACCCGGAGTGGACGGAGGTCGCCGTCGACGGCGGCGTCCGCCTCGCCTTCCAGAAGGTCGCCGAGCACCGGGCGCCGCGCTGGCCCGACCCGGTGCACCCGCAGCAGGCCCACCTCGACTTCGGCGTGCCCGACCTGGAGGCGGCGGAGAAGCACGCCCTCGCCCTCGGCGCGTCCTTCGTCGAGGACCACGTCCGGCCCGACGGCACCGGGTGGCGCGTCTACACCGACCCGGCCGGGCACCCCTTCTGCCTCTGCGTCTCCGGACGGGGCTGACCGGGCGGGGCCGACCGGCCCGACGCCGGGGCCCCGGTCGCGCCGCAGCAGCGGCGGTGCGGCCGGGGTCGGAGCCGGGCGGCCGCCGTGCGTGAGGGGTCAGCCCTCCGCGGTCCCCGCGGCCCCCGTGGTCCCTGCAGCCCCCGCCGCCTCTCCGGCGCGGGAGCGGCGGATGGCGGTGCGGCGGGCGCGGCAGTACCAGATGCCGATGAGGCCGAGCCCGGCACCGGCGAGGCAGATCCACGGCCAGCTGCCGTGCCCGGCGTCGGAGAGCCGGTCCCGGAAGGGCAGCAGCACCAGGAAGCCGGCGAACCAGAGCACGGTGCCGCCCGTGACGATCGCCACGTCGTTCGCCTCCAGCGGCTCGGGGGCGGGGCGCAGTGCGGTCCTGTCCATGGGTCGCCCTCTCCGGTGCGGCTGGCGGGTGGTGGCGGTGCGGGTGCGGCCGTCGGGGGCGACGGCGGCGGCACCAAGCGTACGGGCCGGGGCCTCCGCCGGCGGAGGCGGCCCTGACCGCCCCTGTTCCTTCTACGCGCGAAGATGGCGTACGACCGACAGGTGACCGCATACTGAAGTGCCCGGTCGTCCCCGGCGTGTCGTCTTGACGCGCATCCCCGGCCGGGCCGCCGCCGGGCCACCGTCGCCCCGGGCCGGCAGTGTCGCTCCCCTCTCCCCCCACGAGGACGCCCGCATGCCCACGCTGGCCACGTCGACGGCCAAGTCGCCCGAATCCGCTCCGCAGCCGAGCAACGCCCTCGACCGCTACTTCCGGATCACGGAGCGCGGCTCGTCCCTCGCCCGCGAGATCCGCGGCGGTGTCGCCACGTTCTTCACGATGGCCTACATCATCGTGCTGAACCCGATCATCCTCTCCTCCGGCGTGGACAAGTACGGCCACCACCTCTCCGCGGGCCAGCTGGCCACCGCGACGGTGCTGACCGCCGCCCTCACCACGCTCCTCATGGGCGTCATCGGCAACGTGCCGATCGCGCTCGCCGCCGGCCTCGGCGTCAACACCGTGGTCGCCCTGCAGCTCGCCCCCCGGATGAGCTGGCCCGACGCGATGGGCATGGTCGTCCTCGCCGGCATCGCCATCATGCTGCTGGTCGCCACCGGCCTGCGGGAGCGGGTCATGGCCGCCGTGCCCACCGGCCTGCGCAAGGCCATCGCCATCGGCATCGGCCTCTTCATCGCCCTGATCGGCTTCGTCGACTCGGGCTTCGTCACCCGCATCCCGGACGCCGCCCACACCACCGTCCCGGTGCAGCTGGGCGGCGACGGCCACCTCAACGGCTGGCCGGTCCTGGTCTTCGTCCTCGGCACGCTGCTGACCCTGGTGCTGCTGGTCCGCCGGGTCCCCGGCGCGATCCTCATCAGCATCGCCGCCATGACCGTGCTCGCGGTCGTCGTCGACTCCGTCGCCCACATCGCGCCGCTGAACTGGGGCCTCACCGTCCCCAAGTGGCCCGGCAACCCGGTGGCGCTGCCCGACTTCGGCCTGGTGGGCAAGGTGAGCCTGTTCGGCGGGTTCAAGGAGGTCGGGGTCCTCACCGGCGTCCTCTTCGTCTTCACCGTCCTGCTGTCCTGCTTCTTCGACGCGATGGGCACCATCCTCGGCGTCAGCGACGAGGCGAAGCTGCTGGACGAGAAGGGCGACCTGCCCGGCATCAACAAGGTGCTGATGATCGACGGCATCGCCACCGCCGCCGGCGGCGCGACCTCCTGCTCGGCCAACACCTGCTTCGTGGAGTCCACCGCCGGCGTCGGCGAGGGCGCCCGGACCGGCTTCGCCAGCGTCGTCACCGGCGCCCTGTTCGCCGTGGCGCTCTTCCTCACCCCGCTGGCCACCATGGTCCCGGCCCAGGCGGCCACCCCCGCCCTGGTCGCGGTCGGCTTCCTGATCCTCGCCAACAGCATCGGCGACATCGACTGGGCCGACTTCACCATCGCCGTCCCGGCCTTCCTCACCATGGTGATCATGCCGTTCACCTACTCAATCACCATCGGCCTGGGTGTGGGTTTCATCGTCTACACGCTCCTGAGCGTGGCCACCGGCCAGTGGAGGCGCGTCCCGGTCCCGATGTACGTGGTGTCGGCGATCTTTGTCTTCTACTTCATGATGCCCGCGCTCCAGCTGACGTCGTGATCCGGTAACCGCCGCTGTACGACGGCGCCCCGCCCTGCCCGGTGGGGCGCCGTCGTCTGTCCGGGGGCCTGCGGCCGGATGGCGACCTCCCTCGGCCGGGGACCATGTGAGCCGCGCGGTGGCGGGTAGGGTCTCCGGAGTGTCCGGGGCCCGGCTGCTCGGCAGGTGGCAGGCCCCCGGAGTGGCTGCGCACCTGGGGAGTGGCATCGGCATGTCTGCGGACGGCTCGGAGACCTCGAAGGGCTTCACGGCGGACAGCGCTGCAGCGGCGCTGACCGAGGCGTGCAGGGCGGTGGGGCTGCCGAGCGCCGGGGCCCGCCTGATGCGGCTCGGGGAGAACGCCCTCTTCCGGCTCGACGGGGTGCCCGTCGTGGCGCGGGTGGCCCGGTCGCTGGACTACCTGGGAGCGGCAGGCCGCGAGGTGGAGGTCTCCCGGTGGCTCGCCGACAGCGGACTGCCTGCGGCGCAGGTCCTGCCGGACGTGGACCAGCCCGTGGTCGCTGCGGGGCACCCGGTGACCTTCTGGCGCTTCATCGAGGGCGCCGGGCACCTGGCGAGCTACCGGGACCTGGGCGGCCTGCTGCGCCGGCTCCACGATCTCCCACTGCCGTCCGGGGTGGAGTGGCCGCCCTTCGACGTCTTCGGCCGCTCCGAACTGCGGATCTCCAAGGCCCGAGGGATCTCGGACGACGACCGGGCGTTCCTCCTCGACCGGCTCCGGGAGCTCAAGGCGGACCTGTCCGAGGTGGTTTTCGACTCTGCGCCTGGACCCGTGCACGGTGACGCGCACGTGCAGAACCTCATGGTGGACCGGTCGGGTGCGGTGCTGCTGATCGACTTCGAGAACTTCTCCTTCGACCACCCGGAGTGGGATCTCGCGGTCACCGCCACCGAGCACCGGTTCGGGTGGACCACACCGGAGGTGTACGCGGGATTCTGCGAGGCGTACGGGCGCGACGTCCGGGACTGGCCCGGCTTCGCCACGCTGCGGCGAATCTCCGAGTTCAAGATGACGACCTGGCTCATGCAGAACGTGAGCGAGAACCCCGACGCGGCGGCCGAGTACGCGCGGCGGATCGCGACGCTGCGTGACGACTCAGCGCCCTGCGACTGGCGGCCGTTCTGAGCGCGGTCGGCTACTCCTCCAGGCTGGTCAGCGCCGTGGTCACCAGGGTGTTGAACGCCGGGACGACGGCACTCCCGCCGTGCGGCACCAGCTCGGCCTGGAAGTCGGTCACGTAGCGGAGGAAGCGGGCGGACTGCAGGGAGTCGCCTTCCTCGACGGCCAGCGTCGCCGTGGCCACCGCGGCCTCGACCTGCCCGGACATGAGCTGGCTCTGGGCGAGCACCATGCGGCAGAACGCCAGCGTGCGGGCGTAGCCGGGGTCCGTCTGGGCCACGGCCCGTTCCGCGTGGTGCAGCGCCTGACTCCTGACCTTGAGGTCACGGAAGCAGTGGCAGAACTCGCCGGTCAGCTCCGCCTCGTCGAAGTAGGCCAGCCACTCGGGGTCGTCGGCGGTGTCGGCCTTGGCGAAGTGGCGTTCGGCTTCGAGCATGGCGCGGGTGGCGCCCTTCTCGTCCATCGCGGACGCCAGCGCGCGGGCCTCCATCGCCGCCGACATGGCCAGCGCCCGGGGTGTGGCGTGCCCCTTGGCGCCCTCCTGCGCGGCACGGGCGAGCTGGACGGCCTTGGCGTAGTGGCCGAGGTAGTTCGCCTGGTGGCTCATGTTGGCGAGGATGCGGCCGCCCAGCATCCGGTCGTCGATGGCCTGGGTGAGCCGGAGGGTGGTGATCAGGTAGCGGTCGGCCACAGAGTGGCTGCCGGTGTCGTACGCGGTCCACGCCAGGAGCTGCGTTATCTCGGCCGCGGCGACGAACAGGGCCTTGCCGATCTTCTCCGGGTGCTGCCCGTGCAGGAGCGGCAGCACCTCATGGCGGAAGTAGTAGCGCAGTGCCTTATGCCCGTGGCCTCCGCCGTAGAGGAAGTCCAGCTTCATGAACATCTCGGCGGCGGTGCGCATGGCGGCGACGTCGCGCGTCCCGATCCTGCGGAAGGCCGTGCCGGTGGTCGGCAGACCGTCGGGCCGAGAGATCAGCCACGTCAGGGCGGCCGAGTCGATCTCCGCATCGGTGAGGAGCGTCCGGTCCTGGGCGCCCTCCTCGGCCGCGATCCGGGTCAGGCCGTCGAAGGCGTGCAGGGCGGCCGGCACCGACTCCGGACAGACCGCTGTCGTACCCGTCGGCCCGGTCCGGTTCGTCATGGTGAATCCGGCGTCGGCGACGGTGACCCGGCGGCCCAGCTTCTGCGACAGCGCCTCGGCGACGAACCCGGCGGTCTCCGCCTGGATGCCCCGCCCGTTCAGCCAGCGCTGCACGGCGACGTGAGTCGTGCCGAGCGTGATCCCGTGCCTCGCTGCGGCGGACTTCACGCGCGCGGCGAGTCCCTTGTTGGACATTCCCGCTTCGGCCATGAGGCCGGCGAGTCGGTGGTTCGGCTCCCTCACGTCCATGTCCCCCTGCCATCGCTGCCGAGTTGACGATGCGCATCCATCCTGACACCGAGCGCTGACATCAGGGGGTTCACGGAAGAACATCCCCCGCCCGTCGGTGAACCTTCGCGGTCCCGTGGACCCCCTGGTGAACGCTCCCTGCCTGGTCGGAGCGCCGGTTCACTGAACTCACTCGGCAGGCGACACCCGGTCGCCCGACCCGGTCCAAGGACGGTGAAGCGTGCGATGGCTGCGAGTGGAAGTACGAGAAGTGCACTCCCGGAGGGGGAGCCGGACGATGCCTCGGTTGGTGCTGTGGCGGTCCCTCGCCGGTACCGGTCGCTCCGACTCCAGGTCGATGCGCCGGACACCGCCCGTGCGGCGCGGGACGTCACCGCGCTGACCCTGGGCCGATGGGGCCTGGTGAACCTCGTCCCCGATGTTCAGCTCTGCGCCAGCGAGCTGATCGGCAACGTCGCCCTGCACGCGCTCCGGGACGACCGGTCCCCGCGTCCTGGCGACCCGCGGACCCTGACGGTCACCTGGCGCTACTGGGACCTCGCTCAGTTCTTCGACCTGGCGGTCTCCGACGACGATTCCACCCCGCCGACCCTCCCCCAGGGCGAGACCTTCGCGCCGGAACTGGCGGGCGACCTCCCCGAGGCTCTGATCCCGACCCACGGCCGGGGCCTGCACATTGTGTGCAGCATCGCCGAGGCGGTGTGGTGGGACCCGCTGGACGACGGCGGCAAACGCGTGGTGTGCCGCTTCGACACCAGCGGCCTTCGCCGCCCCCTCCGCGGACAGCCGCGCATCCCGTATCCGGAGTTTCCCCTGATGCCCGACCCGCAGCCCTGGCGGACCACGGCAATCACGTGATCTCCCGCCCTGCTCCCGTGCGGCCTCGACCCTCGCAGCCGGGTTCTGCACTTGAGCGTGGCGGGCTTCGGGGGAACTGCCGAGTTTCCTCCGGACAGAGCGGCCCTCGCCGACTCCCCTGAACCGCGCGGGGGCCGCTCACCCACTCGACTCGGCGCAGACCTACAACCGCATGCAAGACACCGGACCACCCCTCCTGCCCTGGTAAGCGTCGGGGTGGTCCGGCTGGGGACGCGACGGCCCCTGGTGCCCGATGGTACCGGGGCCGTCGCAGCATGCGTATGCGGCCCAACAAGTCAGTTGATGAGCAATCAGCACTTGGAGGCCGTCCCTGTGAAGCGCAACGACAGCAATGACGACACGGTGTTCCCCCTCGACCCTGGCCCTGACACCGGCCCGTGGAACGCCGAAGTCGACTACTTCGCCGGATGGCGAGAGTCGCGGCAGACAGCACAGCTCCTTGGCACCGCCCTGGCCTCCATTGGTATGGAGCCCTGGGAGTGCCGCACCGTGGCCGGCAGCGCAGAGAACGGCGCACCGCTTATCCGCCTCATCGTCACCCACACCGGAGCAGCGAAGCTCGCCCGTCTCCTGGAGGCGGCTGCACACGTGGGCCTGACCGTAGAAACTTCATGAGGGCCCAACCTGCCGAGCGGACCCCTCCTCCTGAGTGCGATGCAAGCTTGAAAACTGTCGCCAGGGGTGACCCTGGCCGAGGGTTCGAATCCCTCGCCCTCCGCGGGAGCTGCACCAACCGGCCCCTGACCAGCACCGACGGTCAGGGGCCGGTCGCATGCCCGGCAACCGTTGCTTCCCGGGACTCCCCGTTGTTCCCCGCCCGTCATGGCACGCGAATGGCACGGCATGGTCCGCTGGATCCTCCGGCTACGGGCACGCGGCGCGCTCGGTTTGCCCGGCGGGCGCCTGCGGCTACGGCCGTGCTGTGTGATCCGGATGGCCGTGGGTGCGCCGGTCCTCCTTCATCCACGCCTCGTACAGATGCTCACGCCCCTGGACGAGATCCCCGCGGATCTTCTCCTCGACCGCCGCGAACGGGCGGTAGTAGGTGGCGTTGTACGCCTCGATGATCTGGAAGGTCCAGTGCCCGGGGATGACGTTGCGGCCCACCACCTCGGTCTCCAGCAGCCCGGCAGCCTCCTCGTGCCCTGCCTCCCTCAGGAGGCGCACAGCATCCCCCAGAGCCAGGTCTGCGCCTCCGGTGAGCTGGTGGAAGGCGTACAGGTGGCCCCTGGCCCTCTCTGTGGTCTCCAGGGCCTCCGAGAGCTTTCCCATGGCCTCCACGGTGGCCTTGTCCACACTGGCCGGCCACTGGTGTGCCTCGTCTGGTTGCTCTTGCTTCGATGCGCGACTCATGCCGGGACCCTTCCCCGCATGCCCAAGTGTGATCGGAGGGGCACCCAAACTGGTGATGCCCCGCGAAGCTGCTGTGCTTCCGGGCCGGGCACGGGGCGCTGGCTGGTTCGGTCGGCAGCTGGAGCAGAGTTCGGCCTCGTTGCCGTCACTGTGGCTGATAGGAGACCGCCCTCTGGACGTTGGCATGATCTCCTGGGGAGGGAGCGACCATGGACGTCGTAGAACTGATGGAGTGGCTGGCGGAGCGAGGGTGCTCGGTGGTCTTCAAAGCCGACGGTGAGCGTGTGGCGGGGCACCGCTGGATGGTGATCATCTCTGGCGGTGCGCTGGGTGAGGAGTCGTTCTGCCGGGTCGACCTGGCATCTGCCGATGCGTGCCTACAGGCTGCCCTTGAGTACCTGGAGAACAAGCAGGTTTCGCCATTTGCCTGAGTTGTCTCATGAGACCTGAGTTTGGGAATCACTGACCGGATCTGCGCTACCGAGCCGCCGGCCAGGGTAGATGGCTTGCTCAACGCCTGGCGCATCATGCGGTGTTGCCCTGCTGTTGACCGCGGTTGACCGCTTTTTCTGGCACGGATCTGGCACGGTCCCGGTCACCACGCTCTCGTTAGCCGCGTCCTCGACGTGCCCACTGTCGCAGCCTCCTGATGGCGCGTTCCTTGTGAAGACGGGTTGCCGAGAATTCGCCAGGG
>NZ_JAJLRA010000031.1 GCF_020991365.1 Streptacidiphilus sp. ASG 303
CAACGCTGGCTGCACACGATCGAGGGGCGGTCCCATGAAGACCGCCCCTGATGAGACGTTCGCCCACTACACTCACGCGCGCAGGCCTCTGAACAGGCAAAACGTCGAAGTCCTGCTGGAGTACTAGCCGCCCGCCCGGTGCGACGCGGAGCGCGGGTCGATGAGGCCGTGCAGCAGGGCGGCGATGGCGGGGGCGGGGGTGAAGTCGTCCTCCGGGTCGACCAGCTGGCCGGCGAGCAGCCCGTCCACCAGCGCGAGCAGCCGGCGCAGGTCGCCTGCGGGGTCGTGCGAGCCGAGGTCGGCGAGGAGCGGGGCCAGCCAGGCCGCCAGCCGGCGGC
The DNA here is from genome assembly GCF_020991365.1 of Streptacidiphilus sp. ASG 303. Taxonomy (GTDB): domain Bacteria; phylum Actinomycetota; class Actinomycetes; order Streptomycetales; family Streptomycetaceae; genus Peterkaempfera. The sequence goes on from NZ_JAJLRA010000031.1 coordinate 339, forward strand.
GGGCGGCCTGCAGGGCCGTGCGCAGCGCCGGCTGCCGGGCCGCCTCGGCGAACACGGCGTGCCGTGCGAGCGTGAGCTCCCGGTCGGTGCTGCCCAGTGCCTCCACCACGCTGCCCAGCCGTACGGCGAACCCGTCGATGCCGCCCGCCCCCGTCCGCACGGCCGGGCCCGTCCACAGCGCCGTCTCCCGCTCCAGCAGCCGCCCCAGCACCCCGGTCAGCAGGGCCTCGCGGGTGCGGAAACGGTTCGACGTGGACCCGGTCGGCACGCCCGCCCGGGCGTCCACCGCCCGGTGGGTCAGCCGGCGGATCCCGCCGTGGGCGAGGACGCCGATCGCGGCGTCGAGCAGGAGCAGTTCGCGGTCCGACACGGAGGAAGACTACACCGGTAGTCGCATCGACTACCGGTGTAGTACGTTGACGGGACCCCGCCTGCCGCGGCCCCGCACCGCCCGCCCCGGGCGGCAGGACCGCACCCCCCGGAGGAGCCGCCATGCCGATCGGCTACCTGGCCACCGTGGGCGTGGTGGTCGTGGGCACGCTCCTGGCCCTGGCGCCGCTGCGCCGCCCCCGTCCGCTCGGGACGCTGAGCTGGTTCCTCAGCGCCGTCGTCAACGAGTCGCCCTTCGCCGGGCTCTCCTGGGTGCTCGCGGCGACGGTGCTCGCCTGCGCGCAGGGCGACTTCCACGGGCCCGCCGTCCTGGCCGCCTCGGGCGCGGTCTGCACCGTCGTCGCCGCGACCCCCGTCCTGGCCCGGCGGGCCCTGCGCGCGGGAGCGGCCGTGGACCGTGCGCTCGACGAGGGCCTCGGCCCGGGGTTCCGCGCCGCCGGCGGCGTCGGCGCCGTGGACGGCGTCGGCGGCACCGGCGACAGGCCCCCGGCGGGCCGCGTCCGCCGGCTGCCCTGGGCCCGGATCCTCCTCGCCCCGCTGCCCCTGTCCCGCCGGGGCGTCCGGCGGACCGCGAACCTCCCGTACGGCCCCCACGGCAGGCGCAACCGTCTGGACGTCCACCGCGGCCGGGACCGCTCCCCCGGCGCGCCGATCCTGATCCACCTCCACGGCGGCGGCTTCCGGACGGGCCGCAAGAGCTTCTACGCCCGTGCCCTGCTCCACGGTTTCGCCCGGCAGGGCTGGGTGTGCATCAGCGCCAACTACCGGCTGCGCCCGGGTGCCGCGTTCCACGACTTCGTGGTCGACGTCAAACGGGTGGTCGTCTGGGCCCGGGAGCACGCAGCGGAGCACGGCGCTGATCCGGCCTGCATCGTCCTCGCGGGGAGCTCCGCGGGCGCCCACCTCGCCGTCACCGCGGCGTTCACCGCCGGCGACCCGGCGTTCCAGCCGGGTTTCGAGGACGAGGACACGTCGGTGGCCGCAGCGATCGGACTCTACGGCTACTACGGCCGCATCGAGCCCGGGCCGCAGCCCTCGTCCCCGGCCGACCACGTCCACCCCGGGGTGCCGCCCCTGCTGATCGCACACGGCGACCAGGACACCTTCGTGCCGCCCGGGCACGCGCGGCGGTTCGTCGCGGACGTGCGCGCCGTCTCGGCCGGCCCCGTCGTCCACGTCGAACTGCCCGGCGCGCAGCACTCGTTCGACCTGTTCCACTCGATCCGGTTCGCGATCCTCATCGACGGCCTGCAGGCGTTCACGGCGTGGGTCCGTTCGCCCGGGCGGGCGGCCGGGCCGGGGGCGCCGCCGCCGACGTGACCGGACCGGTCGCCCCCCCCGGCCGCGGCGGTGGGGGCGCCCGACCGCGTCCCGGCCGTCCGCCGGCCGTCCGCCGGTTGTCCGCCGGTCGTCCGCCGGCCGGGCGGCCGCGGAATCGCCCGGAACCCCCGCGCGTTGGAACGGGAGGCCAGGGAGGCCGGTGGTGTGCGAGCCGGGCGGCCCGGGTGACCGAGCAGACCGACAGTGGAGGGGCCGTAATGGCAACGCAGACGCAGAGGGCCGTGCTGGCGGGGGGATGCTTCTGGGGGATGCAGGACCTGATCCGGCGGCTGCCCGGCGTGACGGCGACCCGGGTCGGGTACACCGGCGGTGACGTGCCGAACGCGACGTACCGCAACCACGGCACCCACGCGGAGGCCATCGAGATCCTCTACGACCCCGAGAGGACCGACTACCGCACGCTCCTGGAGTTCTTCTTCCAGATCCACGACCCGAGCACCAGGAACCGCCAGGGCAACGACATCGGCCTCAGCTACCGCTCGGCGATCTACTACGTGGACGACGAGCAGAAGCGGATCGCCGAGGACACCATCGCGGACGTGGACGCCTCCGGACTGTGGCCGGGCAAGGTCGTCACGGAGGTCGAGCCGGTCGGCCCCTTCTGGGAGGCCGAGCCCGAGCACCAGGACTACCTGGAGCGCTACCCGGACGGCTACACCTGCCACTTCCCGCGCCCGGGATGGCGGCTGCCCGTCCGCGGGGAGGGCTGACCGCCCGCGGGGAGGGCCGGCCGCGCGGTGCGGCCCTCCCCCGCGGGCGGGGGAGGGCCGGGCCCGGGGCCGCGCCGCCGGGCCGGGCCTGCGCCCCGCAGCCCCGGCGGTGCCCCGCCGCGGGCCGTACGGTGCGCTGGCGGCCCCGCGCGCGGGCTACGCTCGGACACCATGAGCGACCAGCACGGGCAGCACTACGCCTTCGAGACCCTTGCCATCCACGCGGGCCAGGAGGCCGACCCGCAGACGGGGGCGGTGGTCCCGCCCATCTACCAGGTCTCCACCTACAAGCAGGACGGCGTCGGCGGCCTGCGCGGCGGCTACGAGTACAGCCGCTCGGCCAACCCGACCCGCACCGCGCTGGAGGAGAACCTCGCGGCGCTGGAGGGCGGCCGGCGCGGCCTGGCGTTCGCCTCCGGCCTGGCGGCCGAGGACTGCCTGCTGCGCACGGTCCTCAAGCCGGGCGACCACATCCTGATCCCGAACGACGCCTACGGCGGCACCTTCCGCCTCTTCTCCAAGGTGCTCCAGCGCTGGGGCGTGGAGTGGTCGGTGGCCAACATGCACGACCCGGAGTCGGTCCGGGCCGGGGTGCGCACCACCACGAAGGTGCTGTGGGTGGAGACGCCGAGCAACCCGCTCCTGGGCATCGCCGACATCGCCGCGCTGGCCCAGATCTCGCGGGAGGCGGGCGCGCTGCTGGTCGTGGACAACACCTTCGCCAGCCCGTACCTGCAGCAGCCGCTGGCCCTGGGCGCGGACGTGGTGGTCCACTCCACCACCAAGTACATGGGCGGCCACTCGGACGTGGTGGGCGGCGCCCTGGTGACGGCCGACGCGGAGCTGGGCGAGCAGCTGGCCTACCACCAGAACGCGATGGGCGGCGTGGCCGGCCCGTTCGACTCCTGGCTGGTGCTGCGCGGCATCAAGACCCTCGGCGTGCGCATGGACCGGCACTGCGAGAACGCGGTGCGGATCGCCGACATGCTCACCGGCCACCCGAAGGTGGTGCAGGTCCTCTACCCCGGGCTGCCGGAGCACGCGGGGCACGAGGTGGCGGCCAAGCAGATGAGGGCGTTCGGCGGCATGGTGTCGTTCCGCGTGGCGGGCGGCGAGCAGGCGGCCGTGGACGTGTGCAACCGGGCGCGGCTGTTCACGCTGGGCGAGTCGCTGGGCGGTGTGGAGTCGCTGATCGAGCACCCGGGCCGGATGACGCACGCGTCGGCGGCGGGTTCGGCGCTGGAGGTCCCGGCGGACCTGGTGCGGCTGTCGGTCGGCATCGAGTCCGCCGACGACCTGCTGGCGGACCTCACCGAGGCGCTGGGCTGAGACGGCCCGCCCGGGACGGCCGTCCCGGGACGCCGGGCCGGGGCGTCGCCCCCGGCCCGGCCCCGCCGCCGGGGCGCGCGGTCAGCGGCTCGGCACCGCCGCCGGGTCCTGGGCGCCGCCCCCGGCGGCGTAGGACTCCATGGAGAGGTTGAAGCGGGCCAGCAGCTCGCAGAAGGCCTCCCGATCCTCCTGCGGCCAGTCGGCGACGAGCCGCCTGACCAGCTCCTGGCGGCTGCTGCGGACCTCCTCCAGCCGTTCGCTCCCCAGCGGGGAGAGGCCGAGGAAGACGGCCCGCTTGTCGTCGGGGTTCTGGACCCGCTCGACGAGCCCGGCGTCGACCAGGGGCGCGACCTGCCGGGTGACGGTCGAGGAGTCGATGCCCAGGGCGTCCGCGAGGGCCTTGACGCCCATGGGCCCCTGCCAGTCCAGCCGGTTGAGCAGCAGGAACGCGGCGCGGTCCATCGAGTTGCGCTGGCTGCCGACACCGCCGATGCGGACCTGCTCGACCCGGCGGGCGAAGATCGCCACCTGGTACTGCAGGCGGTCGTGGAGGACGTGGTCCGAGGTCATGGCGGCTCGCGGTGTTCGATCGGTGCTGTGCGCCGCGGCCCTCCGGGTGCCGGGCCCGGCGCCTCCGAGGGTACGCGGACCGGGCCCTCGCACGTAACGCCCCGAACCGCGCGAACTTTCGGCTCCGCCGTGCCCTCCGTGCCCCCTCCGTGGCTCCTCCGCGCCCCCTCCGTGCCCCCTCCGCGCCCTGCCGCGCCTCCTTCCGCGCCCGCGCCGGGCTCCTGCCGGCCCCCTCCCGGGCGCCCGCCGGAACGTCCTCCGGTGCGCCGCCGCCCGCACGCCCGGTCCGGGGCGCCGCGCCGTCCTACGCTGGCACCATGCACAGCTGGACGGTCACCGTCGACGACGTGCGCGGCGCGCACAAGATGCTCGCGGGCGTGGCCCGGGTGACCCCCATGGAGGGCAGCCGCCACCTCTCCTCCCTGACGGGCTTCCCGGTCCACCTCAAGTGCGAGAACCTGCAGCGCACGGGCTCGTTCAAGCTGCGCGGCGCGTACGTGCGGATCGCCGGCCTCTCGCCGGTGGAGCGCGCCGCGGGGGTGGTGGCGGCGAGCGCCGGCAACCACGCGCAGGGGGTGGCGCTGGCGGCGTCGCTCCTGGGGGTGCGCTCCACCGTCTTCATGCCGTCGGCCGCGCCGCTGCCGAAGGTGGAGGCCACCCGCGGCTACGGCGCCGAGGTGCGGCTGCACGGGCTGAACGTCGACGAGGCCCTGACGGCGGCCCGGGAGTTCGCGGAGACCGCGGGCGCGGTCCTCGTCCACCCCTTCGACCACCCGGACGTGGTGGCCGGCCAGGGCACGGTGGGGCTGGAGATCCTGGAGCAGTGCCCCGAGGTCCGCACGATCCTGGTGGGGACGGGCGGCGGCGGGCTGCTGGCGGGGATCGCGGCGGCGGTGAAGCCGCTGCGGCCGGACGTGCGGGTGGTCGGGGTGCAGGCGGCCGGCGCGGCCGCGTACCCGCCGTCGCTGGCGGCGGGGCGGCCGGTGCCGCTGGAGTCGTTCGCGACGATGGCCGACGGGATCATGGTGGGGATGCCCGGCGACGTGCCGTTCGCCGTGGTGGAGGCCCTGGCGGACGGGGTGCGCACGGTCTCCGAGGACTCCCTCTCCCGGGCGCTCCTGCTCTGCCTGGAGCGGATGAAGCTGGTGGTGGAGCCGGCCGGGGCGAGCCCGGTGGCCCTGCTGCTCCAGGAGCCGCAGGCGGTCGAGGGGCCGGTGGTGGCGGTGCTCTCCGGCGGGAACGTCGACCCGCTGCTGATGCAGCGGGTGCTGCGGCACGGCATGGCGGCGGCGGGCCGGTACCTGTCGCTGCGCCTGCTGCTGGTCGACCGGCCGGGGGCGCTGGCGACCCTGCTCGGCGTGCTCTCCCGGGTGGACGCCAACGTGGTGGACGTGGCGCACGTGCGGACCGCGCCGCAGATCGGCCTCGCGGAGGCCGAGGTGGACCTGCACCTGGAGACCAAGGGGCCGGACCACTGCGCCGCGGTCCTGGCGGAGCTGCGCGAGGCGGGTTACACGGTGCTGCGGCAGGGCTGAGGCCGGGCCGGGTCCGCCCGACCCGACCCGCCCCGGCCGTCGGCCCGACCCGTCCCGGCCTGCGGGAACGTCAAATCGGTGGGCCGTTGTCAGTGGCACCCGCCATGCTGGTACCCGCCCCGCGACGCCGTCGCGGGGCCGGACGGCGTGCGAGGGGTCCCTGCACCCCCTTCACGCCTTGACGCGATACATCGCGTTCTGCCATCGTCGTCGCAACACGCGATGTATCGCCTTTGGTGCATCCGCGTGCGCACGGTCCGGCACACACCGCTGTGCACACCGCACCGGCCGGCCACGGGAGAAGAGAGAGGCACATGGCGGCAGCCATCACCGCCGAAGGACTGGTGAAGACCTTCGGCGACGTACGAGCCCTGGACGGGGTCGACCTGGAGGTGCCCGAGGGCACCGTGCTCGGTCTCCTCGGTCCCAACGGCGCGGGCAAGACCACCACGGTCCGGGTGCTCACCACCCTGCTGCGCCCCGACGCCGGCCGCGCCGTCGTCGCCGGCGTGGACGTGCTGAAGGAGCCCAACCGGGTCCGCAGCCTGATCGGGCTCTCCGGCCAGTACGCGGCCGTGGACGAGTACCTCACCGGCCGCGAGAACCTCCAGATGGTCGGCGAGCTGTACCAGATGAAGCCCCGGGAGGCGAAGGCCCGCGCCCTGGAGCTGCTGGAGTGGTTCAACCTCTCCGAGGCGGCCGACCGCACGGCCAAGACCTACTCCGGCGGCATGCGCCGCCGCCTCGACCTCGCAGCCGCCCTGGTGGTCCGCCCGCCGGTGATGTTCCTCGACGAGCCGACCACGGGCCTGGACCCGCGCAACCGGCTCGCCCTGTGGGAGGTCATCGAGACCCTGGTCGCACAGGGCACCACCCTGCTGCTCACCACGCAGTACCTGGAGGAGGCCGACCGCCTCGCCCACGACATCGCCGTGGTCGACCACGGGCAGGTCATCGCCCGCGGCTCCGCCGACGAGCTCAAGGCGCAGATCGGCGGCGAGCGGGTGGAGGTCGTGGTCCACAACCGCGAGCTCATCCCGACCGCGCTGGAGGCGCTCACCCCCTACGCCAAGGGCGAGCCCGCCGTCGAACAGCACACCCGCCGGATCACCGTGCCCGTCAGCGGCGGCGCCCGGGTGCTCGCCGACGTCATCCGCGAGCTCGACGGCCGGAACATCATCATCGACGACATCGGCCTGCGCCGCCCGACCCTGGACGACGTCTTCCTCTCCCTCACCGGCCACGCCGCCGAGGACTCCGAGGAGGGCGCCGCCAAGGACGCCGACGGCAGCGGCACCACCACCGGAAAGGACGCATGACATGGCGGCGACCACCCCTGCGGCGATCGGGCACGCGGTGCCGCAGCCGCGCGGCGGCGCGGTGCAGGTGCTGCGCGACTCCTGGGTCGTGGCCAAGCGGAACCTGCGCCGCATGACCCGCATCCCGGAGATCGTCGTCTTCGGACTGATGCAGCCCGTGATGTTCGTGCTGCTCTTCTCGTACGTCATGGGCGGTGCGATCAAGGTCCCCGGCTCCGGCGGGGAGAGCGCCTACCGCGAGTTCCTGATGGCGGGCATCTTCGCCCAGACCGTGACCTTCGCGGTCGCGGGCGCCTCGGCCGGCGTCGCGGAGGACATGACCAAGGGCCTGGTGGACCGGTTCCGGTCGCTGCCCATGGCCCGCTCCGCCGTCCTGGTCGGCCGCACCATCGCCGACGTCGTGCAGACGGCCTTCACCGTGCTGGTGCTGGCGGCCGTGGCGCTGCTGGTCGGCTGGCGGATCCACGAGGGCGTGCTCAAGGCCCTCGGCGCCTTCCTCCTGCTGCTCATGCTCGGCTACGCCTTCTCCTGGATCGGCGCGCTGATCGGCCTGTCGGTCCGCAGCCCGGAGGCGGCCACCTCGGCCGGCCTGATCTGGCTCTTCCCGCTGACGTTCCTGTCCAACGCGTTCGTCCCGGTCTCCACCATGCCGGGCTGGCTGCAGGCCATCGCGTACTGGAACCCCTTCAGCGCCACCGTCCAGGCCTGCCGCAAGCTCTTCGGCAACCCCGGTGTGGACCCCGCCCACGTGTGGCCGATGGAGCACCCGGTGGAGGCGTCGCTGGCCTGGTCCCTGCTGATCCTGGCGCTCTTCTCCTGGCTGGCGGTGCGCAAGTACCGCAACGCCGTGGGCTGAGCCCCGCCGTCGGGGCCCGTCGGGCCCCGACCGGCCCGGGCCCGCCGCAACCGGCCCGGACGCGCCGGAGGGCGGCCGCCGGAACCCCGTGGTCCGAGACCCGGGGCCGGCGGCCGCCCTCCGTGCGTCCTGGGACGGCTCAGCCGCTGTAGGGCTTGGCCCCGGTGATCCTCACGGTGGCCTTCTTGCCGTTCGGCAGCTCGTAGGTGGCGTCCTCGCCGACCTTCTTGCCGTTGATCGCGGTGCCCAGCGGCGACTGGGGGGAGTAGATCTCCAGGTCGTCGCCGGCGACCTCGCGGGAGCCGAGCAGGAATGTCATGGTGTCGTCGGGGTCGCCGTCGAAGGCGACGGTGACGACCATGCCGGGGGCGACCACGCCGGAGTCCGACGGCGCCTCTCCGACCTGGGCCTTCTCCAGGAGCTGGGTGAGCTGGCGGATGCGCAGCTCCTGCTTGCCCTGCTCCTCCTTGGCCGCGTGGTATCCGCCGTTCTCGCGCAGGTCACCCTCCTCGCGGGCCGCCTCGATCTTCTTGGCGATCTCCACGCGTGCGGGACCCGACAGATAGTCCAGCTCGGCCTTGAGCTGGTCATACGCCGCCTGGGTCAGCCAGGTGACGTTATCGCTGGTCTGGGTCACAGGTGCTCCTCGTCGGTACTCGGCTTACTACAAAGCAACGCCCGCTCCCGGGCCGTCTGGGCTCGGAAGGGGCGAAACCACGAGGGTAACAATTCCTCGGGGCAGAGGGGGAGTGGCTTGCGGCGCACCGCAGCCCGCCTGCCCCGGGACGCGTGCCCGCCCTCGTCTTCGACTATGCCTCACGGGTACGACAGCCGGGGGCGTGGCCTGGGCGGCCGCGCGCTCCCCCGGGGCGGCCGCACGCCGGGGCGGGGGACCTCCGCGCCTCCCGGGGGCCTCCCGGGGCTGCGGGAGCCCCTGGCGGCGGCGGGCAGGTCCGGGCGCGGCGGCTACGGGCGGGGGGTGCAGCCCAGCAGCTCGGCGGTGGTGCCGCGGCGGACGGTGCGCAGCACGACGTCCTCCTCCAGGGCGGTGCCCTTCGCGGGGATCGCGACGTCCGCCTGTCCCACCGTCTCCTTCTCCGCCGACTGGGACCGGATCGTGCACACCCCGCCCACGCCCTCCTGCTTGCGCACCGAGACGTGCGCCCGCACCTGCGTGTCGGAGACCACGGTGAAGGACGTCACCTCGCCGTGCAGCCGACTCTCCCGCATCAGGTAGGAGGTGCCCAGCCAGACGACCAGCGCCGCGAAGAGCACGCCGCAGACCACGGCCGCGGCCCGGAGCCGCCGGTCCGCCCTCGCGTCGTCCCCGCCGAAGCGGCCGGACCGTCCGTACCGGCCCTCGGGGACCCTGGGCGCTGTGGTGCTCATCCGATCGTTCCTTCCCCGGCAAGGCCGCGGAATGCACGGGCCCTCCAGTCCGTCACTATAGGAGTGGCCGACCCCGGCCGGACGCGCCGGGGCGGCGCGGTACGCATGCGGAAGGAATTCTGGCGTTGACTGAGCAGCTGCGACTGATGGCGGTGCACGCCCACCCGGACGACGAGTCCAGCAAGGGCGCCGCCAGCATGGCCATGTACGTCGCCCGCGGCGTGGACGTGCTGGTGGCCACCTGCACGGGGGGAGAGCGCGGCTCCATCCTCAACCCCAAGCTCCAGGGCGACCCGTGGGTGGAGGAGAACATCCACGAGGTGCGCCGCAAGGAGATGGACGCGGCCCGGGAGATCCTGGGGGTGAAGCAGGCCTGGCTGGGCTTCGTCGACTCCGGGCTGCCCGAGGGCGACCCGCTGCCCCCGCTCCCGGACGGCTGCTTCGGCCTCCAGGAGGTCGAGAAGGCCGCGGAGCCGCTGGTGCGGCTGATCCGCGAGTTCCGTCCCCACGTGATCACCACGTACGACGAGAACGGGGGCTACCCGCACCCCGACCACATCATGACCCACAAGATCACCATCGCGGCCTTCGACGCCGCCGGCGACCCGGACGCCTACCCGGAGTCGGGCGAGCCCTGGCAGCCGCTGAAGCTGTACTACAACCACGGCTTCCCCATGGGCCGCATCCGAGCCCTGCACGCCTACCTCACCGAGCACGGCCTGGACTCCCCGTACGGCGAGTGGATCGAGGGCTGGGAGAAGAGCGGCCGCAAGGAGCGGGAGATCACCACCCGCGTGGACTGCGCCGACTACTTCGAGGTCCGCGACCGGGCCCTGATCGCCCACGCCACCCAGATCGACCCGGACGGCCCGTGGTTCCGCGTGCCGCGCGAGGTCCAGCGGGAGGTCTGGCCCACCGAGGACTTCGAACTGGCCCGCTCGCTGGTCGACACCTCCCTGCCGGAGGACGACCTGTTCGCGGGCATCACGGCCGACGTCACCGTCTGACCGCAGCCCCGCCCCGCCGCCCGCCCCGGCCGGTCCCGCCGTCCGACCGGCACCCCGGTGGCCCGGTCCGCGCCGGGCCGGGCCACCATGGAGATGTGAGCACCCCCATGACCGACCCCGCCGTCCTCGCCCACCTCACCTCGCTCGCCGTCGACGAGGACAAGGTGACCCCCGGCCTGCTGGGCTTCGTGGTCTTCGCCGTCCTCGGCGCCGCGACCTGGTTCCTGCTGAAGAACATGAACAAGCAGTTCAAGAAGGTCGACTTCGTCGAGGAGCCGGAGCAGGACGACGCCCCGGCCGCCCCGGGCGGCCGCCCCGAGGACTCCCGGACCGCCTGACCGGACCGCCTGACCGGACCGCCCGACCGGCTCGCCCGGCCGACCGGACCGGCCGACCCGGGAAGCCCCGGCCCGCCCGCGCCCCGGGGCCCTCAGGCGTGTCCGCCGCCGCCCCGCCCGCGCCGGGCGGGGGGCGTCCTCCCCGCACCGGGCGGGCGGATGGGCGAGGATGGTCGCATGCCGAACCGCCTCGCCGACGCCACCTCCCCGTACCTGCTCCAGCACGCCGGCAACCCCGTCGACTGGTGGCCCTGGTCGGCGGAGGCGTTCGACGAGGCGCGGCGGCGCGGCGTGCCCGTGCTGCTCAGCGTCGGGTACGCCGCCTGCCACTGGTGCCACGTGATGGCCCACGAGTCCTTCGAGGACGAGGCCGTGGCCGCCTACCTCAACGAGCACTTCGTCGCCGTCAAGGTCGACCGCGAGGAGCGCCCCGACGTCGACGCCGTCTACATGGAGGCCGTGCAGGCCGCCACCGGCCAGGGCGGCTGGCCGATGACGGTCTTCCTCACGCCCGACGCGGAGCCCTTCTACTTCGGCACCTACTTCCCGCCCGGCCCCCGCCACGGCATGCCCTCCTTCGGCCAGGTGCTCCAGGGCGTCGCCGCCGCCTGGCAGGAACGCCGTGAGGAGGTCGGCGAGGTCGCCGGCCGCATCGCCGCCGACCTGGCCGAGCGGACCTCCGGCTTCGGCGCCGCCGGGCACACGGCCCCCGGCGAGGACGGCCTCCACCAGGCGCTGCTGGGCCTGACCCGCCACTTCGACGGCAGGCACGGGGGCTTCGGCGGCGCGCCGAAGTTCCCGCCGTCGATGGTGCTGGAGTTCCTGCTGCGCCACCACGCCCGCACCGGCTCGGACGCCGCCCTGGAGATGGCCGAGCGCACCTGCGACGCGATGGCCCGCGGCGGCATCCACGACCAGCTCGGCGGCGGGTTCGCCCGGTACGCCGTGGACGCCGCCTGGGTGGTGCCGCACTTCGAGAAGATGCTCTACGACAACGCGCTGCTGCTCCGCGCCTACCTGCACCTGTGGCGGGCCACCGGCTCCCCGCAGGCCCGCCGGACCGCCCTGGACACCGCCGCGTTCCTGCTGGCGGAGCTGCGCACCCCCGAGGGCGGCTTCGCCTCCGCGCTGGACGCCGACAGCCCCGACCCGGCCACCGGCGAGCCCGCCGAGGGCGCCTACTACGTGTGGACGCCCGCCCAGCTCGCCGCCGAGCTCGGCGAGGAGGACGGCCGCCGCGCCGCCGCGCTCTTCGCCGTCACCGAGGAGGGCACCTTCGAGCACGGCGCCTCCGTCCTGCAGCTGCCCGAGGACCCGGACGACCTGCCCTGGTACGAGTCGGTCCGCGCCCGCCTGCTGGCGGCCCGCGCCCGCCGCACCCCGCCCGCCCGCGACGACAAGGTCGTCGCCGCCTGGAACGGCCTGGCGGTCGCGGCCCTCGCCGAGGCCGGCGCCCTGCTGGAGCGCCCGGACCTGCTGGAGGCCGCCCTCGCCGCCGCCGACCTGCTGCTCTCCGTGCACCTCACCCCCGAGGGGCGCCTGCTGCGCACCTCCCGCGACGGCCGGCCCGGCCCGAACGCCGGCGTGCTGGAGGACTACGCGGACGTCGCCGAGGGGTTCCTGGCCCTGCACGCGGTCACCGGCGGCCCCGAGTGGCTGCAGCTGGCGGGCGGTCTGCTGGACACCGTCCTCGTCCACTTCGCGGACCCGGACACCGGGGCGCTGTACGACACCGCGGACGACGCCGAGCAGCTCATCCGCCGACCCCAGGACCCCACCGACAACGCCGCGCCCTCCGGCTGGACCGCCGCCGCCGCGGCCCTGCTGTCCTACGCCGCCCACACCGGCTCCGAGCGCCACCGCACCGCCGCCGAGCGGGCGCTGGGCGTCGTCGGGGCGCTGGCCTCGCGCGCCCCGCGGTTCATCGGCTGGGGACTCGCGGCGGCGGAGGCGTACGCCGACGGGCCGCGCGAGATCGCGGTGGTGGGGCCGGCCGGCGACGACGCCACCGCCCTGCTCCACCGCACCGCCCTGCTCGCCACCGCGCCCGGGGCCGTCGTCACGGTCGGTGCGCCGGGCGGCACGGAACCGGGCGGCACGGAACCGGACGGCGGGGACACGGACGGCGGGGAGGCGGACGGGACCGGCGGCGAGGTGCCGCTGCTGCGCGGCCGGCCGCTGCTCGGCGGACGCCCGGCGGCCTACGTCTGCCGCCGCTTCACCTGCGACGCCCCGACCGCCGACGCGGCCGAGCTCGCGGCCGCCGTCGGGGCCCACGTGCAGTAGCGTCCCGGGGCCCGCGCGGCCGCGGCCCCCGGGACCGGCCCCGGCCCGGGGCGCCCGCGTGCCCGGACGCCCGCCTGCCGGGGTGCCCGGGCGGCGGGGCGCCGTCCGCAAACCGCTCGCGCCCCGGCCGTCCGGTCCCCCAGGATGTCCGCCATGGGCTGGCGGCTGACCGACGACGTGGAGGAGTTCCTGGACGAGGCGGGCGGCTTCCTGGCCGCCCACCCGGCGGAGAACTCCGTGCTCCTCACCGTGACCGACGCCGTGCGCGGCCGCGGGCCGCAGGCGTTCGGCGGCGGGCGGCCCCGGTACGGCTGGTGGCGTCCCGGGCCGGGGGAGGAGGTCGCCGGGGCCTGCCTGCGGACGCCGCCCCTCCCGCTGGTGCTCGGACGGATGCCCGCGGCCGCCGCCGCCGGGCTCGCGGCCGCCCTCGCGGCGTGCGACGGGGACCTCCCCGGGGCCGGCGGGGACCGCCCGGCCGCGGAGGCGTTCGCCGCCGCGTGGCGGGACGCCACCGGGGCCGCGGTCTCCGTGCGGCGCGAGGAGATCCTGCACCGCCTCGCCGCCCTCGCCGCCCCGGACCCCGCGCCGTCCGGCGCCGCCCGGGAGGCCCGCCCGGACGACCGCGACCTGGTCGTCGGCTGGTTCGAGGAGTTCAGCCGTGAGACGGGTGAGCGGCTGCGGGACTTCACGGCCGACGTCGAGGCCCGCATCGCGCGCGGCGGGGTCGTGCTGTGGGAGGACGCCGGACGGCCTGGTTCGATGGCCTGCGTGAGCGCGGAGGCCGCCGGGACGGTGCGGATCGGCCCCGTCCACACCCCGCCGGGGCTGCGCCGCCGCGGCTACGCGGCGGGCGCCACCCACGCCGTCGCCGCCCGCGCCCTGGCGCAGGGCGTCCGCGAGGTGCTGCTCATCACCGACCTGGCCAACCCCACCAGCAACGCCCTCTACCGGCGGCTGGGCTTCCGGCCGGTCGCCGACCGCCTGGTCCTGGCGTTCGGCCCCGGCGAGGCGTGACGTCCGGGCCGTGCGGCGGCGCCCGGCGGGTCGCGGCGCCCTGCCCGGGGCGGCGGCGCACCCTCCGCCGCCGGGGCCCCGGGGCCGCCGTGGCGGGAGCGTCCGGTGTGCCGCGCCGTGCAGCCCTCCATGCCGAATTGCCCGGAAGTTGACGTCCTGTTCGCCTCCCCGCATCTCCGCACTGTCACCGTGGGTAGGTAGGGTGTCCCGGTTCGGTCACCTTCGGTCGGCTGAGGGAGAAGGTGTGGACGGTCGGATCCTGGGCGGAGCGGCGGCGGCCGGCGCGGCCGGCGTGGTCGTGGGCGCCTACCTGCTCGGCGGGCGGCTGCTGGTGCTGGCCGTGGCCGGGGCGGGCGCGGGCTGGGCGATGGGGTACGTGGCCCGGACCTGGTCGCAGCGGCTGCGGGGGCGTACGGGCCCGGCCGGGCGCGGGCCGGCCGCGGGGGCGCCCCGGCGCGGAGCCGCGGCGGGCGACCACTGCGAGCGCTGCCGCCGCGCACGGGAGGCGCGCGAGGCCCGCGGGGGTCGGGCCCCGGGTGCCTCGCCCGGGGCCCGACCCCCGCGGGCCGGCCTTCCGCTCCTGTCAGCGGCCCGCCGAGTACGCCACCATCGACACGCCCACGTACTGCACGATGAAGGCGGCCAGGGTGAACGAGTGGAAGACCTCGTGGAAGCCGAACCAGCGCGGTGACGGGTTCGGGCGCTTGAGCCCGTAGATCACGCCGCCGGCGCTGTAGAGCAGGCCGCCGACCACGATCAGGGTGAGCACGGTGGCGCCGCCGTGGTGCAGGAAGTCCGGCAGGAAGAAGACCGCGGCCCAGCCCAGCGCCAGGTAGCAGGGCGTGTACAGCCAGCGCGGGGCCCCCACCCAGAAGACCCGGAAGCCGATCCCGGCGAGTGCGCCCGCCCACACCAGCCACAGCAGCACCCGCTGCCGCCCGCCGTCCACCAGGAGCAGGGTGAAGGGCGTGTAGGTCCCTGCGATTATCAGGAAGATGTTGGCGTGGTCGAGCCGGCGCAGCACCGCCTCGCCGCGCGGGCCCCAGGTGAAGCGGTGGTAGACCGCGCTCACGCCGAAGAGCAGCCACGCCGAGACCGAGTACACGGTGCAGGCGATGCGGGCCTGGGGGGAGCCGGCGAGGCAGATCAGCACGATGCCGGCCGCCACCGAGGCGGGGAACATGCCCGCGTGCAGCCAGCCGCGCAGCTTGGGTTTCACGGGGCGCACCGCCTCGGCCACGTGGTCGGCCACGCGGTCGGCGGCGCGTTCGAGGGAGGCCAGGGGGCCGTCGGGCGTGCCGGAGCCGGTGCCGCCGGGCGTCCGCGCCGGTGCGGGAGCGGGTGCGGTCTTCGCGTGGTCCGGGATGTCCTCCGCAGTCATGGCCACATGCTACCTACGCACCCGTAGGTTACCGAGGGGTATGACGTGGCGCTCGTCACTCGGTCGGGCGCGCATGAGTGCAACCAGCGCGCCCTTGTGCCTTCGATGCGACGGATTTTCCGGTTCGTCGCCCGTTTGATCACTGGAAAGTCACGGAAGAAGCCCCTTCGACGTGAGGGGCGCTATGTCGTTAAAAGCCCCACGGGGATACCCTGCCGACAACCCTCAACCCCGACGCCGGCTCAAGGACGAACCGGCGTGAAACGGAGCGATCGTGTCGTACGAGAACTCTGCCCTCGGCAACTCCGCCCCCACCAAGCACAAACGACTTCTGGCCTGGGTGAACGAGATCGCGGAGCTCACCCAGCCCGACCGCGTCGAGTGGTGCGACGGCTCGGAGGAGGAGTACCAGCGGCTGTGCGAGCTGCTGGTCGAGAAGGGCACCTTCACCCGGCTCAACCCGGAGAAGCGCCCCAACTCCTACTACGCCGCCTCTGACCCCAGCGACGTCGCCCGCGTCGAGGACCGCACGTTCATCTGCTCCGAGAAGGAGGAGGACGCGGGCCCGACCAACCACTGGAAGCACCCCGACGAGATGCGCGGCATCTTCGCCGACGTCTTCCGGGGCTCCATGCGCGGCCGCACCATGTACGTCGTGCCCTTCTCCATGGGCCCGGTCGGCTCCCCGCTGGCCGCCTACGGCGTCGAGATCACCGACTCCGCCTACGTCGCCGTCTCGATGCGCGTCATGACCCGCATGGGCCGGGCCGTGCTCGACCACCTCGGCGAGGACGGCGACTTCGTCCGCGCCGTGCACAGCGTCGGCGCCCCGCTGGAGCCCGGCCAGGACGATGTCGCGTGGCCCTGCAACACCACCAAGTACATCTCGCACTTCCCGGAGACCCGCGAGATCTGGTCCTTCGGCTCCGGCTACGGCGGCAACGCCCTCCTCGGCAAGAAGTGCTACGCGCTGCGGATCGCCTCGACCATGGCCCGCGACGAGGGCTGGCTGGCCGAGCACATGCTCGTGCTCAAGCTCACCCCGCCGACCGGCGCCCCGAAGTACGTCGCGGCGGCCTTCCCGTCCGCGTGCGGCAAGACCAACCTCGCCATGCTCCAGCCGACCATCCCGGGCTGGAAGGTCGAGACCATCGGTGACGACATCGCCTGGATGCGCTTCGGCGAGGACGGCACGCTGCGGGCCATCAACCCCGAGGCGGGCTTCTTCGGCGTCGCCCCCGGCACCGGCACGGCCACCAACGCCAACGCCATCGACACCCTGTGGGGCAACACCGTCTTCACCAACGTCGCGCTGACCGACGACGGCGACGTCTGGTGGGAGGGCCTCACCGACGAGCCCCCGGCGCACCTCACCGACTGGCGCGGCAACGACTGGACGCCGGAGAGCGGCACCCCCGCCGCCCACCCCAACGCCCGGTTCGCCGTCCCGGCCGCGCAGTGCCCGACCATCGCCCCCGAGTGGGAGGACCCGGCCGGCGTCCCGATCTCGGCCATCCTCTTCGGCGGCCGCCGGGCGAGCGCCGTCCCGCTGGTCACCGAGTCCTTCGACTGGCAGCACGGCGTCTTCCTGGGCGCCAACGTCGCCAGCGAGAAGACCGCGGCGGCCGAGGGCACCGTGGGCGAGCTGCGCCGCGACCCGTTCGCGATGCTGCCGTTCTGCGGCTACAACATGGGCGACTACTTCGGCCACTGGATCAAGCTGGGCAAGCAGGCCGACCCGGCCAGGCTGCCGAAGATCTACTACGTGAACTGGTTCCGCAAGAACGCCGACGGCAAGTTCGTCTGGCCGGGCTTCGGCGAGAACAGCCGCGTGCTCAAGTGGATCGTCGAGCGCCTGGAGGGCACCGTCGAGGGCGTGGAGACCCCGATCGGCATCCTGCCGACCGAGGACACCCTCGACCTCAAGGGCCTGGACCTCACCCAGGACGACATCGAGCTGCTGCTCTCCGTCGACCGCGAGATCTGGAAGCAGGAGGCCGCGCTCATCCCGGAGCACCTGGAGCTCTTCGGGGACCACACCCCGCGCGAGCTGTGGGACGAGTACGAGAAGCTCGTCGAGCGCCTGGGCTGACGGCCCCTCAGCAGCACTCCACCGCACGGCCGGAGCCCCGGCCAGGCGATCGCCCCGACCACCGATCGCCTGGACCGGGACTCCGGCCGTCGGCGTGCCCGGGCCCCGGTGCCGCGCCCGGTCCCCGGCGCGGCCGGGCCGGGAGGCGGCCGGGCCGCCGCCCCTCAGGCCGCGGGGGCGGCCCCCGGGGCGCGGCGGGCGGCGTCGTGGGCGTCCATGCGGAGGCAGGCGAGCATGGCGGTGGCCGTGTCCTGCTGCGCGGCGGCCACGACGAGGACCCGGCCGGCCAGGGCGTGGGCCCGGGCGTGGAGGTCGGCGAGGCCGCGCCCGGCCGGGGCGGGCGCGGGGGTGGGGCGGCCGCCGGGCGGCGGCCCGCCCGCGGGCGCGAGCTCCGCGATCCGTGCCGCGATGCGCCGGGCGGCGTCGTCCAGGTCGGCGCGGTGCGCGGCGAGCGCCGGGTCGGCCGCGCCGCCGGCGGCGTCGGTGGCGCGCCGCAGGTCGGTGGTGGCGTCGAGCAGGGCGCCGAGGTGCCGGGCGAGCTGCTGCCGCAGGTGGGCGGGCCGGGCGGACGGCGCCGCCACGCGGTCGCTGCTGTTGTGGCGGACGGCGTGCGGGTGCGCGGGGGCCGTGGGGGCGGGCTCCCGGAGCGTGTGCACGGACCTGTGCCGTATCGGCTCGTACATGGGCGCTCCCTGCGGTGAGGTCATCCGGAACTGGACTTGGACCAAGTCTAAATCCGGAGCGGCCGGGACGCGGGGGCGGCCCGCCCGGGCCGGAGCGGTGGTTCGGGCCGCGGGACGGCACGTGCCGCGGAAGGAGAGCGGAAGGGGAGTGGAAGGGGGCGAGGGACGGGGCCGGGAGCGCCGCGGCGGCCGGTCAGGGCTGCGCGTAGCCCTCCAGGAAGTCCCCGATCCGGGTCACCGCGTCGGTGACGTCCTCCGGCCGCGGCAGGGTCACCAGCCGGAAGTGGTCGGGCTCGGGCCAGTTGAAGCCGGTGCCCTGCACCACCAGGATGTGCTGGGACCGCAGCAGGTCCAGCACCATCTGGGCGTCGTCCTTCACCTTGTGGACCTTGGGGTCCAGCCGCGGGAACGCGTACAGCGCGCCCTTCGGCTTGACGCAGCTGACCCCGGGGATGTCGTTGAGCAGCCGCCACGCCGCGTCCCGCGACTCCAGCAGCCGCCCGCCGGGCAGCACCAGGTCCTTGATCGACTGCCGGCCGCCGAGCGCCGCCGCCACCGCGTGCTGGGCCGGCATGTTGGCGCACAGCCGCATGTTGGCCAGGACCGACAGCCCCTCGATGTAGCTGGAGGCGTGCTCCTTGGGGCCGGACAGCGCCATCCACCCCGAGCGGAAGCCCGCCACCCGGTACGCCTTCGACAGGCCGTTGAAGGTGACGCAGAGCAGGTCCGGGGCGAGCGAGGCGGTGGGGGTGTGGGTGGTGCCGTCGTAGAGGATCTTGTCGTAGATCTCGTCCGAGTAGACCAGCAGCCGGTGCCGCCGGGCGATCTCCACCAGGCCCTCCAGCACCTCCACGGGGTAGACCGCGCCGGTCGGGTTGTTCGGGTTGATCACCACGATCGCCCGGGTGCGGTCGGTGACCTTCGCCTCGATGTCGGCCAGATCCGGGTACCAGTCCGCCTGCTCGTCGCAGCGGTAGTGCACCGCCGTGCCGCCGGCCAGGCTCACCGACGCCGTCCACAGCGGGTAGTCCGGCGCCGGGACCAGCACCTCGTCGCCGTCGTCCAGCAGGGCCTGCATCGACATCTGGATCAGCTCCGAGACGCCGTTGCCCAGGTAGACGTCGTCCACGGTGAGGCCGTGCAGGCCGCGCTCCTCGTAGTGCATGACCACGGCGCGGCGGGCGGCGAGCAGGCCCTTGGAGTCGCCGTAGCCGTGGGCCGTGGCGAGGTTCCGGAGGATGTCCTGCAGGATCTCCGGGGGCGCCTCGAAGCCGAAGGTCGCCGGGTTCCCGGTGTTGAGCTTCAGGACGCGGTGGCCCTCGTCCTCCAGCCGCATGGCCTCGTCGAGCACCGGCCCGCGGATGTCGTAGCAGACATTGGCGAGTTTGCTGGACTGGATCACCTGCATGCCGGCCACTCTACGGGTCGTCCCCGCCCGCCGCCCCGTGTTGTCCGCCACGCGAATCAAAACCCGCCCGCACGCCCACGGCGCTTCCCCCCGCCCGCGCGCCCCCTGTGCCCGGCCGTCCCCGAGTGCCGCCGGAGGGGCCGCGTCCGGGAACGGCGCCGCCTAGACTCGCGCGCGGCGGCCCGCGCCCGCCCGCCGCCGGGCCCGGACGCGGAGGACCGCGCACCGGGAGGCCGCACAGCCGGGCCCGCACAGCCGGGGCCGTCCGCAGAGCCCGCACAGCCGGGCCCGTCCACAGGGGGAGGACGCCGTGCCGCATCCGGACACCGCCGGCGCACTGGCCGGGGCAGCGCTCGGACTGGCCGCCGGGCCCTGGCTGCGCGCCACCGCCGCCCGCCACACCGGCGCCCCCCGGCTGCCCGCCGTGCAGGCCGCCGCCGCGGCCGCCCTGGCCCTGCTCGGCGCCGCCGTCGGCCTCGCGCCCGTCGCGGCCCCGCTCTGCTGGGCGGCGCTGCTCGGCGTGCCCCTCGCCTTCGTGGACGCCGCCGAGCACCGGCTGCCCGACGCGCTGACCCTCCCCGCCTTCGCCGGCACCGCGGTCCTGCTCGTCGCCGCGGCCCTCGGCTCGGGGAGGCCCGGCGTCCTGCCGCGCTGCCTGCTCGCCGCCCTCGCCCTGGGCGCGCTCTACGGCGCGACGGCGCTGGTCGCCCCGATGGGCCTCGGCGACGCCAAGCTCGCCCCCACGCTCGGCGCGCTGCTCGGCTGGTACGGGTGGGGCGCCGTCCTCGCGGGCGTCTTCGCGGGCTTCCTGCTCGCCGGGCTCCACGGCGCGGTGCTGCTCGCCACCCGCCGGGCCCGCGGCGCCGACCCGCTGCCCTTCGGCCCGTTCATGCTGGCGGGCGCCCTGGCGGCCGTGCTGCTGGCGGCCTGAGCCGCTCCGGCGCCCCCGGACAGCCGGATCCCGGTCCCGGACGTGCGGCGGCCCCGGCGCGCGCGGTGCGCCGGGGCCGCCCGCCGTGGGGCCGCCGTCTACGGCAGGGCGTGGACGTGGGCGCCCACCGTGTCCGAGAAGGCGTTGCCGTTCGCCGCGTCCCAGTTGGCCGACCAGGCCATCGCGCCCCTGATGCCGGGCCACTTCGCCGGCGGCACGAAGGAGCCGCAGTGGTCGCCGGCCGCCAGGCAGTCCAGGGCGTCGTCCACCACGGACGGCTGCACGTACCCGCTGCCCGCCGCGCTCGCGGAGGCGGGGACGCCGATGCCGACCTGGGAGGGGTCGAGGCCCCCCTGGACCTGGGTGCAGACCTGGGAGGTGATGAAGTCGACCGTGCCCTGGGAGTGGACCCTGCCGTCGCAGCCGTTCATCGGACCCGAGTTGTAGAACTGGGTGTTGACGACGGTCAGGACGTCCTTCACCGCCAGCGCCAGCCGGAAGTAGGCGCTGTCGGTGCTGTCCATCCCGAGGGTCTCGGGCGCCATGGTGAGCACGAAGCCCGGCCCGGCCTCGGACGCCAGGGTGTGCAGCGCCTGGGCCATGGACGTGGCGTCGACGCCGTTCTCCAGGTCGACGTCGATCCCGTCGAAGCCGTACTGCCGCATCAGCGCGTACGCGCTGTCGGCGAAGTTCGCCGCCGTGGCGGAGTCGGTGACCGAGACGTTGCCGTTCTGCCCGCCGACCGAGAGCACGACCTTCTTGCCGGCCGCGTGCTTCGCGGCGACGTCGGCCTTGAAGTCGTCGTCCGTGTAGCCGCCCAGCTTCGAGGAGAGCGCCGGGTCGAGGGCGAAGGTGATGCCGCCGGGCCGGGACGGGTCGGCGTCGGCGAAGGCGACGGCGACGATGTCGTACGCGTCCTGGACGTCGCGGAGCCGCTGCACCGCCGCCCCGTTGTCGAAGTCCTGCCAGTAGCCGGTCACGAGGTGCCCCGGCAGGCCGCCGGACGGGGGCTGCGAGGCCGACGGCGGCGGGGCGGAGGCTGGGGACTGCGAGGCCGGCGGCGGGGAGGTCGCGGGCTGCGAGGCCGGCGACGCGGACGACTGCGCCGTGGGGGACTGCGAGGGCTGCGCGGTCGGGGACGCCGACGGGGAGGGGCTCGCCGCGCCGCCGGGACCGGTCAGCACGACGTCGTCCGCGCCGAAGGCGCCCTGCGCGTACCAGCCGTGCACGTAGACGGTGACGCTGGTGGTGGAGGCGCCGGTGCGGAAGGTGGTGCTCAGCTGGCTCCAGGACGACGAGGTCGTCCAGGTGGAGACGTCGGTGGTCCCGTTCCCCTTCGTCCCCAGGTACACGAAGGGGCCCCGCACCCAGGCGCTCAGCGTGTAGGCGGTGTTCGGCCGCACGGACACCTTCTGCCGGCACTGCCCGGTGTCGGTGGCGCTCGGCGTGGACTTCAGGGCGTACGTGCCCGCGTGCACGGACGCCGTGGTGACGGACGCCTTCCCGGAGCAGGTCCAGTTCGCCCCGGAGCCGGCCTCGAAACCGCCGTTGACGACCTGGTTGCCGTCGGCGGCGCTGGCACCGCCCGGTGCGAGGGCCGTCGCGGCCGCGGCCGCGGCGAGTGCGGCGGCGCCGGCGGCGAGGGCTCCGACGGCGCGCCTGCGCCGTCTGTGGGCAGCACGTCCCATGGATGCGGGTCTCCTTGCGTGCGGGCGGCCGCCGCGACCGGGGGAGGACGCGAGGGCCCGGTGGGGAGGAAGGGAAGGGGGCGCGGCGCGACCCGTCCCGTGCACCCGGGGCGCGCCGGAACCGCGCCCCACACCGTGGGCTGGACCCCTGCCGGGCGTCAAGGCCGGTGCATCCCCTTACGGCTCCCTTAAGGAAGGCATCAGGAAGGCTGAAGGCCCGCCCCCGCCGGTCGCGGTGACGGGCCTTCCCGCAGTGCCCCGGGGAGCGCTCCCCGGTCCCCGGGCGCCCCCTCAGGCCTCCGTGGAACGCGCCCAGAGGTTGAGGTCCGCGTCGGTGGCGTACCGGTCGATCTCCGCCAGCTCCTCGTCGGTCAGGCGCGGCCCGTGGACCGCCGCCACGTTCGCCTCCAGCTGGGCGACCGACGAGGCGCCGATCAGCGCCGAGGTCACCCGCTCGTCGCGCAGCAGCCAGGTCAGCGCCAGCTGGGCCAGCGTCTGGCCGCGGCGCTCCGCGATGCCGTTGAGGGCGCGCAGCTTGCCCAGCGTCTCCTCGGTGAGGGAGGACGGGTCCAGCGACTTGCCCTGGGTCGCGCGGGAGCCCTCGGGGACGCCGCGCAGGTACTTGTCGGTGAGCAGCCCCTGGGCCAGCGGCGCGAAGCCGATGCAGCCGGCGCCCGCCTCCTCCAGCACGTCCAGCAGGCCGTCCTCCTCCAGCCAGCGGTTGAGCATGGAGTAGGAGGGCTGGTGGATCAGCAGCGGCACGCCCAGGTCGGCGAGGATCGCCGCGGCCTCGCGGGTCCGCTCCGCGTTGTAGGAGGAGATGCCGACGTACAGCGCCTTGCCCTGCTGCACCGCGGAGGCCAGGGCGCCCATGGTCTCCTCCAGGGGCGTCTCCGGGTCGAAGCGGTGCGAGTAGAAGATGTCGACGTGGTCCAGGCCCATGCGGGTCAGCGACTGGTCGAGGCTGGACAGCAGGTACTTGCGCGAGCCCCACTCGCCGTACGGGCCGGGCCACATGTCGTACCCGGCCTTGGTGGAGATCACCAGCTCGTCGCGGTACGGGCGGAAGTCGGCGGCGAGGTGGCGGCCGAAGTTCGCCTCGGCCGAGCCGTAGGGCGGGCCGTAGTTGTTCGCCAGGTCGAAGTGGGTGACGCCCAGGTCGAAGGCGCGGCGCAGGATGGCGCGCTGGGTCTCCATCGGCCGGTCGTCGCCGAAGTTGTGCCACAGGCCGAGCGAGACGGCCGGCAGCTTCAGCCCGCTCCGGCCGGTGCGGCGGTACTCCATGCGGCCGTCGTAGCGGTCCTCGGCGGCCCGGTGGGGGGAAGGGATCATCAGGTCGGGGCCTTTCGAGTTTGTTGTTCGTGTAAACAATAACGGCCCCGGGCCGCCCGTCCACCAGGGGGTTTCGTCTGCGTACGGCCGACCGGAGTACCCTGCTCGCGGGCAAGCGCACGGAGGGGCTGAGCACCATGGGTCTGCGGGACCTGGTCTATCGCACGCCGGGTCTGCGGAACCTGGTCTACGGGGTGTACGGGCGCCGCGTCGAGGCGCACCTCGACCCTGCCCGGACGCCGCGGCACGTGGGCGTCATGCTCGACGGCAACCGCCGCTGGGCCCGGGCCGCCGGCATCAGCACGGCCGACGGGCACCGCCGGGGCGCCGACAAGATCCAGGAGTTCCTGGGCTGGTGCGACGAGACCGGCGTCGAGGTCGTCACCCTCTGGCTGCTCTCCACCGACAACCTCGGCCGCCCGGCCGAGGAGCTGGTCCCGCTGCTGGGGATCATCGAGGACGCGGTGCGGGGCATGGCCGAGGCCCGCCGCTGGCGCGTGCACCCGGTGGGCGCCCTCGACCTGCTCCCGGAGAGCACCTCCCGGGTCCTCAAGGACGCCGAGCAGGCCACCCACGACGTGGACGGCATCCTCGTCAACGTCGCCGTCGGCTACGGCGGCCGGCACGAGATCGCCGACGCGGTGCGGTCGCTGCTCCAGGAGCACGCGGCCCTCGGCACCTCCCTCGACGACCTGGCCGACACCCTCGACACCGAGTCCATCGCCGCCCACCTCTACACCCGCGGCCAGCCCGACCCCGACCTGGTGATCCGCACCTCGGGCGAGCAGCGGCTGTCGGGCTTCCTCCTCTGGCAGAGCGCCCACAGCGAGTTCTACTTCTGCGAGGCGTACTGGCCGGCGTTCCGGAAGGTGGACTTCCTGCGGGCGCTGCGGGACTACGCGGTGCGCAACCGGCGCTTCGGGGGCTGAGGCCCCCGCCCGTCCGTCCTCCCCGCCTGTCCTCCCCGGCGGCAGGCCCTTCCCGTCCCGCGCGGCGGGCGGGTGCCGCCCGGGCGAACGCCGTGTGAACGGGACCGGACGGGACCGCCCGCAGGGCACCCGGTCCTCCCGCTCCGGCCGCGACGGGTGCGGAAAGAGTCCGATACCCCCCTCCCACAAGGGCAAACGCCCCCGGCGGATGATCCGTCAGTTGCTCTTCGGCCGCATGCACCGGTCACTGCGAGGGAATACTCCCGCCAGACCGGGACCTCGCCCATCGGGGCCGCGGGGACCGGTGAGCCGCGGATGACGAAGGGTCATCCGCCCGGGAGGCCTTGTGGTCAGTTCCAAGAGCCGCCGGACGCACGACCGGCGCACGTACGTTCTCGACACCAGCGTGCTCCTGGCCGACCCGATGGCCATGACCCGTTTCGAGGAGCACGAGGTCGTGCTCCCGGTGGTCGTGGTCACCGAGCTCGAGGCCAAGCGGCACCACCCGGAGCTGGGCTACTTCGCCCGCCAGGCGCTGCGGCTCCTGGACGACTACCGGGTCCGGTTCGGGCGGCTGGACGAGCCGATCCCGGTCGGCGAGATCGGCGGCACCATCAGGGTGGAGCTCAACCACTCCGACCCCTCCGTGCTCCCGGCCGGCTACCGGCTCGGCGACAGCGACACCCGCATCCTCGCGGTCGCCCGCAACCTCCAGGCCGAGGGGTACGACGTCACCGTCGTCTCCAAGGACCTGCCGATGCGCATCAAGGCGAGCTCGGTCGGCCTCCTCGCGGAGGAGTACCGGGCGGAGCTGGCCATCACCTCCGGCTGGACCGGCATGTCCGAGCTCCAGGTCTCCGGAGAGGAGGTGGACGCGCTCTTCGCCCAGGACGGGGTGGACATCGAGCAGGCCCGCGACCTGCCCGTGCACACCGGCCTGGTGCTGACCTCCGAGCGCGGGCGCGCGCTGGGGCGGGTCGCCGGGGACGGCCGGGTGCGGCTGGTCCGCGGCGACCGGGAGGCGTTCGGACTGCGCGGGCGCAGCGCCGAGCAGCGGGTCGCCCTCGACCTGCTGCTCGACCCCGAGGTGGGCATCGTGTCGATGGGCGGGCGGGCCGGCACCGGCAAGTCCGCGCTGGCGCTCTGCGCGGGGCTGGAAGCCGTGCTCGAGCGCCGGCAGCACCGCAAGGTGATGGTGTTCCGGCCGCTGTACGCGGTCGGCGGCCAGGAGCTCGGCTACCTGCCGGGCAGCGAGGCCGAGAAGATGAGCCCCTGGGCGCAGGCGGTCTTCGACACCCTCTCGGCGGTGACCACCGCGGACGTCATCGAGGAGGTCGTCGGGCGCGGGATGCTGGAGGTGCTGCCGCTGACCCACATCCGGGGCCGGTCGCTGCACGACGCGTTCGTGATCGTCGACGAGGCGCAGTCGCTGGAGCGGAACGTGCTGCTCACGGTCCTCTCCCGGATCGGCCAGGGCTCCCGGGTGGTGCTGACCCACGACGTGGCCCAGCGCGACAACCTGAGGGTGGGCCGGTACGACGGGGTGGTCGCGGTGGTGGAGAAGCTGAAGGGGCACCCGCTCTTCGCCCACATCACGCTGACCCGTTCGGAGCGGTCGCCGATCGCGGCCCTCGTCACCGAGATGCTGGAGGACGTGCAGCCGTAGCAGCCGTAGCAGCCGGAGCGGCCCCGGCGGCCGCAGCGCCAAAAAAGGACAGAAAAGAATAATTAGCGTCAAAAGGGGTCGGGCTTTCGCCCGGCCCCTTCCTCCTTTCCGCGCCCCTTCCGTTCCCCTTCCCGGCCGCCGCCCCTTTCGTCCGCTTTCCGGCCCCGCCGGCCGGCGCCCCCGGCGGCGCGGGACCCGCCCCGTCGCGCCCCCGGCGCGCCCCCAACTCCCCTGCTCCGCCCGGCGGAGGGCCCGGAAGACTAACGCCGCCTTAAGGCCCGCGGGGGGAGAACCCCGAAGTCCCAGGTGGATGAGGCGTGTGAATTTCGACACGCAACCGGGAATTGCGTGGACACGTCTCCGTCGGGCATGGTGTGGGTTCTGTCAGGCCCCGCGTACGGCGTGACAAGCCGCCTCCGGGCGGCGGCGTCGCCACTTCACGGTGACGGTGTGTGCGAACAACTGAAGACCGGTGAAGCCGTACGCCGCCCGAGATCCACGTCCCGTCCCACCGGGGCGGCGGGCCAGCGCCTCCCGTGACCGGCACCGGTGGAGGCCAGCGACAGGGGCTAGGTCGCGTCCGCACGGTCACGCGCGGTCGATGCTGGAAGGAAACCATGTGACTCGGATCTCGGTCCGGGGAGTCGCCGTGGCCTCCGCCACCGCCGTCACCGCAGTCGGTGCCGTCGTGGGCGTTGCGTCGGGCAGCGAGGGCAAGACCACGCAGACGGTCGATGTCGCCGGCGCCACCCTGCTCGCGGACATCCCCTCCGGCGCCCAGGCGCAGACCATCAGCGACAACATCGGCCGACAGGCCGACGCACAGGCCAGCGCCGCCGACGCCGCCGCCAAGAAGGCCGCCGAGGAGGCGGCCCGCAAGCGCGTCGCCGAGGTCGCCAAGGCCAAGGCGGAGGCCGAGCGGAAGGCCAAGGCCGCCGCCGAGGCGGAGGCCAAGCGCAAGGCCGAGGCCGCCAGCCGCGCCAAGGCGCGCGCGCTCCTCGCCGCGCCCGTCGTCGACGTGTCCCCCGGATCGGTCCAGGCGCTGGCCCGCTCCATCATCGGCAACGACACGCAGTTCCAGTGCTTCTCGAACATCGTGGAGCGCGAGAGCGGCTGGAACTACCAGGCCACCAACGCCGGCTCCGGCGCCTACGGCCTCGTCCAGGCGCTGCCCGGCTCCAAGATGGCCTCGGCCGGCGCGGACTGGCGCACCAACCCCGCCACCCAGATCAAGTGGGGCCTGAACTACATGAACTCCCGGTACGGCAGCCCCTGCGGCGCCTGGAGCTTCTGGCAGGCGCACAACTGGTACTGAGCCGGCCGGCACCGGGCGACCGGTTCCGGGAGGGGCCCACCCGTCCCGGCACCGCGCCCTGCGCGCCCCGGCCCCGTGCAGCACGGCGGGCGGACGCCCCCGACCCTCCCGGGTCGGGGGCGTCCCCGTCCGTACGGCCGCCGCCGGGGCTGCCGGAAGGGGTCGCCCCGCCGGCGGACCGCCCGGGCGGGGTGTGTGCGGCCCGCCCGCACCGGCTCCCGTTCCCGGGCCCGGTGCGCCGGAAACCGCCGTGATCGCCGCCTTTGACCCGGAATCATCTCCGACTCCCCGGACCCTCCCGCGTCCTGCACGAATTGGACACCCGGACAGCGGGTACGGTCGAGCACACATCCGGCGTGCGCGCCGGGACTCACCGCAGGCCGCAGCCCGGCCGCGCAGAGCCAGGGGAGAGGGACGGTGTCGCCAGTGTCGCGGGCCGACAGACGCAGCGTGGTGGCGTGGGGGAGGTCCGCCGCGGCCCGGCTGGAGGAGCGCCGCCGCGAGGCCGAGCGGAGGGACCCGTACGGGGACGAGCCGTCGCCCGCCGGACCGGCGCAGGCCGCCCCCGCCGGACCCCCCGCCTACGAGCGGGACCTCCACCCGGGCCGGGCGGCCACCCCGGCGGAGGCGGTGCCCTGGGGGGTCCGGGTCGCCGCCGAGGGCGCCTGGCGGCTGCTGCTGCTGGGCGCGGCGCTGTACGTCGTCTTCCGGGTGGTCACCACCCTGCGGCTGGTGGCGCTCGCGTTCATCGCCGCGATCCTCATCACGGCCCTCCTGCAGCCCACCGTCGCCTGGCTGCGCCGGCAGGGGCTGCCGAAGTCGCTGGCCGCGGCGGGCACCTTCCTCAGCGGACTGGTGGGCATCGGGCTGGTCGGCTGGTTCGTTGTGTGGCAGGTGTCCACCAACCTGGGGTCGGTCACCAGCCGCGTCCAGGAGGGCGTCGACAAGCTGCGCGGCTGGCTGGTCAAGGGGCCGCTGCACCTGACGGACAAGCAGATCGGCGACTTCGCCAAGCAGATCTCGAAGGCGATAGGGACCAACTCCGAGGCCATCACCTCGGCCGGCTTCACCGGCGTCACCATCGCGGTGGAGGTGCTGACCGGCGTCGTACTGGCGGCCTTCTGCACCTTCTTCCTGCTCTACGACGGCGAGCGGATCTGGCAGTGGACGCTGCGCGGCCTGCCCCGCCACTCCCGGTACGCCATGGCCGGGGCGGGCCCGCGGGCGTGGGCGACGCTCACCAGCTACGTGCGGGGCACCGTGCTGGTGGCCTTCATCGACTCGGTCTGCATCGGCATCGGCCTGGCGTTCCTGCACGTCCCGCTCGCCGTGCCGCTCGCGGTGATCATCTTCCTGGGGGCGTTCGTCCCCCTGGTCGGTGCGCTGGTCACCGGCACCATCGCCGTGCTGATCGCGATCGTCACCCAGGGCGTCTTCACGGCCGTGATGGTGCTGGTGGTGCTGGTGCTGGTCCAGCAGATCGAGGGGCACCTGCTCCAGCCGCTGATCCTCGGCCGGGCCGTGCGGGTCCACCCGCTGGCCGTGGTGCTGGCGGTCGCGGCCGGGTCCATCCTCGCCGGCATCGGCGGGGCGGTCGTCGCGGTGCCGCTGGTGGCGGTCACCAACACCGTGGTCGGGTACCTGCGCCGCCGCAACGCGGCGGGGAACGAGGTCTTCACGGCTCTGGAGGCGGCCAAGGAGGAGCACGCCCTGGAGGCGGCCAAGGAGGACCGCACCCGCGAGGCGGCCGGGCCGGACGCCGCCGCGGAGGCCGCCGCCCCGCCGCTGCCGGACGCCGCGGTGCCCGCGCCGCCGGAGCGGCCCCTGGCGGCGGACGGCGGGAGCGCGCCGGTCGGGGACTCCTGAGCACCTCCGGGCCCCCGGCTGCCTCCGGGACCCCGCAACGCCGAGAGCCGAAGGCCGCCCCGGGCAGGAGCCCGGGGCGGCCTTCGGCGTGCTGTCACGCGGGGGTGCCGCGCGGGGGTGCCGTCACACGGAGGCGAGGACGCCCTCGGCGTCCAGGGTGGTGGCGACCGCGGCGACGACCGCCGCGATCCTCGTCGCCTCCTGGACGGTCTCGCGGGGCACGCCCGCCTTGCGGAGCACCTGCTCGTGCGAGTCCAGGCACATGCCGCACCCGTTGATCGCGGAGACGGCGAACGACCACAGCTCGAAGTCGACCTTGTCCACGCCCGGGTTGCCGATGACGTTCATCCGCAGGCCGGCCCGCATCGACCCGTACTCCTTGTCGGAGAGCAGGTGCAGCGTCCGGTAGTAGACGTTGTTCATCGCCATGATCGCGGCGGCGGACTTGGCGGCGGTGTACGCCTGCTCCGACAGGTGCTCGCGGGCCTGCGGCTCCAGCTCGGCCAGCACGCGCGCGCTGCGCGAGGCGATCGCGCAGGCCAGCACGGTGCCCCAGAGCTGCTGCTCGGGCAGGTCGGAGTTGCCGACGACCGAGCCCAGGTTGAGCCTGAGGTCCTTGGCGTAGTCGGGGAGGGCGGCCTTCAGCTCGTCAAGGGCCATGGTCACTCACCCGCGAGGAGCGCGACGGGGTCCAGGGTGGTCTCGCCCTTGTTCCAGTTGCAGGGGCACAGCTCGTCGGTCTGCAGGGCGTCGAGCACCCGCAGGACCTCCTTGGGGTTCCGGCCGACGGAGCCGGCGGTGACCATGGTGAACTGGATCTCGTTGTTCGGGTCCACGATGAAGACGGCGCGCTGGGCGTAGCCGTCCTCGCCCTCGACGCCGCAGGCCCGCATCAGCTCGTGCTTGGGGTCGGCCAGCATCGGGAAGGGAAGGTCGCGCAGGTCGGGGTGGTCCTTGCGCCAGGCGTGGTGCACGAACTCGGAGTCGCCGGAGACGCCGAGGACCTGGGCGTCGCGGTCCGCGAACTCCTCGTTGAGCTTGCCGAAGGCGGCGATCTCGGTCGGGCAGACGAAGGTGAAGTCCTTGGGCCAGAAGAAGACGACCCGCCACTTGCCCTCGTAGGTCTTCTGGTCGATCTGCGCGAACGCCTTCTCCGGGTCGAGGTCGACGCAGGCGGTCAGGTCGTACTCGGGGAACTTGTCACCGATGGTGAGCACGTTCGCTCCTCCTTGAGATCATCGAGGGTGTTCCGTCCCGGTTGCGTATGGTTCCGCACCGCAGGGACGTGATCCACACTGGCATGCGACCCTTTGATCCGTGAAATAGCTAGAATCGAGACTTCTGATCGGAGGTCGTTATCAGTAGTCGCAAGACCCCGTCGGTCGCCCAGCTCCGCGCCTTCGCGGCGGTCGCCGACCACCTGCACTTCCGCGACGCCGCCGCGGCCATCGGCACCAGCCAGCCCGCGCTCTCCGGAGCCGTCGCCGCCCTGGAGGAGGCGCTGGACGCCCAGCTCGTCGAGCGGACCACCCGCAGGGTCCTCATCACCCCGCTGGGCGAGCGCGTCGCCGACCACGCGCGCCGGGTGCTCGCCTCCCTGCACGCTCTCACGGAGGAGGTCGATGCCGCACGCCGCCCCTTCACCGGACCGCTCCACCTCGGCGTCATCCCCACGATCGCCCCCTACCTGCTGCCCGCCGTGCTCCGCCTCGTCCGCCGCGGCTACCCGGACCTGGAACTGCACGTCCACGAGGAGCGCACCTCCTCGCTGCTGGAGGGCCTCGGCAGCGGCCGGCTCGACCTGCTGCTGCTCGCGCTGCCCGCCGGGGGCACGCTGCCGGTCCGCGAGATCCCCCTCTTCGACGAGGACTTCGTGCTCGTCGTCCCGCCCGGCCACCCGCTGGCGGGCCGCACCGACGTGCCGCGCGACGTGCTGCCCGACCTCGACGTGCTGCTGCTGGAGGAGGGCCACTGCCTGCGCGACCAGGCCCTGGACATCTGCCGCGACGTCGGCGCCGACCCGGCCGCCGCCACCACCCGCGCCGCCGGGCTCTCCACCCTCGTCCAGCTCGTCGCCGGCGGACTCGGCGTCACCCTGCTGCCCGCCACCGCCCTCGACGTGGAGGCCGGGCGGGGCGGCGGGCTCGCCGCCGTCCGCTTCGCCGACCCGGCCCCCGGGCGCCGCGTCGGCCTGGCCTTCCGGGCCGGCTCCGCCCGGTCCGCCGAGTACGAGCGCTTCGCGGCCTCGCTGCGGCAGGCGCTGCGGCCGCTGCCCGTCCGCATCGTCGACTGACCCGGGCCGCGCGCCGTACGGCCGACCGTGCCGCCGGCCGTACGGGCCCGCCGCGCCGCCGCCTGCCGCCCGCGCCGCCGTCAGCGGCCGGCCGGCGCCGCCTCGTCCGCAGCCCGCGGCGCGGAGTGCGCCACCAGCCGCGAGCCGCCGCGCCCGCCGCGGTCCGCGGCCCAGGAGACGACCGCGAGCAGCGCGCCCACCCCCGCCAGGGCGGCCCCCACCAGAGTCGGCGAGGTCCAGCCGAACCCGGCGGACAGCGCCGCCCCGCCCAGCCAGGCGCCCTGCGCGTTGGCCAGGTTGAACGCGCCCTGCACGGTGGCCGAGGCCAGCGTCGGGGCGTGCCGCGCCTTCTCCATCACCAGCGTCTGCACCGTCGGCACGATGGCGAAGCCGAAGAGGCCCACCAGCACCACGGTGACCGCCGCCGACCACTGCGCGTGCGCCGTGGCCGCGAACGCCGCCAGGGTGAGCGACAGCAGGACGAACGCCGCGCAGACCCCGGGCCGCAGCGCCCGGTCGGCGACCCAGCCGCCCACCGCGTTGCCGATCGTCATGCCGACGCCGAACAGGGCCAGCACCAGCGTCATCGACCCCGGCGCGAAGCCCGCCACCTCCGTCATCAGCGGCGCGATGTAGCTGTAGCAGGCGAAGAAGCCGCCGCAGCCGAACACCACCGTCGCCAGCGCCAGCCACAGCTGGCCGCTGCGGAACGCCGACAGCTCCCGCCGCAGTCCGGCGTGCTCGTGGGAGGGCAGCGCGGGCACCAGCCGGGCGATGGCGGCGGTGCCCAGGGCCCCGGTCGCGACGACGACGAGCATCGTGGCCCGCCAGCCCAGGTGCTGCCCGAGGAGGGTCGCGGCGGGCACGCCCACGATGTTGGCCACCGTGAGCCCGGCGAACATCACAGACACCGCGCGGGCCCGCAGGTGGGGTGCGGCCAGCTCCGCCGCCGCCACCGCGCCCGCGCCGAAGAACGCGCCGTGCGGCAGGCCGGTGACGAACCGTGCCCCGGCCAGGAACCAGAAGCCGGGCGCGACGGCGCACAGCAGGTTGCCCGCCGTGAACAGGCCGGCCAGGCCGACCAGGACGGCCTTGCGGGGCAGCCGGGCCGCGGCGGCGGTGAGCAGCGGGGCGCCGACGACGACGCCGACCGCGTACGCGGAGATGAGCCAGCCCGCCCGGGGCACGGACACCCCCAGGTCGCCGGCGACCTGCGGCAGCAGGCCCATCGCGGCGAACTCGGTGGTGCCGATGGCGAAGGCGGTGACGGCCAGGGCGACGAGCGCCAGGGGCATGGGGGATCGCTCCCGTGGGTCGGGGTGCGGGCAGGGCGGACCGGGCCGTTCCGGGGAGGGGCGGGCCGGGCGGCGGGCCGTCGCCGTTGACGCCTCGCCCGTCCAGCGAACCACACGACGGCGGCCGCTGTTCCCCGCGTGGGGGAGCAGCGGCCGCGGACGGCGCCCTCCGGCCGGGTCCGGCGGGGCCCGCCGGACCCGGCCGGGCCGGTCAGGCCCTGCCGATGCCGGTGGCGATCCGGTCGCCGAGGTCCTTGTCGATGCTGCGCCAGTACTGCACGGCGCGGGTCAGGACCGGGTCGGAGACGCCGTCGGAGAGGTGGCCGGTGACGTTGGACACCAGCCGGTCGCGGGCGGCGTCGTCGAGGACCTCGCGGACCAGGGTCCCGGCCTGGCCGAAGTCGTCGTCCTCGCGGTGCAGCGGGTACGCCTCGCGCACCATCCGCCCGGCGACGTCCCAGCCGACGGGCTCGCCGAAGCGGCCCGGGTCGGCGGCCGGTCCGCCGTAGGAGTTGGGCGCGTACACCGCGGCGGTGTCCGCGGGCTCGTACCGCATCGGCCCGTCCTTGGAGTAGGAGTGCACGGGGGAGTGCGGGCGGTTCGGCGGCAGCTGCGCGTAGTTGGGGCCGATCCGGTACCGGTGGGTGTCGGCGTAGGAGAAGATCCGGCCGAGCAGCATTTTGTCCGGGGAGACGCTGATGCCGGGCACCAGGTTGGACGGCTCGAAGGCGGCCTGCTCGATGTGGACGTGGTAGTCGTCCGGGTTGCGGTTGAGGGTCATCCGGCCGACCTCGATCAGCGGGTAGTCGCCGTGCGGCCACACCTTGGTCAGGTCGAAGGGGTTGAACCGGTAGTCCCACGCCTCGTCGAACGGCATGACCTGGACGTACATCGTCCACGACGGGTGCTCGCCGCGGCGGATGGAGTCGAACAGGTCGCGGCGGTGCGCGTCGGCGTCCTCGCCGGCCATCGCGTCGCCCTCGTCCTGGGTGAGGAAGGCGATGCCCTGGTCGGTCTTGAAGTGGTACTTCACCCAGAACCGCTCGCCGCCCGCGTTGATCCACATGTAGGTGTGCGAGCTGTAGCCGTTCATGTTCCGCCAGGTGCGCGGGATGCCGCGGTCGCCCATCAGCCAGGCCACCTGGTGCGCGGACTCCGGCGAGAGGGTCCAGAAGTCCCACTGCATGTCGTGGTCGCGCAGCCCGGAGTCCGGCCGGCGCTTCTGCGACCGGATGAAGTCCTGGAACTTCATGGGGTCGCGCACGAAGAAGACCGGCGTGTTGTTGCCGACCATGTCGTAGTTGCCGTGCTCGGTGTAGAACTTCAGCGCGAAGCCGCGCGGGTCGCGCCAGGTGTCGGGGGAGCCCAGCTCGCCGGCCACGGTGGAGAACCGGGCGAGCATGTCGGTCCGCCTCCCCGGCTGGAAGAGGTCCGCCCGGGTGAACCGGCTGACGTCCTGGGTGACCTCGAAGACGCCGTAGGCGCCGCCGCCCTTGGCGTGCACCACGCGCTCGGGCACCCGTTCCCGGTTGAACTGGGCCATCTTCTCGATCAGGTAGTGGTCGTGCAGCAGGATCGGGCCGAGGGCGCCCGCGGTGAGCGAGTCGGAGTCGCTCTCGACCGGGATGCCGGTGTTGCCGGTGGTGTACGGGACGGTGGAGTCGGACATGAGGGGACCTTCCGGAGTTGGTTCTTCCGGTTCGCTCGTGACGCGTTCCTCAGCCGCACGCGGCTGGGACGCCGACGGCCGGGGCCCGCAACCCGGCCCCGGGCCGGTCCTCCTCCGCCTGCCCGGTCAGGGCCGGGTCATCCGCAGCACGTCCAGCGCCTCGTCCAGCTGCTCCTCGGTGAGCAGTCCCCGCGCGACGTACCCGCGCTCCAGCACCACCTCCCGGATGGTCCTCCGCTCGGCGAGCGCCTGCTTGGCGACCTTGGCCGCCTCCTCGTAGCCGATCCAGCGGTTGAGCGGGGTGACGACCGAGGGCGACGACTCGGCGTACTCCCGCAGCCGCTCCGCGTTCGCCGTGATGCCGTCGACCGCCCGGTCGGCCAGCAGGCGGGCGGCGCTCGCCAGCAGCCGCACCGACTCCAGCACGTTGCGGGCGATCACCGGCAGCATCACGTTGAGCTCGAAGCTGCCGGAGGCGCCGGCGAAGGCCACCGCCGCGTCGTTGCCCACCACCTGCGCGGCGACCATCGCGACGGCCTCCGGGACCACCGGGTTGACCTTGCCCGGCATGATCGAGGAGCCGGGCTGCAGGTCGGGGAGGTTGATCTCGGCCAGGCCGGTGCGCGGGCCCGAGCCCATCCACCGCAGGTCGTTGGCGATCTTCGTGAAGCCGACCGCGACCGTCCGCAGCTGCCCGCTCAGCTCCACCAGGCCGTCCCGGGCGCCCTGGGCCTCGAAGTGGTTCCGGGCCTCCGTCAGCGGCAGGCCCGTCTCCCGGGCCACCTCCGCGATCACCGCGGCGGCGAAGCCGGGCGGGGTGTTGATCCCGGTGCCCACCGCCGTACCGCCCAGCGGCAGCTCGGCCACCCGGGGCAGCGTCGCCCGCAGCCGCTCCACCCCGTACCGGACCTGCGCCGCGTACCCGCCGAACTCCTGGCCGAGGGTGACGGGGGTGGCGTCCATCAGGTGGGTGCGGCCCGCCTTCACCACCCCGGCGAACTCCTCCGCCTTGCGCTCCAGCGCCGCCGCCAGGTGCTCCAGGGCGGGCACCAGGCCGCCGGTGACGGCCGCGGTGGCGGCGATGTGGATGGAGGAGGGGAAGACGTCGTTGGAGGACTGGCTCGCGTTGACGTCGTCGTTGGGGTGGACCGGCCGGCCCAGGCGCTCGGCCGCCAGCGTCGCGATCACCTCGTTGGCGTTCATGTTCGAGGAGGTGCCGGAGCCGGTCTGGAAGACGTCCACGGGGAAGTGGTCGTCCCAGCGGCCCTCCGCGACCTCGGCCGCCGCCTCGCGGACCGCCTCCGCGGTGTCCTTCTCCAGGACGCCGAGCTCCGCGTTGACCTTCGCCGCCGCCGCCTTGATCCTCGCCAGCGCCTCGATGTGCGCCCGCTCCAGCCGCTGCCCGGAGACGGGGAAGTTCTCCACCGCGCGCTGGGTCTGCGCCCGCCACCTCGCCTCCGCGGGCACCCGCACCTCGCCCATGGAGTCGTGCTCGGTGCGGTACCCGTCCGTGCTGCCGGTCATCGTCTCGGCCTCCCTCTCCAGGTTCCCCTCGTCGCAGCGCCGGTTGACGGCGTCCTTGTTCCCCTGTCCCGCAGCAGCGGGAGGATGCGCAGCTCAGCGGCGTGCGGGGTCCGTCCGT
The DNA here is from genome assembly GCF_020991365.1 of Streptacidiphilus sp. ASG 303. Lineage (GTDB taxonomy): Bacteria > Actinomycetota > Actinomycetes > Streptomycetales > Streptomycetaceae > Peterkaempfera. The sequence goes on from NZ_JAJLRA010000031.1 coordinate 36,613, forward strand.
CATATCTAAGGACCCCCGAATGCCGCACATGCCGGGGGCGGCGGGGCGTCGTTGGGGAGGCGTGACCTCTCCGCACACCCTCCCCGGACCGCCCCCCGACCCGGGTCCGCCCGATCCCGGTCCTCCCGATCCGGCCGGGCCCGAGCCGCGCGGCGAGAGCTGCTCCCGGCTCGGCGAGTGGCTCTTCGTGCCGCCCCCCGCCGACGACCGGGACGGCGCCGCCGCCTTCCTGGAGCGCGGCGGCGAGCAGGTGCGGCTGGAGCACAGCGCCCGGCTCGTCGCCGACTTCGCACGGCTGATCCGGCAGATCGAGTCCGACTTCACCCGCAGGTCCGGCGCACGCGCTGCCCGGGCCGGCGGGTGACGCGGACCGCACGAGGGGAGCGGGCACGCCATGTACGACACCAGGGAGACGTACCTCCCCTACCGGGACCCGGGCGCCGAGGAGTACGCCGACGGCCAGTACGCCGACGGCCAGTACACCGACGGACAGTACGACGTCGGGCAGTACGCCGCCGGGCCGCACGTCACCGTCCACCCGCAGGCCGGCTGGTACGCCGACGGGCCGCCGGCCGACCCGGCGACCTCCTACCGCCCCCTCGCGGACCTGCTCGACGCCGCGCAGGACCCCGCGGCAGGGCTCCTGCCGCCGCTCGCGACCGACGACGAGGACACCGTCCCGTCCCCGGTCGCCTACGACCTGCCCCGGCGCCGCCGCCCGGTCCCGCACCGGCGCCGCCGGCCCCTGCCCGCCACCTGGTCGCAGCTGACCAGCTCGGCGTTCGGGGTGCTGACCACCTGCACGGTCACGGCGGTCTCCCTGCTGGGCTGGGCCTTCGCCTACGCGCCGCTGCAGCGGCTGGCCGCGGCCCACGTCGGCAGCGGACTGGCCGGCCTCTGGCCGGTGATCATCTACGGGCCGTGGTTCGTGGCCTCGCTCTCCATCCTGCGCGCGGCCCTGGAGCGGCGCCGGATCGCCCACTCGTGGGTGGTGCTGGGCGTCTTCTCCGGCATGGCGGCGGTCCTGTGCGTGGCGTCGGCGGCGGCCACCCCCGCGGACGTGGTCGTGGCGGGCCTGCCGCCGGTCACGGCGGTGGTCTCCTTCCACCAGCTCGTCCGGCAGATGACGGCGACCCGGCGCGGGCGGCACGGCCCGGTCCCGCCGCCCGCGGCTCCGCGCCCCAAGGGCGCCCGCCGCTGAGCACGCGCGGGGGCCCGCGCCGGAACCGTCCGGCGCGGGCCCCCTGCGGGCGCGTCAGCTCCCCGGGCGCACCGGGATGGAGCCGATGAAGGTCTCGGACGGGGCGAGCGAGGTGAAGAAGTCGTTGCCCTTGTCGTCGACCACGACGAACGCCGGGAAGTCCTCGACCTCGATCCGCCAGACCGCCTCCATGCCGAGTTCGGCGTACTCCAGCACCTCGACCTTGCGGATGCAGTCCTGGGCGAGGCGGGCGGCCGGGCCGCCGATGGAGCCCAGGTAGAAGCCGCCGTGCTTGGCGCAGGCGTCGGTGACCTGCTGCGAGCGGTTGCCCTTCGCGAGCATCACGAAGGAGCCGCCGGCGGCCTGGAACTGCTCCACGTAGGAGTCCATCCGCCCGGCCGTGGTGGGGCCGAAGGAGCCGGAGGCGAAGCCCTCGGGGGTCTTGGCCGGGCCCGCGTAGTACACCGGGTGGTCCTGGAGGTACTGCGGCATGCCCTCGCCCGCGTCCAGCCGCTCCTTGATCTTGGCGTGGGCGATGTCGCGCGCCACGACCAGGGTGCCGGTGAGCGACAGGCGGGTCTTCACGGGGTACTTCGACAGCTCGGCGCGGATCTCGTCCATCGGCCGGTTCAGGTCGATGCGGACGACCTCGTCGTCCAGCTCGTCCTCGGTGGTGTCGGGCAGGTACCGCGCCGGGTCGGTCTCCAGCTGCTCCAGGAAGACGCCCTCGGCGGTGATCTTCCCGAGCGCCTGGCGGTCGGCGGAGCAGGAGACCGCGATGGCGACCGGGCAGGAGGCGCCGTGGCGCGGCAGCCGCACCACCCGCACGTCGTGGCAGAAGTACTTGCCGCCGAACTGCGCGCCGATCCCGATCCGCTGGGTCAGCTCGTGGACCTTCTTCTCCAGCTCCAGGTCGCGGAAGCCGTGGCCGGTCGGCGAGCCCTCGGTGGGCAGCTCGTCCAGGTAGTGCGCGGAGGCGTACTTGGCGGTCTTCAGCGCGAACTCGGCGCTGGTGCCGCCGACCACGATCGCCAGGTGGTACGGCGGGCAGGCGGCGGTGCCCAGCGAGCGGATCTTCTCCTCCAGGAAGGAGAGCATCCGCTTCTCGTTGAGGACGGCCTTGGTCTCCTGGTAGAGGAACGACTTGTTGGCGCTGCCGCCGCCCTTGGCCATGAAGAGGAACTTGTAGGCGTCGCTGTCGGTCGCGTACAGCTCGATCTGGGCTGGCAGGTTGGAGCCGGTGTTGCGCTCGTCCCACATGGTCAGCGGGGCCATCTGCGAGTAGCGCAGGTTGAGCTTCGTGTACGCGTCGAAGACGCCGCGCGAGACGGCCTCCTCGTCGCGGCCGGCGGTGAGGACGTTCTGGCCGCGCTTGCCCATGACGATGGCGGTGCCGGTGTCCTGGCACATGGGGAGGACGCCCGCGGCGGCGATGTTGGCGTTCTTCAGCAGGTCCAGCGCCACGAAGCGGTCGTTGGGGCTGGACTCCGGGTCGTCCAGGATGCGCCGCAGCTGCGCCAGGTGGGCCGGGCGCAGGTAGTGCGAGATGTCGTGCATCGCCTCGGCGGTGAGCCGGCGCAGCGCCTCGGGCTCGACCTGGAGGAAGCGGCGGCCGCCCGCCTCGAAGGTGGAGACGCCCTCGGTGGTGATCAGGCGGTACGGGGTGGGGTCGGCACCCAGCGGGAGAAGGTCGGAGTAGGCGAACTCTGGCATGGCGGCCATCGGCGGGTGGTCCTCACTGACTGCGGTCTGTCCGCTGACTGCGGTGCTGGGTCGACGTCGACGAAGCGCCTTCCAGGTTAGAGGGCCGCCCGCGGCCGGACCGGGCCAGGTGGCCCCGCGTGACCGGGCTCACCCGGAGCCGCCCGATCTGCTGTTCGGCGGGGGTCCTGCTGACTAGCCTGGGGCCGTGGAGAACTCGCCTGCCCAGGACCCCGCGGCCCCGGACCCGGCCGCCCAGGCCCAGGCCGCCCCGGACCTGCTCGCCCAGCGCACCGCGCCGCCGGTGCCGATGACCAAGCCCGTCGCCGAACCCGACCTGCGCGCCTCCGACGCCGACCGCGAGCGCGTCGCCGACGTCCTCCGGGACGCCTTCGCCGAGGGCCGGATCGACGCGGACGAGCACGCCGAGCGCATCGAGGCCGCGTACGCGGCGAAGACGCTGCGCGAGCTGGAACCGCTGACCCTCGACCTCCCGGCGCACCGCCCCGGCGCGGCGCCGCGCCCGGCCGCCGCGCCCGCCGGCCCGCCGCCGCCCCCCGCCCGCTCCTACGCGCCGAACGCGGTGGCGGTCTTCGGCGGGGCCGTCCGCAAGGGCCGCTGGCGGGTGGGCCCGCACATCAGGGCGGTCGCGGTCTTCGGCGGGGTGGAGATCGACCTGACCGACGCCGTCTTCGAGTCGCCCGAGGTGGTCATCGACGTCACCGCGGTCTTCGGCGGGGTCGAGATCAGGGTGCCGGACAACGTCTCGCTGCACGGCGGCGGGGCCGGGGTCTTCGGCGGCTTCGACGTCCGCGAGCAGACCGCGGAGGACCCGTACGCGCCGGTGGTGCGGGTGCGCGGCGCCGCGGTCTTCGGCGGGGTCGAGGCCCGGGCGAAGCGGGGGAAGCAGCTCAAGGAGTGGGTGCGCAAGCAGCTCGGCTCCTGACGGGGGCCCCGGCACCGGTCCCGGACCGCAGCCCCCGGCCCCTGGCCTCGGCCCCCGGCCCCCGGCCCTCGGCCCCGGACCGCGGGCCGGATCCGGGGCGGGGTGCCGGAGCGGTGTGCCGGGGGGCGGGACGTGCGGGGGAGGGGCGTGCGGGAGGCGCGCCCCGGCGCATGTGCCACATGCACACGCCTCGTCACGCCGGGCCCGCCTCCTTGACTTTTGGTGGAAAGAGTTGGGCGGCAACTGCGTGTGGTGTGCATGAATCGGCGTACCGCCGGGTAGTTCCTCCTCCACATCGTCTGTTGTGCGGCTGTGGGTTCCGCAGGGTCTGTGAGTCGGCCGAGGGTAGCTGCGGAACGTGATCGTCCGGTCGCACACTGGCACGAGCCCCCGCCGAGCCGTCGTCAGGAGTACCCCGTGCTGCACCCGATCGAGTCCACGAAGAGCGCCACCGACCAGAGCGTTCCGGGGCAGTTCAGCCCCAGCCAGAGCGGACAGCAGAGCGGGCAGCACGCGGACGACACCCCCTGGCACTCCGGAGCCGCCTGCCGCCGGGACGAGGCCGGGCTCTTCTTCGCGCCCTCCAAGGAGCCCACCGCCGCCCGGCTGGCCCGGGAGGAGGCGGCCAAGCGGGTCTGCGCCCGCTGCCCCGTCCTGCTGGAGTGCCGCGAGCACGCGCTCGCCCAGCCGGAGCCGTACGGCGTGTGGGGCGGCCTGACCGCCGCCGAGCGCCGGGTCGTGCTCGCCCGGCGCAGGCGCCGCGAGGTCGAGCTCCGCGCCGACGTCCAGCGCGCCTCGCGCGGGCGCATCGCGGCCGCCGGGTGACGCCCGGGGGCGGCCCGGAGGCGGAGAGACAGGACGCGCCGGGCGTGCGCCCGGCCCGGCACCCGGCCGGCGCTCAGTTGGCGCGGTCGAAGTCCACGGAGCTGTAGGCCCGCAGCTTGGACAGCTTGTGGGTGGAGTGGATCTCGCGGATGGTGCCGCTCTTGGAGCGCATCACCAGCGAGCTGGTGGTGGCCGTCTCGGAGCGGTAGCGCACCCCGCGCAGCAGCTCGCCGTCGGTGATGCCGGTGGCGACGAAGAAGACGTTCTCGCCGCTGACCAGGTCGTCGGTGCTCAGCACCCGGTCCAGGTCGTGCCCGGCGTCCAGCGCCTTCTGCCGCTCCTGCTCGTCCTTGGGCCACAGCCGGCCCTGGATGACGCCGCCCATGCACTTCATGGCGCACGCGGCGATGATGCCCTCGGGGGTGCCGCCGACGCCCAGCAGCAGGTCCACGCCGGTGCTCTCGCGGGCCGCCATGATGGCGCCGGCGACGTCGCCGTCCGAGATGAACTTGATCCGCGCGCCCGCCTCGCGGACCTCCTTGGCCAGGCCCTCGTGGCGCGGGCGGTCCAGGATGACCACGGTGATGTTCTCCACCGCGGTGCCCTTCGCCTTGGCGACCCGGCGGATGTTGACCGCCGCCGGAGCGGTGATGTCGACGAACTCGGCCGCCTCGGGGCCCGTCACCAGCTTGTCCATGTAGAAGACCGCGCTGGGGTCGAACATCGTGCCGCGGTCGGCCACCGCCAGCACCGAGACCGCGTTGTTCATGCCCTTGGCGGTGAGGGTGGTGCCGTCGACCGGGTCGACCGCCACGTCGCACTCCGCGCCGGTCCCGTCGCCGACCCGCTCGCCGTTGTACAGCATGGGGGCCTCGTCCTTCTCCCCCTCCCCGATGACGACGACGCCGTTCATCGAGACGGTGTGGACGAGGGCGCGCATGGCCTTCACGGCCGCGCCGTCGGCCCCGTTCTTGTCCCCGCGGCCGACCCAGCGGCCCGCCGCCATCGCGGCGGCCTCCGTGACGCGGACGAGCTCCAGGGCCAGGTTGCGGTCGGGGGCCTCGGGGGCCACCTCCAGCTGCGCCGGAAGGTTGTGGTTCGTGTGGGCGGTCATCAGCGGTACCTCTCTGTACGCGACGGCCGGAATGAGGGTGGGCCGATCGTATCCGTGCCGCGCGAGGCCTGTCTGTGGCGCAGCACCCGTCGTGGGCTGCACCGATGCCGGTAGCCTGCCCGGACCGCGGCGGCGCACCCCGGTTGCGGGGAAGCGGCCCGGTATGGGTCACCATGGGGGCGTGGCGAGTGATGCGAAGGCGAAGAGGGGCCGGCAGACGGTGCGGGACATGGTCCTGTCCCTGCTGGCGGTCGGAGCGGTGGCCGCGGTGGTGTACGTGTTCATCCCGCACTCGGGCGGGGAGCCGGTGAGGACGGTGTCGTACGGCACCGAGCTGGCGACGGCCCGCCGGGCCGCCCCCTACCCCGTCCTGGCCCCGCAGGGCCTGCCCGCGCAGTGGCGGGCCACCTCGGTGCGGTACAGCGCCGACGACGGCGGGCACGCCACCTGGCACCTGGGCTTCATCACCCCCTCCGGCCGCTACGCCGCGGTCGAGCAGAGCGACGACTCGGCGGGGTCCGTGGTCCGCGCCCAGGTCCAGGGCGCGCGGCCGGACGGCACCGCCCCGGTCGCCGGCCGGCCGTGGGCCCGCTACCAGGGGACCCGGTACCGCGCCCTGGTCGTGGACGGGAAGGGCGGCACCACCGCCGTCACCGGCACCGCGACCTACCAGGAGCTGGCCCGGCTCGCGCAGTCGCTGCGCTGACCCCGCCCGGCCCGGCCCGGCCCCGCGCCCGCCGCGCCGCCGGCCCCGGACGCGTCGGAGGCCCCACCGGTCCCGGTAGGGCCTCCCGTGCGCCGCGGTGCCGCGGCGTGGTGCGTCGGACCGTCAGACGGTGGTGACGACCTCGTCGTACTCCAGGCGCGGCAGACGGGGGCGCCAGGAGTTCTCGGCCGCACGGCCGATGTTGACCACGGCGAGGACGCCGTGGTTCCCCTCGGGGAAGAACTCCTTGGTGATCCCCTCGGCCTCGAAGCCGGTCATCGGGCCGGCGGCCAGGCCGGCGGCGCGCACGCCCAGGATGAAGTAGCCGACCTGGAGGGCCGCGTTGAAGGCGCCGGCCCGCTCGCGGACCGGGCGCTCGCTGAAGAGCAGGTCCTTGGCCTGCGGCATCACCGGGAAGAGCCGCGGCAGTTCCTCGTGGAACTCGTGGTCGGTGGCGAGGACCGCGACCAGCGGCGCCTTGGAGGTCTTCTCCTTGTTGCCGTCCCACATGTGGGCGACCAGCCTCTCGCGGGCCTCGGCCGAACGGACCAGGAGGACGCGCAGCGGCTGCTTGTTGTAGGCCGTCGGCGCGTACTTGACCAGGTCGTAGATCGCGCGCACCTGCTCGTCGGTCACCGGCTCGTCGGTGAAGGCGCCGACCGTGTGGGCCTCGCGGAAGAGCAGGTCCTGCGCGGCGGGGTCCAGGGCCAGGATGTCGTTGGCGGCGGTCGTCATCGGGGAATCCACCTCGTGGGCTCGTCGGCGGGCGGCCGGGTTGCCGCCCGTCCGCCACAACATAGGTGAACATTCAACCATTCCCGCCGTGCATGACGTGCGCCGCTCCGCGGTGCGCGGGTCCGGTTGCGCGGCGGCCCCTGTCCGTCGGCCCCGCCGGTCACTCCTCCGGGCCGGACCCCCCGCCGTCGGCGGCCAGGGCCGCGTCCAGCCGCTCCCGGGCCCCGTCCAGCCACCGCCGGCACACCCCGGCCAGCTGCTCGCCCCGCTCCCAGAGCGCCAGCGACTCCTCCAGCGTGGTGCCGCCCGTCTCCAGCCGCCGCACCACGTCCAGCAGCGCGTCGCGCGCCTGCTCGTAGCCCAGCGTGCCGTCCGCGCCGCCCTGCGGGGTCTCCTTCTTCGCCATGGCTGCCAGCGTAGGGGGCGCCGCCCACACGGGCCGCCCGCCCGGCCGCAGGAACGGCGGACCGCCGGCGGCCCGGCGGCCCGGCGGAGCGGTGGAGCGGTTGGCGGGGGCCCGGTCCGCCGACTACCGTCCGGCCATGCCCGACGCCCGCCCTGCCGGTCCCGCCCGGCCCGACGCCCGCCCTGCCGCGCCGGGCGTCCGCGCCGCCCGCCCCGGTGACGCGCCCGAACTGGCCCGGCTGCGCCTGCTGATGTTCCAGGCCATGGCCGGCGACAGCAGCCGGGTCCGGTCCGGCCCGTGGCAGGACGCCACGGAGGCCCTGCTCCGCCGGGAGCTCGCCGACCCCGGCAGCCGCTTCGCCGCCTTCGTCACCGACGACCCCGACCGGCCCGGCCGCCTGGCCTCCTGCGCCGTGGGAACCCTGGAACCGCGCCTGCCCGCCCCCGCCCACCCCGGGGGCCTCTTCGGCTTCGTCTTCAACGTCTGCACCGACCCGGCGCAGCGCGGCCGGGGCCACGCCCGGGCCTGTACCGAGGCACTGCTCGCCTGGTTCGACGCGCGCGGCGCCACCCGCGTCGACCTGCACGCCACGCCCGGCGCCGAGGCGCTCTACCGCGGCCTGGGCTTCACCGACCACCCCGTCGCGCTCTCCCGCACCGTGCCCGCCGGCGGCTGAGTCCCGGCTCAGTCCCGGCCGTCCCCCGCGTCGGTGCCGGACGCGCTGCCGGACCCCGTACCGGCGCCGGACGCACCGGCCCCGGAGACCGTCACCGTGAAGCCGCCCTCGGCGACCCGGGCGCGCAGCTCCTCGCCCGCCGAGACCTCCGCGGCGGCGCGGACCACGGCGCCGTCCGCCCGCTGCAGCACCGCGTAGCCGCGCCGCAGGGTCGCGGCGGGGGAGAGGGCCACCACCCGGGCCAGGGTGTGCTCCAGCTCGGAGGACGCCCGGTCGAGCCGGTGGTCCAGGCTGCGGCGGGAGCGGTCCAGCAGCGCCGCGACCTCGGCCTCGCGCTCCTCCACCATGCGCAGCGGCGCCGCCAGCACCGGCCGGCTGACGGTCGCGGCCAGGCCCGCCTCCTCCCGCTCGACCCGGGAGCGGACGGCCTGCCGGGCCCGGTCGCGCAGCTGGCCGATCCGGGCCAGCTCCTCGCCGACGTCCGGCACCACCCGCTTGGCCGCGTCGGTGGGGGTGGAGGCGCGCAGGTCGGCGACGAAGTCCAGCAGCGGCTGGTCCGGCTCGTGGCCGATGGCGCTGACCACGGGGGTGCGCGCCGCCGCCACCGTGCGGACCAGCTGCTCGTCGGAGAAGGGCAGCAGGTCCTCGACGCTGCCGCCGCCCCGGGCCACGATGATCACGTCCACCTCCGGGTGCTCGTCGAGCTCCCGCACCGCCGCCACGACCTGGGCGACCGCCGACGCCCCCTGCACGGCGACGTTCCGCACCTCGAAGCGGACCGCCGGCCAGCGCAGCCGGGCGTTCTCCAGCACGTCGCGCTCGGCCGCCGACGCCCGCCCGGTGACCAGGCCGACGCAGCCCGGCAGGAACGGCAGCGGCCGCTTGCGGTCGGCCGCGAAGAGCCCCTCCCCGGCCAGCCGCCGCTTCAGCTGCTCCAGCCGCGCCAGCAGCTCGCCCAGCCCCACCGGGCGGATCTCCGCCGCCCGCAGCGACAGGGTGCCGCGCCCCGCGTACCACTCGGGCTTGGCGTGCACGACGACCCGCGCGCCCTCGGCCACCACGTCGGCGACCGGGTCGAACACCCCGCGGAAGCAGGTCACCGTCATGGAGACGTCCTCCGACGGGTCCCGCAGCGTCAGGAAGACCATCCCGGCGCCGGGCCGCCGGCTCAGCTGCGTGATCTGGCCCTCCACCCACACGGCGCCCAGCCGGTCGATCCAGCCGCCGATCATCGCGGAGACCTTGCCGACCGGGATCGGCGCTTCCGGGGAGGTGTCGAGGCCCATGCACCGAGACTAGCGGCGGGCCCCGACACGGGGACCCGGCGGCGGGACCCGGCGGCGGGACCCGGCGGCGGGCGGCGCCGCCGACCGGCCCTCTACGATGGGGCCATGCCTGCAACCGCCCAGCGCCGCGTCCTGCTCGCCGCCCCCCGCGGCTACTGCGCCGGCGTCGACCGTGCCGTCATCGCCGTGGAGAAGGCCCTGGAGCAGTACGGGGCGCCCATCTACGTCCGCAAGCAGATCGTGCACAACAAGTACGTCGTGCAGACCCTGGAGAAGAAGGGCGCCGTCTTCGTCGAGGAGACGGAGGAGGTGCCCGAGGGCTCGATCGTCGTCTTCTCCGCCCACGGCGTCGCGCCGTCCGTGCACGACGAGGCGGAGCGGGGGAGGCTCGCCACCATCGACGCCACCTGCCCCCTGGTGACCAAGGTCCACAAGGAGGCCGTGCGCTTCGCCGACGAGGACTACGACATCCTCCTCATCGGCCACGAGGGCCACGAGGAGGTCGTCGGCACCATGGGCGAGGCCCCCGACCGCATCCACCTGGTGGACGGTCCGGAGGACGTGGCGGAGGTCCGGGTCCGCGACGAGTCCAAGGTCGTCTGGCTCTCCCAGACCACCCTCTCGGTGGACGAGACCATGGCCACCGTCGGCCGGCTCAAGGAGCGCTTCCCCGCCCTGGTCAGCCCGCCCAGTGACGACATCTGCTACGCCACCCAGAACCGCCAGGTCGTCGTGAAGCAGATCGCCCCCGAGACCGACCTGCTGATCGTGGTCGGCTCGCGGAACTCCTCCAACTCGGTCCGCCTGGTCGAGGTCGGCCTGGAGTACGGCGCCCGCGCCGCCCACCTGGTCGACTTCGCCGACGAGATCGACGAGGCCTGGCTGGAGGGCGTCGCCACCGTCGGCGTCACCAGCGGCGCCTCCGTGCCGGAGGTGCTCGTCCAGGGCGTGCTGGAGTGGCTCGCCGCCCGCGGCTACGAGGACGTGCAGACCGTGCGCTCGGTCGAGGAGCACCTGCAGTTCTCGCTCCCCAAGGAGCTCCGCCGCGACCTGCGCGCCGAGGCCGCGGGCAGGACGGCCGGACCGGCGTAGCCGCGGCGCACGGCAGGGCAGGACTCCGCCGCCCCGCTCCGGGTATCAGACCGGGAGCGGGGCGGCGCAGCGCCCCCCGCGCCGGGCGGCCGGCGGACACGGCGGGCGAGGAGCTCCATGGGCGAGGAACCCCACGGGCGGGGAACCGGGCGAGGAACGAGGACGGACGTGAAGGCATTCGGCGTGGACATCGGGGGCTCCGGCATCAAGGGCGCCCCCGTCGACCTGGTGCGCGGGGACCTGGCGGAGGAGCGGCACAAGGTCCTCACCCCGCACCCTGCCGCCCCGGCGGCCGTGGTGGACACCGTCTGCGAGGTCGTCGAGCACTTCGGGCACCGGGGCCCGGTCGGGATCACCTTCCCCGGCGTGGTCGTCGACGGCCACACGCTCACCGCCGCCAACGTCGACGAGGGCTGGGTCGGCCTGGACGCGACGGACCACTTCGAGCAGGCCCTCGGCCTGCCGGTCGCCCTGCTCAACGACGCCGACGCCGCCGGGGTGGCCGAGATGGCGTTCGGCGCCGGACGCGACCGCGGCGGCGTGGTCATCACGCTGACCTTCGGCACCGGCATCGGCAGCGCCCTGTTCGTGGACGGCGTGCTCGTCCCCAACACCGAGCTGGGGCACCTGGAGCTGGACGGCCACGAGGCCGAGAAGCGCGCCTCCTCGGCGGCCCGCGAGAAGCACGACCTGAGCTGGCCCAAGTGGGCCGAGCGGGTCGACGCCTACCTGGCCCACGTGGAGATGCTCTTCTCCCCGCAGCTGGTCATCATCGGCGGCGGCGTCAGCCGCAAGGCCGACAAGTTCCTGCCGCACCTGAAGCGGCGGCGGGCCGAGATCGTGCCGGCGCAGCTCCAGAACAACGCGGGCATCGTGGGCGCGGCGATGGCCGCCGCCAAGCTCGGCTGACGCCGCCGCGGACCGCCGCGGCGGCTGTGCCCGCCGGGGCGGTCCTGCCCGCCCGTACCGGCCCGCGCCCGGCGCCCGCGCCCGCCCGCGACGCCTCCTGCGGCAACCCGCGGGTCAGCGCCCGCGGGACCGCCGCAGCGCCACCCAGCGGGCCGCGGTGATGGCGGCGGCCAGCCCGGTGCCGGCGAACAGCCACCCGGCCCGGGTCGCCAGCCCGGCCGCCAGCCCCACCACGTGACCGCCGACGCCCCGGCCCGAGGTGTGCCCGGTCGCCAGCAGCGCCAGCGCGAAGGCGATCGGGCCGCTGATCGGCGCGGCCGCCAGGTCCGCCGGACGCACGCGCACCGCCACCTGGAAGCAGACCGCGACGTACACCAGGCCGAAGAGCACCCCGGGCCCGCCCAGCAGCGCCCGGTCCGCGACCGCCCCGGCCGCGGTCGCCGCCACGGTCGCCACCCCCGTGCCGACCGCGGTCAGCCGCCTGCTGGGCGCGGCCGCGCCGCGGCCGGCGACCGCGCCCTCGGGCCGCCGCCGGGCCCGTGGCAGCCGCAGCCGCCCCCGGCCCGCCGGGTCGGACGGGGCCGCGGGCCCGGGCACGGTGGGGCGGGGTCCGCCCTCGTCGGACGCCCGGCCGCGGGGCCGGGGCGGCTGGGTACGCGTACGCTGCTGCTCCACGCCTCCAACGTACGGTCACATGAACGCCACTCTCCGCCACGGACACGCGGCGCCGCCCCCCGTCACCCGAACGCCTGGCGTGGCGTGCGGGCCGGCAGCCTGCTGCGACGCGGCCCGGACGGCGCGGCCGGCGGGCGGTCCGCGGCGGCGGGCCGGTGCCGCCGCCCGCCGTCCGAGGGGCGGTCCCGGGCCCGGCGCCGACCCGTAGACTTGTGGATCGGCCCTCTCCCGGGCCGCCCCCCGCCCCTCCTCCACGGGAAGTCGCCACGTGTCGCTCACGATCGGAATCGTCGGCCTGCCGAACGTTGGCAAGTCGACCCTGTTCAACGCCCTGACCAAGAACGACGTGCTGGCGGCCAACTACCCGTTCGCCACCATCGAGCCCAACGTGGGCGTGGTCGGCGTCCCCGACCCGCGGCTGGACACGCTGGCGGAGATCTTCGGCTCGGCCCGCAAGCTCCCGGCGACCGTCGACTTCGTGGACATCGCGGGCATCGTCCGCGGCGCCTCCGAGGGCCAGGGCCTCGGCAACAAGTTCCTCGCGAACATCCGCGAGTCGGACGCCATCTGCCAGGTCATCCGGGCCTTCGACGACCCCGACGTGGTGCACGTCGAGGGCAAGGTCTCGCCCAAGGACGACATCGAGACCATCAACACCGAGCTGATCCTCGCCGACCTCCAGACCATCGAGAAGGCGCTGCCCCGGCTGCAGAAGGAGGCCCGCCTCAAGAAGGAGACGGCTGCCGTCGTCGCCGCCGTCGAGCAGGCCCAGAAGGTCCTGGAGGCGGGCGACACCGTCTTCCACGCCGGCCTGGACCCCGAGCCGCTGCGCGAGCTGCACCTGCTCACCGCCAAGCCCTTCCTCTACGTCTTCAACGTGGACGAGGAGGAGCTGTCGGACGAGGACTTCAAGGACGCCCAGCGGGCGCTGGTCGCCCCCGCCGAGGCCATCTTCCTCAACGCCAAGATCGAGTCCGAGCTGATCGAGCTGGACGACGAGGAGGCCCTGGAGCTGCTCCAGTCCATGGGCCAGGAGGAGCCCGGCCTCGCCACCCTCGCCCGGGTCGGCTTCGACACCCTGGGCCTGCAGACCTACCTCACCGCCGGGCCCAAGGAGGCCCGCGCCTGGACGATCCGCAAGGGCGCCACCGCGCCCGAGGCGGCCGGTGTCATCCACACCGACTTCCAGAAGGGCTTCATCAAGGCCGAGATCGTCTCCTACGCCGACCTGGTCGAGTGCGGCTCCGTCCCCGAGGCCCGCGCCAAGGGCAAGGCCCGCATGGAGGGCAAGGACTACGTCATGCAGGACGGCGACGTGGTGGAGTTCCGCTTCAACGTCTGACGCGTTCGGCAGGAAGGCCGTCCGACCCGCGGCGGAGCGGGCCGGGCGGCCTTTCCGCACGCGGGCGGGCCGCCCGGCGGCCGGTACCGGAACCGGGTGCGGCCGGCCGGGGCCGGAACGATGCCTGCCCGTCCGGCTCCGGTGCCGGGCCTGGGACGAGCCTCTTCGGCGGGTCGGCCGCCCCTCCTGGGCCTCCGTGGGTGGAAGCCCATCGGATCCGCCCCCTGCCGGCGGGCTCCCCGGCCCCTCCCGCCCGGGCCGCCGTCCCCGGTGCCGGGGCGGTCCGCTAGAGTCGCGCGGCCGCCGACCGTCGGCGCGTGCACGAACGAGACCGGGGGCCGCGCCCATGTCCATACCGCCGACCGGCACCGAGCCGGACCCGGGCGATCCCGGCGCCCCCGGTGACCACGGCGGCCACGGCGGCCACGGCCCGGCGGACCCCGCCCCCGCCGCCTCCGCCCCGGCGGACGCCCCCGCCGCCTCCGCCTCCGCCCCGGCGGACGCCCCCGCCGCCTCCGCACCGGCGGCGGCCGCCGACCCGTGGGCGCCCCCGGGGCCGGGGAAGGAGCCCGTCCGCCCCCTCCCGCCCGTCCCCGGCCAGGCCGCCTCCGGCCTGCCCGCGCCGCCGCCCCCGCCGTGGCCGTACGGGCCGTTCCCCGGCGCCGCCCCCGCCGGACCGCCGGAGGGCACCAACGGCTTCGCCGTCGCCTCCCTGGTCCTCGGGCTCACCTGCCTGGTGCCGCTCTCGGCGGCCTTCGGCATCGCCGCCCTCATCCAGCTCCGCAGCCGCAACCAGAAGGGCCGCGGCCTGGCCATCGCCGGCCTGGCCCTCTCCGCGGTGTGGACCGTGCTCGCCCTGCTGGCCGTGTTCGTCGGCGGCGTGTACCTCATGTCGCACCCCGACCTCGCCGAGGTGCACCGCGACGCCCACGGCCGGGTCGCCGGGAGGACCGCCGCGGACTACTCCGACCTGCGGGCCGGCGACTGCTTCGACCACCGGGACCCCGACGGGGGGCTCCCGGTCGACCTGGTCCCCTGCGCCGTCCCCCACGAGGCCGAGGCGTACGGCAGGACCGGCCGCCTCGCCCCCGGCGCCTACCCCGGCGCGGCCGCCGTCCGGAGGGTCGCCGAACGGCGGTGCACCGTGCTGGCCGAGGCCTACAACCCCGACAGCTGGTCCTACCCGGACACCGTGGAGCTCCGCTACTACGCCCCCGACCGCGAGGACTGGGCGGACGGGGACGGCACCGCCCTCTGCATCCTCACCGACACGGCCGGCCCGCGGACCGGCACCCTGCACCGCCCCCGCTCGTCGTTCACCGCGCCGCAGCTGCGCTACCTCGACGCCGTACGGGGGCACAACGATGCCCTGGACGCCCAGCCGGACGGGGAGCCGGAGGACGACCCGGCGGCCTACCGCGCCTGGGCCGGGACCGTGGCCGCCGCGCTCTCCGGCGAGGCCGCCGACCTCGGCGCGGACGGCTGGCCGCCCGCGGCCCGAGGGCCGGTGACGGCGCTCGCCCGCGAGAGCCGGGCCGCGCTGCCGCACTGGCGCAGGGCGGCCGCCGCCCGCGACGCGGACACCCTCGAGGCCGAGCTGTCGCTCGCCTACGCCCGCAGCGGGCACGCCGAGGCGGTGCTCGCACGGGCCGCCCTGGGCCTCGCCACCGGCAGCGACACCGCGGACGCCGCGACCTGAGGCGCCGCGGGCGCCGTGAACCGGGCGCCGTGAACCGGGCGCCGTGAAACGGGGCGCCGCGACCTGAGACGCCCGCCCGGGGCGCCGGGTCCGCCGTACCGGTCCCGGCCGTCCCGCACCCGCCCCCCGGCGCCGTCCGGTCGCTACGCTCGGAGCATGCGGATCTCCGTCTCCTCCGACATGGACGAGGGCGTCGCCCGCGCGCTCGTCGACGAGCTCGGCCGCCGCGGGCACACGGTGGCCCTCCACGGTGCGCTGGCCCCCGAGGACAAGGCCGACTGGGCGTTCTGCTCCGAGGCCGCGGCGCGCGACGTCGCCGAGGGCCGCGCCGACCAGGCCGTGGTCTGCTGCTGGACGGGCACCGGGGCGTCCATCGCCGCCAACAAGGTCCCCGGCGTGCGCGCGGCCCTGTGCACCGACGCGTACACGGCGGCCGGCGCCCGCCGCTGGAACGACGCCAACGTGCTGGCGCTCGGCCTGCGCCTCACCTCGCGGGCGCTGCTGGGCGAGATCCTGGACGCCTGGTTCGACGGCGAGCCCAGCCCGGAGCCCGAGGACCGGGAGAACGTCCGCCACGTCGACCGCATCGGCCGCACGCCGGCCGCCGTCCCGGACCACCTGCTCGTGATGCGGCAGGAGGACGACGCCCCTTCCGCGTGACCCGCCGCGCCGGCCGGGCGGTTCGGGGCCCGGCCGTACCGGGACGGGGAGCACGGCTGCCCGGGGACGGGACCGCCGGACGGGACCGCTGGGCCGGGACGGGCGCACGGCGCGGGGAGGCGGACGGGGCCGTCCCCGGGCGCCCGTAGGCTCTTCCCCCATGGAGAACCGTGTCGTGGTCGGCGCCGCCCTGCTGCACCGGGGCCGGGTGCTCGCCGCCCGGCGCAGCGCCCCTGCGGAGGTGGCCGGCCGCTGGGAGTTCCCCGGCGGCAAGGTGGAGTCCGGGGAGACCGTCGAGCAGGCGCTCGCCCGCGAGCTGCGCGAGGAGCTGGGCGTGGAGGCCCGGGCGCTGGCGCCGCTGTCCGGGGAGTGGCCGGTCCGCCCGGGGCTGGTCCTGCGGATCTGGACCGCCGAGCTGCTCTCCGGCGATCCGAGCCCGCTCCAGGACCACTCCGAGGTGCGCTGGCTGGGCCCGGACGACCTGGACTCCGTCGACTGGCTGGAGCAGGACCGCGGCGTCCTGCCCGAGGTGGCCGGGCTGCTGCGCCGGCCCTGACCGGCCCCCGGGGCCGCCGCGCCCCGCGCTCCGCAGGACCCCGTACTCCCGCGCGCCCCGCGCCCCGCCGGACCCCGCGTCCCCGGCCGCCCCGTCGCACGTCCCCGCCGCTCGGCACCCACGCCGGACACCCCCTCCGGACCCCTCGGCCGGACACCCCGTCCGGCACCCCCGCCGGGCTGCAAAGATGACCCGTACGCCTGGATAGGCCCGCTTTCGTGCGGGTATGTGACTCTCGGGCCGCAGTGCTCAGGGCGCGCGGCCGCGGGAACCGAACCGCATGGCCACATCGGGGCGGTGCGTCACAGAGCCGGAGGACCCCTCGGTGCCGAGCGCGGACAGCGGCACGGGCGAGCGGTGGAGCGGCCGGCCGGGACGCCGGCCGCACCGGGCCGCCGCCCGGGCCCTGCTGCGCCGCGCCCGGGCCGGGACCGCCCCGGAGCCGGCCTCCGGCGGCCACGACGCCCCCGCCTCCGCCCCCGACCCCGCGTCGGTGGTCCGGCAGTCCCCGGTGCCGGGGGTCCGCAGCCGCACCCCCGCCCGGTTCCCCGTCCCGCCCCCCGCGGCCGGCCCCGGCACGCAGGCGGGCACCGCGGGGAGCCTCTTCGACGTGGTCCGGGTCGCCGTCGCCCTGCTCGACACCTCCGGCCGCGTGGTGCTGTGGAGCCCCGCCGCCGAGGAGCTCCTCGGCTGGCCCGGCCAGCACCTGGTGGGGCGCCGCCTGGAGGAGGTGATGGTCTCCCCCGACCGGGCCCACCGGCCCCGCCTGGCCTACGAGCACGCCATCCGCACCGGCAGCTGGCACGGCCGGATCCGGGTCCACGACCGCGAGGGCCGCTACGTCGCCCTGGACCTGCGGATCTCCCTGCTGGCGGACGGCGACGGGGTGCCCTTCCTGCAGCTCGCCTTCACCGACGCGGACGCCCTCCAGGCCGTGGAGCGCGACCTGGCGGTCCGCGACGCGCTCTTCGAGCAGGCGGCGCTCGGCATCGCCGTCCTCGACACCGACCTGCGGTACGTCGGCGTCAACTCCGAGCTGGCCCGGATGAACGGCCTGCCCGCCGCCGAGCACGTCGGCTGCGCCACCGGCGAGGTGCTGCCCGAGCGCACCGCCGACGAGGTCTCCGCGATCCAGCGCCAGGTCCTGGCCACCGGCGAGCCGATCGTGGACGTCACCGTCGCCTCCCCCAGCGCCCGCCGCCCCGGCTACCGCTCCCTGTCCTACAGCCGCCTGACGGACCGCTCGGGCCGGGTCCTCGGCGTCGCGGGCATGGTCATGGACGTCACCGACCGGTACCGGGCGGTGGCCAAGGTGGAGCACGCGCGGCGCCGCCTCTCCCTGCTCAACGAGTTCGGCTCCCGCGTCGGGGACCTGCTGGACGCGTCCCGGATCGCGCAGGAGCTGGCCGGCTCCGTGGTGCCCCGCCTCGCCGACTACTCGGGCGTCATCCTGCTGCAGGCGGTCGCCTCCGGCGACGACCTGCCCCGCCACCCGCACAGCAGCCGCACCGAGCTCGTCCAGCTCGGCGTCGGCTCGGTCGCGGAGGGCCCCCTGGTGCGGGCCATGCTGCGGCGCGGCTCGCGGATCGCCTTCACCGACGAGTCGGTCTTCGGCCGGGTGCTGCGCTCCGGGGAGCCCGGGATGCTCTCCACCCCGGCGCAGATCGAGAACGCCACCTTCCCCGGCGACCCCCGGGTCCATGCCGCCCTCGACCTGGGCGTCCACGCCATGCTGGTGGTCCCGCTGCGGGCCCGCGGCATCGTCATCGGCCTGCTGGCGGTCAGCCGCGCCGGGCGCCGGGAGGCCTTCGACCGCGACGACCTGGCCTTCGCCGTGGAGCTCGCCGACCGGGCCGGCAGCTCCCTGGACAACGCCCGCCTGTACGCCCGCGAGCGGGCCGCCGCCCTCACCCTCCAGCGCACCCTGCTGCCCCAGCAGGTCCCGCAGCCGCCCGGCGTCGAGGTCGCCTACCGCTACGTCCCCGGCAGCAGCGGCGCCGAGGTCGGCGGCGACTGGTTCGACGTGATCCCGCTGCCCGGCGACCGCACCGCGCTGGTGGTCGGCGACGTGATGGGGCACGGCCTGCGGGCCGCCGCCACCATGGGCCGGCTCCGCACCGCCGTGCGGACCCTCGCCGGCCTGGATCTTCCGCCCGCCGTGCTCCTGGAGCACGTCCACCAGCTCGCCGACGACCTGGTGCAGGGCCCCGACGACGCGCTCATCGCCACCTGCGTCTACGCCGTCTACGACCCGGCGACCCGGCGCTGCGTCCTCGCCAAGGCCGGGCATGTCCCGCCGCTGCTGGTCGTCCCCGCCGTCGGCACCCCCCTCGCCGTGCCCTCCTCCGGGCCGCTGCCGGGCGGCACCGCGCGGGTGCTGGACCTGCCCTCCGGCGCGCCGCTGGGGGTGGGCGGGGTGCCCTTCGAGTCCGTCGAGCTGGAGGTCCCGGAGGGCAGCCTGCTGGCCCTGTGCACCGACGGGCTGGTGGAGTCCCGCGACCGCGACCTCGACGTGGGCCTCGCCAGGCTGCAGGACGTGCTGGAGAAGCCGCACGCGTCCATCCAGGAGGCGTGCGAGGCCGTCCTCGGCATCGTGGAACGCGGCCGCGAGCCCGACGACGTGGCGCTGCTGCTGGCCCGGCTGGGGCGCACCCCCGCGCAGCGCACCGCCGGCTGGACGCTCCCCGCCGAGCCCAGCGCCGCCTCCCGTGCCCGCCGCCTCGCCCGCGCCACCCTGGTGGACTGGGGGCTCGAAGGGCTCGGCGACACCGCCGAGCTGCTGGCCAGCGAGCTGGTCACCAACGCCGTCCGGTACGCCAGCGCGCCGATCGGGCTGCGGCTGACGGTCGGTGAGGACGCCCTGCTGCTGGAGGTGTCCGACCCGGTGCCGGAGCCGCCGACCGAGCGGCGGGCGGAGGGGACCGACGAGGGCGGCCGCGGGCTGGAGCTCGTACGGCGGCTGGCGGCGCGCTGGGGCACCCGCACGGAGGGGCAGGGCAAGGTGGTCTGGCTGGAGCTGCCGCTGCCCGCCCCCGGCCGCGGGGCGTGACGGTCCGCGGGGGCCGTGGGGCGGGCGGCGCCGGCGTGCGGACCGGACCGGGGTGCGGCCGCCCGGCGGAGGGGCGGGAGGGGCGGGAGGACGGGTGAGCCGAACGGCACCGGAATGCGTAGTCCGGGCCGTGGACGCGTGCGGACGGAGGCGGCCGGGCAGGTGGCGGCGGCGGACGGCCCCCGGGGGCGGAAACCTTCCCTCGATTTGATGTTGTGACATCGAGGGCATGGGCGATGCCGCTGCGATGATGAATACTCGTGGTCTCGACACCCGGACGGCTCCGGCCGGACGGGAGGCGGCGGAGTCCGACCGGTGAAGGGAAGTCGTCCCGTGGAGCGACAGGCCGGCACGGAACGCGTTGACGGGCAGGAGGGCGAAGGTGCGCGGCGGTGAGCAGTCCCGGTCCGAGGTGCGCGTGCCCCGCCCGGGGCACGCGTCCGAACCGGCCGGGCAGGTCCGACGGCCCGACCGTGGCGGTCCGGCCGGACATGACGGGCCCTCCGGGAACGGCGGCCCGTCCGGGAACGGCGAGCCTTCCGGGCACCACGAAGGACCTTCCGGACATGAAGGGCCTTCCGGACATGCGGCACGTCCCGCGCCGGACGCCCTCCCCGGCCACCCGGCTCCTCCCGCGCACGCGGAGCGGTCCGGCGCCGGAGACGGTGCCGACCCGTCCGGGCGGCCGGTCCGGTCCGGCTGGAACCAGGGGGCGCCCGGCTCCATCTACGACTACGTCCGGGTGGCCGCCTTCGCGATAGGCGCCGACGGCCGCATCAGCCAGTGGAGCGACCGCGCCGCCGAGTTCTTCGGCGTCGGCGCCCCCGACGCGGTGGGCGCCGACCCGGTGACCGCCTTCATCCCCCGGGCCCTGTGGCGGGAGGGCCGCTCCCGCCTGGAGCGCATCCTCGGCGGCGAGGAGTGGGTCGGCACCGTCCCCTACCGCGACTCGGCCGGCAGCGAGGGCGTCGCCGAGGTCTACCTGATGCCCGGTCACTCCGAGGGCGACGCGGGCGGCGCGGTCTGCCTCGCGGTGGACCTGCGCAGGCTGCAGCGGATCGAGACCGACCTCGCCGCCTCCGAGGCCGTCTTCGGCCAGACGCCCACCGGGTTCTTCCTCTTCGACCGGCACCTGCGGCTGCAGCGCGTCAACGACGCCTTCGCCACCGGCATCGGCCTCTCCGCCGCCGACCTCGTCGGCCTGCACCCGCACGAGATCTTCCCGCGCGCCGAGGCCGAGCGGCTGCTCGGCGCCCTCCGGCAGGTGCTGGAGAGCGGCGACCCGGTCTTCGACATGCGCTTCACCGGCCCCGCGCCGATGCGCGACGGCGCCCGCAAGTGGTCGGTGTCGCTGTACCGGCTGGTCGGCGCGGGCGACCGCCCGATGGGCGTCGCGGGACAGATCTCCGACGTGACGCGGCGCCAGCGCGACGAGCGGGAGGCCGCCAGCGTCCGCCGCAACCTGGCCCTGCTCAACGAGGCCGGCGCCCACATCGGCTCCACCCTCGACCTGGAGACCACCGCCAAGGAACTGCTGGACGTCATCGTCCCCGGCTTCTGCGACACGGCCTCCGTCGACCTGTACTCGGCGCTGCTGGCCGGCGACGACACCCCCGCCGGGCCCGCCGACGGCGCCGGCGAGCTGCGCCGCGTCGCCGTCTCCAGCGTCGTCACCGGCGCCGCCGCGGTGACCGGCGCGCCCAGCAGCGCCGACGCCGCACGCGTCGGCGCGACGTTCTGCTACCCGCCGCGCTCCCCGCACGCCAAGGCGCTGCGCACCGGCCGCAGCGTCACCCCCGACAGCCACCCCGACCCGCTGGTCCGCTCCACCCTGGTCGTGCCGCTGGTCGCCCGCAACGTGGTGCTCGGCCTCGTCCAGCTCTCCCGGGCCAAGGGCAGCGAGCCCTTCGACCAGCGCGACGTCGCCATCGCCCAGGAGCTCGTCGGCCGGGCCGCCGTCTGCATCGACAACGCCCGCCTGTACCGGCGCGAGCACGAGCGCGCCCTGATCCTCCAGCGCAGCCTGCTGCCGCCCGGCAACCCGGCCGCCAGCGGCCTGGAGATCGCCTGCCGGTACCTGCCCGGCAGCAGCGGGACCGAGGTCGGCGGCGACTGGTTCGACGTCATCCCGCTGCCCGGCAACCGCACCGCCCTGGTCGTCGGCGACGTCATGGGCCGCGGCCTGCGGGCCGCCGTCGCCATGGGGCAGCTGCGGACCGCCGTGCGCACCCTGGCCATGCTCGACCTCGACCCCGCCGAGGTGCTCACCGCCCTCGACGAGATCGCCCGCGGCCTCGGCGACGGCGCCGCCCGGCCCGCGCTCGGCAGCGGCCCCTCGCCGTTCGCCCAGCACCAGCCGCTGCTCGCCCAGTCCCGGGGCGCGGCCCCGCCCCCCGGCGGCCCCGAGCCCGCCGACGCCTCCGAGGTCTACCTGGCGACCTGCGTCTACGCCGTGTACGACGCCGTCAAGCGCCGCTGCACCATCGCCAACGCCGGCCACCTGCCGCCGGTCCTCCTGACCCCCGGCGACGACGCCCTCATGCTCGACGTCCCGCCCGGCCTGCCCCTGGGCGTCGGCGGCGAGATCTTCGAGGAGGTCGAGGTGGAGCTGCCGGACGGCGCCCTGCTCGGCCTGTACACCGACGGCCTGGTCGAGTCCCGCAAGCACCAGCTGGAGGAGGGCCTGGAGGCCTTCCGCCGGGCGCTGTCCGGGCCCCGGCGCGGTCTGGAGGACGTCTGCGACCACGTCCTCAGCGAGCTCGACCCGCACCACGGCGAGGACGACATCGCCCTGGTCATGGCCCGCGTCCACGCCCTGCCCGAGGACGCGGTGGGCGACTGGCGGCTCCCCCCGGAGCCCACCTCGGTCGCCCGCGCCCGCGAACTGGCCATCGGCTGGCTCCTGGCCCGCGGCCTCGACGACCTCGTCGACACCACCGAACTGCTCGTCAGCGAGCTGGCCACCAACGCCCTGCGCCACGGCCGGGGCGACATCCGGCTGCGGCTGCTGCGCGACACCACCGTGGTCTGCGAGGTCTGGGACAACGGCTACGCCCAGCCCCGGCAGCGGCGCGCCCACGTCACCGACGAGGGCGGCCGCGGCCTGCAGCTGGTCAGCCTCCTCGCCGAGCGGTGGGGGAGCCGGCGCACGCCCAAGGGCAAGATCGTCTGGTTCGAGCTGGGGCTCCCCGCCCCCGCCCCGGCCCGGGTCTGAGCCGCGCCGGACCCGGGCCCGCCCGGCCCGGTCCGGCGCCCCGCTCCGCCCCGCCCGGCGCCGTCCCGCCCGCCCGCCCTCAGCGCCCGCCCCGCCCTCAGCGCCCTCCGCGCGCTCCCGCGCCCTGCCGCGCGCCGTCCGCCATCCGGGTGGCGCGCGGGGGCGGTCGGCCGTGTCCTGCGGCCCCCGCGCCCCCGATGCCCTTCAGTGGACGGGCGGCGTGCGCCCGGATCCGGGCGGTCCGCCATCCGTACGGGGCGGCCGGTGCGCCGGCGCGGGCCGCGGCGGCAGCCGCGGCCCGAGGAGGAGAGCGTGCCCATCATCCAGGACGTCCAGGACCCCGGGGACGGACCGAACCGCCCCGCAGGGACCGCCCCCCGCCGCCCCCGCCGGTCGGCGGGCACCGCGGCGCTCCTCCTCTCCGTCGCCCTGGGTGTGGGCCTCGCCGCCTGCTCGGACTCCGCCCCGTCCCCCGTCGCCTCCGACGTGCCCGCGGCCGACCGGTCCGACCTGCGCGAGGGCGGCACCCTGCGGTGGGCGGTGGACGCCGTCCCCGCCACGTTCAACGTCTTCCAGTCCGGTTCCGGCCCCGCCGCCGGACTCGTCGCCCAGGCCGCGCTGCCCACCCTCTTCCGCCTCGACGACCACGCCCGCGCCACCCCGGACCCCGACTACCTGGCCTCCGCCGACTCCGCCGCGCCCGGCGACGGCCACCCCCGGCAGACCGTCGTCTACCGCCTCAACCCCCGCGCGGTCTGGAGCGACGGCAAGCCCCTGTCCGCGGCCGACTTCGCCGCCCAGTGGAAGGCGCTCCGCGGCGCCGACGCCGCCTACTGGGGCAGCGGCGCGGCGGGGTACGCCGCCATCGAGTCCGTGACGCAGGGCGACGACCCGCACCAGGTCAGGGTCGTCTTCCGGCAGCCGTGCGCGCACTGGCAGGGCCTGTTCACCCCCCTGTACCCGGCCGCCGCCACGCGGACCGCCGAGGCCTTCAACGGCGGCTCCCGCAACGGCCTCGCCGTCTCCGCCGGACCGTTCCGGGTGGGCGCGGTGGACCGGAAGGCGGGCCGGGTCACCCTGCTGCGCAACCCGTCCTGGTGGGGCGACCGGGCCCGGCTGGAGCGGATCGACCTGCTCGCCGTCCCGGCCGCCCGACGCCTGGACGACCTGGACCGCGACCGCCTGGACGTCGCCCCCCTGGACCGGGCCCTGGACGCCGCGGGGGCCCCCGGCGCCCCCGCGTCCTCCGGCACGGCCGCCCCCGCCGCCGCCGCGGACTCCGCCGACGCGGCCGGGGCCGCCTGGAAGCGGGCCCAGGCCCTTCCCGGCTTCCACCTGCGCCGGGCCGCGGGCGCCGCCTGGACCCAGCTCACCCTCAACGGCGGCCGCGGCCCCCTCGCCGACCCCCGGGTGCGGCAGGCCGTGGCCCGCGCCGTGGACCGGCAGGGCATCGCCGACGCGGTGCTCAAGCCGTTCGGGCTGCCCGCCGTGACCCTAGGGAACCACCTGGTCATGTCCGACCAGGCCGGCTACCGGGACAACACCGCGGCCCTCGGCGGCACCGACCGTGCGGCGGCCGCCGCGCTGCTGGAGGCGGCCGGCTGGCGGAGGGGCGCGCCCGTCGCGAGCGCCGTCCCCGCCGTCCCCGCCTCCCCGACGGCCACCGGCAGCGGGGGCGCCGCCCCCTCGACGGCCCCGGCCGCCTCCGCCGCCCCGGTCGCCTCGACCTCCCCGGCGGCCTCCGCCTCCGCGCGGGCCTCCGCCTCGCGGCCCGCGTCGCCGTCCGCCGCCGCCTCCTCCGGCTCCTCCTCGGCGTCCCCGGCGGTCGCGCGCGCGGCCCTCGCCTCCGGCCGGGCCTCCACCCCCGCCTCCGGTCCGGCCGCCACCCCCGCCTCCGGTCCGGCCGCGACCCCCGCCCCCGCCCTGCCCGCCGCGGTCCGCGCCCGGGACGGCAGGCCGCTCACCCTCGACCTGATGATCCCCGCCGGCTCGGCCACCGCCCGCCGCATCGCCGCCGCCGTCGCCGCGGACCTGGCGAGGGTGGGCATCGCCGCGGTCCCGCGCGCCGTGGACGGGGAGGGCTTCTTCACCGACCACCTCGCGGCGGGCGACTTCGACCTGGCGCTCTTCTCCTGGCCGGCGAGCCCCGGGACGGCCGCCGACGAGCGCGCCCTGTTCGCCAAGCCGCAGCCCGGGCCCGACGGGCTGCCCGCCGTGGGCCTCAACTACGCCCGCACCGGCACCGACGAGATCGACGGCCTGCTCGACCGTGCGGCGTCCGCCCTCGACCCCGCGGAGGCGGACCGGGCGCTCCAGCAGGCCGACGCGCGGATCTGGGAGCTCGCCCCCTCCCTGCCGCTCTTCCAGCGCCCCGAGGTCGTCGCGGTCCGCGACACGGTCGCCGGGGTCGGGGCCTTCGGCTTCGCCACCCCGCGCTTCCAGGACATGGGCTTCCGCCTGAGCTCGTAGCCGGCCCCGGCGCGGCCGCACCCCCCGCCCCGCCCGCCCCGTCCGCCCGCCCGGGAACCGCCGGGCGGGCGGACGCGTGTCACGGACGGTGCGGGCACGGGCGCGGCCCGGGGCCCTGTCCGGAGGGCGGCCGTTTCGGCCGGGTTCACCCTGTCCCCGTACCATGGGAGGAAGCCGTGGCGTGTTCGGGCCCGGCAGGTGGACCGGTAGCAGGCCGGGGCGCCACGATCCACGATCCGGGAGAGACCGCTCCGCATGCCCACGCGCAATGACATCCGCAACGTCGCCATCGTCGCCCACGTCGACCACGGCAAGACGACCCTGGTCGACGCCATGCTGAAGCAGGCGGGCGCCTTCGCCGCCCACCAGCACGTGGACGACCGGGTGATGGACTCCAACGACCTGGAGCGTGAGAAGGGCATCACCATTCTCGCGAAGAACACCGCCGTCCGGTACCACCCCAAGGACGGCGGCGAGCCGATCGTCATCAACATCATCGACACCCCCGGCCACGCCGACTTCGGCGGCGAGGTCGAGCGCGGCCTGTCGATGGTGGACGCGGTGGTGCTGCTGGTGGACGCCTCCGAGGGCCCGCTCCCGCAGACCCGCTTCGTGCTGCGCAAGGCGCTCCAGGCCAAGCTGCCGGTCATCCTCTGCATCAACAAGACCGACCGTCCGGACGCCCGGATCGACGAGGTCGTCAACGAGACCTACGACCTCTTCCTCGACCTGGACGCCACCGAGGACCAGATCGAGTTCCCGATCGTCTACGCGTGCGCCCGCGACGGCGTCGCCTCGCTGACCAAGCCCGAGGACGGCACCGTCCCGGCCGACAGCGACAGCCTGGAGCCGTTCTTCTCCACCATCCTGGAGCACGTGCCGGCCCCCGAGTACGACGCGGAGGCGCCGCTCCAGGCCCACGTCACCAACCTGGACGCCGACAACTTCCTCGGCCGCATCGCGCTGTGCCGCGTGGAGCAGGGCGAGCTCAAGAAGGGCCAGACCGTCGCCTGGATCCGGCGCGACGGCTCGATCCAGAACGTCCGCATCACCGAGCTCCTCATGACGGAGGCGCTCACCCGCAAGCCGGCCGAGAAGGCGGGCCCGGGCGACATCTGCGCGGTGGCGGGCATCCCGGAGATCATGATCGGCGAGACCCTGGCCGACCCGGAGAACCCGGTCGCGCTGCCGCTGATCACGGTCGACGAGCCCGCGATCTCGATGACCATCGGCACCAACACCTCCCCGCTGGTCGGCAAGGGCGGCAAGGGCCACAAGGTCACCGCCCGCCTGGTCAAGGACCGCCTGGACCGCGAGCTCGTCGGCAACGTCTCGCTCCGCGTGCTGCCCACCGAGCGCCCCGACGCCTGGGAGGTGCAGGGCCGCGGCGAGCTGGCGCTGGCGATCCTGGTGGAGACCATGCGCCGGGAGGGCTTCGAGCTGACCGTCGGCAAGCCGCAGGTGGTCACCAAGCTGGTCGACGGCAAGGTGCACGAGCCGGTCGAGCGGATGACCATCGACTGCCCGGAGGAGTACCTGGGCGCGATCACCCAGCTCATGGCGACCCGCAAGGGCCGCATGGAGACCATGACCAACCACGGGTCCGGCTGGGTCCGCATGGAGTTCGTGGTGCCCGCCCGCGGCCTGATCGGCTTCCGGACCGAGTTCCTCACCGACACCCGCGGCACCGGCATCGCGCACTCGATCTTCGAGGGCCACGAGCCGTGGTTCGGCGAGCTGCGCACCCGCAGCAGCGGCTCGCTGGTGGCCGACCGCTCCGGCCCGGTCACCGCCTTCGCGATGACCAACCTCCAGGAGCGCGGCACCCTCTTCGTGGAGCCGGGCACCGAGGTCTACGAGGGCATGATCGTCGGTGAGAACTCCCGCGCCGACGACATGGACGTCAACATCACCAAGGAGAAGAAGCTCACCAACATGCGCTCCTCCAACGCGGACGTGGCCGAGTCGCTGGTGCCGCCGCGCAAGCTCTCCCTGGAGCAGTCCCTGGAGTTCTGCCGCGAGGACGAGTGCATCGAGGTGACCCCGGAGACCGTGCGGATCCGCAAGGTCGTCCTGGACCAGAAGGAGCGCGGCCGCGCGACCTCGCGCGCCAAGAAGGGCTGACCTCCGCTCCGACCCCGCCGCCGTGCCGCCGGCCGCCGCCCCCTCGGGCGGCCGGCGGCGCGGCGTGCCCCGAAGCCCCCGGTGCGGTCCTGCACCCGGGGGCTTCCTCACGCTCCGCTGTCGACGCGCGTAGCGAATCCCGTGCCCGGATGCACGGATATCGGCGTTCACCGTCCGTCATGGATGACAACTGTCCGTTTCATGACTGTCTGTCTATGTCTGTAATGTCCGAAATAAGAAACCTTTACATGCCTCACGTGACCAAATTGAAATCCGGAATCGGCATTTCCGTGTCCCACGGTGACGGATAGTGGGTGACGTTGTGCTCGGGTCAAGGGTCACGCGCAGGGGTGCGCGCCGAACCTCGAGCGAGGAGAGCGACGGTCATCCGCGACACAGTGGTCGCAGGCCGCCGGCGCCCTCCACGTGACGAACCTTTCTCTCAGGAGGCATCCCCATGCGCGGTGCTACCCAGGCCAAGTGGGCCATGGCGGCTGCTGCCGTCGCCCTCGCGGCGACCGCTTGCGGCGGCAACGCCGGCAGTGGCAGCGGCAGCGGTTCCAATGCGGCGGTCGACCCCAAGGGCACCTTCAGCTACCAGAGCAGCGAGCCGCAGAACCCGCTCCAGCCGGCGAACGCCATGGAGGTCGGTGGCGGCCGCATCATCCAGAGCATCTTCAAGGGCCTGGTGGACTACGACCCGGCGACGGGCAAGATCCGCAACCAGGTTGCGGACTCCATCACCACCAAGGACTCCAAGACCTGGACCGTCAAGCTGAAGTCCGGCTGGACCTTCCACAACGGCGAGCCGGTCACCGCCCACTCCTTCGTGGACTCCTGGAACTGGTCGGCCAACGTCAAGAACAACCAGATCAACAGCTTCTGGTTCTCCGACATCAAGGGCTACTCCGACGTCCACCCGGACAAGGGCGACCCGAAGAGCGACACCATGTCGGGCCTGAAGGTGCTGGACGACCACACCTTCACCATCGAGCTCTCCGCCCCGGTCTCGTACTACGAGTACAAGCTCGGCTACTCCGCCTTCTCCCCGCTGCCCAAGGCCTTCTTCACCGACCCGAAGAAGTACGGCCAGCAGCCGATCGGCGACGGCCCCTACAAGTTCGTCAAGTGGGAGCACAACAAGGGCGTCACCGTCGCCGCGTACGACAAGTACGCCGGCGTGGACAAGCCGAAGAACGGCGGCGTCTTCTTCAAGGTCGAGGCCACCGGCGAGGCCGCGTACCAGGAGCTGCTGTCCAACACCCTCGACGTGATGGACCTGGTGCCCGCCAGCGCGCTGGCCACCTACAAGACGGACCTCGGCAGCCGCGCCGTGGACCAGCCGCAGGGTGCCATCCAGGCCATCTCCTTCGCCATGTACAACAAGGACTGGCAGGGCAAGGACAAGAACCTCGTCCGCCAGGGCCTCTCCATGGCGATCGACCGCGACACCATCACCAAGACGGTGCTCCAGGGCTCCCGCCAGCCCGCCGACAGCTGGGTGCCGCCGGGCGTCGCCGGCTACAAGGCCGGCAGCTGCGGCGACGCGTGCAAGTACGACCCGGCCAAGGCCAAGGAGCTGATCAAGCAGGGCGGCGGCGTCCCCGGCAACAAGATCACCATCCTGTACAACGCCGACGGCTCCCACAAGGAGTGGGTGGACGCGGTCTGCAACAGCATCCGCCAGGCCACCGGTGTCGACTGCACCGGCGACCCGAAGCCGGACTTCAAGACCGCGCGCGACATCATCACGCAGAAGAAGGCCACCAGCCTCATGCGGTCCGGCTGGGTGCAGGACTACCCGCTGAACGCCAACTTCCTCAAGGACATCTACGTCAGCGGCGCGGACGCGAACGACGGCGGCTACTCCAGCCCCGAGTTCGACAAGCTGGCCCACGCCGCCGACAAGGCGACCAGCATCGACGAGACCGTGGCGCTCTACCAGCAGGCCGAGGCCCAGCTGGCCAAGGACATGCCGTCCATCCCGCTCTGGTACTACAAGTCGACCACCGGCTACTCCACCAGCGTGCAGAACGTGAAGTACGACTCCTTCGGCAACCCGGTCTTCACCCAGGTCGAGGTCAAGAAGAAGTAATCGGCCCGGCTCCGCGCCGACCGGAACGACCAGCGGGACGGCCGCCCCGCCCCGACCCCCGACGGGGGCCCGGGGCCGGGCGGCCGACCCCGACTGACTTGGAGGCACGATGGGGCGCTACGTCGCGCGGCGACTGCTCCAGATGATCCCGGTGTTCCTCGGGACCACCTTTCTCGTCTTCATGATGGTGTACTCGCTCCCGGGCGACCCCATCAAGGCGATGTTCGGCGACCACGCGGCCGACCCGGCCACCGTGGCCCACCTGAAGCACCAGTACCACCTCGACATGCCCTGGTGGCAGCACTACCCCCTCTACGTGTGGCAGCTCCTGCACGGCGACCTCGGCCAGACCTTCGGCGGCGTCGACGTCTCCCAGGTGCTCTCGCAGGCGTTCCCGGTGACGATCCGCCTGGCGCTGCTGGCCTTCGTCATCGAGATCGTGGTCGGCCTCGGCCTCGGCCTGCTGGCCGGCCTGCGGCGCGGCAAGGTGGCGGACAAGCTGGTCCTGGTGTTCACGCTCCTCGTGATCTCCGTCCCGGTCTTCGTGATCGGCTACATCTGCAGCACCGTCTTCGGCATCACCCTGGCCTGGACCACCCCCACCGTCCAGGACTCCAACAACCTCGGCCAGCTCCTCCTCCCGGCGTTCGTGCTGGCCTCGCTCTCCCTCGCGTACGTCGCCCGGCTGACCCGCACCTCGCTGGTCGAGAACGTCCGCGCCGACTACATGCGCACCGCGATGGCCAAGGGCCTGCCCCGGCGCCGCATCATCGTCAACCACCTGCTGCGCAACTCGCTGATCCCCGTCGTCACCTTCCTGGGCACCGACCTCGGCGCCCTGATGGGCGGCGCGATCGTGACCGAGGGCATCTTCAACGTGCAGGGCGTCGGCAACGCGCTCTACCGCGCGATCCGGGCGTCCGAGGGGCCGACCGTGGTCGGCATCGTCTCCGTGCTGGTGATCGTGTACCTGATCTCCAGCCTGCTCGTCGACCTGCTCTACGCGGTCCTGGACCCGAGGATCCGGTATGCCTGACGTGATCGAGAAGGAGGCGGCGGTCCCCGGCTCCGCCTCCGCCCCCGCGACCGCCCCGGCCAAGGCCGGGAAGCCGCGCAGCCTCTGGTCCGACGCCTGGCGGGACCTGCGGCGCAACCCGTTCTTCGTGGTCTCCGCCGCGCTGATCCTGCTGCTCGTCGTCATCACGCTCTGGCCGAGCCTGTTCACCTCGGTCGGTCCGCGCGACGCCGACCTGCAGCACCACTACCTCGGCGCGGCCGACTACGGCCACGTCTTCGGCGCCGACTGGTTCGGCTACGACGGCCAGGGCCGCAGCATCTACGCCCGCGTCCTCTACGGCGCCCGCGCCTCGGTGATCGTCGGCCTCTGCGTCACCGCCTTCGTCACCGTGCTGGGCGGCCTGCTCGGCATGCTGGCCGGCTACTTCGGCGGCTGGCTCGACACCCTGGTCTCCCGGCTCACCGACATCTTCTTCGGCATCCCGCTGCTCCTCGGCTGCCTGGTGGTCCTCAACGCCTTCACCCACCGCACGGTGTGGACCGTCGTGCTCGCCCTCGGCGCGCTGGGCTGGACCCAGATGGCCCGCGTCATGCGCGGCTCCGTGGTCACCGTCAAGGAGGCGGACTACGTGACCGCCGCCAAGGCCCTGGGCGCCGGCACCACCCGCATCCTGCTGCGGCACATCCTGCCGAACGCGATCGCCCCGGTGATCGTCGTCGCGACCATCGCCCTCGGCGGCTACATCTCCACCGAGGCGACCCTGTCCTACCTGGGCATCGGACTGCAGGACCCGACCGTCTCCTGGGGCATCGACATCTCCTCGGCCCAGAACGTCATCCGGACCGCTCCGCACGTGCTCTTCTTCCCCGCAGGCATGCTGAGCATCACGGTGCTGGCGTTCATCATGCTCGGCGACGCGGTCCGCGACGCCCTCGACCCCAAGCTCCGCTGAGAGGGGGCATCTCATGACCACCATCGAGAAGACGAACCCGGCCGGGAACCCGGCGGCCGCGGACACCGCTCCGCTGCTCGAGGTGCGCGACCTGCACGTCGAGTTCGTGACCCGTGAGGGGGTCGCCCAGGCGGTCAACGGCGTCAACTACAGCGTCAGCGCGGGCGAGACGCTGGCGGTGCTGGGCGAGTCCGGCTCGGGCAAGTCCGTGACCGCCCAGACCATCATGGGCATCCTCGACATGCCCCCGGGGCGGATCGCCAAGGGCGAGATCCTCTACCGCGGCGAGGACATGCTCAAGATGAGCACCGAGCAGCGGCGGAGGATCCGCGGGCAGAAGATCGCCATGATCTTCCAGGACGCGCTGTCGTCGCTGAACCCGGTGCTGACGGTCGGCTACCAGCTGGGCGAGATGTTCCGCGTCCACCAGGGCATGTCCAAGAAGGACGCCAGGGCGAAGGCCGTCGAGCTGATGGACCGGGTCCGCATCCCGGCCGCCAAGGAGCGGGTGGACCAGTACCCGCACCAGTTCTCGGGCGGCATGCGGCAGCGGATCATGATCGCGATGGCGCTGGCGCTGGAGCCGGACCTGATCATCGCGGACGAGCCGACCACCGCCCTGGACGTCACCGTCCAGGCCCAGGTCATGGACCTCCTCGCGGAGCTGCAGCGCGAGTACCACATGGGCCTGATCCTGATCACGCACGACCTGGGCGTGGTGGCGGACGTGGCGGACAAGATCGCGGTGATGTACGCGGGGCGGATCGTGGAGACCGCGCCGGTGCACCAGCTGTACAAGAACCCCGCCCACCCGTACACCAAGGGGCTGCTGCAGTCGATCCCGCGCCTGGACCAGAAGGGCCAGGAGCTCTACGCGATCAAGGGCCTCCCGCCGAACCTGCTGCGCATCCCCTCGGGCTGCGCCTTCAACCCGCGCTGCGAGATGGCGCAGGACGTGTGCCGTACCGACGTCCCGGCCCTGCACCGGGTCACCGACGCGGACGGCGCCGAGCTGGTGGGCCGCGGAAGCGCCTGCCACTTCTGGAAGGAGACCCTCCGTGGCTGAGCCGATCCTCGAAGTCCGGGACCTGGTCAAGCACTTCCCGCTCACCCAGGGCATCCTCCTCAAGAAGCAGGTCGGCGCCGTCAAGGCCGTCGACGGGGTGTCGTTCACCCTCCACCAGGGCGAGACGCTGGGCATCGTGGGTGAGTCGGGCTGTGGGAAGTCGACGCTCGCGAAGGTGCTGATGAACCTGGAGCGGGCGACGTCCGGTCAGGTGCTGTACAAGGGTGAGGACATCGCGCGGCTGTCGGGGCGGGCGCTGAAGGCGGTCCGCCGCAACATCCAGATGGTGTTCCAGGATCCGTACACCTCGCTGAACCCGCGGATGACGGTGGGCGACATCATCGGGGAGCCGTTCGAGATCCATCCGGAGGTGGCGCCGAGGGGGGACCGGCGGCGGGCGGTGCAGGACCTGCTGGACGTGGTGGGTCTGAACCCGGAGTACATCAACCGGTATCCGCACC
>NZ_JAJLRA010000032.1 GCF_020991365.1 Streptacidiphilus sp. ASG 303
CGCCCTCCGACTCCGGAAAGCCTGCCGACCTGGCCTTTTCGGGCCCCGTCGGCGAGATCAGACTCTAGCGAATCCGGACCGGAGGTCCAAACCCGCCGCATTTCCCTTTTCCGCACCCGCCGCACGTGCCGCATTCGCACGCGAATACGGATACCGACGCGAGTCCGGAGCGGACGGCACGCGCCGTCGCCGCACTCGCGCACGTGGAGGGGGTGGATCGGGGAGATGGCCGCTCCGGGACCGTCCGCGCAGACGCGTGTCCGGTGCTCCCTGCCGAGCGACCAGTCAACTGTACGGCCTGGCCGCGTCCGAGGCAAAACGGCGCTCCACGCGGTCGTCCCGACCTACTGACAGGCTGTCAACAGGGCGGCATGCTTGTCCCATGGACGCCGTCGCAGCCGTGGAAGCCCTGCTCTCGCCCGAGGGGCGGGAGGACCCGTTCCCGTACTACGCCGCACTGCACGCGCACGGACCGGTGGTCGACCTGGGAGGCGGGTACACCGTCGTGGTCGGGTACGACGCGCTGAACCGGGCCCTGCGGAACCCGGCCCTGCGGGAGGAGGGGCCGGAGTGGGTGCAGGATCGGTGGGCGGAGTGGGCCGGCAACCCGTCGGTCCGCCTCTTCTCCCAGTCCATGCTCTTCTCCGGCGACCCGGGGCACGCGCGGGTGCGCCGCCTGGTGAGCAGGGCGTTCACACCGCGGCGGGTGGCCGCGCTGGCACCTGCCGTGGAGCGCCTCGCCGACGGACTGCTGGACCGGTTGGCCCGGCTCGGGGCCGACGGAGCGCCGGTGGACTTCATGGCGGAGTTCGCCTACGCGCTGCCGGTGGCGGTGATCTGCGAGCTGCTCGGCGTGCCCGAGCAGGACCGGCTCTGGTTCCGTCCGCTGGTGGCGGACCTGGCCGCCCAGCTGGAGCCGGTGTACTCGAAGGAGCAGCTGGAGGCCGCGGACGCGGCGGCGCTGACCCTGCTGGAGTACTTCGCGGACCTGGCGGCGCAGCGCCGGGCGGAGCCGCGGGACGACCTGGTGAGCGCGCTGGTGCAGGTGCGCGACGAGGACGACGGGCGCCTGGGCGACCAGGAGCTGCTGGACAACCTGGTGCTGCTGCTGGCGGCGGGGTTCGAGACGACCACCAACCTGCTGGGCAACGGCCTGGCGCTGCTGCTGGACCGTCCGGCGCACCTGGCGGCGCTGCGGGCGGACCCGTCGGCGGCCCCCGCCTACGTCGAGGAGTTCCTGCGCTACGACTCCCCCGTGCAGCTGACGGCGCGGTGGGCGCCGGAGGGTGCGGTGGTGGAGGGGGTGGCGGTGCCGCCGGGCGGCGAGGTGCTGCTGCTGCTCGGTGCGGCCAACCGCGACCCGGTGCGCTTCGCACGGCCGGAGGAGTTCGACCCGGAACGCCCGGGGAACCAGCCGCTGAGCTTCGGGGGCGGCCCGCACTTCTGTCTCGGGGCGGCGCTCGCCCGGCTGGAGGGCGGGACGGCGTTCGGCCGGCTGCTGGGACGGTTCCCCCGGCTGGAGGCGGCGGGGGTGCGGACCCGCCGCGGCCGGCTGACGCTGCGCGGGTACGCGACGCTGCCGGTCTCCGTGGCCGGGACCGCCACCGGGACCGGGACCGCCGCCGGGGACACGTGCCGGCCGTCCGTTCACGGCGGGTAGCGGTCGGCCGACGGCCCACGCTCAGTACTCGCGGGGGCCCAGCGGGACGGCGAGGCCCTCCAGGCCGTCGAGGACGAGGTCGACGCCGACCGCGGCGAGGAGGAGGCCCAGCAGGCGGGCGAGGAGCTCGACGGTGGTGTGGTGGGTGGCCTGGAGGACCCGGTTGAGGAGCAGGACGCAGAGCAGGTCGATGGCGACGACGGCCACGTAGGCCCCGCCGACGACGGCCCGCCAGGTCCAGTCGTTCCGGGCCGTGGACTCCAGGAGGAGGGCGGTCATGGCCAGCGGGCTGACGATGTACGGGAGGAGCAGTTCCCGGATGCCGTCGGAGAGGCCGGGGCCGCCCTCCTCCTCCTGGACGCCGAAGTGGAGGCCGAGGACCAGGCCCACGGCGTAGACGAAGAAGATCGCGCCGCCGGCGATCTCCAGCGCCTCGGTGCTGATGTGGAAGATCCCGAAGAGGGCGGGGGCGGTGACGTCGGCGAGCAGGCCGACCAGGGCGGCTCCGGCGGAGGAGACCAGGGCGAGGGTGCGGAGCTGGCGTGTGGTCCGGGTCTGGGCCAGCGAGGCGAAGGAGAGGAGCACCTTGGGCGGCCCGACGACGGCGAGGAAGGTGATGAAGGCCCCACCGAGACTCAGCTGGTTCATGGGGGCATCATCGCCACGGGCGGCGTCGGCGCCGCCCGTGACACGGCGCCGGCCGCACCGGTCCCCCCTGGGGACGCCGCCCCCGGCCGCGCGGGTGCACGCCGCTCCGGCCCGGCACGGGGGTCGGGCCGGTGGGGGGTCAGCCCTCCTCGGCGAAGGCCGCGGCGAGCCTGCGGACCCCTTCGTCGACCTCCTCGACACCGGCGGTCTCGGCGAAGCTGAGCCTGAGGTGCGGCCCGGGTGCCTCGGCGGCGAAGTAGGGGCGGCCCGGGGAGACTGCGACCCCGGCGCGGAGCGCCGCCGAGGTGAGTCCGGCCTCGTCGGTGCCGTCGGGCAGGCGCAGCCACAGGTGGTAGCCGCCGTGCGGGAGCGTGTACGGGACGGCCTGCGGGAGGTGGGTGCGCAGGGCGGCGGCCATGGCGTCGCGGCGCTGCTGGAGGCCTGCGGCGACGGCGCGCAGGTGGCGCGTCCAGGCGGGTGAGCCGACGAGTTCGAGGGCGGCCTCCTGGAGGGGGCGCGGCACGAAGAAGGTGTCGACCACCTGGATGGCGCGCAGCCGCTGGAGCGCGGGGCCGCGGGCGACGAGGGCGCCGACGCGCAGCGACGGGGAGGTGACCTTGGTGAGCGAGGCCATGTGGACGACGGTGCCGTCGGGGTCGTCGGCGGCCAGCGGGGGCGGCAGCGGGGGGCCGGAGGTGTGGCCGAGGCGGCGGGAGAAGTCGTCCTCGACGACGAAGGCGCCCGCGGCGCGGGCGACGGCGAGGACCTCGCGGCGGCGTTCGGCGGTGAGGACGGCGCCGGTGGGGTTCTGGAAGAGCGGCTGGCAGAAGAAGACGCGCGCCCCGGTGGCGGCGAACGCCTCGGCCAGGAGGTCGGTGCGGACCCCGTCGGCGTCGACCGGCACGGGGACGGGCCGGACTCCGGCGGCACGGGCGACCGCGAGGGTGCCGGGGTAGGTGGGGGACTCGACGAGGACGGCGGAGCCGGGGGCGGCGAGGGCGTGGAGGGCCGTGGTGAGCGCGCTCTGGCCGCCGGCGGTCACGAGGACGTGGGCGGCGCTGACGGCGCCGGCCGGGCCGCCGGTCTCGCGGGCGAACCAGGCGCGCAGTTCGGCGATCCCCTCGATCGGCGGGCGGTCCCAGGCGCCGGGGCGGCGGCCGGCGCGGGCGAGGGCGGCAGCCATGGCGTCGCGGGGCTGGAGGGAGGGGTGGAGGTAGCCGCCGTTGAAGGGGATGACGCCGGGGGGCGGTGCGGCGAAGGAGGCGAGGACGCCGGTGGCATCGACGGCGCGGGGGGCCGCGTCGGGTCCCTCGGGCCCTTCGACGGCGAGGGCGACCTGCTGCCAGGAGGTGTCGCCGGGGGGTGCGGGGACGGCGGGGCGGTCGGCGCGGTAGGTGCCGGCACCGGGCCGGGTGACCAGCAGGCCCTCGGCCGCGAGGGCGGCCAGGGCGCGGGAGACGGTGACGGGGCTGACGTGGAAGCGGTCGACGAGGGCGCGGTTGGAGGGGAGTTTCTGGCCGGGAGAGTAGCGGTTGATCTCCGACCGGAGGGTCTCGGAGATCTGGGCCACACTGCTACCGCTGCTCATGAAAGATCATGATAGCGCTATCCCCGGCGGCGCGCCGGGAGTCCGGCCGGCCCGGCCGCGGGCGGCGGGCCGCCGCGGGGGCCTCCCGCCGCCCGCGGCCGGGGGGCGGGCGACGTGCGGCGGGCGACGTGCGGGAACGGTCTTGCCCCGACGAATTCATCGACCGTAGAATTGCGCCGCCCCGACCGGGACGGTGCGGATGTCGAGCGCGTCACACCGGGGTGCTTGAGGGCATGGAATATCGACACGCTAGGTTGTTGTTCCGATGTGAACGGCTCCGCCGAGCAGGAGTGATGCCCCGGAGGGTGTGCCCGCACCCGCCGCGCCGGCTCCCGGAACCCGCAGGACCGCACGTTCCCGGCACAAGGTCCCAGTGCCGGGCGGCGACGGCCCTGGTCACCCCGCACCCATCCGGGAGCGGGCCAACCGGACAGCGGATCCTCGGGAAAGCAGGGACAGCAGCTCATGGACACCGCGGCACTCGTCGGCTCGTCGTGGATCTTCATCCTCGCCTTCGCCGCCGTGCTCGGCGACGCCTTCCTCCCCTTCATCCCGAGCGGCACGCTGGTGATCGCGGCGGCCCTGAAGACGGCGGACCTGGACGGCGCACCCGTCCTCCTGGCCCTCGGTGTGGCGGCCGCCTCCTTCGCCGGCGACCTCATGCTGCTCCGGCTCGCCCGGCGCAGCGCGCCCTGGGTGCAGGCCCGCCTCGACCGGCGGCCGCAGTGGGCCGGCGCCACCAGCAGGGTGCAGCAGGCCCTGGAGACCCGGGCCGGCCGCACGGTGATCGTCGCCCGGTTCGTGCCCGCCGGGCGGACGGTCCTCGACCTCGCCATGGGCCGCAGCGACAACCCGCACCGGTTCGTGCGGTGGTCCGCGGTGGCGGCCCTGGTGTGGGCGGCGTACATCGTCACGCTGGGCTGGCTGAACAGCCACTGGTTCAACACCGCGTGGCTGGGCTTCGCCGTCTCCTGTGCGGCCGCCACCGCCGTCAGCGCGTCGATCGCACGCCTGGTCAGGCGGCAGCGGCGGGCGGCCGCCACCGTCTGACGGGGAGCGGGGCCCGGCCGCCGGCGCGGCGGGCCCCGTCCCGGCCCGCACCGGCGGCGCGGGCCCCGTCGGCCGTGACCGCCGGGCCGGTCCCCACCGCCTCCACCGGACCTCCGGCCGCACCGCCGCCGGGGTCGGCGCCGCACCCGGGCGGCCCGTGGGCGGCGGTGCGCGTCCGACGGCAGGGCGGCCCCCGGGCGGGGCCCGTGGAGGCGGCGGAGCCCTCCGGGGCGGGCGCGCACCGCCCGCCGGACGGACCGCACCTTCGCGGCGGGCCGTCGCGGCCGTCCGGGGCCGGCGTTCCGGGCCGTGCGCGAAGAGGCAGGCGAGTGTCCCGAAACGGCAACAAGGTCCCGGCGGGGGAGCCGCCCGAGGAGGGCGTTCGTCCGTGTGATCGATGGATCTTTGTAGTGTGGCTTCCCGATTGTCGAGTTTTCGGACTGCGCCGCCCCCGGTGGGACCGCGGTGCGGGGCGGGACCGGAGTCGGGAGGGCGCGGCCGCCAGCGGGACGCAAGTGGCGGTTCATGCACAATTGCCCGGATCGGTGGGGCACGACAGACCAGGGGAGAGCATGGGCACCATCTCGCGCAGGACCGTCCTGACGGCTGCGGCCTCCACAGCCGCACTGGGGGCGGTCGCCGCGTGCTCGAGCGATGGCGGCCGGGGCGGGAGCAGCGACACGGGCCTCAGGCCCACCGGCGGGAGCAGCAGCGCGGGCGGGGGCGTGCGGGGCGGAACCCTGGGCAGCCGGCAGCCGGCCAGGCCCATCGGGGACGGCTCGACCGCGGACACCGGCCCCCAGCCGGGGCAGCCGAAGCCGGAGCGCCTGGCCCCGGGGCAGCGCCCCCCGCAGTTCGTGGTCTTCTCCTGGGACGGGGCGGGCGAGCTCGACAACAGGCTCTTCGAGCGGTTCCGCGGACTCGCCAGGCGGCACCACGCCGCGATGACGTTCTTCCTCAGCGGCATCTACACCCTGCCCGAGTCGAAGAAGCACCTCTACCACCCGCCGCGCCACCCCGTCGGCGCGTCCGCCATCGGCTACCTCTCCGACGAGCACATCCGCGCCACCCTGCAGCAGGTGCGGCTCGCCTGGCTGGAGGGCCACGAGATCGGCACCCACTTCAACGGGCACTTCTGCGGCCCGGACGGCGTCGGCCGCTGGTCGCCCGCCGACTGGGACAGCGAGATCCGGCAGGCCAAGGCGTTCGTGACCGAGTGGCGCACCAACACCGGCTTCACCGACCTGGAACCGCTGCCCTTCGACTACGAGAAGGAGCTCACCGGCGGCCGCACGCCCTGCCTGGAGGGCCAGCGCAACCTGCTGCCGACCGCCGCCAGGCTGGGCTGGACCTACGACGCCAGCTCCCCCGGGGGCATGCAGATGTGGCCGGGCAAGGTGCAGGGCGGCCGGATCTGGGACTTCCCGCTGCAGTCCATCCCGTTCCCCGGGCACTCGTACCAGGTCCTGTCGATGGACTACAACATCATGGCCAACCAGTCCGGCGGGAACCCCAAGGGCGACCCCGCCCGCCGGGCCGCCTGGCGCGCCCAGGCCCGCGACGCCTACCTCGCCGGCTTCCGCCGCGCCTACGACAGCAACCGCGCGCCCTTCTTCATCGGGAACCACTTCGAGCAGTGGAACGGCGGCATCTACATGGACGCCGTCGAGGAGGCGCTCACCGAGATCGCCGGGCACCCGGAGGTGCGCATGGTCTCCTTCCGGCAGCTGGTGCAGTGGCTGGAGGCCCAGGACCCGTCGGTGCTGCGGAAGCTGCGCACCCTGAACCCGGGCCAGAAGCCGGCCGGGGGCTGGGAGTCCTTCCTCGGCGTCGCCTCGCCCTCCTCGGCGTCGGGCTCCCCCTCCCCGTCCGGCCCGCCCGCCGCACCGGGGTCGGCGTCCCCGTCGCGGTCCCTGCAGCCCTCCGCGTCGCGCTCCGCGTCGGCGCCGGCGGGCGGCTGACGGGGCGGGCCGCCGGCGGGCCGGGCCGGGGGCGCGCCGCCCGCCGTCCGTAGCCCGCCGCCCGCCGCCCGCCGGCGAAAACCGGGTGCGGAACGGGTCCCGCGGTGCCAGGGTGCCCGGATGGACCGTCGCAGAATGAGCGCCCTCGCCCACGCCCACCATCCGATAGCCGCCCCGCTGGCCGACGCCTCGGTGGCCCGGCTGCTCGACCGCTCCGTGGTCCGGGGCGACGAACGCGCCCTGGACCTGGGCTGCGGGCAGGCCGAGTGGCTGCTGCGCGTCCTGGAGCGGCACCCGCGGACGCTGGCCGAGGGGGTGGACACCGACGGGGCGGCGCTGGACCGGGTGCGGGACGAGGCCGCGCGGCGCGGGGTCGCCGACCGGCTGGCGCTGCACCACATGCCGGCGGCGGAGTTCACCTCGGCCCGGAGCTTCGACGTGGTCCTCAGCGTCGGCGCCACGCACGCCTACGGCGGTCTGCGGCAGACCCTCGCGGCCGCCCGGGAGCACCTCGCCCCGGGCGGCCGTGTGCTGGTGGGCGAGGCGTTCTGGGAGCAGGAGCCCGACGCGGCGGTGCGCGCCGAACTGGACGGCCCCTGCGTGTGGGACGACCTGCCGGGCACGGTCGACCTGGTCGCGGCCGACGGCTGGACGCCGGTGTACGCGCACACGAGCACCCCGGAGGAGTGGGGCGACTACGAGTGGTCCTGGACCGGCTCGCTGGCCCGGTGGGCGCTCGACCACCCGGACGACCCGGACGCCGCCGACGCGCTGAAGGCCGCGGAGGAGCACCGCACGGCGTGGCTGCGCGGCTACCGGGGCGTCCTCGGGTTCGTCACCCTGGTGCTGCGCCGGGCCGACACCTGACCGTCCGGCACCGCACCGCACCGCACCGGCCGGCACCGCACCGTCCGGCGCTCCGTCAGCGCTCGAAGACGCGGAAGGCGACGGAGGACCGGCCGCCGAACCGCTCGGCGGAGCGGGCCAGCACCCCCGCGACGAACTCCCTCGCGTAGGCGGCCGGGTCGCCGTCCGGCCCGGTCAGGGCGGTGATGTAGGCGCGGTGCTCGGCGAGCGACGCCACCGCCCGCTCCACCGACTCCTGCGACACGGCCACGGCGTGGGTCGGGTCGGCGCCGGCCACCGCGACCCGGCGGACCCCGTCCCACGGCTCGGGGTCGCCGCCGCCCGGGGCGGGCGGGAAGATCCAGCGGTTGCCCGCGTCGCCGGCGGCGTCCAGCACGGCGCGGCCGACGGCGCAGTGGTCGGGCGAGTTCCAGGCCGTGCCGCCCCAGGTGTCGGTGTGGTTGAGGGTGACCACCAGCTCGGGCCGGTGGCGGCGGATCGCGAGGGCGATGTCCCGGCGCAGCGGCACGCCGTACTCCACCACGCCGTCGCGGTGGTCCAGGAACTCCACCGCGGTGACGCCGACCGCGGCGGCGCTCGCCCGCTGCTCCGCCTCGCGGACGCGGGCGCACTCCCCCGGCTCGAGCGTGTCGATGCCCGCCTCGCCGCGGGTGGCGAGGAGGTAGGCGACCTCGCGGCCCTGCGCCGTCCACTCGGCGACGGCGGCCGCGGCTCCGTACTCCAGGTCGTCGGGGTGGGCGACGACGGCGAGGGCGCGCCCCCAGTCGTCGGGCAGAGGGGCGAGGTCGGCGGCCACGGGCTTCCTCCGCAGGCGGTGACGGCCGACTGGTGGCAGCCGGCTGGTGACGGCGGACTGGTGACGGACGGCTGGTGACGGACGGCTGGTGGCCGGGGAGCGGGTGTCAGGGCGGGCCGGGTCCCCCGATCATGCCATCGCGGGCCCGCGCCCGCCGGGTCACGCGGCCGGTGCGGGCGCCTCCAGGAGCAGGCCGGCGACGGTGCGGGCGCCCGCCGCGCCGAGGAGGACGGAGTAGTGGTTGGTGCCGGGCGCGGCGAGGACGGTGACGCGGGCGGGGTCGAGGCCGGCGGCGGCGAGCCGGTCGGCGTCGTACATGCCCTGGGGCTGGTCCAGCAGGCCGCGCTCGGCCCGGAGCAGGACGGCCGGGCAGGGCAGCGCGTGGACGGCCGCGGCCGCCTCGCGGTCGAGGAGGACCTGCGCGCCGTCGGTGCGCACGGCCTCCTCCACGCAGGAGGAGCGCAGTTCGGGCTCGGTGCCGGTGAGGTCGCGCTGGAGGTAGGCGTCGAGCCGGGCGGTCCACAGGTCGTCGTGGAGGGCGGGGTGCCGCCGCCAGAACTCCCGGTAGGCGTCGCGGGAGGGGAAGGCCATGGACAGACGGGCCATGGCGGGGCCGAGGACGGCGGCGAGGGCGTCCTCCTCGGCGGTGCCGGGCGGGAGGGGGAAGCTGACGGCGCCGTCGACGAGGACCAGCCGGCCGGCCCGGCCGGGGTGGCGGACGGCGAGGAGCGCGGCGACCCAGGCGCCCATGGAGTGTCCGGCGACGACCGCGCCGTCCAGGCCGAGGTGGTCGAGGACGGCGGCGGCGTCGTCGGCGTGGCGGGCGAGGCCGTAGGGGCCGGCGGCGTCGCGGCTGCCCGCGCGGCCGCGCAGGTCGGGGGCGACGAGGGCGGCCCGGCCGGCGAGCTGCTCGGCGACCTCGCCCCAGGAGAGGCCGTTGGCGGTGATGCCGTGCAGGGCGAGGACGGTGGGGGCGGCCGGGTCGGCGGCGGGCCAGCGGAGCACGGCGAGCTCGCCGCCGGGGACGGGGACGCGCAGTTCCTCGGGACGGGTGGCGGTCATGCGGTGGTGCCTCCGGCGGTTCGGTCGGCGGTCTGGTCGGGCTGGTCTGTCCGGTCGGCGGACCGGCCGGAACGCTCCGGCCGGGCGGACCGGCCCGAGCGGGCGGCCCTGGCCTCGCGGATGCGGGCCGGCAGGCGCACGGCGCCGCCGGGCAGCAGGTAGACGACGGCGACGAAGAGGGCGCCGAGGAGGAAGAGCGGCTGGGAGAGCGGGACGCGCAGGACGGCGGGCAGGCCCCGGACGGCGTCGGAGTTCGCGAGGTCGCCGAGCCGGTGGTCCGCCCAGGTGTAGAGGACGCCGCCGAGGAGCGGGCCCCAGCGGGTGCCCGAGCCCCCGAGGACGACCATGACGAGCAGGGACAGGGTGAAGTCGGAGGTGGCCGCCTGGGGGGTGGCCCCTCCCGAGACCAGAAGGTAGACCACGCCTCCGACGGCGGCCAGGGCCGCGGCGAGGACGAAGGCCGCCAGTTTGAACCCGTGGGGCCGCAGGCCCAGCACCTCCACCCGGCGCTCGTTCTCCCGGATGCCCTCCCAGACGCGGCCGGCGGGCGAGTGGACGGCGCGGTGGACGACGACGAGGGTCAGCACCAGGTAGCCGAGGGCGATCCAGTACAGGTTCGCGGTGTTCCCGATGCCGACGAGGGCGCCGGGCAGCCGGTCGGCGGGGACGGACCGGCCCTCCTCGCCGCCGGTGAGCCCGCCGGGGTCGCGCTGCACGAGGATCGACCCGGCCTGGGCGAAGGCGAGGGTCACCATGGAGAAGCCGATGCCGGTGACGCGCAGGCTCACCGAGCCCAGCAGGAGGGCGAGCAGCACCGCGAAGGCCGTGCCGAGCAGAGCGGCGGGGAGCAGCCCGAGGTGGAGCTCCAGCATGGCGATGTCGGTGGCGTACAGGCCGGCGGCGAACCAGAGGGCGTGGCCGAAGGAGAGCAGTCCGGTGCGGCCGAGGAGCAGGTCGTATCCGGTGGCGAGGGCGCCGAAGACCATGCACAGGGCGAGGAGCTGGAGGCTTCCGGGGCTGCCGGGGGGGCCGTCGAGCAGCCCGGGCAGCGGCAGGGTGCTGAAGGGCGCGGTGAACAGGAGGAGCAGGACGGCGGCGGGCCACCAGCGGGCGGCGCGGCGCAGGGGGGAGGGTCCGGCGGAACCGGCTGCGGAGGCGTCGTCGGCGGGGTTGTCGGTGGGTGCCTGCATGATGGTCCCGGTGGTCATGCGGGCCTCCCGGCGGCTCCTGCGGCGGCCAGGCCGCGCGGGCGGACCAGCAGCAGGACGGCGAGGAGCACGACGACGGAGAGGTCGCCCAGCCCGGCGGCGGTGTAGTAGTTGGCGAACTGCTGGACGAGGCCGACGGCGACGGAGGCGGCGGCGGCCCCGGTGACGGAGCCCATGCCGCCCATGACGACGACGACGAACGCGAAGATGAGCAGCGAGGTGCCCTGCCCGGGGCTGACGGAGCCGAAGTAGAGGCCGCCCAGGGCGCCGGCGAGGGCGGCCGCGGCGCCGCCGATGGCGAAGACGAGGGTGAAGGCCTTGCGGACGTCGATGCCCAGGGCGGTGACCATGGCCCGGTCCTCGACGCCGGCGCGGACGACGAGGCCGTGCCGGGTGCGGCCGAGGAAGAGCCGGAGGACGACGAGGACGGCGGCCGCGGCGGCGACGAGGACGAAGCGGTCGGCGGGGACGGCGGCGCCGAGCAGGCGGACGGTGTCGGAGAGCGCGGCGGGCTTGGGGAAGGGGCGGGCGTCGGCGCCCCAGACGGCCATGAGCAGGGCGGGGACGGCGAGTCCGACGCCGACGGTGGCGAGGACCTGCTCACGGGGGCGGGTGTAGAGGGGGCGGATGAGCGCGAGTTCCAGCAGGACGGCGGCCGCGGTGCCCACGGCGGTGCCGAAGAGGACGGAGAGGAGGAAGCCCGCGCCGTCGGGGCCCGCGCCGGGGAGGTGGCCGTCGGCGGCCCACCAGGTGGCGTAGGCGCCGACGGAGAGCAGCGCGCCGTGGGCGAAGTTGAGCACGTCCATCAGGCCGAAGATCAGCGACAGTCCGGAGGCGACGAGGAAGTAGAGCGCACCCAGGCCGAGGCCGGTGAGGGTGAGCAGGACGACGGTGTCCATCAGGGGCGGGCCTCCTGGGGGGCTGCTGCGGGGTGGCGGCCGACGCCGAGGAGGCGGCGGGCGGCCTCGGCGTCCTCCAGCAGGTCGGCGGTGGCGCCGCGGTGGGCGGTGCGGCCGTCGGCGAGCACGGTGCAGCCGCCCGCCAGGCGGCGCACGACCGCGAGGTTCTGCTCGACCAGCAGGACGGGCACGGCCTCGGCGGCGCGCTCCAGCACCTGG
Organism: Streptacidiphilus sp. ASG 303; assembly: GCF_020991365.1. GTDB lineage: Bacteria > Actinomycetota > Actinomycetes > Streptomycetales > Streptomycetaceae > Peterkaempfera. Next base: position 11,959 of record NZ_JAJLRA010000032.1, read on the forward strand.
GCGACCTCGGTGACGACCCTGGGGGCGAGGCCCTTGGTGGGCTCGTCGGCGATGACCAGGCGGTTGCGGTTGAGGAGGGTCCGGCCGATGGCGACCATCTGCTGCTGGCCGCCGGAGAGGGTGCCGGCGGGCTGCCGGGCGCGCTGCCTCAGTTCGGGGAAGAGGCCGTGCACGAGCGCGTAGTCGGGGTCGGGGTCGCGTTCGGCGAGGCGGAGGTTCTCGGCGACGGTGAGGGCGGCGAAGACCCCGCGGTCCTCGGGGGCGTAGCCGACGCCGCGGCGGACCACGGCGTGGGTGGGCAGGTGCACGGTCTCCTCGCCGCCGAGGCGGACGCTGCCGGTGCGCGGCACCAGGCCGAGGACGGCCCGGACGGTGGTGGTCTTGCCGGCGCCGTTGCGGCCGAGCAGGGCGGTGACGCCGGCGGGGGCGACGTCGAGGTCGACGCCGTGCAGGACGTGCCGGCCGCCGATGACGACGCGCAGGTCGCGGACGGAGAGGAGGGGCTCCGCGGCCGCCTCCCCGGAGGGGGACGGCGGCTGTGCGGAGGGGCCCCCGGACGGCGCCGGGGAGGGTGTCGCGGGGGGTGTCACAGTGCCTCCCCGAGGTAGGCCTGCTGGACGGTGGCGTCGGCCGTCACCGCGGCGGGCGTGTCGAGGGCGAGCAGGGTGCCGTGGTGCATGACGGCCAGCCGGTCGGCGAGGCCGAGCAGGACGTCCATGTGGTGCTCCACCATGAGGACGGTCCGGCCCTGGTCGCGGTGGACGGAGCGGATGAGGTCGGTGAGGGCGGGGACCTCCTCGGCGGAGACGCCGGCCATGGGCTCGTCGAGGAGGATCAGCCGAGGTTCGCCGACCAGGAGCACGGCGAGCTCCAGCTTGCGCTTCTCGCCGTGGGAGAGGGCACCGGCGAGGGTGCCGGACCGGTGGGCGAGGCCGGTGCGCCCCAGGGTCTCGGCGACCTGCCGGTCGTACCGGCCGGCGCGCCGCCAGATGCGGTGGGAGCCGCCGCCCGCCGCCTGGGCGGCGAGGCGGACGTGGTCCGCGACGGTCATGCCCGGCCACAGGGAGGAGGTCTGGAAGGTGCGGCCGAGACCGCGGCGGGCGCGGGCGTGGACGGGCTCGGCGGTGACGTCGACGCCGTCGAGCTCGACCGAGCCGGCGGTGGCGGCGGTGATCCCGGAGACCAGGTTGAACAGGGAGGTCTTGCCGGCGCCGTTGGGGCCGATGAAGGCGACGAACTCGCCCTCGGCGACCTCCAGGGAGACGTCCTCGACGATGGTGGCTCCGCCGACGGCCCAGCCGAGCCCGCGCAGCCGCAGGACGGGGGCCGCGGCAGGGGCTCCGGCGGTGGCTCCGGCGGGGGCCGCCGCGGCGACCGCGGCGGCTGCGGGGTCGGCCACCGGTCAGCCCGCCGTCTTCGCGACCGGCGGGGCGACCTCGTCCGGGCCGAGCACCCTGGCCACCGACGGCCTGGCGGCGGCGCCGCTGCCGGTCAGCTTCACCTGGAACATCGGCTGGAGCAGCGCGTGGTCCTCGGCGCGGACGGTGAGCCGGCCCTTGACGCCGTCGAAGGACCAGCCCTCCAGGGCCTTCACCAGGGCGTCGGTGTCGGCGGTGCTGCCCTTGGCGGCCTCGACGGCGTGGACGGCCATCTGGGCGGCGGTGAAGCCGTCGGGGGTGAAGAGGTCGGCCTTGGCGCCGGCCTTCTGCAGGGCGGCGTCCATGGCCTTCTCCACGGGGGTGCCGGCGGCGTCCGCGAAGTAGTGGTTGAGGAAGGAGATCTTCTCGCCGGCGGCGCCGAACAGCGGGTAGGAGGCGGCGAGGTCGAGGCCGGTGACGACCTTGGTGGAGCCGAAGACGCCCTGCTGGTCGAGCGAATGCCACAGGGCGGGGGCGGTGTCGCCGGCCCACGCCACGAAGAGCAGGTCCGGCCTGGCGGCCCTGGCCTGCTTGGCGAAGGGGGTGAGGTCGGTGGCGCTCGGGGGCGCGAGCACCGAGCCCACGGAGGCGCCCTCGCCGCCGAGGACGGCCTTGACGGCGGCCACGTTGGCCTGTCCGAAGGCGCTGTCCTGGGCAAGGACGGTGACCTTGCGGCCCTTGGCGTCGCCGACGAAGGAGGCGGCGGTGCGGATGTCCTGGTAGCTCTGCCGGCCGGAGCGGAAGGTGTACTTGTTGATGCCGGTGACCTGGTCGGCGGCGGCGGGCCCGCTGATGAACAGGACCTTGTTCTGGGCGGCGATGGGGGCCAGCTGCAGGGCGACGCCGGAGGCGGTGGACCCGGCGAGGATCCTGTAGCCCTTGCCGATGAGGCCCTTCGCCTCGGAGACGGCCTTGGCGGGGTCGCCCGCGTCGTCCTGCTCGGCGACCTCGACCGGGTGGCCGTCGACCTTCCCGGTGCCGTGGGTGGCGTAGTCGAGGCCGGCCCTGAAGCCCTCTAGGTACTGCTTTCCGTAGGCGGCGAGCGGACCGGTGCGGGAGTAGACGAGGCCGATCCTGACGGGGGCCTTCGCCGCGTCGCCGCCGTCCGTGGTGGATCCGGCGGTGCCGGCCTTGGCGCAGCCCGCCGCGAGGAGGGTGGTCGCGGCGAGGGCCGCCAGGGTCAGGGTGCGGGCGGGTCTGCGGGGGCGGCGGGACTGAGGCATGGTGACCGGCTCCTGTGGCGGCTGCGGTGGCGTGGTGGCTGCCGGAACCGTAGGAGGAGCCCGCCGCCGCGGACATGTGGCCGGATACCGCTTCACCGCCCGGAGTTGTGTGGACGGCCGCCATGGAAGGCGGGCACGGGCCGCGGGAAGGGTGGTCATGGCCGGAAGACCGGGAACCGGACGGCACACCGGACCGGCACGCCGGACGGACCCGCCCGGCGTACCCGCCCGGCGGAACGGGCCGGCGGAACGGGCCGGCCGATCGGACCCGGGGGAGCGAGAGGAACGCGATGGACAAGGTCCTGCACTCGGCCGCGGACGCGGTGGCGGACATCCCCGACGGAGCACTGCTGGCCGTCGGCGGCTTCGGGCTGTGCGGCATCCCGTCGACGCTGATCGGCGCGCTGGCCGCGGCGGGCACCGGAGGCCTGCGGGTGGTCTCCAACAACTGCGGCGTGGACGACTGGGGGCTGGGCCTGCTGCTGCGGGCCGGCCGGATCGTACGGATGACCTCGTCGTACGTCGGCGAGAACAAGGAGTTCGCCCGCCAGTACCTCTCCGGGGAGCTGGAGGTGGAGCTCACCCCGCAGGGCACCCTCGCCGAGCGGCTCCGGGCCGGCGGCGCCGGCATCCCCGCCTTCTTCACCCCCGCCGGTGTGGGCACCCAGGTCGAGGAGGGCGGCCTGCCGTGGCGGTACGCGCCCGACGGCAGCGTGGCGGTGGCCTCGCCGCCGAAGGAGGTGCGGGAGTTCGGCGGCCGCCGCTACCTGCTGGAGGAGGCGATCACCGCCGACTTCGCCCTGGTCCGGGCCGAGGTCGCCGACCGGCACGGCAACTGCTCCTTCCACGCCGCGGCCCGCAACTTCAACCCGCTGTGCGCCACCGCCGGCCGGATCACGCTGGTGGAGGCGGACCGCATCGTGGAGCCGGGCGAACTGCCGCCGGACGCCGTGCACCTGCCGGGGGTGTACGTGGACCGGGTGGTCCCGGCCGACCCGTCCGACAAGCGCATCGAGCGCCGCACCGTGCGCCCCGCCGCCCTCCAGGAGGTCTGACCGTGCCCGCGAACGCCGCCGCACCCGCCGCAAACGCCGCCCCTGCCGTCCCTGCCGCCGCGGACGCGTCCGCCCCCGCCGCCGGGTCCGCCGCCGGGGCCGCCGCGCCGCTCGACCGCGACGCGCTGGCGGCCCGCGCCGCCCGGGAGCTGCGCGACGGACAGTACGTGAACCTCGGCATCGGCCTGCCGACCCTGATCCCCAACCACCTGCCGCCGGGCGTGCAGGTGGTGCTGCACTCGGAGAACGGCATCCTGGGCGTCGGCCCGTACCCGCAGGAGGGCGAGGAGCACCCGGACCTGGTGAACGCGGGCAAGGAGACCGTGACCACCGCGCCCGGCGCCGCCTACTTCGACTCGGCGCTCTCCTTCGGCATGATCCGGTCCGGCCGGATCGACGTCTCGGTGCTGGGCGCGATGCAGGTCTCCGCCCGCGGCGACCTCGCGAACTGGATGATCCCGGGCAGGAGCGTCAAGGGGATGGGCGGCGCGATGGACCTCGTCCACGGCGCACGACGGCTGATCGTGGTGATGGAGCACACCGCCCGCGACGGCTCCCCCAAGATCGTGGAGGAGCTGGACCTGCCGGCCACCGGCCGGGGCGTGGTCGACCGCATCGTCACGGACCTGGCCGTCATCGACGTCACCCCGGAGGGTCTGCGGCTGGTCGAGACCGCACCGGGGGTGACGGAGGATCAGGTGCGGGCGGCCACCGGCGCGCGCCTCCTGGAGCGCGCTCCCTGCTGACGCCCTCCGCCCACCGACCGCAACCGGACGTCCCCACGGGGGCGTCCGGTCGTGTGTTCTCCGGGTTCCCGACGGGGGCCGCCTCCGGGGGCGGAACGGGGAGGCGTCAGGGTTCCCCGGGGGTGCGCCGGGGGCGCGCTCCGGGGCGTCCGCGGCTCCCCGGGGGCGGAAGGTTTCGCGAATATCACGGGCACGGGCGCATACGCCCCGCCCTTCGTTAAATCTTCACCATGGCAGGGCCGTCCTCGCCCCAACCGGTTGCGATCAAGCCTCGGCCGCCGCAACAGTGGGCGGCGAAGAGAGACGGCATCGCGGAGAACGACACAGTTCGACCGAAAGGCTCTGGGGGGAAGCGGAGTCGTCCGTCCCGGCACCGCGCGCCGGGCGGGGGGATGGTCCCGGGCCGCCGAGGCGGCCCGGGGGGGTCACGGGCCCGTGGGGGCATCGGTCCGTGGCCGCGTCCGGGCATGTCCGCATGCCCGCGAGTCCTGCTGTTCCGGCAACCCCTGGGCACCGTGACGACGGGCGCCGTGCGCCCGTGGGGGGAGAAGCCGACATGACGCAGGTCTCCGCCGGACCGCACCGCGCCGCGCGCGGCGCGCCGTCCGACGGCCCGCAGGACCGCACCGCCGCGCCCGCACCGCCGCGCCGGTCCGGGGGCCCCGGGACCGTGCCGGCCCAGCGGACCGGCCCGGAGTGCGCCTTACCACCGGGCGCACCGCCCGGCGCACCGCACACCGACCCGCACACCGCAGCGCACACCGCACCGCCGGACACAGCGCACACCGCACCGCACGCCGAGCAGCCGGACGCAGCGCGCACCGCACCGTCGGACGCACCCCCCGGCCCGCCGGGCGCACCGCCCGAGGCGGACGCCGGCGCACCGCCCGGGTACGACTACGCCCGCCACAGCAGGCTGGCCGGCCCCCTGACCCGGCCGGGCCCGCGCCGCCCGTACCGGGTCGAGTACCGCAGCCTGCTCCGCCGCGAGCGGCACCGCGTCCGGGCCGCCCTGCTCCTGGTCGGCGCACCCGTGCTGGAGGCGGTGCTGCTGGTCTGGCTGCTGCTGCCCAGCCACTGGCCGCACCGCCCCGGCGAGACGCACACCTGGCTGCTCGTCTGCGACAAGGCCATGATCACCATCGTCGCGGTGATCGAGGTCTTCCGCGTCGTCAACGTGGTCTCCAACACCCACGCCACCCTGGTGGCCAGCGACCCCGTCCCGGTCGTGCCCGAGACGGGCACCCGGGTCGCCTTCCTCACCACCTGCGTGCCCGGCAAGGAGCCCCTGGAGATGGTCCGGGCGACCCTCTCCGCGGCGCTGCGGATCCGCCACGACGGCCCGTACGACGTGTGGCTGCTGGACGAGGGCGACGACCCCCGGATGCGGGAGCTCTGCGCCGGGCTCGGCGTCCGGCACTTCTCCCGCAAGGGCGTGGAGCGGTGGAACACCGACCGCGGCGGCTTCCGCGCGCGGACCAAGCACGGCAACTACAACAGCTGGCTGGAGGCCCACGGCGACGGCTACGACTTCCTCGTCTCCGTGGACACCGACCACGTGCCGGTGCCCGGCTTCTGCGAGCGGATGCTCGGCTACTTCCGCGACCCCGACGTCGCGTTCGTGGTCGGCCCCCAGGTCTACGGCAACTACGACTCCGCCGTCACCAAGGCCTCGGAGAGCCAGCAGTTCCTCTTCCACGCGCTGGTCCAGCGGGCCGGCAACCGCTACGGGGCGCCGATGTTCGTCGGCACCAACAACGCGGTGCGGATCAGGGCCCTGCAGCAGATCGGCGGCCTGTACGACTCCATCACCGAGGACATGGCGACCGGCCTGGAGCTCCACCGCCGGCGGAACCCCGCGACGGGGGCCCGCTGGAAGTCGGTCTACACGCCCGACGTGCTCGCCGTCGGCGAGGGCCCCTCCTCCTGGACGGACTTCTTCAGCCAGCAGCTGCGCTGGAGCCGCGGCACCTACGAGACCCTGCTGACGCAGTTCTGGCGGGCGGCCTGGCGGCTCCCGCCCGGGAGGCTGCTCAACTACACCCTGATGGTCTGCTTCTACCCGACGGCCGGGCTCACCTGGCTGCTGGGCGGCGTCTCCAGCGTGCTCTACCTGGGGTTCGGCGCCTCGGGCGTCCACGTCTCCCCGCAGATCTGGATGATGCTCTACAGCGACGCCGCCGCCCTGCAGGTGCTGCTGTACACCTGGAACCGGCGGCACAACGTGAGCCCGCACGAGCCGGAGGGGTCGTCGGGGATCGCGGGCATGATGATGTCCGCGCTCTGCGGCCCGATCTACGCCGCCGCCCTGCTCCAGGCCCTGCTGCGGCGCCGGAGCAGCTTCGTCGTGACGCCCAAGGGCGACTCGGCGAGCCCGGACCGGCTGCGGACCTTCCGCATCCACCTCTTCTGGGTGCTGGTCTTCGGCGGCTCGCTGGCCGCCTCCTTCGTGACCGGCCACACCCACGCGGCGATGCGCACCTGGGCGTGCATCGCGCTCTTCTTCAGCCTGCTGCCCCTGCTGATATGGGGCTTCGAGCGGACCCGCCCGCGGTTCCGCCGCACGGGGGGTGACCGGACATGAGGTTCCGCACGTGGCCGCGGACGACCGGCAGGACGCGCCGGTTCGCCATGGGCAGCACGGTCCTCCTGGCCGTGGCGGGGATGAACGCGCCCGCGGTCCTCGGCTTCGCCGGCGACCGGTACCACCGGTACGAGATCTCCAGGCCCGCCTACAAGGCGCAGTACGGCTTCTGGCAGACCGTCCGCATCCCGGAGCACTTCCGGGTCAACGCCATCCACGCGACGCTGCTGCGCACGGGCAAGGTGCTGATCGTCGCCGGCTCGGGGAACAGCCGGCAGAACTTCGACGCGGGCACCTTCCGGTCGCTGCTCTGGGACCCGGTGCGGAACACCTACAAGCTGGTGCCCACCCCCGCGGACATGTTCTGCGGCGGCCACACCTCGCTGCCCGACGGGCGCGTCCTGGTCGCCGGCGGCACCCTGCGCTACGAGGCGCTGAAGAGCGCGGTGACGAGGGCCGCGGGCACCATGCGGATCCGCAACGAGGACCCCGACCACGGGCACGTCCTGCCCAGGGGCACCGTCTTCACCGCCCCCGACGGCCGCGCGTACCGCTCCACCGCCAGGGCCGTCGTGCCCCCGGCCGTGAAGACCACCGTCCGGGCCGCCGACCGGTCCGGCCGGCGCCGCCCGCAGGTCAGGGTCACCGCCAGCGAGCAGCACGTCTTCGTCGAGGCCGTGGCCGAGGGCGGCCGGTACGTCACCGCCACCCCGGCCCAGTACGCCATCAGGGGCCTGACCGGCGCCGACGCCCGCAACCTCTACGGCATGGGCGACCGGATGACGCTGGACAAGCAGGACTTCCAGGGCATCCGCTCCGCCTACGAGTTCGACCCCGTCACCGAGCAGTACGAGCCGGTGCCGGACATGCGGTTCGCCCGCTGGTACCCCACGCTGACCGGCCTGCCCGACGGCCGGGTCGTCACCGTCTCCGGCCTGGACGACACCGGGCGGATCCTCACGGGCGACGACAACGAGGTCTACGACCCGCGGACGAGGACCTGGGCCAAGGCCCCGGACCACTACTTCCCCACCTACCCGTCGCTCTTCCTCACCGCGAAGGGGCAGCTCTTCTACTCCGGATCCAACTCCGGCTACGGCCCGGCCACCGAGGGCCGCGACCCGGGCATCTGGGACCTGCAGCGGAACACCTTCACCGCCGTGCCCGGGCTGCGCGACCCGGAGCTGACGGAGACCTCGTCCTCCGTGCTGCTGCCGCCGGCCCAGGAGCAGCGGGTGATGGTGCTCGGCGGCGGCGGCGTAGGGGAGTCGCCGAGGTCCACCGCCCGTACCGACATCGTCGACCTGTCCGCGCCGGACCCGCACTTCACGCCCGGGCCGGACCTGCCCGCCGGGGGGACCCGCTACCTCAACAGCGTGATCCTGCCGGACGACACCGTGTTCACCACCGGCGGCTCCGCCGACTACCGCGGCAAGCACCGCAGCGACATCCTCAGGGCGCAGGTCTACCACCCCGGCAGCAACGCCTTCACGCCCGCCGCCGACCCGTCGGTGGGGCGCGACTACCACTCCGAGGCGCTGCTGCTGCCGGACGGGCGGGTCGTCACCATGGGATCCGACCCGCTCTTCGCGGACAAGGACGACACCGAACCGGCCACCTTCGAGCAGCGGGTGGAGGTCTTCACCCCGGCGTACCTGTTCCACGGCGACCGGCCCCGGCTGACGGGCGGCCCCGCCGTGCTGCGGCGCGGCTCGGCCGCCGCGTTCACCACGCCGGCGCCCGCGGACATCGCCACCGCCCGGCTGATGCGGCCCAGTTCGGTCACCCACGTCACCGACGTGGAGCAGCGCTCGGTCGCCCTGGGGGTCACCCGCTCCGGCGGCGCGGTGCGGCTCTCCGTGCCGGGGAACGCGGCGCTGGTGCCGCCCGGCTGGTACATGCTCTTCGTGACGGACCGGCGGGGCACGCCGTCGGTGGCCCGCTGGGTGAGGGTCGTCTGAGGAGGCGCGGGACGGGCAGCCGGGCCGGGGGCCGCCCCGGCCCGGCGGTCCGGCGGCCCGTCCACGGGCGGCAGCCTGTCCACGGGTGGCGGCCCGTCCACGGGTGGCGGCCGGGGATCGGCCGGGTGGATCCGCGCGGGAGGTCCCGGACAGGTCGGGGCCGGACAGGTCACCGCCGGGCGTTGCGCACCAGGTCCAGGGCGTACTCGGTCCAGAACCGGCCCGGTGCGGGCGCGCCGGGCCGGCACTGGCCGTCGGACTCGCCCGGGTTCTTGATCCACAGGTACGCGTCGACGCCCTCGAGGCCCGTGCGGGTGGTCGGCGCGTCACCGAGGGCCCGCCCGGGCGGGTTGCACCACTCGGTGCCGCCCAGCGGGCCGTTGCCGTTGCGGCTGGTGTCGATGACGAAGCGGGCGCCGCCGAGGCCCCGGGAGACCCGGCGGCCGTAGGCGGCGCTGTCGGCGGTGGTGTAGAAGTTGGCGACGTTGACGGCGAAGCCGTCGGCGTCGCGGACGCCGGACCGGCGCAGCGCATCCGCCATCCGGTCGGGCTCCTTCACCCAGCCGGCGTTGCCCGCGTCCAGGTAGACCCGCACCCGGGGGCGGCGCCCGAGCTCCCGTACGGCGTCCGCCAGCAGCCCGTAGCGCTCATCGGCGAGGGCGCCCCGCACGCAGCCGTCCAGGGTGTGCGCCACCGCGTCGGGCTCCAGCACCACCCAGGCGGGACGGTCGCCGATGCCCGCGGCGACGTCGGCGATCCAGGCGCGGTAGGCGGCGGCGTCGGCGGCGCCGCCCGCCGAGTACTGCCCGCAGTCGCGGTGCGGGATGTCGTAGGCGACCAGGAGCGCGGTGCGGCCGGCCGCGGCCGCGAGCCGGGTCAGCCGCTCGGCCTTCGCCGCCGCGTCCGGTCCGCCCAGCCAAAGCGCGGCGGGCCGGTCGGCGATCCGGTCCAGCTCCCGGGCCTCGTCCGTCCGGCCCTCCCGGCGCAGGGCCTCGGCCTGCAGCGCGGCCGAGCCGTCCGCGGAGACGTAGAACTGCTGCCCGGCGGGCTGGGGCCTGTCCTGCGGGCCTCGCGGGGCCGCCGCCGAGGCCGACGGCGGCAGCTCGCCGCGGGCGTCACCGGCGCGTGTGCAGCCCGCGGCCACTGCCAGTGCCAGTGCGGCTGCGGCCGCTGCCCTCCACACGCGGCGCACCCCGCCTCCCCTCCCCGACAGGCGCCTGTGCTCCCAGCTTCGCACAGGGGCCCGGCCGGGGCGGGGGTTTCCACGACGGACCGTCAGGCACCGGCCGGGCCCCTGTCCGACCGACGGCGCGACGGACCTGTCAGACCGTCAGGTCATCAGGCCCGACGGGCCTGATGGGGCCGACGGGCCGACGGCCGTGCAGGCAGGCGGCCCGTCCGCACGGCCGGACGCGGACCGGGTCAGCTGCCGGCGAGGTCCGGGATGCGCCAGTCCAGGGGCTCGTACCCGAGGTCGGCGAGCGCCTTGTCGATCTGCGAGAACGGCCGGCTGCCGAGGAAGAGCCGCGCCGACAGCGGCGAGGGGTGCGCGCCCTGCACCACCGCGTGCCGCGAGGTGTCGATCAGCGGCAGCTTCTTCTTGGCGTGGTTGCCCCAGAGGACGAAGACGCAGGGCTCCTCGCGGTCGTTGACCGCCCGGATCACCGCGTCCGTGAACGTCTCCCAGCCCTTGCCCTTGTGCGAGTTGGCCTCGTGGGCGCGGACGGTCAGCACCGTGTTGAGCAGCAGCACGCCCTGCTCGGCCCAGTGCATCAGGTAGCCGTTGTCCGGGGTCTCCACGCCCAGGTCGGACTTGAGCTCCTTGAAGATGTTGCGCAGCGACGGCGGCACCTTCGTCCCCGGCCGCACCGAGAAGCACATGCCGTGCGCCTGGCCGTCGTCGTGGTACGGGTCCTGCCCGAGGAGCAGCACCCGCACCTTCTCGTACGGGGTGGCCGCCAGGGCGGAGAACACCTCGCCCTGCGGCGGGAAGACCTGGTGCGCGGCCCGCTCGCCGGCGACGAACTCCGCCAGCCGGTGGAAGTACGGCTGCTCGGTCTGGCCGGCCAGCACGGGGCGCCACGACTCCGGCAGCGCGAACTCCTCCCGCGACGCCTCCACGACCGAACCGGCATCCTGCTCCGACACGCTCACGACCTCCCACGGCCACGTTCCCCACGACGGTCCGGGGGCCGTCGCGGCCCGCGCGGACCACCCCCGTCACACAGCACCGTATACGCCCCCACCGACAGGCCGACCCGCCGCAGGTGGAGCCCGGTGGCGCGAAGACGGGTGCGGGGCGCCCGGGCGGGTACGGTCGACCCAGACGCTCCCGGGATCCCGGGCGCACCCGGACCCGGACGCCGCCGGGGCCCGGGTGCCCCCGCCTCCCGCCGCCCGGGTGCCCGGGCGGCGGGACCGCCGGGCGTCCGGACGCCCCGGTGCCCGGGCGCCCGCAAGTCCCGGCACCCAGAAGCCCCGAGACCGGAGGAGGCCGCCGCCGTGAACGGCACCGACCACCATTCCGCCCCGCTCCCCCGCACCCTCCTCTCCCGCCTGCCGCACCCCGTGGTGCAGGCCCCCATGGCGGGGGGCGGCTCCACCCCGGCACTGGCCGCGGCCGTCTCGGGAGCCGGCGGGCTGGGCTTCCTCGCGGCCGGCTACCAGTCCCCGCAGACCCTGCGGGAGGAGATCGCGCTGACCCGGACGCTCACCGGCGCCCCCTTCGGCGTCAACGTCTTCACCCCCACGCGCCCCGACCCGCACGCCGCGCAGGAGGCCGCCCGCTACCGCGAGGAGCTGGCGGGCGAGGCGGACCGCTACGGCGCCGCGCTGCCGGACGTCCCCGCCTGGGACGACGACGGCTACGAGGAGAAGCTGGACGTCCTGGCCGAGACGGCGGTGCCGCTCGTCTCCTTCACCTTCGGCTGCCCCGACCCCGACGTGGTGGCCCGCCTGCAGTCCGCGGGCACCGAGATCGCGGTCACCGTCACCTCCCCCGAGGAGGCCGTGGCCGCCCTGCGGGCCGGCGCCGACATCCTCGTGGTGCAGGGCCCGGAGGCCGGCGGGCACCGGGGCTCCTTCGAGCCGCTGGGCATCGCCGACACCGGCCCCGGCCTGCTGGAGCTGCTGCCCGCGGTCCGCAAGGCGGTGGAGGAGGACGGCGCCCGGATGCCGCTGCTGGCGGCGGGCGGCGTGATGGACGGCGCCGGCATGGCGGCGGTCATGGCCGCGGGGGCGTCCGCGGCCCAGCTGGGCACGGCGTTCCTGGCCACGCCGGAGAGCGGCGCCCACCCGCTGCACAAGGCCGCGCTGACCGACCCCCGCTGGACGGAGCACGGCGCCTTCGGCTCGTCCACCACCGTCACCACGGCCTTCTCCGGCCGGGCCGCCCGCGCCCTGGTCAACCGGTTCGTGGCCGAGCACCGGGCGGCCGCCCCCACCGCCTGCTATCCCCTGGTGCACCACCTGACGGCGCCGCTGCGCCGGGCCGCGGCCGAGCAGGGGGACCCCGACGGCATGGCCCTGTGGGCGGGCACCGGGCACCGCGGGGCCCGGCCCCTGCCCGCGGCCCGGCTGGTGGAGCTGCTGGTCACCGAACTGGCCACCGTCAACGACACCCCGCCCGAGCACCGCGCCGCGCACTGAGGGGACGGCGCAGCGGCGCGGCGGGGCCGAGAGCGGGGCGCCGGGGCCGCGCGGACCGTCGTGCCGCTGCACCGGTTCGGCCGTCCGCGCATCCGCCGGGGGTCCGCGACGGCATCCGCGAGGCGTCCCCCGGGCCCGCCTGCTCGATCGTCCGCCGGCGCCGCCCGCGAACCGTGCGGGGTGAGGAGCCCTACGTACCGGCCGGGTACCGGGCGGGCAGGGTGGCGACGACGTCCAGACCGCCCTCCGGGCGGGGCCGGGCGTCGGCGTCCCCGTCGTGCGACCGGGCGACCGCCCGGACGATGGACAGGCCGAGTCCGCTGCCCCGGGCGGAGCCCACCCGGTCGACGAGCCGGCGGAACGGCTCGAAGAGCACCGGGATCTCGTGAGCGGCGATGACGGAGCCCGTGTTGGAGACCGTGATCCGTGAACCGGCGGCGCTGGTCCCGGTCCGCACTTCCACCCAGCCGTCGGGCCTGTTGTACTTGACGGCGTTCTCCACCAGGTTGCGTACCAGCTGCTCCAGCAGCACCGGGTCCCCGGCGACCGGCGCCGCACACAGTTCGGCACCGACGCGGAGCCCTTGCGCCTGTGCCAGGTGCCCGGTGTTCCGCAGGACCGTACGCGCGACGTCCGCCAGGTCGACCGGCACCCGGTCGCCGGTCGCGCTCTCGGCGCGGGCCAGCGTCAGCAGGGCGTCGATGAGCCGCTCATGGCGATGGTTGACCTCGAGCAGGTTCTCCCCCAGCCGCACCAACGCCGGCGGTGCGTCACGGCGCCCCATCGCGACCTCGACCAGAGTCCTCCCCACCGCGAGCGGCGTCTTGAGTTCGTGGGCCGCGTTGGCGATGAAGCGGTCCTGGCTGGCGAAGGCCTGGTCCAGCCGGTCGAGCATGCTGTCGAAGGAGTCGGCGAGCCGCTTCACCTCACCGGGGGGCTCGTCGAGGTCGATCCGGCGGTGGAGGGTGCGGCCGGCGATGCGTTCGGCGGTGGCGGTGATGCGTCCGAGCGGACGCAGCAGCCTTCCGGCGACGAGCCAGCCGAGGGTGGCGGAGACGACGCCGACCGCGAGGACGGTGAGACCGCCCTTGACGGCGAGGTTGTGATCCATCGACGCGAGGATGATCTGCCGGCTCGCCGGATCGATGAAGAGCGACATCTGGCCCTTTCGGATCTGCACGCCACCGTCCGTCGACCAGGTCGAGAACTCCGCGGGGATCACCTCGAGCGAGTACTCCATGCTGTGGTGCACCAGGATCACCGCACCCGCCAGCACCGCCGTACCCGCGACGAAGAACATCAGGCCGAAGAAGACCGTGAGTTGCAGGCGCAGATTGCCGCCCAGGAACCGGCGCATCACGGGATCCGGTATCCGATGCCGGTGAGGGTCTCGATCACGGCGGGCTCGCCGAGTTTGCGCCGCAGCGAGCGGATCGTCACCCGCACGACGGTGGTGAACGGGTCGATGTTCTCGTCCCACGCCCGTTCCAGCAGCATCTCCGCCGACACCGGCGCCCCCTGCGCGCGCAGGAGTTCCTCCAGCACGGCGAACTCCTTCCGGGACAGCGGCAGGTATCTGCCGTCCAGGTACGCCTGCCGCAGCGTCGGGTCGAGCCTGATGCCCGAGCGCTCCAGGACAGGTGGTGCCGCCGGTCGTGAGCGGCGCCCCAGGGCCCGTACCCGGGCGACGAGCTCGGCGAAGGCGAACGGCTTGGTGAGGTAGTCGTCGGCGCCGAGACCGAGTCCCGCGACCCGGTCGGCCACGGTGACCGAGACCGTGAGCATGAGCACCCGGACGTCCCCGCCGGAGGCGGCCACCTGCCGGCAGACCTCGTCGCCGTGCACGCCCGGCAGGTCGCGGTCCAGCACCACGACGTCGTAGGCGTTCACCGCGAGCCGCTCCAGGGCCGCCGCGCCGTCATGGACGACGTCGACGGCGAACGCCTCCTGGCGCAGTCCCTCGGCGATCGCGCCGGCCAGCATCTCTTCGTCCTCGACGACCAGTACGCGCATGCGATTCCGCTCTGTGTTCGAAAGCCTTGCCCCTCAGTATGCGAAACCGATGTGAAGCAGGTGTGAGCGTGATCGCTCACCGCGGGTTCACCCGCGCACGGCTTCACTGCTGCCGACTGCCCCGGTGGTACGAGCCCGACAGCGCTCGGCCGGGGCCTTCGAGAGGTGGTGCGGCCGTGACGCCACGGGTGAGACGGCACGGGGCCCTGGTGGGTCTGGGACTGACGGCGACGCTGCTGCTGTCGGCGTGCGGCGCGGACAAGCAGGTCGGCGTCGCCTCGGCCGACGGGCCGGCGAAAGCCGGCGTGAAGGCGTCGGCCACCAGCAAGGTGAAGAACATCGACGAGTGGATCGCCTACACGAAGTGCCTGCGCGACCACGGCATGGACGTGCGGGATCCCGAACCGGACCACGACCCGGACCAGCCCCTCCTGGTGGACTCCAAGGGGAAGTCGCTTCCGGAGTCCGACCTGCCTGCGTATCACGCCTGCCGGGACAAGCAGCCGCACGAGGAGTGGACTCCGGAGCCCCCGACCGCGAAGGAACTGCAGCAGGCCAGGGATCTGGCGAAGTGCATGCGCGCTGAGGGGGTCAAGGACTACGCGGACCCCGATCCCGAAACCGGGGTCATGGGGGGGACCCCCTGTCCATCCGCAAGGTCATGATGCAGCCCGGATTCGAGAAGGCCATGCAGAGCTGCACCCAGAAGCTGGGCCTTGTCAACGAGCACCCGGGCGGATGAGCCGCCGCCGGGGCTCCGGGCGGAGCCATGACGACGAAGGCCGTACTCGGCGCGGCCGCACGGCGATGTGGGCGACGGCCGCAGTGGTGTCGGCCCTCGCCGCCACAGGTGCGGCGCTCTTCGCCACCGGGACCTTCGGGCACGAGCAGCAGACGCCCACGGGCCAGGTCCACACGGCGACCGTGGTCCGCACCACCCTCGTCGACCAGGTGATGTTCCAGGGCAAGCTGGGCACCGGCACGGCGACGGCACTGCCCGTCCGCGCCCAGGGCACGGTCACCTGGCTGCCCGCCACCGGGTCGGTGCTGCGACGCGGTGACGCGGTGGTCCGGATCGACAACCTCCCGGTGACGCTGCTGTACGGCGGCCTGCCCGCCTACCGGGAGCTCAAGAAGGGCACCACGGGTGCGGACGTGCTGCAGTTCACCACGAACCTGCGGGCCCTCGGGTACGTGGGATTCGCGGTGGGGGACCACTACGACAGCGGAGTCGTCGCCGCCGTCGACCGGTGGCAGAAGGCCCTCGGACGCCCCGTCACCGGAAGGATCGCGCTCGGCGACGTGGTGTACGCGCCCGGGCCACGCACCGTGACCAAACAGCTCTCCGGGCTCGGCACCCCCGCGGCGGAGCAGGTGGTGTCGGTCGCGGGCACCTCGCGCGTCGCCGTGCTGAACGTCCCGGAGGACGATGTGGCCCTGCTGCACAAGGGAACCGGGCTGACGCTGCGGCTGGCCGACGGCACCCGGACCGAGGCGACGGTCTCCACGATCGCCGCGGAGAGTTCCCCCTCCGCCGAAGGCGGCGACAGCAGGACCGTCACCGCGTCCATCACCGAGCAGAGCCGCGCCCGCGGCGCCACCGGGCCGGTGGTCGCGGAGATGGTGAAGGAACGGCACGCCGGCGTGCTCGCCGTCCCGGTCGAAGCCCTGCTGGCCCTCTCGGGGGGCGGTCACGGAGTCGAGGTCGTCGACGCCGCGGGAGCCGGCCGTGTCGTCGCCGTCAGGCCCGGCCTGTATGCCGACGGCAAGGTCGAGGTCAGCGGTGCCGGCCTGGCCGAGGGCATGAAGGTGAAGGTGGCCGAGTGAACGTCGACCCGGCCCTGGTCGTGCTGGAGCACGTCTCCCGCGCCTACCCCGGCGGCGTCGCCGCGGTCCGCGACATCAGCCTCACGGTGGCGCTCGGCGAGGCGGTGGCCATCGTCGGCCCGTCCGGCTCCGGCAAGTCGACGCTGCTCAACCTCATCGGGACGCTGGACGTCCCCACCTCCGGCAGTGTGCGCGTCGACGGGCACGACATCGGGTCCCTGCCCGATCGCTCGCTCTCCGCGCTGCGCGCCCGCACCATCGGTTTCGTCTTCCAGCAGTTCCACCTGCCGGCCGGCGTGCCGATCAGGGATTCGGTCGCCGACGGGCTCCTGTACTCCGGCACGCCGCTGCGCGAGCGGCGCAGGCGGGCCTCGGCGGCCCTGGAGCGGGTCGGGCTGGGCCACCGGCTCACGCACCGCCCCCACGAGCTGTCGGGAGGTGAGCGCCAGCGCGCCGCCATCGCCCGGGCGGTCGTCGGCGAGCCGCCGCTGCTGCTCGCCGACGAGCCCACGGGCAGCCTCGACTCCGCCTCCGGCGCCGGGGTGATGGATCTGCTGGGTGAACTGCACGCCGCCGGTACGACGGTCGTGGTCATCACGCACGACAGGGACGTGGCCGCCCGGCTGCCCCGCCGCATCGAGATCCGGGACGGCCGCGTCGTCTCGGACGGGGCCGGCCGGCACGGCCTCCCCGGCCACCACGAGGTGTCCTCCGCGGCGGTCGTCACCGGGGAGGTGAGCGCTCGATGAGCCGTCGGCCCACTCCGGCGCGGATGTCCGGACGCGACCTGCTCAGGGTCGGCGGATCCGGGCTGCGCAGCCGGCCGCTGCGGGTCGTCCTGTCCGCCCTCGGCATCGCCGTCGGCATCGCCGCGATGGTGGCCGTGATCGGGATCTCCTCGTCCAGCCGCGCGGAGTTGGACCACCGCCTGGACGCCCTGGGGACGAACCTGCTCAGGGTGGCCCCGGGAACGACGATGGACGGCAAGGAGACCGTGCTGCCCCGCCGCGCGGCCACCATGATCAGGAACATCGGGCCGGTGGAGGAGGTCGCCGAGACCGGGCGGGTCAAGCACGCGCTGGTCTACCGCAACGAGAAGGTCCCTGCCGCGGAGTCGAACGGCATCGCGGTCTACGCCGCCTCACCGGGGCTGCTCCCCGCACTGCGGGCGACCCTCGCACACGGTCACTGGCCGAACGCGGCCCAGGCCGACTACCCCGCGGTGGTCCTCGGCGCGGACAGCGCCGCGCGGCTGGGCCTGTCGGATCCGCCCCAGGGCACGCAGGTCCTGATCGGCGGAGGCCGGTTCACCGTGGTCGGGGTTCTCGACACGGTCGAGCTGGCACCGGAGCTGGACAGCGCGGCGCTGGTCGGCTGGCCCGCGGCCCAGCACTATCTGCGCTTCGACGGGCACGCGACCACCGTGTGGATCCGTGCCCGCGAGGACGCGGTGACCGCGGTCCGCGACGTACTGGCGGCCACCGCCGACCCGGAGCACCCGGAGCACGTCAAGGTGGCCCGCCCGTCGGACGCCCTGACGGCCAAGCAGGCCGGAGAGGACGCGTTCACCGGCCTGCTGCTCGGGGTGGGCGCGGTGGCCCTGCTCGTCGGCGGCATCGGCGTCGCCAACACGATGGTGATCTCCGTCCTGGAACGGCGTTCGGAGATCGGCCTGAGACGGGCCCTCGGCGCCACCCGCGGTGCCGTCCGCGGGCAGTTCCTCGTCGAGTCGCTGCTGCTGGCCGTGCTGGGCGGGGCCGGCGGAGTCGTGCTCGGCACGGCCGTGACGGCGGGTTTCGCCGCCACCCGCGGCTGGCCGTTCGCTCTTCCCCTCTGGGTGCCCTGCGGAGCCCTGGGCGCGACCTCGGCCATCGGCGCGCTGGCCGGCATCTACCCGGCGGTGCGGGCCGCGCGGATGGCGCCGACAGCCGCGCTGGCCGCCCACTGACCGCCCTCCTCACTCCGCCCTCCTCGCTCCGCCCTCCTCGCTCCGCCCTCCTCACTGCCGTCGCTCCCCACCGGAAGACACGCCCGAGATGACCACGCAGCAATCCACCACGAGAGCCTCGTCCGGCCCCGGCCGCCCGCCCGGGGCACCCCGGAGAAGCGCCGGCCCCGGCCGCACGCCCCCCGGTCAGGGCCGCGCCGCACGTCGCCGCGCGGGGAGACGTCGCCGACGGTCGTGGCGTCTCCCTGCGGTGGTGACGACAGCCCTGGTCGCCGTGGTGTGCGGCGCCGGCCATCTGCTCACGGTGCCCGGCACGCCGGCTCCGGCCCGCACCGTCGCGGTCCCGCCCACCGCGGAGGCCACCGCCGCCCCCACGAAGCACCCCCCGACGCACACCACGGCCGCCCCGAAGCCCTCCCCCCCGCCCTCCCCGAAAGCCTCCTATCCCGTGAACGGCCCCGGCACCTACACGTGGGCCAAGGGCACCTCGGAGCGCATCGGCACCAGGGGCAGACTGATCCGCTACGCCGTCCGGCTGGAGGACGGCACCAATCTGGACGTCGACGATGTCGCCAAGGAGATCAAGGGGATCCTCGCCGACCCCCGGGGCTGGACCCGGCACGGCGTGGCCTCCTTCCAGCAGGTGGACCGGCCCCCGTACGAGATGCTCGTCACACTCGCCTCGCCCGGCACGACCGACAGGCTCTGCGCCCGATGGGGGCTCGACACGGGCGGCGAGGTCAACTGCGGCGTCGCCCCGAACCTGATCGTCAACCTCAGGCGCTGGATCGAGCTGAGCCCCCAGTACGCCGGCCGCCCCCACGCCTACCACACGCTGATCATCAATCACGAGGCCGGCCACGACCTGGGCTACGGCCACCGCACCTGCCCCGGCCCCGGCCTGCCGGCACCGGCGATGATGCAGCAGATCAAAGGCCTCAGGGGCTGCAGGCCCAACCCGTACGTCTACGACAGCGACGGCACGTTCATCGACGGCCCCAAGGTCCCGTGAGCGACCCTCGAGCGGCCCGTGAGTGACCCGTGGGTGAGGGGCGGCACGTGATACGGGCCCCCGCCTCCCGTCGGCCGCGGTGCGCGCGGACGACCGGGTACGAACCGGCCGGCACAGAGCGGTCGTGCGCATGGTCGGGCGTGACCCGGGGGGGTCGTGCCCGGCCGGGGCCGCCTCGCCCGGCCGTCACCCCGCGGGCGCGCCGTGCCCCCGGCGGGGGGGCGGTTGCGGCGAGGCGGCCCGTGCGCGGCAGGGCCGCCTCCGGGAGGACGGCGGCCCTGCACAAAAGGTGCGCATACGGAAAGGCGGTGGACAGCACACCGGCCGAACCGATAGGCAGACGACCACCACGCATCGATCACCACGGGGGGACAGTCCATGCGCACAACCGCGTTCGCACGCCGCGGAGCTCCGGTCCTGCTGGCGGCCGCGCTGCTGGCGGCCTGCTCGGCAGGGCACGGCGGCACCGCGGCGCCGGTCTCCGACGACGCCACCCCGGCTGCGGCTCCGGCCTCCCCCGGCGGCCCCGCCGCGGAGGACTCCGGGTCACCCGCTGCGGCCCCCGCCGGGTCGTCGAGCCCCTACCCGACCAGCGAGGCGGCGCCCGGCGCGGCGGTGCCGGCGGTCCGCGACTCCTTCGCCGTGCTCCAGGCGACCTACAACGACGGCTGCGGAACCCCGGGGAACTGCCGGTACTTCCTCACGAGGGTGCTGACCGACCTCGACGACCTCGGCGCGTCGATGAAGGCGGACCCCCAGGGCGCGGAGCACTTCCACGCCCCCCTCGCCTGGATCGGGGCCATGCAGGCGGCTCTCGGCGGCGACGTCTCCTTCCCCAACCTCAGGCGGCACCAGGACCTCCTCGTCGGCACCCGGGACAGGATCAACACGTGGATGCAGTCGCACCCCGAGGACTACCGCTGAGCCCCCTCCCGCCCGGGGAACGCGCCCTCCCCGTTCCCGCCGGAGCGCCACGGCGCCACCGCACGGCGCTCGAGCCGTGACGGCCTCCACCTGGGACCCCGCGGCGGCGGGTGTGCTGCGCCTGCCCTCGGGCCGGCGCGTTCCCACGCCTCGCGCAGCGCCTCCCGGGCCGCGGCCCGCCCGGACCGCCGCCGGACTTCGCCCTCCACCTGCTGGGCCGCCGGCCCGCGCCCGTGCCCTGGGAGGCCCGGTGGCTGCGATGGCCCGACTTCCGGCTGCCGTCCGACCGGGCCGCGGCCCGGGAGGCGCTGCGCGAGGCGTGGGAACGCGCCGGGTCCGAACGCGTCGAGGTCGCCTGCGGCGGCGGGCGCGGCCGGACCGGCACCGCCCTGGCCTGTCTCGCCGTGCTCGACGGCGTTCCCGGGCCCGAGGCGGTCGCCTACGTCCGCGCGCACTACGACCCGCGCGCCGTCGAGACGCCCTGGCAGCGCCGCTTCGCCGCCGCCTTCGCCTGACACGCCCTCACCCTGGTCCCGGAGGAGGTCGACCGGTGTCGCGGCCGCCGGCGCCACGGCGCCGCGGAGGAACGCGCGAACCGTCCCCGTCCCCAGCCGCGGCCCGGGCCCGCTGCCGGACGGCAGCGGCACCTTCCGAGAGGAGCGGCCGCCACCGCCTCCGCGAAGACCGCACCGGCCCCCAATTCTTCATATCCTCGAACTCGCCCGGCACTTGACGCGGGAGCACATGTGCTGAATCATTCAGGCGGTAAGGATGTGAGATTCAGGTGAATTCCGACAGCACTTCCCCATCGGGCGGCACCTCTCGGATACGGGCGATTCCGCACACCATTTCCGCCGTCACCGAGGCCCTTCCTCATGCCCGACGCGGAGATTTCCGCGCCGCCGTGGCCGGGGCCGGGGAGGGGGGCGGCCTGGACACGGTGATGACCGCATGGTGGCTCGAAGCCATGTTCGAGTCGGTCCCCGGGCGGGACCAGCGCCTCGACGACACCGTCGCCGCAGTGGGGCTCGTCGAGCTTCCGGAGGAGGAAGGCTGATGCAGCCCGACTCGACGGGCTGGAAAGCGGTCATCCAGATCACGGCCTCCGAAGTGCTCAACGGGATGCGGGACGCAGGCCGCGTCGAGCTGCGCGACAGCATCATCCGCTTTCTCCGCGCGCTGGCGATCGAGGTCGGCACCACGGTCACGTCCGGCCACCCGCCGCCGGGCCTGCCCATGACCATTCGAGGCGTCACCTGGTACAGCGTGCACGTATTCAACGATCCCGTATTCTTCAACTACAGCATCTACCCGGAAGAACGGCAGATCAGGATCTGCGACTTGATCTGGGTGGAGGCCCTGTGAATTTTTCCACCGTTCGTGGGGGCCGATGGCGGGAATGGGGAAGAGGCACGGTTCCCGCAGGTGCCGCCTTCAGGACGCATGACACAACGGCGGGACAAAGCCACAGTCGGCCGCGGCCCGGAAGGCGTTGACCGTCCCCCGACCGTGACCTCGGACGTCTACCCCGAGAACGACTCGGGCGGCGGCGCGGGCGTACCCGGCACCTTCACCTTCACCCCCGAGGTCAAGGGCGCGGTCAGCTCCACGTACTCCGTCAACCGGGACGAGGGCACCACGGTGCAGGCCGGCGCCCGCAGCGGGGCGCAGATCTCGTGGACCCCGCCCGAGAGCGGCTGGTACGCCCTGCAGGTCCACGGCACCATCAAGGACGGGGCCAGGACGGCTTCGGCCTTCTGCTCCTTCACCGTCAACTGACGTGTTCTGCAGGTCCGGAGGGGCGCAGGCTGCGGCCTGCGCCCCTCCGGCGCACCACCGGGCGTGGTGCCGCGCGGTCCTCCTCGACGGCGGGCAGGCGCCGGGCCACCCGGGCGGAGGGGGCGCGGGGCGCGCCGGGTGTCGGCGGCACCCCTTACGGTGCGGCCATGAGCATGATCGGGCACTACCTGCGCGTCACGCCGGCCGAGCTCGACCGGGCCGTCAAGGACCCGGGTTGGGCGCTGGAGCACATCGAACAGGTTCAGGACGCAGAAGAAAAGACGGACTTCCCCGCCTCGGAAGCGCGGCACTTCAGCACCGACAAGTGCTGGGACGTGCTGGGCTTCCTCCTGCGCCGCGCCGCCTTTCCCGTCGATGTCGTGCATGGCGACGAGCCCGTCACGGACGACGACTGGGGCTACGGGCCACCCATGTGCCTCCCGGCCGACCGTGTCCGCTTCGCTGCCGGGAATCTCGACCGGGTCGGCTACGACGACCTGGTCCGAGGAGTCGATCCCGCGGAAGTGGGCCGGGCAGGGGTCTATCCCTTCATCTGGGACCGCCCCGAGGCCCTGGAGTGGGCCCGCAGCCGGTACGACTCCCTGGTGGCCTTCTTCTCAGCAGCAGCACGCACGGGTGATGCACTGCTGATCTGGCTGGACTGAACCTCGCTCCACACGTTCGGGGAGGCTTCCCGCCGCCTGCCTGAACCCCCGCTCGCGCTCGTCAGCCGGTCCTCGTCCGGCCGGGCCGGTGCGCCGGCGTCCGGAGACATCGTGCGCCATCACGGCGGGGAGCGCGCCGTCCTCCCCGGCTGCGGCCGGTCGCGCCGAACGCTGGTGCGGACGCCGCCGTACGCGCGCCCTGGCCCACCTGCGAGGTCCCCGGACCGGAACACGGCCGACCGGCCCGGCCCGCGGACAGCCCCGCGGGAATCCCTCAGAGGTCCCAGGCCCGGGGGCGGTCGAGCGCCTCCCACTCCGACCGCAGGATGCCCAGCACGGCGAGGTCCTTGCGGCTCCCCCTGTGCAGGCAGGCCGAACGGCGTGTCCCCTCCTGCACGAACCCGGCGTTGGCGAGGGCGGTCAGGCAGGCGGTGTTGTCGCTGTGGGTGCCGGCCTCGATGCGGTGGAGGGGGAGCTCGCCGAATGCGAGGTCGAGCAGTGCATCGAGCGCGTCCGTGCCCAGGCCCTGTCCCCGCCACTGCTCCGCGAGCATGATCGTGACGCTCGCGGTGCCGTCGGCCATGTCCTGATCGACGAGGGCGATGTGGCCGACCGGCGTACCGTCGGGCAGCAGGACCACGAAGTCGTCGCGGTCCGTGTCCTCCAGGTCGCGCTCGATGCGCTCGCGGACAGCGGACAGGGACCGGGGCCACACCCCGAGCTCGTGGGCGGCAACGGGCTCGGACCGCCATGCGTGGACCAGTTCGGCGTCATCGACGTCGAGTGGTGCGAAAGCGGTCCGCCTGCCTCGCCGGCACGGCACCCGCTCCGCCGTCGGCACATCGTCCTCGTCCTGCATCGTCGGATCATAGGGAGCACCGCCCGCCGGACGCATCCGAGTATCGGCCGCGCGGACGGTGGAGCGGTCCCGGGCGGTGTCCGGTCCACGGTCCGCGGCCCGGTCCGCCTGCGCCGCCCGCCCTCGGTGTTCCGGGCCGCCGCTGTCGCGGCCGGCGGCCCGGGGACGGTCCGGTCCGGGCGGCGGGCCACTGCCCGGAGAAGGCCTCCGGGGCAGGGGCTCCTCGGCGTCCGCCCCGGCTCAGACCTCGTCGATGAGGTCGGCGATGGACTTCACGACGCGGCCCGGCCGGTAGGGGAAGCGCTCGACCTCGCCGGGCCGGGTCAGGCCGGTGAGGACGAGGACGGTCTCCAGGCCGGCCTCCATGCCCGCGACCACGTCGGTGTCCATGCGGTCGCCGATCATGGCGGTGCTCTCGGAGTGGGCCTTGAGGGTGTTGAGGGCCTCCCGCATCATCAGCGGGTTGGGCTTGCCCACGAAGTAGGGCTCCACGCCGGTGGCCTTGGTGATGAGGGCGGCCACCGAGCCGGTGGCGGGCAGGGCGCCCTCGGCGGACGGGCCGGTCTCGTCGGGGTTGGTGGCGATGAAGCGGGCGCCGCCGTTGATCAGGCGGATCGCCTTGGTGAGCGCCTCGAAGCTGTAGGTGCGGGTCTCGCCGAGTACGACGTAATCAGGGTTGACGTCGGTGAGGACGTACCCGATCTGGTACAGGGCGGTGGTGAGGCCGGCCTCGCCGATGACGTAGGCGGTGCCGCGCGGGCGCTGTCCGTCGAGGAACTTCGCGGTGGCCAGTGCCGAGGTCCAGATCGACTCCTCGGGCACCTCCAGACCGCTGCCGGCCAGCCGGGCGGCGAGGTCGCGCGGGGTGTAGATGGAGTTGTTGGTGAGGACCAGGAACGGCTTGCCCGACTCGCGGAGCCGGGCGATGAACTCCTTGGCCCCGGGGATGGGCGTGCCCTCGTGGACGAGCACCCCGTCCATGTCGGTCAGCCACGACTCGATGGGCCTGCGGTCTGCCACGTGCCTCTCCCTGCTCCCGGCGGGCGCCCGGGCACCGTGCGTCCCGGCCTCTCCGCGTGATGGCTCCCCCGACGATCGCAGCGTAGTCGCAGCTCCCGGACCGGGACGAGGCGTCCGCGGGGCGGGACGGGGACGGGAGGACGGCGGGGACCGGCGGGGACCGGTGGGGGACGGGCGGGCCGCACCCCTCCCGGACGCCCGGGAGGGGTGCGGCGGGCCGGCGGGCCGGCCGTCAGTTCCAGACGCCGGTGATGTCGGACGACGTGGCGGCGGCGCCCGCGTGCGCGGTGCCGTACATGTCCTCGAGGGTGCGCAGCACGTCGAAGTGGTCGTAGGTGGTCGCCGTGGAGGATCCGGCGAGCACGGGCTGGCCGTAGAGGACGGTGGCGACGTGGTTGCCGCTGGTGCCGTTGTCCTCGTCGAAGGTGACCAGGAGCAGGCTGTTGTGGGTCTTCGCCCAGGTCGCGTAGGCGCCGAGGTTGTTCTTCAGCCAGGTGTCGCCGGTGGAGACCGAGCAGTCGTGCATGTCGCTGCACAGGTTGGGGATGACGAACGAGACCTGGGGCAGCGTGCCGTAGTCCGTGGGGAACTGCGCGAAGGTGCGGGCGCTGGAGGTCGGCACGTTGGAGAAGCCGAACCACGGGTTGTGCTTGCGGGCGTACTTCCCGCTGCTGCAGGTGGTGGAGCCCTGGCTCGGCAGCGACTCGTTGTAGCTGGCCCAGGTGCGGCCGGCGGCGATCAGCTCGGAGGCGAGGTTCGGGGCGGAGCTGAAGCCGGGCGTGTAGCAGTTGTCGTTCGTGATGCCCTGGGTGGCGCCGGAGAACAGGTCGAAGTAGTTGGGCTGGCTGGGGTGGGTGAGGGCGTAGGAGGCGGTGAGGTTGGCGCCGCCGGCCTTGAGGGAGTTGATGTAGGGGGCGCTGGAGCTGCCGATGATCTGCCCGTAGGAGTGGTTCTCGAAGACGACGACCACGGTGTGGTCGGGGGTGGGGACGGCGGCGGCGGCCTGCGCGGTGCCGGCGCCGGTCCACAGGCCGAGCGAGGCGGCGGCGAGGCCGAGGGCGGAGACGACGGTGGTCAGGGAGCGGCGGGGCATGCTGTCCTCCGTGCGACGGGAGCGGGCGGGCCTCCACCGTAGGAGCGCAACCGTGTCATGCACCCGGCAGGACAGGTGAAGTTCAGGCGAACAGGGGCGCCAGCACCAGCTCGGCCGCCCCCCGCGCCACCGCGCGCTCCCCGGCGCGCGCCACCGACACCGGGACCGCCTGCCACGCCGGGTCGGGGACGCGCGCGGCCAGCTCCGCCGCGACGCCCCGCACGAAGACGTCCGGCGCCGCCAGGACGGCCCGGCCGCCCAGCACCACCCGGTCCACGTCGAGCAGCCGGACCAGCCCGGCCGCGCCGACGCCCAGCAGCCGGGCCGCACCCGCCGTGTCGCCGGCCCGCAGCGCGGCCAGGCAGAGCACCTCCAGGCAGCCGCGGTTGCCGCAGTCGCAGCGGGGGCCGTCCAGCTGCACCGTCTGGTGGCCGAACTCCCCGGCGTTGGTGCGGGCCCCCCGGTACAGCGCCCCGTCGAGGACCAGCCCGGCGCCGAGGCCGCTGCCGAGGTGGAGGTAGACCGTGGAGCCGGCCCGCACGGGCTCGGCGAGCACCGCCGCGTTGGTGTCCTTGTCGAGGACGACCGGCAGGCCCAGCCGCTCGGCGAGGGCGTCCCGCAGCGGGAAGCCGTCCCAGCGGGGCAGGCCGGTCACCCGGTGCAGCACCCCGGCGGCGTGGTCCAGCGGCCCCGGGCAGCCGACGCCGACGCCCAGCAGGGGGGTGCCGCCCTCCGCCGCCGCCCTCCGCGCCGCCCCCGCCCCCTGGGCCGCCCCCTGCGCCGCCGCCGCGGCCTCCCGCACCACCGCCGCGACCCCGTCGGCGACCGCCGCCGGGTCCTCCGGGTGCAGCCCGGCCTCGCGGAGGGCGACCGGGCGCCCCGCCAGGTCGGCGACCAGCACCGCGACCCGGTCGCGGTCCAGGTGGACCCCGGCGGCGAGCCCGGCCTCGGGCACCAGGCGCAGCAGGGTGCGCGGCTTGCCGCCGGTCGGCTCGCCGCGGCCGGCCTCGGCGACCAGGCCCTCGTCCCGCAGCCGGGCCACGATCTTGCTGACGGCCTGCGGGGTCAGCCCGCTGCCCGCGGCGAGCTCGCCGCGGCTGACGCCGTCGCGGCCGCGCAGCAGCCCCAGGACCACGGAGGCGTTGTGCCCGCGCAGGGCGGGCAGGTTCAGTGCACTGCTCACGCGGCCATTCTTGCACTTTCGCAACACTGTTGTTTAAGTGGAGGGCATGTCCGATCCCCTCCGCACAGGCCTCGTCGGCTTCGGCGTCGCCGGCTCCGCCTTCCACGCCCCGCTGATCGCCACCACCCCCGGGCTGCGGCTGGACGCCGTGGTCACCTCCAGCCCGGAGCGCCGCGAGCAGCTGCGCCGCGAGCACCCCGGCGCCCGCGCCGTCGACGCGCCCGAGGAGCTGCTGGCGGACCCCTCCGCGCTCGACCTGGTCGTGATCGCCTCCCCCAACCGCACCCACGTGCCGCTCGCCCGCGCCGCCCTGGAGGCCGGGCTGCCCGTCGTCGTCGACAAGCCCCTCGCCGGCACCGCCGCGGAGGCCGCCGCCCTCGTCGGCCTGGCCGAGGAGCGCGGACTGATGCTCACGGTCTTCCAGAACCGCCGCTGGGACGGCGACCTGCTCACCGTCCGCCGCCTGCTGGAGGCCGGCGCCCTCGGCTCCGTGCGGCGCTTCGAGTCCCGCTTCGAGCGGTGGCGCCCGCAGATCAAGGCGGGCTGGCGCGAGCTGGCGGACCCCGCCGAGGTCGGCGGCACCCTGTACGACCTGGGCAGCCACCTCGTCGACCAGGCCCTGACCCTCTTCGGCCCGGCCACCGCCGTCTACGCCGAGGTCGACGTGCGCCGCCCCGGCGCCGCCGTCGACGACGACGCGTTCGTCGCCCTCACCCACGCCTCCGGCGTCCGCTCCCACCTGTGGACGAGCGCCACCGCCGCCCAGCTCGGCCCGCGCCTGCGGGTCCTCGGCGACCGCGCCGGCTACACCAAGCACGGCCTCGACCCGCAGGAGGCCGACCTGCGCGCCGGCCGCCGCCCCGGCGACGGCCGCCCCTGGGGCACCGAGCCCGAGTCCGCGTACGGCGTCCTCGGCACCCCCGACGACAGCGCGCCGCTCCCCACCGAGGCCGGCGACTACCCCGCCTTCTACCGCGGCGTCGCCGCCGCCCTGCGCGACGGCGCGGCCCCGCCCGTCGACCCGCGCGACGCGGTCGCCGTCCTCGCCGTCCTGGAGGCCGCCCGCCGCTCGGCCGCCGCCGGCACCACCGTCCACCTCACCGGCGGGGACGCCGGGCAGGGCACCACGGGCACCACGGACACCACGGACACCGCCGAAGGGAGCGGGCGCGCGTGAACCCCACCGACCTCGCCGAACTCATCCAGCTGGTCGAGGCCGAGGAGAAGCGCCTCGTCCTGCCGCGCCTCGACAACGACGACGCCTGGCGCCTCGGCACCACCCTCACCGACCTCGCCCGCGCCCGCGGCGCCGCCGTCACCGTCGACGTGCGCCGCAACGGCCAGCAGCTCTTCCACTGCGCCCTGCCCGGGACCAGCGCCGACAACGACGCCTGGATCCTGCGCAAGTCCCGCGTGGTGGACCGCTTCGGCCACGCCTCCTGGCTGGTGGGCCTGCGCTTCCTCGCCAAGGGCTCCACCTTCGAGGAGAAGTCCCGCCTGGACCCGGACCTGTACGCCGCCCACGGGGGCGCCTTCCCGCTCACCGTCTCCGGCGTCGGCGTCGTCGGCACCGTCGCGGTCTCCGGCCTGCCCCAGGCCGAGGACCACCGCCTCGTCGTCGCCGGGCTCGAACGCCACCTCGCGGGCGCCTGAGCCCCGGCGCGCACGGCCGGGGCCGGTCACCAGCCCGGTCCCGGCCCCGCACCTCCGCCCCTCCGCCGGCCGGGCACGACGTGCGTCGTGCCCGGCCGCGGACCGTCCTCACCGGCCACCTCACCGCACGTCCCCGCGGCCTCCGCGCCCGCCTCCCCGCCCGACCCGGCCCGGCCAGGAGGCCGCGGACCGGCCGGCCCGTCCCCCCGCCCCGGGAACCCGCCGGAACGACCCGCCGGGCGGCCGCCCCCGCCGTACACTGCGGGAAGCGACCGACCGTCAGGAGGGGGACCGTGCAGCTGCTCGCAGCCGCCGCCGGCCAGACGTGGCACGCCCTGGCCCACCTCCTCGCCGCGCCCGCCGCGCCCGCGGCGCTGGCCGCCCTCGCCGCGGCCGCCACCCTCGCCCTGCTCGCCGGACTGGTGGCGGGCGTCCTCGTGACCGCCCGCCTGCTCGGGGCGTCCGCGCCGCACGCCGTCCGGGACCGGGCGCTGCGCCTGCGCGCCCGGCGCACGGCCTTCCTCCCCCAGCGCGACCCGGACGCCCGGGGCAGGTCGCGCCCCCGGGCCCCCTCCGCCGCGGCCCCGACGGCCGCGTAGGGCCCGTCCGACCACCCCCACCCGGTGCACGCCGCGCCCCGGACCGCGTCCGGGGCCGCCCCGGGCACGCCCCCTCCCCCCGCGCCGCCGACCGGCGGCGCGGGGACGCCCCGGGGCGGGCCCGCCGTCGCCGGAGCCGACCGGGCGCCTCCCCGCAGGAGGCCGGTCCTCCGTCCCCACGGCACGACGCACCGGCCCCCGCCGACCGGCGGCAGGGGCACGCGCGCCCGACCGGCGCGCACGGCCGGACAAGCCCACGACCGCACCGCGCTCCCGCGCACGCCGCGCCGCGCGGCCGTCCTCCGCAGCCGCCCGTCACCCGACGAGACCCCGGAGGGCTCTCCGCCATGTCCCCGTTCGACCTCCTCGACCCCGCCGTCGCCGTGGCCCGCGCCGCCGTCGCAGGCCTCGCCCACACCGTCCCCGCCGCCGCCGCGGTCGTGCTCCTCACCCTGGGCGTGCGGCTGCTGCTGCACCCCCTGGCCCGTGCCGCCGCCCGCGGCGAGCGGGCCAGGGCCCGCCTGGCACCCCGCGTCGCGGAACTGCGCCGCCGCCACGGCCGCGACCCCGAGCGGCTGCGGGAGGCCCTGGGCGCGCTCCACCGCGACGAGGGCGTCTCCCCCGCCGCGGGCTGCCTGGCCGTGCTGGCGCAGGCCCCGGTCCTCTCGGTGGCGTACCGGCTCTTCACCGCGCCCGGGGGTGTGCCCGGCGGCACGCTGGCCGGTGTCCCCCTGGGCTCCCGGCTCGCCGACGCCGCAGCCGCCGGACCGCAGCAGCTCGGCGTCTTCCTGGCCCTCCTCGGCGCGGTCGCGGCGGTGGCGGTCGCCTCGGCCCTCCGGGCCCGCCGGGCCGCGGCAGCAGCCGCCCCGGCCCCCGACCGCCCGGACGACCCCGGCGCGCGCGTCGCGGCCGTCGCCCCCTGGCTCTCCCTCGGCACGGTCGCGGCCGCCGCCGTCCTCCCCCTCGCCGCCGGGCTCTACCTGCTCACCACCACCGCCTGGACGCTCGCCGAGCGCGCCCTCCTGCACCGCACGCCCCCCGCACCCCCCGCACCGGTGCACGCCCCGGCGCCCGGACGCGTCACGCCCCCCGGTGGCGCGCCAGGTGCGCGTCGATCTCCGCCGCCAGCCGGGCCTTGCCCGCCCCGTCCAGGAACGACGCCTCCACCGCGTTGCGCGCCAGGGCCGCGACGCCCGCCTCGTCCAGGTCCAGCAGCCGCGCCGCCACCGCGTACTCGGTGTTCAGGTCGGTGCCGAACATCGGCGGGTCGTCGCTGTTCACCGTCACCAGCAGGCCGGCCGCGACCATCTCCCGGATCGGGTGGTCCTCGATGCGCTCCACCGCCCGGGTCGCGATGTTCGACGTCGGGCACACCTCCAGCGGGATGCGGTGCTCGCCCAGGTGGTCCACCAGCCGCGGGTCGCGGACCGCCTGCGTGCCGTGGCCGATCCGCTCCGCGCCCAGGTCCCGCAGCGCGTCCCACACCGTCTGCGGACCGGTGGTCTCCCCCGCGTGCGGCACGCTGTGCAGGCCGGCCGCCCGCGCCCGGTCGAAGTACGGCTTGAACTGCGGCCGCGGCACCCCCACCTCGGGGCCGCCCAGGCCGAAGCTGACCAGGCCCTCCGGGGCCAGGTCCAGCGCCAGGCGCGCCGTCTCCTCCGCGGACTCCAGGCCGGCCTCGCCCGGGATGTCGAAGCACCAGCGCAGCACCACGCCCAGCTCGGCCTCCGCGGCCCGGCGCGCGTCCTCGATCGCCTCCATGAAGGCGACGTCCGGGATGCCGCGGCGCACCGAGCTGTACGGGGTCACCGTCAGCTCCGCGTACCGGATGTTCTGCCGGGCCATGTCCTCGGCGACGCCGTAGGTCAGCGCCCGCACGTCCTCCGCGTCGCGGATGAGGTCCACCACCGACAGGTACACCTCGATGAAGTGCGCGAAGTCGCGGAAGGTGAAGTACTCCGCCAGCAGCCCCGGGTCGGACGGCACCTTCGTGGTGCCCTCGTGCCGGGCCGCGAGCCCGGCGACGACCCGCGGCGACGCCGAGCCGACGTGGTGGACGTGCAGCTCCGCCTTCGGCATCCCCGCGATGAACGCCCCCAGCCCGTCCGCGCCCGCGGCGCCCGCCGCGTCCACCGTCCGCGCCTCCGCACCCGTCCCGGCCTGCGCTCCCGTCCCGTTCCCTGCACCCACCGACGACATCCCTCGCTCCTCGTGCTCCCCGTCCGTGACGACCCCCGCATCGTCGCACGGCCTCAGCCGGCGGCCAGCACCGAGACCGTGTGGATCAGCAGGCCCGCCAGCGACCCCACCACCGTGCCGTTGATCCGGATGAACTGCAGGTCGCGCCCCACGTTCGCCTCGATCTTCCGCGACGCCTCCACCGCGTCCCACCCCGCGACCGTCTCCGAGATCAGCGAGGTGATC
Organism: Streptacidiphilus sp. ASG 303; assembly: GCF_020991365.1. GTDB lineage: Bacteria > Actinomycetota > Actinomycetes > Streptomycetales > Streptomycetaceae > Peterkaempfera. Next base: position 43,593 of record NZ_JAJLRA010000032.1, read on the forward strand.
TCGTCCCGGTAGGTGTCCACCACGTACTCGGCCGCGTCCTCCAGCCACCCGTCGACCTTCCGCTGCAGCCGCCCGTCCGAGGCCAGCCGCTCCCCCAGCGACCGCACCCCGTCGCGGATCCGCCGCCGCAGCTCGCTGTCCTCGTCCTCCGCCGCCGCCAGCACCAGCGACCGCACCGCGCTCCACGAGGAGGCGATCAGCTCCTGCACCTCGGGGCGCGCCAGCAGCTGCTCCTTCGCCCGCTCCACCCGGCCGATCGTGCCCGGGTCGGTCCGCAGCTCCCGCGCGAAGTCCGCCAGGAAGCCGTCGACCGCGCCGCGCGCCGGGTGCGCCGGGTCGTCCCGGACCTCGGCGGAGAACCGCAGCAGCTCCTTGTGGACCCGCACCCCCACCTGGTGGTCGATGAACTTCGGCGTCCACCCCGGCGACTCCTCCGCGATCCGCTGCACCACCTCCTCCCGGTGCTCCACCAGCCAGTCGTGCAGCCGCACCGCCACCAGGTCCACCACGCCCCGGTGGCCGCCGTCCGCGACCACCCGCCCCAGCATCCGGCCGAGGGGCTGCGCCACCTGCTGCGAGGAGAACCGCCGCGTCACCGCCTCCCCCACCACCGCCTGCACGTCCTCGTCGCGCAGCACCGCCAGCACGCCGCGCAGCGCCGCCGACGCCTCCCGCGTCACCCGCTCCGCGCTGCCCGGCGCCGCCAGCCACCGGCCGACGCGCCCGCCCACCCCCAGCGCCCGCAGCCGCCCCCGCACCACGTGCGCCGCCAGGAAGTTCTCCCCCACGAACGCGCCCAGGCTCCGCCCGAAGACGTCCTTCTTCGTCGGGATGATCGCGGTGTGCGGGATCGGCAGCCCGAACGGGCGGCGGAACAGCGCCGTCACCGCGAACCAGTCGGCGAGCGCGCCCACCATGCCCGCCTCCGCCGCGCTCTCCACGTACCCGGCCCAGGCGCCCGCGCCCGACGCCCCCGCCCACCGGGCCAGCCCGTAGACGACCGTCGCCACCAGCAGCAGGCCCGTGGCCAGCACCTTCATCCGGCGCACCCCGCGCCGCTTCGCCTCGTCGGAGGCGGTGAACCGCACGCCCGACACGGCGGTGGCGCCGCCGGGGCCCGCGTCCACCCCGCCGCCCCCGCCCTGCTCCGCGCCGCCGCCCGCACCCACGTCCACGCCCGCGCTCCCGTCCGCACCCGTCACGACCCCGATCCTCCCCGCTCCGGCCGCACGAAGGCCGCCGACCCGGACGCCCGGCAGGAGACGCCCGGGCCCGCAGCCCACCGTATGCGGTGCCCGGCCGGCCCGCGGGGACCGGCCGGACGGCGCCCGCACACCCCCGTCAGCCCGACCGCACCGCGGCCCCCTCCCCCGCCCCGGCCGCCGCCCCGGCCCGCTCCCCCGAGTACAGCCGCGCGATCACGTCCTCGATCGCCGGCTCCCGCACCGACAGGTCCACCAGCGGGTAGCGGGCCGCGACCTCCGCCACCAGCGGCGCGGCGCTGCGCGACGCCGGGAACGCCAGCCACTGCCGCGGCCCCTCCACCCGCACCACCCGCGCCCCCGCCACCTCCACCGGCGGGTGCGGCGCGGCCAGGTCCACCACCAGCGTCCGCTCGCTCTCCCCCACCGCGTGCAGCTCCGCCAGGCCCCCGTCGTGGACCACCCGGCCGTGGTCGATGACCATCACCCGCGAGCACAGCCGCTCCACGTCGGTGAGGTCGTGCGTGGTGAGCAGCACCGTCGTGCCGTGCCCGGTGTTGACCTCCCGCAGGAACTCCCGGACCCGGTTGCGGCTGACCACGTCCAGCCCGATCGTCGGCTCGTCCAGGTACAGCACTCTCGGGTCGTGCAGGAGCGCCGCCGCCAGGTCGCCCCGCATCCGCTGGCCCAGGGAGAGCTGCCGCACCGGGGTGTCCAGCAGCGGCCCCAGGTCCAGCATCTCCAGGCAGCGGTCCAGGTTGCGGCGGAAGCGGTCCGCGGGGACCCGGTAGACGCGGCGCACCAGCTCGAAGGAGTCCCGCAGCGGCAGGTCCCACCACAGGGTGGTGCGCTGCCCGAAGACCACGCCGATGCGGTGCGCGAGCCGCACCCGCTCCCGCGCCGGGTCCACGCCGGCGACCCGCAGCCGCCCGGCGCTGGGCACCAGGATGCCGGTGAGCATCTTCACCGTCGTGGACTTCCCCGCGCCGTTGGGCCCGATGTAGCCGACGCACTCGCCCTCCTCGACGGTGAAGTCCAGCCCGTCGACGGCGCGCACCTCCCTCCTGGTCCTCCTGAACCGGCCGGCGCGGGCGCGCACGGTGAAGGTCCGGCTGACGCCGTCGACCTCGATGAGTGCCATGGTCCCTCTCACGTCCTCTCGTGTCCGGTGGGGTCCGCGACGGGGGCTCAGCTGCCGGTGCCGCGGTACGAGCGCAGACCGGCCCGCCACAGCAGGCCGGCCGCGGCCGCCGCCAGGGCGGCGGCCGCCGGGGAGGCGAAGCGGAACGCCTCTGGCAGGTGCAGCGGGTCGGGGCGGCCCAGGACGTGCAGCGCCGGCAGCCAGTTGACGAAGGCCAGCGGCACGCCGAACACGGTGCCCGCGACCAGCTCCCGGGCGAAGACCGTCGGCGGGTACTGCAGGAGCGTGGCGCCGCCGTAGGTGACGGTGTTCTGCACCTCCGCCGCGTCCGCCGCCCAGAACTGCAGGCAGGAGCCGGCCACGAACAGCGACGCGAAGATCACCGTGCCGCAGACCGCCATGACCGGCAGCAGCAGCACCCGGTCCCACGTCCAGTCCACGTGCAGCCCCGCCAGCGCCCACGCCAGGACCGCCGACGCCTGCAGCGGCCGCCCGATCCGGCGCAGCGCGAAGCGGTCCGCGGCCATCTGCGCGAGGGCCGGCGCCGGGCGCACCAGCACCACGTCGAGGGTGCCGAGGCGGATCCGCTCGCCCAGCTTGTCGATGCTGCCGACCAGCAGGTCCGCCAGGCCCATCGCCAGGCCCGCGGTCCCGTACAGGAACGCCACCTCCCGCAGCCCCCACCCGCCGAGGCTGCCGGTGTGCCGGAACATCAGCGCGATCACGACGAAGTCCATCCCCGTCGCCGCCAGGTTGCCGACCGTCATCAGCACGAACGACGTCCGGTACGCCATCGCCGAACGCGTCCACATCGCGGCGGTCATCCACCACACGCGCAGCCCCCACGCCGTCCGGCCCGGCAGCCGCCCGACGGGGGGAGCGGAGCCGCCCCCGGCGCCGGGGGCGGCAGGGGAGCCCGGCCCGTCCTCGACATCAGCCACCCTGCACCACCACCCGCCGCGTCGCCGCCCCCTGCACGGCCCGGCCCGCCCCCAGCAGCAGCACCGCCCACAGCAGCTGGAAGCCCAGCGCCCGGGCCAGCGCCCCGCCGGTACGCCGCTCCAGCAGCACGTCGCACGGGACCTGCACCATCGCCGACCACGGCAGCACCCGGGCCGCGGCGCCCAGCGCCCCCGGGAAGAGGGCGAGCGGCAGCAGCATCCCGGAGAGGAACATCCCGGTGATCCCGACCAGCGCCCGTACCCCGTCCGCGTCCAGCAGCCAGAAGCCGGTGAGGGACACCAGGTAGCGGACCGCGAAGCTGACCGTCACCGCCAGCGCCGCCGACAGCAGGAACGCCGCCCAGGTCTCGGCCGCGTGCGGCAGCCGCAGCCGGTAGGCGAGCGCCCCCACCAGCAGCGGCGCGGCGCCCCGCGCCAGGAGCTGGAAGGCGGCCCGGCCCAGGTCGCCCGCCAGCCACCAGGCCTGCAGGTCCACCGGCCGGTACAGGTCGACGGCCACGTCGCCGCTGCGGATGCGGGCCTGCAGCTCGTCCTGGAAGCCGCCGCCCCACACCGCGACGGTCGCCAGCAGCGCCTGGCCGATCCAGATGTAGGTGACCGCCGCCTCCGCGCTGTAGCCGCCGAGGCCCGGCCGGGCGTGCCACAGGGCCAGGTAGGTGGAGCTGAGGATGAAGCCGAAGGCGGTGTTGGTGAACGCGCCGGCGAAGGTCGCCGCGCGGTAGGTGGCGTGGCGGCGGAACGATCCGCGGGCCACGGAGCCGTAGAGGGTGAGCAGCACACGACCTCCATGTCGACAAGTCGACGCGCGAACGGGCCTTCCGCACCCGGGCACGCCGAACGGCCCCGCACCCGGACACCCCGGGGGTCCCGGGAGTCGGCGCGGAGCACAGCAGCGCGCGCACGGCACGGCCGCACGCGCACGGTCTTCGGTTGTGCTCGCAGGGTAGCGCCCACCTCCCGCAGGCGCACCCGATTACTCCCCCTTCGGCCCCCTCCGCCACCCTCCCGAGTGGCCCCCGCCACACCCCCCGTCACAGAACCGCCACAACCGGCGCCGGGGGCGCGCCGCCCCGGCAATCGTTACCGATGATGCGAAGGTGTGAGCCTGGAGGAGCCGGACGTTCCCCCAACGGCCGCGCCCCGATGCACGACACCGAGCAGGAGCCATGAGCGAGCAGAGCAAGGGCGCCGCACGCCGCGCCCGCCGACAGGCCGCACACGAAGCGCGCCGCGCCCGGCGCACCGGCCTCAGACGCTTGCTCCCCACCTGGCGCGGCCTCCTCGCCGCCCTCCTCCTGCTCGTCCTCGTCGGCGCCGGCGCCTTCGTCCTCCTCTACCTGACCGTCGCCGTCCCCGACGCCAACGCCCAGGCCGTCGCCCAGAGCAACGTCTACTACTACTCCGACGGGAAGACCGAACTCGGCCGCACCGGCGACGTCAACCGCGAGTCCGTCCCCCTCGACCAGATCCCCCTCGACATGCAGCACGCCGTCGTCTCCGCCGAGGACCGCAGCTTCTACAAGAACAAGGGCGTCGACGTGAAGGGCAGCCTCCGCGCCGCCCTCAACACCGTCACCGGCCGGGGCACCCAGGGCGGCTCCACCATCACCCAGCAGTACGTCAAGAACTACTACCTCACCCAGGAGCAGACCCTCACCCGCAAGGCCAAGGAGATCCTCATCGCCCTCAAGGTCGACCAGACCGAGAGCAAGCAGCAGATCCTCGACGGCTACCTCAACACCAGCTACTTCGGCCGCAACGCCTACGGCATCCAGGCCGCCGCCCGCGCCTACTACGGCACCGACGCCGCCCGGCTCACCACCGCCCAGGGCGCCTACCTCGCCGCCCTCCTCCAGGCCCCCAGCCAGTACGACGTCCGCAACACCACCCCCGCCAACCGCCGCGCCGCCGTCGCCCGCTGGAACTACGTCCTCGACGGCATGGTCGAGGAAGGCTGGCTCGCCCCCGCCCGCCGCGCCGCCATGGCCTTCCCCCAGCCGCTCGAACGCCAGCCCACCCCCGGCGTCGGCGGCCAGGCCGGCTACCTCGTCGACATCGCCCGCGACTACCTCCTGAGGAACAAGGTCGTCGACGAGGCCACCCTCCAGGCCGGCGGCTGGAAGATCACCACCACCTTCGACAAGAAGAAGCAGGACGCCTTCGCCGCCGCCGTCAAGAAGGAGCTCACCGACCAGCTCGACCCCCGGGGCCGCCCGAGGACCGACACCGACGTCCGCGTCGCCGGCGCCTCCGTCGACCCCCGCACCGGCAAGGTCGTCGCCGTCTACGGCGGACCCGACTACACCACCCAGCCCTTCAACGACGCCACCCGCCAGGACAACCCCATCGGCTCCACCTTCAAGGTCTTCGACCTCACCGCCGGCCTCGAGGGCGAGCACACCACCCAGGACGGCCGGCGCATCACCACCCAGACCTACTACGACGGCACCAGCCGCCGCCCCGTCACCGGCGGCCCCGGCCGCTACGCACCCCCCAACGAGGACGACGTCGACTACGGCACCGTCACCCTCCGCTACGCCATGATGAAGTCCGTCAACTCCGTCTACGCCCAGGAAGCCGTCGACGCCGGACTCCAGCACGTCCGCGACACCGCGATCGCCCTCGGCATCCCCTCCACCGTCGACGGCATGAACCCCGCCAACAGCTCCATGGCCCTCGGCACCGCCACCCCCAGCGCCCTCGACCTCGCCGGCGCCTACGCCACCCTCGCCGACCACGGCCGGCGCGTCACCCCCTGGTCCGTCCAGAAGCTCGAACGCGACAACACCGCCACCCCCCTCCCCGCCCACAACCCCGTCCAGGCCGTCGACCGCGGCACCGCCGACGCCGTCACCTCCGTCCTCCAGGACGTCGTCTCACCCCGCGGCACCGGCTACGCCGCCCTCGACCTCGACCGCCCCGCCGCCGGCAAGACCGGCACCACCGACGCCAACATGTCGGCCTGGTTCGCCGGCTACACCCCCCAGCTCGTCACCGCCGTCGGCATCTTCCGCGAGGACGCCAGGACCCACAACCACCTCTCCCTCAACGGAACCGCCGGCCTCGCCCGCATCAACGGCGGCACCTTCCCCACCCGCATCTGGACCGCCTACATGCGCGGCGCCCTCAAGGGCACACCGACCGCCGCGTTCGAACTCGCCCCCAGCAACGGCAACACCGGCGCCCCGCTCGTCTCCCCCACCGCCTCACCCAGCCCGAGCCCCAGCCCCAGCAGCACCCCCTCCCCCAGCGGCACCCCCAGCGCCCCCGAGCCCTCCCGCAGCCCCTCCACCGAACCCGGCAGCCCCGAGGACAGCACCCCGCCCTCCGGCCCGCCCAGCAGCGGCAGCCTCATCGGCGGCGCCCTCGGCGGCGGCGACGGCGGACCCGCCGGCGGCAGCGGCGGCGACGGCGGCTCCATCGGCGCCAACGACACCGGCGGCGGCAGCGGCGGCACACCCGGCGGCGAGGGCAGCCAGAGCAGCGGCCCCGCCGTCCCCCTCACCGGCCAGTGAGCCCCGTCCGTTCGTGAGCCCCGTCCGTTCGTGAGCCCCGTCCGCCCGTGAGCCGCACCCGCACCGGTCCGTGGACAGCCCGGACCACGCGGCAGGCCCGCACACGCGGCCCCCGCCTCCGGCCCGGACACCCGCACCCGCACCCGGACACACCGGCGGGCCGCCCCCTCCGCACCGGAGGAGGCGGCCCGCAGCCGCACCCGGGAACCGCACCACCGGCACGGACCCGGACGGGGAACACCGCCACGACGGCCGCCCCGCAGACCCCGGGGCCCGGCCGGAACAGCCGCCCGCCGGAACAGCCGGAGGCCGGTGGCGGGGAACCGGCCGGAGTCTTGGGCCGGAGACCCGGGTCAGAGGTACGGACCGGAGACCCGGGTCAGAGGTACAGGCCCGTGCCCCCGCCGCCGTCGCCGATCCGCTCCGCCGCCACCGCGTGGATGTCCCGCTCCCGCAGCAGCACGTACACCGTCCCCCGCACCTCCACCTCCGCGCGGTCCTCCGGATCGAACAGCACCCGGTCACCCGGCTCCACCGAGCGCACGTTCTGCCCCACCGCGACCGCCTCCGCCCAGGCGCACCGCTTCGACAGCTCCGCCGTCGCCGGGATCAGGATGCCGCCCGTCGAACGACGCTCACCCTCCCCGCCCTCCGTGCGCACCAGCACCCGGTCGTGCAGCATCCGGATCGGCAGCTTCTCGCCGAGGTTCTCGTCCAGCCTGGTCTCACTCACACCCCGAAAATACCTTCCCCCGCCCCACCCCCGACACGCGAGGGCCGGACCGGGCACCCGCCCGGTCCGGCCCTCGGCGCACAGAAGCCGCGCCCCTCCTACCGGCCCCGGCGCCGCAGCAGCACCACGGCCGCCACCGCGGCCACGGCCACCGCCGCCACCGGCAGCACCCGCTCCGGGCGCAGACCGCCCTTCTCGTCCACGAACTGCGCCCGCACCTGCTCCACACCCCGGTTCGCCGCCACGTACGCACGGCCCACCGTGCGGTCGGCGGCCGCCGCCACCCGCGCCTTCGCCTGCGCCGCCACCGTCGACGGGTGCACCCGCACCGCGATCTCGTCCAGCGTCGCCGCCAGCTGGCGGCGGGTCGCCGCGATCGACGCCTCGATCTCGGCGGCGGAACGCCCGTCCGGGCCGCCGCTCCTGCCACGCGTCCCGACCTCGCCCAAGAGGGCCACCTCACTCACCCGTGCCGTATTCGTCCGATGATGAACAGTCTGTCAGGCGCGGTCCCTCGGTGCTCAGCGGCACCCCGCCACCGGAGTACCTTTCCTGATACCACGGCCGCATCCCACCCCGAGGAGAAATCCCCCGTGAGCGAGCGACTCCAGCCCGGCGACACCGCCCCCGCCTTCACCCTGCCCGACGCGGACGGCAAGGAGGTCTCCCTCGCCGACCACCGCGGCCGCAAGGTGATCGTCTACTTCTACCCCGCCGCCCTCACCCCCGGCTGCACCAAGCAGGCCTGCGACTTCACCGACAACCTCGAGGTGCTCGCCGGCGCCGGCTACGACGTCCTCGGCATCTCCCCCGACAAGCCGGAGAAGCTCGCCAGGTTCCGCGAGAAGGAGGACCTGAGGGTCACCCTCCTCGCCGACCCGTCCAAGGAGACCCTGACCGCCTACGGCGCCTTCGGCGAGAAGACCATGTACGGGAAGACCGTCACCGGCGTCATCCGCTCCACCGTCGTCGTCGACGAGGAGGGGAAGGTCGAACGGGCCCTCTACAACGTCCGCGCCACCGGCCACGTCGCCAAGCTCCTCAAGGACCTCGGCGTCTGAAACCCGGCGCCCGGCCCGGGATCCGGCCCCCGCGCCCGGCCCCGGGCGGGCCGACCTCCCCGGGCGGGCCCCCGGGCAGGGCGGAGCGGTGGCGGCGGGCCCCCCGACAGGACTCTCCGCCACCGCAGGACAAGGACTGTCGCGGATTGGTATGGACCATGTCAACCGATCTTCGGCAAATCCCTTCTCCTGACCCGTAACCCGGACGGCCCCTCCCTCGTTCTCCCGTACGACGGCCGACCACACGGCCGCACATGCGACGACTCACTGATGCCACGGCGGATCGGGGAGTCGCGCTGCGCCCACCCCTCCCGCCACGGCGGGGAGGGAACCCGATGGACGGTGTCTACGACCGCGACCGCCTCACCGAGGAGGTCGCCCGGTCCAGGAACTGGAACGACCTGATGCGCCGACTCGGCGTGGAGATCAGCGGAGGGCGGCGCAAGCAGCTCCAGAAGACCGTCGCCGCACACGGCATCAGCACCGATCACTTCAGGCAGCGCAGCCCGTGGACCAGGTACACCGATCAGGCGATCGCCGAGGCGGTTGCAGCATCCACCACGATGCGAGAGGTGGCGCGACGGCTCGGTGCCGTTCCGGCGAGCGGGACGATGTCCCACCTGAGGCGGCGCATCCAGGCCGCCGGCATCGACATCGGCCACTTCCCGCAGATGAACAAGGTGGTCAGCGAGCTGCCATTCACTGCGGAGGAGATCGCGGCCGCCGTCGCGGGAGGCCGCAGCATCCGCGAGGTCGCCAAGCTCCTCGGCATCACCAACGGGGACAGCGGCACCAGGGCCGCCCTGGGGCGCGCCGTCAGGCAGTTGGAGCTGGACACGTCGCACTTCTCGCACGCCCGTGTCGCGTCCGACCCGGAAGAACTGCGCAGGTTGGTGGCCGCGTCCACCAGTTTCGCCGAGGTCATGCGGAAGCTCGGGCTGGAGACGACGCCAGGGAACCATCGCAAGGTTCGCACCCGCATCCTCCGTCTGGAGCTCGACACCTCGCACTTCACCCATCGCTCCTCGGACCTCACGTCGAGGCCCCGTTCGGGAAGGGATGTGACCGACATCCTCCGGATCCGGCCCGAGGGGTCCTCCCGGATCGGCCACCTCCGCCTGCGACGGGCGATGGAGGACAGTGGGCTCGACTACCGCTGCACCCAGTGCGGCATCTCCGGCGAGTGGCAGGGTGGGCGGCTCACCCTCCAGATCGACCACGTGAACGGGAATTGGCTCGACAACAGGCTGGAGAACCTCCGTTTTCTCTGCCCCAACTGCCACTCCCAGACCGCCACCTGGTGCAACGGCAATCGGGCTCGAGGGGAAGTTCGCCTCCGGCCGTCTCATGAGGGTGCCGTGGAGAGCAAGACCCAAGTACCATGATGGAGTTCATGCGGCCGTGGCGAAATTGGCAGCCGCCCTGGCTTTAGGTGCCAGTGGATCTTGCATCCGTGAGGGTTCGAGTCCCTTCGGCCGCACTCTCCTTTGAATCGAAGGCCCGCCCGGGAGAACTTCCCGGGCGGGCCTTCGGCGTCGTGTCAGCCCAGGAACTGCTTCACGACCGGGGCCAGGGCGCGGAAGGCGTGGCCACGGTGGCTGATGGCGTTCTTCTCGGCCGGGGTCAGCTCGGCGCAGGTGCGGGTGTCGCCGTGGGGCTGGAGGATCGGGTCGTAGCCGAATCCGCTGGTGCCGGAGGGGGTGGTGCGGAGGGTGCCTTCGAGACGGCCCTCGACGACGTGCTCGGTGCCGTCGGGGAGGGCGAGGGCGGCGGCGCAGGCGAAGTGGGCGCCGCGGTGGGGCGCGGCGATGTCGGAGAGCTGGGCGAGGAGCAGGTCGAGGTTGGCCTTGTCGTCGCCGTGGCGGCCGGCCCAGCGGGCGGAGAAGATGCCGGGGGCGCCGCCGAGGACGTCGACGCAGAGGCCGGAGTCGTCGGCGACGGCGGGGTGGCCGGTGGCCCGGGCGAGGGCGTGGGCCTTGAGCAGGGCGTTCTCGGCGAAGGTGACGCCGGTCTCGCGGACGTCGGGGATGTCGGGGTAGGCGTCGGCGCCGACGAGTTCGACGTCCAGTCCGGCCTCGGTGAGGATGGCGCGGAGTTCGGTGACCTTGTGCCGGTTGCGGGTGGCGAGGACGAGGCGCTGGGTGCTCATGGCGTCCGATTATCCCCGGGTGGGGCTGCGGGGCGGGCACCCGGCGGGCACCTGACAGATGCGGGTGGGCGGTGCGGGCCGGGCCGGGGGCCGCGCGGGCGCGCCCGCCGGTCCGGGCGGGTCCGGGTCCGGCGGGCGCGGGCGGTGGGGCGGGGGTGCGGGTCAGCCTTCGAGGGCCTTGCGCTGGATGTGGTCGAGTTCGGCGCAGCCGAGGGTGCCGAGGTCGAGGAGCTGGTCGAGGAGGGCGCGGTCGAAGGGGGCGCCTTCGGCGGTGCCCTGGACCTCGATGAAGCGGCCGTCGCCGGTGCAGACGATGTTCATGTCGGTCTCGGCGCGGACGTCCTCCTCGTAGCAGAGGTCGAGCATGGGGGTGCCGTCGATGATGCCGACGCTGACGGCGCTGACGGTGCCGGTGAGGGGCTGGCCCTTGGCGCGGAGGATCTTCTTCTCGCGGGCCCAGGTGAGGGCGTCGGCGAGGGCGACGTAGGCGCCGGTGATGGCGGCGGTGCGGGTGCCGCCGTCGGCCTGGAGGACGTCGCAGTCGAGGACGACGGTGTTCTCGGCGAGGGCGCGGTGGTCGATGACGGCGCGGAGCGAGCGGCCGATGAGGCGGCTGATCTCGTGGGTGCGGCCGCCGATCTTGCCGCGGACGGATTCGCGGTCGCCGCGGGTGTTGGTGGCGCGGGGGAGCATGGAGTACTCGGCGGTGACCCAGCCTTCGCCGCTGCCCCTGCGCCAGCGGGGGACGCCTTCGGTGACGCTGGCGGTGCAGAGGACGCGGGTGTCGCCGAAGGAGACGAGGACGGAGCCTTCGGCGTGCTTGCTCCAGCCGCGTTCGATGGTGACGGGGCGGAGCTGGTCGGGGGTGCGGCCGTCGATGCGTGACATAGCGGTCGAGCCTAGTCGAGCGGGGGCGGGGGTGCGGTGCGGCGGGGCGTCCGGGGGTGCGGCGGGGCGCGCGGGGGTGGGGCGGGTGTCGGAAGGTGTCCCGGGGGCGGGGCGGCGGGGTCAGGGGGTGAGGGGGTGGGTGAGGAGGGCGCGACCGGCTGCGGGGTCTCCGTCCCAGGTGAGGGCGGGGGCGTCGAGGGGGATGCGCTTCCACAGGGCGAGGAGGAGGTCCTCGGCGGTGGCGGAGAGTTCGGCGACGGGGTGCCCGGGGCCGTGGGTGCGGGTGGTGCCGGTGTCGGTGGCGTGGAGGCGGATCGCGGTGCGGGGCGCGTGTGTGCGGCCGCGCGCGGCCTGGCGTGGGGCGAGGGTGTCGAGGACTTCGGCGACGCCTTCGTCGGCGAGGGCCGGGTCGAGGGGGTGCGGGCGCCCGAGGGCCTGTTCGGCGTCCCAGCGGTGGATGAGGGCCTCGAGGGCGCGGCGCCGCTGCCAGAAGGCGACGGTGCGGGGCGGGTGGAAGGTCCACGCCTCGGCTGCGGGGTCGGTGTCGAGGGCGTGGAGGAGGTCGGCGGAGGTCCGGTCGAACCAGCGGGTGAGGGCGGCGGGGTCGCGGGGTGCGGGGGGTGCCTGGTGGTCGCCGTGCTTCTCGGTGACGGCGGCGGTGGCCCACTGGTTGGAGCGGCCGAGGTGTTCGGCGAGGTCGTGGAGGGTCCAGGGGGCGCAGTGTGCGACGGGGGCGGCGAGGTCGCCGTCGAGGCAGGCGCGGAAGGCGGCGAGTTCGCGGCGGAGGTGGGCGAGGAGGTCGACGGGGTGCATGGGGCGAGGGTAGGCGGGAGGTGCGGGGGTGACGGGTCAGCCGAGGTGGTAGACGGCGCCGGAGCGGGCGGCTTCGACGGGGCCGGGGTAGGCGGCGCGGGCGTCGGCGAGGTTGCGCCCGGTGTCGGTCCACGGGGGGATGTGGGTGAGGACGAGGCGGCGGGCGCCTGCGGCGGCGGCGGTCTCGCCGGCCTGGCGGCCGTTGAGGTGGAGGTCGGGGATGTCCTCGACGCCGTGGGTGAAGGAGGCCTCGCAGAGGAGGAGGTCGGCGTCGCGGGCGAGGGTGGTGAGTTCGGGGCAGGGGCCGGTGTCGCCGGAGTAGGCGAGGACGTGTCCGCCGTGTTCGATGCGGAAGCCGTAGGCCTCGACGGGGTGGGCGACGGGGGCGGCGGTGATGCGGAGGGGGCCGAGGGTGAAGGTGCCGGAGGTGAGGGTGTGGAAGTCGAAGACCTCCTTCATGCCGGGCTGCTCGTCCATGTCGTAGGCGCGGGCGAGGCGTTCGGCGGTGCCCTGGGGCCCGTGGACGGGCAGGGGGTCGGGGCAGCCGCCGACGCGGTAGTTGCGGGCGACCCAGTAGGCGCACATGTCGATGCAGTGGTCGGCGTGGAGGTGGCTGAGGAGGACGGCGTCGACGTCGTAGAGGCCGCAGTGGCGCTGGAGGGCGCCGAGGGCGCCGTTGCCGAGGTCGATGACGAGGCGGTAGCCGTCGGCCTCGACGAGGTAGCAGGAGCAGGGGGAGTCGGGGGACGGGAAGCTTCCCGAGCACCCCACGACGGTCAGGTCCATGCCGCGCCCCTCCGCACCGGCTCGTACCGGCCGGGCCGGCCGGTGATGCTGCTTTCGCGAGTCGGTGTCGAGCGTAAGGGCGTGGCGGCACCCGGTCCCCTTGTGCGTGCCGCGTTGTGTCGGGAATCACCAGGACGAGGGGCGGCCGGGGGGCGGGTGCCGGCTCCTCGGGGGCGGGGCCGGGGGTGCTCCGCGCGGGGGTCGCCGAGGGGGTGCCGGGGCGGCGGGAGGGGTGCCGGGGACGGCAGGCCCCGCTGCGAGGGGGGGCGGCGCGGGCCCCCGCCGGTGGTCGGCGGGGGCCCGGGGTGGTGCGCGGCGGGTCCGGTGGCGGGGTCGGGGTCAGGCCCAGAGCTGGCCCTGGAGGGCCTGGACGGCCTCCTCGGTGGTGGCGGCGGTGTAGATGCCGGTGGAGAGGTACTTCCAGCCGCCGTCGCAGACGGTGAAGACGATGTCGGCGCGTTCGCCGGCGCGGGCGGCCTTGCGGCCGGCGCCGATGGCGGCGTGGAGGATGGCCCCGGTGGAGACGCCGGCGAAGATGCCCTCGAGCTGGAGGAGTTCGCGGGTGCGGGTGACGGCGTCCTCGGAGCCGACGCTGAAGCGGGTGGTGAGGACGTCGGCGTCGTAGAGCTCGGGGACGAAGCCCTCGTCGAGGTTGCGCAGGCCGTAGACGAGGTCGTCGTAGCGGGGTTCGGCGGCGACGATCCGGATGCCGGGGACCTTCTCGCGCAGGTAGCGGCCGACGCCCATGAGGGTGCCGGTGGTGCCGAGGCCGGCGACGAAGTGGGTGACGGTGGGGAGGTCGGCGAGGATCTCGGGGCCGGTGGTGGCGTAGTGGGCGCCGGCGTTGTCGGGGTTGCCGTACTGGTAGAGCATGACCCAGTCGGGGTGCTCGGCGGCGATCTCCTTGGCGACGCGGACGGCGGTGTTGGAGCCGCCGGCGGCCGGGGAGGGGATGATCTCGGCGCCCCACATGGTGAGGAGTTCCCGGCGTTCGCGGCTGGTGTTCTCGGGCATGACGCAGACCATGCGGTAGCCCTTGAGCCTGGCGGCCATGGCGAGGGAGATGCCGGTGTTGCCGCTGGTGGGCTCGAGGATGGTGCAGCCGGGGGTGAGGCGGCCGTCGGCCTCGGCCTGTTCGATCATGTGGAGGGCGGGCCGGTCCTTGATGGAGCCGGTGGGGTTGCGGTCCTCCAGCTTGGCCCAGAGCCGCACGTCCCCGGAGTCGTTGCCGGGGACGGCGGCGGAGATCCTCGGGAGGCCGACGAGGGGGGTGTTGCCGACGGCGTCGAGGGGGGTGTCGTAGCGCATCAGCGCGCGCCGCCGGCGACGGCGGGGAGGATCGTGACGCTGTCGCCGTCCGCGAGGCCGGTGGAGATGCCGTCGAGGAAGCGGACGTCCTCGTCGTTGAGGTAGACGTTGACGAACCGGCGCAGCTCGCCGCCGTCGACGAGGCGGTCGCGGAGGCCGGGGTGGCGGGCGTCCAGGTCGGCGAAGAGGGCGTCCAGGGTCGCTCCGCTGCCCTCGACGGCCTTCTGCCCGTCGGTGTAGGTGCGGAGGATCGTCGGGATGCGGACCTCGATGGCCATGGCTGCGCTCCTGGTGGGTGGCGGGCGCCGCGGTGGGCGCGGGCGTGGGTGTGGGCGGGGGCCCGGGGCGGGTGCGCCCCGGCGGCGGGCGCGGGTGTGCCGCGGTCAGCCTGCGTGGGGGCGACAGGCGCCGGAGGCGAGGCGGCACAGGTCGATGTGCAGCCGCGCCACGAGGCGGGTGCCCGGGTCCTTGGTGCTCACATCGACGGAACGCATGTGCCCATCGTATCGATTCCCGGCCTGCGGACGGGATGTCCGTCCCGGCGGGTGGACGGCGGCGTCCCGCATGCCGGTACGCGGGACCGGGCCGGGGGTCCGGCCGGGGGCCGCCGGCGGGCGGGCGGCGGGCGGTCGCGGGCGGGCTGCGGACCGGGCACGGACCGGGTGCGGGCGGGCCGCGGACCGGGGCGGCCCGGGTCAGCCGCGGGGGGCGTCGACGACCTCGACGTCCTCCTCGGTGACCACGCCGTCCACGATGCGGAACGAGCGGAACTGGAAGGGCCCCTCGCCGTTGCCGCAGTCGGCGGTGGAGACGAGGACGTAGTGGGCGCCGGGCTCGGAGGCGTAGGAGACGTCGGTGCGGGAGGGGTAGGCCTCGGTGGCGGTGTGGGAGTGGTAGATCACGACGGGCTCCTCGTCGCGGTCGTCCATGTCCCGGTAGAGCTTGAGGAGGTCGGCGGAGTCGAACTCGTAGAACGTGGGCGAGCGGGCGGCGTTGAGCATGGGGACGAACCGCTCGGGGCGGTCGCTGCCGGCGGGTCCGGCGACGACGCCGCAGGCCTCGTCGGGGTGGTCGGCGCGGGCGTGGGCGACGATCGCGTCGTGGAGCTCACGGGTGATGGTCAGCATGCGGGCCAGGATATGCGGGGCCCGGCGTGCCGGGCCCTCCCGTCCCGGGCGGGGGCGGGAGGGCCTGCGGCGGGGGTGCCGGGAGGCCCCGGGGGTTCCGGGGGTTCCGGGGCGGTTCAGGCGTCGGCGGACGCGGGCTCGGCGGTCCCGGCTGCGGCTGCGGCTGCGGCGGGGGCGGGCGCCGGGGCGGGGGCGGCGACGGCGGCCGGGTTGCGGCGGCGCAGCACGGCGTAGCCGGCGGTCAGCAGCAGCGCCCAGACGGGGAAGACGTAGAGCGAGACGCGGGCGTCGGCGTCGAGGGCGATGAGGACGGTGACGAAGGCGAGGAAGGCGAGGGCCCCCCAGCTGGTCCAGGGGGCGCCGGGGGCGCGGAAGGCGGGGGCGGGGAGGCGTCCGGCGCGGTGGGCTGCGTGGTAGCGGATCTGGCTGAGGAGGATGACGGCCCAGGTCCAGATGCCGGCGACGGTGGCGACGGAGGTGACGTAGGTGAAGGCCTCGGCGGGGGCGGTGTAGTTGAGGACGACGCCGACGCCCATGAGCAGGGCGGAGACGGTGATGGCGGCGGCGGGGGTGCGCCGGTTGTTGAGGCGGGTGACGGCGCCGGGTGCCTGGCCGCGGAGGGCGAGGTCGCGGAGCATGCGTCCGGTGGAGTACATGCCGGAGTTGCAGGAGGAGAGGGCGGCGGTCAGGACGACGAAGTTGACGATGCCGCCGGCGGCGGGGATGCCGATGCGGCTGAAGGCGGCGACGAAGGGGGAGGCGCCGGGCTGGAACTCGCTCCAGGTCACGAGGGAGAGGATGACGAGGAGGGCGCCGACGTAGAAGACGCCGATGCGCACGGGGAGGGTGTTGATGGCGCGCGGGAGGGTCTTCTCGGGGTTCTCGCTCTCGCCTGCGGTGACGCCGACGAGTTCGACGCCGAGGTAGGCGAACATGACGATCTGGAGGGTCGTCAGGGTGGAGCCGACACCGTTGGGGAACAGGCCGCCGTCGGCCCAGAGGTGGGTGGCGGAGGCGGTGTCGGCGGCGTCGCTGAAGCCGAGGGTGAGGACGCCGACGCCGATCAGGATCATGCCGATGATGGCGGTGACCTTGATCAGGGAGAACCAGAACTCGATCTCGCCGAAGAGCTTCACCGAGATGAGGTTGGCGGTGTAGAGGACGACGAGGAAGAGCAGGGCGCTGGCCCACTGGGGGATCGAGGGCGCCCAGTAGTGGATGTAGACGGCGGCGGCGGTCACCTCGGCCATGCCGGTGACGACCCACATGAGCCAGTAGGTCCAGCCGGTGACGAAGCCGGCGAAGGGGCCCAGGAACTCGCGGGCGTACTCGGCGAAGGAGCCGGAGACGGGGCGGTAGGTGAGCAGTTCGCCCAGGGCCCGCATGATGCAGAAGACGACTGCTCCGGCGACCGCGTAGGAGAGCACCAGGCTGGGGCCGGCCTTGTGGATGGCGGTGCCGGCGCCGAGGAAGAGGCCGGTGCCGATGGCGCCGCCGATGGCGATCATCTGGATCTGCCGGCTGCCGAGTCCGCGCTCGTATCCCTCGTCGGGGTTCTGTCCTGCCATGGGTGGTGCGACCTTTCATCCGCTGCCCGGACGGGGTCCCGGCCCGGGAGTGATCGTGCAGTCGTATCACCGGGCGCCCGGATGCCGGTACGGATCTGATCGCGATTTGAGCATCTGAAGGGATGGTTCATCCCTTTGCATGGCGGTTTGCACCCGCCGGGAGTCCACCATGCGGACAGGCCGGATGCGGACGGGCCGGGTGGCGGCGGGGTGCGGGCGGGTGGCGGTCCGCCGGGTGGGGAGCGTGGGGGCGGGGCGCACGCGGGGGCCGGACGCGGGGCGGCGGACGGCGGGGGCGGCGGGGGTAGCGGCCCCGGAGGCCTCAGCCCGGCCGGGCGCGGGGCGGGCGGGGCGTCGCGGGCGGCGTGCGGCCCGGCGGAAGCGCGTGCGGCCCGGCCCGGGTCGGGTCAGGCGGTGAGGGCCTCGACGAGGGACTCCTGCATGGCGCCCAGCCACAGGTAGGCCATGACCAGCGGCTTGACCGGGTCGTCGTCGGGCAGCCGGTAGAGCCGCTCGTCCTCGGCGTCGTCGGTGACCTCCAGGCGGGCGCCGAGGGTGAGGCGCAGGTCGTTGAGGGCGCCGAGCCAGTGGCGGCACTGCTCGGCGTCGAGGCGCAGGACGCCGCCCCTGCCCCCGGCGGTGGCGGCGGAGAAGCCGTCGAGGGAGCGGACGACGGCGAGGGCGTCGTCGCGCTTGCGGGCGCGCAGGTCGGGTTCGGTGTAGCGGCGGAACTCGGCGGCGGCGGCCCGCTGCTCGTCGTCGGGCTCGGCGCCGGGCGTGCCGTAGGCGTCGGGGAAGAGGCGGGCGAGCGCCGGGTCGTCGGGCGGGGTGGTGGGGCCCTCGGCGAAGAGGGCGGCCAGCGGGTCGGCGTCGGGCCCGTCGGCGGGCCCGGGGCCGATGAGCTCCAGCATCTGCACGGCGAGGCTGCGGAGGATGGAGACCTCCACCTCGTCGAGCGCGATCGCCGCGCCGCCGCCGGGGGTCGTCTCGAACAGTCCTGCCATCAGGCCTCAGGGCCCCTTCGTGTCACGTCTCGCGTCGTCCTCCGCCCCGCCCGCGGCTGCCGGGGCCGGCGGTGGGCGGCCGGAGCACGCCCGGAGGACGTGGACGACGCAGCCCGTGAGGCCGGCGGGGCCATCACGGACGATTGTGCCCCATGCCGGACAGGGCCGGGCCCGGCCGTCCCGCTCGCGCCGGGCAGGGCCGCGGACGCCCGGCCCGGCGGGCTCCCCGCCGGGCCGGGCGTTCTCCCCGGCCGCGGGCCCCGCCGCAGGGCCCGGCAGGAGCCGGTCCCGGGTGCGGGTGCGGCCGGGGTGCGGGCCAGTCAGTCGGTGACGGTCCAGGTGTCGGGGCCGGCGAGGAGGGCGGCCAGGTCGCCCTGTCCGCGGGCGGTGGTGGCGGCGGTGAGCTGTTCGGCCATGAGGGTGTCGTAGACCGGGCGGTCGACGGCGCGCAGCACGCCGATCGGGGTGTGGTGCAGGGTGTCGGGGTCGGTGA
>NZ_JAJLRA010000033.1 GCF_020991365.1 Streptacidiphilus sp. ASG 303
ACTATCGCACCGGACCGGGAGCGAACGGACACTGATCACCTCAGGGAGACGGTTGCACCGAACCACCCGGAGTGTCCCGAACCGCCACCAGCCT
Source organism: Streptacidiphilus sp. ASG 303 (assembly GCF_020991365.1). GTDB lineage: Bacteria > Actinomycetota > Actinomycetes > Streptomycetales > Streptomycetaceae > Peterkaempfera. The sequence continues at coordinate 95 of NZ_JAJLRA010000033.1, forward strand.
TGTCCCTGGAACCTCAAGATCCCCGACAGAGTCGCTCATGGGTACCGGTTTGCGCCCCCCTTTCCCGCATCCGCTCCCGCACGCAGGCGTCTTGGGCCGCGCCGGCGCGGCGCCCCGGGCAGGGGAGGCCGACCGCCTCGGCCGCAGGGTGGCTTCCCGACCCGCGGGACTCAGGGGCGGATGGTCCTGGAAGCGTGCGAGCACGTTAGCTTGGGCACATCGTTGGACATGGTGTCCAAGTCGATCATATGATTGCGCTTGAATGAGGTCGCTGGCGTTCTTCTCGAGCCACCGGAGGGTCGAGGTGTCGCGCAGCCGACAACCGCCGGCGCCGAAACCGCTCCGATGCCGCGCGCAGCACCGCCTCGCCCAGCCGGAGCACGGACAGCGGGCGGCGCAGGGTGACAACAAAGCCCAAGTACTTCACCACGGCTTGCTCAGGAAGGTATTACCCCATGCGTCACAGTGATGCTGATCGTGCCGATGCCCGGGACATGCTGGTCGTCCATGAGGCACTTCGACGAAGCTACGGTCGCATGCCCGACCTGATCAGGCAGGTAAGGCCCGGAGACATACAGCGCGCCGAGATCGTTGCCGATCACGTCCAGCTGATGGAGACCTTCCTCCACCTCCACCACAAGGGCGAGGATGACCTTCTGTGGCCCAAGCTGCTCGAGCGGGCGAGCGACCGCATCGAAGCCGCAGTGGCCGTCATGGAGAGCCAGCACGAGGAGATCGCGGAGCGAATTGCCGAGTCGTCCGACCTGCTGAGCGCGTGGCGAAATCGGCCTTCGCGGGACTCGGGAGAGGCGCTCGCCGACTGCCTGGCACTCCTGTGCCGGCTCCTTGACGAGCATCTTGCGATCGAGGAGAAGGAGATCCTCCCGATTGTTCCGGACTACATAACCGCGAAAGAATGGCACCAGCTGGGAGACCACGCGATCAATGCCCTCCCCAAAAACCAGCTGCCGATCGTATTCGGCATGCTGGCCTCGATCGCAGAACCCGAAGTGGTCAAGTTGATGCTGTCGTCAGCACCTCTCGTTCCCCGGCTGATCATGCCCGCACTCGGGCCGAAGGCCTACTCCCGCCATGCGCGCAAGCTCTACGCGTCGGGTCCTTCGGGATCCTAGGACCGGCGCGCCGGTCACTGCGAGCGGCTTGCGCACCGCAGGCCTCGCAGGCCAGGGGCCTCGAGAGTTCTGCGCCCGTCCGACGGCTGCGCCTTGAAAGGCCACCTCCTCGGAGCTCGTGGCACGATCTCGTGCATCGGTCCTGGTCGGCCGTGACCGCTCGGCCGTTGGGCCGCTCGGGTGGGCGCGGGAAGCAAGCCGCAGGTCGGAGACGACGCGCGGGCGCCGGTCGGGCCGCTGCTGTCGCCGTGGCCGCAGCGGTCTGCTGGTCCGCGACCGGCGGAGGACCTCGGGGGCCTGCGGGGGCTCCTGCTCCGCCCTGCGCACCGGGACCACCCGGCGACAGCCGCCCCTGGAGCTGGGCTTCGGCTCCGGCCCCCTGCTGGCGGCGGCCGGGCCGCCAGCAGGAGGCCGGAGTCTTCGACTCCCCGCACCGCGTCCTCGGGGTCGAGCTGAGCGCGGCCGGCGAGCCGGACCGGTCCCGCGCCTGCAGCGGCGCCCCCGGCTCCGCCCGGGGGCACCCCCGCCCGCATCGGGGCCGAAGAAGGCGCCCGGCGACAGGCACCTCGCCGGCCAGCGGCCGGCTCTGTCCCGTAATCGGTGGTAGCGATCAGCGACGGCACGCCGTGCTCGGGCGTGCTCGATGCCAACACCCTGGTGAACATGGTGTTCTCCGGTCTGTCGGCGCTGGTTGTCGAGGACGTCGCGGACGAGGGCGCGGTGATCCGGGTGGCCGCGCGGACCCGGGGTGGCCCGGTGCCCTGCCCGGCCTGTGGGGCGCCGACGGCGAAGGTCCACGGCTTCCACGACCGCACCGTGGCCGACGTCCCGGTGGACGAGCGGCGGGTGATCGTCGCGACGCGGCTGCGGCGCCTGGTGTGCCCGGTCCTCGGCTGCCCGCGCCAGACGTTCCGCGAGCAGGTCTCCGGCCTGGTGGAGCGCTACCAGCGCCGCACCCACCGCCTGGCCGACCCGCTCGGCCGTGTGGCCAAGGAGTTGGCCGGCCGAGCGGCCTCCCGCCTCTCCAGCGCCCTGAGCCGCGGCATCTCCCGCTCGACCGCCCTGTGGTTGCTGATGCTCCTGCCGACACCGCCGCTGGGTGTGCCCAAGGTGATCGGCATCGACGACTTCGCCCTCAAGCGCCGCCACCGCTACGCGACGATCATCATCGACGCCGAGACAGGCCGGCGGATCGACGTCCTGCCCGGCCGCGGCGCCGAGGCGGCGACCGCATGGCTGCGCGAACCCCCCGATATCGAGGCGATCCGCCGGGCCCTGCCCGACGCGATGCAGGGGGCCGACCGCCGGCACCTGGGGCAAGAACCTGTGCGAGAAGGTCCACGCCGAGGTCCGCTCCCACGCCGTCTGCTGGGACGGCGCCGTCAGCCCGGCCCGCCCCGGGGGCGTGCGCGAGCAGACCACCCGCGCACGCCGGCAGCAGGTCCACGCCCTGCTCGGCCAGGACGTCGGACTGCTCGAATGCGCCCGCCGCCTCGCCTGCTGACCGGTGACGTCGACGTCCTTGTCGAACCGGAGGACGACCGCGACCGTAGGGATGAAGACGCGGCCGCCGATCTGCAGGTCTCCCCGGGGATGGGGATTCCTGGCCACCACGCGGAGCCGGGTGCCGCGCGCCCTCCCCCAGGCCTCGGCGATCGCGCCGAAGCCCAGCGCGCGAGCAGGCATGCCGAGCATCCTGGCACGACCGGGGCGGGCAGCAGTCGGGACAACTCGTTGATCGGTCCTGTCCGCCCCGGGCGAGATCCTCTGCATGGACACCTACCTGGAGACCAGCGCCTGGTGCTGCGCCGTTTCACGGCCGACGACGCCGAGCTGCTGATCGAGCTGGACAGCGACCCGGCGGTGATGCGCTACCTGACCGGGGGCGAGGCGACCGCTCCGGAGACCGTCCGCGAACGGCACCTGCCGTTCATCATCGCCGGTTACGAGAGGTGGGGCGGAGACCTCGGCCTGTTCGCCGCGCACGAGAGGGACAGCGGCGGGTTCATCGGCTGGTTCTGCCTGCGCCCCGGGCCGGACGGCCCCCGGGACGAGGCCGAACTCGGCTACCGGCTGCGGCGGGCGGCCTGGGGCAACGGGTACGCCACCGAGGTCTCGCAGGCCCTGCTGCACAAAGGGTTCACCGCACTCGGAGTGCGCATGGTCTGGGCTGAGACGATGGCTGTGAACCGCGGGTCGCGCAAGGTCGTGGAGAAGCTGGGGATGAGGCTCGTGGAGACCCTCCCCACTCCTCCCGACATGGAGAGGCTCGAAGGCGCCGAGCACGGGGGCGTGCGGTACGAGATCACCATGGAGCAGGGGGAGCAGCGCTGACTCCCTCCCGGATGCGGGCGCCGGGGGCCCCGCAGTCCAGACAGGGAACGGCAGGAAGCGCTTCCCGACTGGCTGGACCGGTCCGGCTTCCACCGATCCCCCACCGGCATCAGCGGCCACCCGCGTCACCGACCTGTCGGGACAGCACGCCGCAAGGCGGCGAATGTCGATGCGGCGAGGTACTTCGTGGTGAGGGAGGCGGCCTCACGGAGGGCTTCGGCCCAGGGAGTGGAGCTGAGCCGAGCAGCGAGGAGGCAGGCGAACAGGATGTCGCCGGCGCCGACGGTGAGGGGCTGCCCGTCGATGGTGGGCGCGGGCTGGTGCAGCAGGGGGCCGCCGTCCCCGGGGACGAGGACGGAACCCTGAACACCGAGGGTGACGAGGGCGTGGCCGTCCGCGGGGACGAGCTTGCGCGCGGCGGAGATCGCCTCGTGCTCGGACAGCGCGGGAAGACCGGGTACCTCGGTTCCGGCCCAGAGCGCGAGCTCGCGGGCGTTGAGCGAGACGAAGGTCGCCTGTTCGCCCTCGGGGACGAGCTTGTGGACCTCGGTCGGATCGGCGGAGAGCAGCCAGAACGGGACGCCGCGCTCGCGGGCGGTGGCGCACAGCCAGGCCAGGGTGGCGGGGTGGCCGTCGGTGCCGGAGACGATGACGGATGCCTCGTCGAACAGGTCTGCTCGGGTACCGAGCAGCTCTGGGGTGAGCAGGTCGAGCGCCTCCTGCCCGACGAAGTGCTTGTCGACGACCGAGCCGTCGAGCAGTTGGGCCTCGAACAGGGGAAGCGGGGTCGGGACGGGCAGCGCAATCCGGTCGACGCCGTGGGCCGCGAGGTGTGCGTTCACGGCGGGGGCGAGGTCTCCGGTGTAGTCCGCGGTGAGGAGGAGCGGGCCGCTGCCGCGGGCAGCCATCGCGCAGGCGACGTTGTGGATGACGCCGCCCCAGCGCAGTGCCGCAGGCGGCAGGGCGCGGCCGACCGGTCCCTCGTGCAGGTAGTCGAGGGTGACGGTGCCTATCAGGAGGGGGCGCTTGGTGGTCATCGGCGGTCCAGGAGTTCGGCGAGGTGGAGGCTCTCGCGGTTGGCGAGCTGGTCGAGTTGGGTGCGGCAGGAGAAGCCGTCGGCGAGCAGGTCGGTGTCCGGCCCGGCGGCGCGGACGGCGGGCAGCAGGGAGTTTTCGGCGACCTGCACACTGGTCTCGTAATGACCGCGTTCGACCCCGAAGTTCCCGGCCATCCCGCAGCAGCCGTCGACGGCCTGGACGGTTGCGCCGGCCCGGGTGAGCAGTTCGCGGTCGGCGGTCCAGCCGAGGACGGCGCGGTGGTGGCAGTGCGGCTGGGCGACGATCCGGGTACCGGCCAGGGACGGGGCCGTCCAACCGGGGGTGTCGGCGAGCAGCTCGGCCAGGGTGCGGGTGGCGCGTGTGACGGCCGCCACGGCCGGTGTGGCGCCGAGGAGCTCGGCGGCGTCGCCGCGGAGGACCGCGGTGCAGGACGGCTCCATCCCTACGATCGGGACACGGGCCTCGGCGTGCGGAGCCAGGGCGTCCACGCTGCGGCCGAGGGTCCGGCGGGCGAGGTCCAGCTGTCCGGTGCTGATGGTGGTGAGGCCGCAGCAGAGCTGCCGGTCCGGGATCCGCACCCGGTAGCCGGCTCCCTCGAGGACCCTCACGGTGGCCCGGCCGACGTGCGGGGCGAAATGGTTGGTGAAGGTGTCGACCCAGAGCAGCACCGGCTCGCCGGCAGCGGTCGGCCGGGGGCGGGCGGCGAACCACTGGCGGAAGGTCCGCGGGGCGAAGCGCGGGAGGTCCCGGCGCGGGTCCACCTGGGCGGCCCGTCGGGCAAGCCGGCCGAGCGGCCCGGCCAGGGCGCGGTTGGCGAGCCCCGGGGCGAGGGCGGCGAGGCGGGCCCAGTACGGAAGCAGGCCGAGCGAGTAGTGGGAGGCGGGGCGCAGTCGGCCGCGGTAGCGCTGATGGAGGTACTCGGCCTTGTAGGCGGCCATGTCGACGCCGCTGGGGCATTCGGAGGAACAGCCCTTGCAGGCCAGGCAGAGGTCCAGCGACTCGGCGAGTTCGGGGGCCTGCCAGCCCTGCACCAGCGTGCCGTTGACCATCTCCTGGAGCACCCGGGCACGGCCCCGGGTGGAGTCCTTCTCGTCCCGGGTGGCCAGGTAGCTGGGGCACATCACGGAGTCGGGGGCCGGACTGCTCGCGCGGCACTTGCCGACACCGGTGCAGCGGTGCACGGCCCGGGTGAAGTCGCCGTCGTCGCGGCGGTGGCCGAGTGCGAGGCCGGTGCGCAGCGGGGCGGCGGCGGGAAGCCGGAGATCGGCGTCCAGCGGGGCCGGGTCCACCAGGACGCCGGGGTTGAGCAGGCCGTCGGGGTCGAGGACGGCCTTGACCGCGCCGAAGGCCTCCAGCGCGGCGGGAGAGTACATGTGCGGGAGGAGTTCGCTGCGGGCGCGGCCGTCGCCGTGCTCGCCGGACATCGAACCGCCGTACCGGCCGACCAGGTGCGCGGCCTGCTCCAGGAAGGCGCGGAACGCGGCCGGGCCACCCCGTCGTTCGAGCGGGAAGTCGAGTCGGACGTGCACGCAGCCGTCGCCGAAGTGCCCGTACGGAATGCCGGTGAGGCCGTGGTCGGTCAGCAGCGCCTCGAACTCCCGCAGGTAGGCGCCGAGCCGGGCGGGCGGCACGGCGGCGTCCTCCCAGCCGGGATGGGCGCGGCCGGTGCGGGCGACCAGGCCGGCGCCGTCCTCGCGGATCCGCCAGAGCGCCGCGGCCTCCCCCCGGTCGGTGATCAGCCGGGAGTCCAGCGCCCCGGCGGCGGCGATCAACCGGGCCGCGCCGGCCCGGGCCGCGGCCGGTGTGGCGCCCGGCACCTCGACCAGCAACCAGCCGCCACCGCGCGGGAGATCAGGCAGGGCGGCGGCACCGCGCAGCCCGCGCACGATGTCGACGATGCGCCGATCCAGGCCCTCGACGGCGTCCGGCCCGCAGGGCAGCAGCCGGGGGACGGCGTCGGCGGCGTCGGCCATGTCGGGATAGCCCAGCACGGCCAGGGCGGTCGCGGCCGGAACGGCGGTCAGTCGCAGCCGCGCCCCGAGCAGGACGCCGAGGGTGCCCTCGGAGCCGGTGAGGGCGGCCGGGACGTCGAAACCCTTTTCGGGCAGCAGGTGTTCGAGGGAGTAGCCGGACACCTGCCGCCCGAACCGGCCGAGTTCGGTGCGGATGACGGCCAGCCGGTCCTGCACCACGCGGGAGAGCGCGGTGAGGGACGGTGAGCCGGACGGTTCTGCGCCCCTGCGGGCGGTGAGGCGCTCGCCGGTGCCGGTGACCACGTCCAGTTCGAGCACGTTGTCGGCGGTGCGCCCGTACCCCAGAGCGCGGGAGCCGCAGGCGTTGTTGCCGATCATCCCGCCGATCGTGCAGCGGCTGTGGGTGGACGGGTCGGGGCCGAAGCGCAGGCCGTGGACGGCGGCGGCCCGTTGCAGGTCGTCGAGGACGACTCCCGGCTCCACCTGTGCCGTCCGGGCCTCCGGGTCGATCCGGCGCACCCGGTTGAGGTGGCGGGAGAAGTCGAGGACGACACCGGGGCCGACCGCGTTCCCGGCGATCGACGTCCCGGCGCCCCGGGCCGTCAACGGAACGCCGAGCGATCGGCAGACCTCCAGCGTCGTCATCACCTCCTCGGCGCTGCGCGGGAACGCGACGGCCGCCGGGACGACACGGTAGAGCGAGGCGTCGCCGGAGTACTCCGCCCTGCGGCGCGTGGAGCCGTCGGCCCCGACTCCGGCGCGGCGGAGCGCGGCGGTCACCTCGGCCGCCACGGTCGCGTCCCCGACCCCCATGGCCCCTCCTCAGTTGCTCGGTGCCCCGACCAGGCCGACCCGTTCCAGCAACTGTGCCTCGGGCAGAGCGGCGTGGAACTCCTCGACCGCCGAGGTGAGCCGCTGCCCGGGCTGCGGGGTGTCCGGACGGCCGCCGGTCCACAGTGCGCTGAGCGCCGCGTAGACCTCGGCGGTGGCGGTCACCAGACGGTCGCCCAGCCGCGCCGGACGCGGCCATCGGGAGCGCGGCGTGCCGTTGCGCACGTCCTGCTGCACCTGGTCGCGCAGCCCGGGGTGGAGCAGCCGCAGCAGTTCCTTGCAGACCGGGGTGCCGTGGAAGTAGAAGCGGTTCTCGTCCGGGGTGCCGACGTGGTCGATCAGCAGCGGACGGCGGTGCTCGTCGAAGCCGTACTCGGCCTTGCCGTCCGCCAGCCGCAGCCCGACCGCGTCCGCGTGGGCGGTCAGGACCCCGGCCACGGTGCGGGTCAGCTCGGCGATCCCGGCCAGGTCGTCGGAGGTGACCCGGCCGACCAGGGCCGCTTCCTCGGCGGTGACGAAGCGGTCGGTCTCCTCGAACTTGGTGGTGAACTCCACCATCGGGGAGGCCAGCCAGGGCGCGCCGTCGTCGCCGTACGGGGGCACCAGCGCCGGGTCCAGGGTGCCCGCTGCGGTGCGGCGGTGGACGGAGGACTCCCGCGGCAGAGCATTGCGGTAGACCACCTGGAGCGGGATCATCCCGCCCGGGCCGGTGACGGCGCGGCGGCCCTGGAGGTCGATGTCCAGCAGCCGGATCCGCAGCGAGCGCTCGTCCACCTGCTCCACGAAGTGGGTCGGTACGCCGGCGGCCGCGAGCAGTCCGAAGGAGTGCACGGCCATGGTGGCGGAGGCGATGCCCTTGCCGGGGATCTCGTCCGGCATCACGCCGAAGTCGTACACCGAGTAGCGGTCGGTGAAGGTGAGGATGCCGTCACCGGGGCGGCCGTCACTCGCCGGGCGGAGGATTTCCAAGTCCTTGGTGGACCAGCGCTTCACATGGACTCCAACAGGAAGGGGGAGAGGGGGCTCAGGCGGAGGCCGCGGACAGCGCGGCGCGCCCGCCGAGGGCTACGGAGAACTGGTCGGTGACCTGGGCCAGGGCGTCTGCGGCCGGCTCGGCGACCGCCACCGTGCCGTCCTCCCGCACGGTGATGTCGCGGTCGAGGGTGAACCAGCCGGGGGTGATCTGCGCGGCGCCCATCGAGGTGAGGACCGGGCGCAACGCGTAGTCGATCGCCAGGACGTGCGCGGTGCTGCCGCCGGTGGCCAGCGGCAGCACCACCTTCCCGGCGAGGGCGTGCTGCGGCAGCAGGTCGAGCAGCGACTTCAGGAGCCCGGAGTAGGCGGCCTTGTAGACGGGCGTGCCGACCACGATCCCGTCGGCCGCCTCGACGAGTCCGGCCGCCGCCGCGACGGCCGGGTGCCGGGGGTCGGCTCCGAGCAGCGCCTCGGCCGGCAGGGTCCGGACGTCCAGCGGCACCACCCGGTGGCCGTGGGCGGTGAGACGGGCGTCGAGGTGGCGGAGCAGGGCGGTGGTGCGGGAGGTCGTGGACGGACTTCCCGAGATGGACAGCACGTGGGCCATGGCGGTTCCTCCTCCGGATGGCGTGTCTGCCGGGCGGGCCGGGCGGGCCGGCTCAGGAGACCAGGTCGCGCCAGTCGGTGCCGGCCGGGACGACCATGTTGGCGGAGGTCGCGGTGCCGTAGTCGGCGTCAGGTCCGAGCCCCGGCGGGGTCCCGCCGCCGGCGTGGGTCTCCAGCGCGTCCAGCAGGTAGCGGCGGGCGCGGACGATGCCGCGGTCGCTCTTGCCCGGGTTCTCGATGGTCCGGTCGACGATCGGCTCCATGCTCTCCTGCACGGCGACGTCCTGGAGCACCAGGCCGCGGATGCCGGAGAAGCTGCGGCCGTCGGCCATCGCGCCGCGGTCCTGGCCCCAGGCGTTCTCGCGGGTGTAGCCCTCGCGGATGTTGTCGGGGTTGAGCCGGTCGAGGTCCAGGCCGAACTGCTCGGCGAAGTACGTCGGGTCGACCGGCTTGTCCTCGTTCCACCACAAGTACCACATGATGGTCCGGTGGTCGTTGACGGGCACCCAGGCGTGCCAGAGCCGGTCACCGGTGGGCAGTTCGGGCACCACGGTGTACCAGGGCATGGCGAAGGGCTTGATCCGCACCAGCGAGTCGCCGGAGGACAGCGAGCGGATCGCGGCGTAGCGCAGCCCGTACGGCTGCTCGTCGATCTCGTCGCGCGGGGCGGTGTCGTCGAGCAGGTCGCGCAGCGGGCCGTTGCGGGCCTCCGTCTCGTGGAGCAGGGAGACGTGCGCCGAGTCGATGTCGGCCTCGACGCCCTGGAGCCAGTTGCAGTCCACCAGCGCGACGGTGGCGAAGACCTGATCGGCCGGCAGCTTGGTGAAGGGGAACGCGGGGAAGGCGTTGGGCTCCCGTCCGGTGCCGCCGAGCCACACCCAGATGACGCCGCCGGCCTCCACCACCGGGTGGTGCCTGAGCGAGACCCGGGAGGCGAACCGGCCGCCGTCCTCGGGCTCCGAGGGGGTGTCCAGCACCTTGCCGGAGACGTCGAACTTCCAGCCGTGGTAGACGCAGCGCAGCGCGCAGTCCTCGTTGCGGGCCAGCGCCAGCGAGGCGCCGCGGTGCGGGCAGGCCTCGTCGAAGCAGCCGACCCTGCTGTCGGCGCCGCGGAACAGCACGTACTTCTCGCCGAGCAGCTCGACCGGGACGGGCGCTCCGCCGGGCTCCGCGAGCCTCTCGCTGCGCATGACCGGAAGCCAGTACTCGCGGAGCAGGCGGCCCATGGGCGTGCCCGGTCCGACCCGGGTCAGGGATTCGTTGACCTTCCGCGTAGCCACTGGTGGCCTCCGTTTCGGTGGTCGCGACGTGCGATCGCGATGGTCGGCTTCCACTCCTGAGACGAAACGGCGATCACGGATGTGACACCCCAGGTGAGAAGCGGTCCGACGGGGAGAGGCGATTGACGGTGGATCCGACATCGGTCCAAGATTGCCTCGCCGCGGGCCTTGCAGCTGTGTTCGGCTGCCCAGGGGCGTGATGCGCCGACGGCCTGCGAGGGGCCCGGCGGAGACGACCGGCCGCCCGGAATCCAGCGGCCCCCCGGACCCCGTGTTCCGCGTCCGGACCGGCTCGCCCGCGACCGTGATCGACGATCAACCGGAGATCTCACCATGGCACATGACCGATCCGACCGAAGCGGTGCCGTCCGGGTGTCCGCTCCGGCCCGGCTGAGCTTCACCCTGATCAGCCTCGACGGCGGCTCGCTGCGCCGCAACGGCATCGCCGCGATGGCCGTCGACCGGCCCGGCCTGACCGCCGAGGTCCGGGAGGCCGCGGACGGGATCGTCGCGGTGACCGGCACCGCCGAGGAGACGGCGCGCGAACTGGCTGCGGCCGTGGAGACCCTGCGCAAGCTGTGGGACGGCCCGGCCGCCCGGATCGACGTCCTCGAAGCGCTGCCGCAGCACAGCGGCTTCGGCTCGAAGACCAGCACGCTGCTGGCCGTCGGCCATGCCTACGGCCGGCTGTGCGGTGTGGACCCGGACCGGCGGGAACTGGCCCGCGTCCTCGGCCGCGGTCGGACCTCGGGCGCCAGCACCGGGCTGTCCGCGTACGGCGGCTTCCTTGTCGACGGCGGTCACGTCAACCCGCCGGACTTCGCCGGGCAGCCGCAGAAGTACCTGCGGCCGAGCCGGTTCGCCCCGCAGGTGGCACCGCCGAAACCGGTGGTCCGGCTCGACTTCCCGGACTGGCCGATCCTGGTGCTGCTCACCCACGGCCGCCACCTGGGCGGACAGGAGGAGCTGGACTGGTTCCACTCGGTCACGCCGATCCCGGCCGAGGAGTCCTGGCGCACCTCCCACCTGGTCTTCATGGGGCTCGCCCCGGCCGTCCTGGAACAGGACTTCGACGCGTTCTGCGCGGCAGTCAACGAGATCACCTTCACCGGCCATTTCAAGCAGGCACAGATCGCCTTCCAGGGCGAGGCGGTGGCCGACGTGCTGGAGGCCGGCCGGGCCGCCCCGTCGGTGGACGCGATCGCGCTCAGCGTCACCGGCCCGGCCTGCTTCGCCTTCACCCGGCGCCCGCAGGACGCCGAACGGTGGGCCTGGGACCTCAAGAACCGCGGCCTGATCCGGAGCTTCTGGTTCACCCGGGCCAACAACCAGGGCCTGATCACCACCGAGGTCCCCTGACCGGGACCTCGCCGCACCGGCACACGCCGTGCGGAAGACCGTGCGGACGACACCCCACTCGGAAAGCAGGACCATGAAGACCGACATCCCCGACGTCCTGGCCGCCCGCTACGCCTCGCCCGAGCTGGTCGAACTCTGGTCGGCCGAGAACAAGATCCGGCTGGAACGCCGGCTGTGGCTGGCCGTGCTGAGCGCCCAGCGCGACCTCGGCGTGGCCGTCCCGGACGGCGTGGTGGCCGACTACGAGAAGGTCCTCGACCGGATCGACCACACGTCCATCGAGGCGCGCGAGCGGGTCACCCGGCACGACGTGAAGGCCCGGATCGAGGAGTTCAACGCCCTGGCCGGGCACGAGCACATCCACAAGGGGATGACCTCCCGGGACCTCACCGAGAACGTCGAGCAGCTGCAGATCCGGGAGAGCCTGCTGTTGGTGCGCGGCCGCTGCGTCGCGCTGCTGACCCGGCTCGGGGCGCTGGCCGCCGAGCACGCCGAACTGGTGATGGCCGGCCGCTCGCACAACGTGGCCGCCCAGGCCACCACGCTGGGCAAACGCTTCGCGACCGTGGCCGACGAGGTGCTGACCGCCCTGGTGCGGCTGGAGGAGCTGATCGAGCGCTATCCGATGCGCGGCATCAAGGGCCCGATGGGGACGGCCCAGGACATGCTGGACCTGCTCGGCGGGGACCGCGCCCGGCTGGCCGAGCTGGAGGACCGGGTGGCCGGGCACCTCGGGTTCGCGCACCGGCTCACCAGCGTCGGCCAGGTCTACCCGCGCTCGCTGGACTACGAGGTGCTGAGCCTGCTGGTCCAGCTGGCGGCCGGCCCGTCCTCGCTGGCCCGGTCGATCCGGCTGATGGCCGGCGACGAGCTGGTGACCGAGGGCTTCGCTGAGGGCCAGGTCGGCTCCTCGGCCATGCCGCACAAGATGAACTCCCGTTCCTGCGAACGGGTCAACGGCCTGATGATCGTGCTGCGCGGCTTCGCCTCGATGGCCGCCGAGCTGTCCGGCGACCAGTGGAACGAGGGCGACGTGTCCTGCTCGGTGGTGCGCCGGGTCGCGCTGCCGGACGCCTTCTTCGCCTTCGACGGGATGCTGGAGACGATGCTCACCGTCCTGGACGAGTTCCGGGTCTTCCCCTCGATGGTCGGCGCCGAGCTGGAGCGCTACCTGCCCTTCCTCGGCACCACCAAGATCCTGATGGCGGCGGTGCGCGCGGGCGTCGGCCGGGAGACCGCCCACGAGATCATCAAGGAGCACGCCGTCGGCGCGGCCCTGGACATGCGCTCCGAGGGCGGGGACAACCACCTGATGGCCCGGCTCGCAGCGGACGAGCGGCTGCCGCTGGACCGCGCTCGGCTGGACGCCCTCCTGGCCGACCGGATCGGCTTCACCGGCGCCGCCACCGACCAGGTCGCGGCCGTGGTGGCGCGGATCGAGGAACTCGCCGCCACCTACCCCGAGTGGTCCGGCTACCGACCCGCCCCGCTGCTCTGACCCCGAAGCCCGCCCGACTCCCGAGCCCCGTTCGACCCCGAGGATTGGACTGCCGTGCGACAGGTTGAAACCGACTCCCTGGTGATCGGCTCCGGCGGCGCCGGACTTCTGGCGGCGTGTCGCGCCGCCGACGCCGGGCACCGGGTGCTGGTGCTCGAACGCACCCCGGTACTGGGCGGCACCACCGGCGTGTCCGGCGGCATGATCTGGGTGCCCGACAGCTCCGTGATGCGCGAGCACGGCATGCCCGACTCCGTCGAGGACGCGCTGCGCTACCTGGAACTCGTCACCGAGGGTGAGGTCGAGCGGTGGCGGCTCGAGCAGTACGTCGAGGTGGCGCCCCAGGTGGTGGACTACCTGCACGCCGAAACGCCCGTCCGGCTGTTCCCGATCGACCGGCCCGACTACCACTCGGACTGGCCCGGGGCCCGGGATGTCGGCCGCACCCTCGACAACGTGCCCTTCCCGACCGCCGACCGGCCCGGCCTGCTGGAGCGGATCAGGACGGGCGGCCACTTCGACGCCGTCACTTACGACGAGCGGCACCGCTGGCAGGTCCCCGGGCGCTACGACCACGAGCTGGTCGCCCGCCGCAAGGCGGAGGGCGTCGTCACGGTGGGCGCCGCGCTGGTGGCCGGCCTGGTGGCGGCCTGCGACGATCGCGGCGTGTCCTTCGAGACCGGGGCGCGCGCCACCGAGCTGCTGGTCGAGGATGGCCGGGTGGCCGGTGTCCGGGCCGAGACCTCCGACGGCCCGGTCGAGTACCGGGCGCGGGCCGGCGTGGTGCTGGCCACCGGCGGCTTCGAGTGGAACGAGCGGCTCAAGCAGACCCACCTCGGACTGGCCGGGACGCGCCCGGTCAGCCCGCCGTGGAACCACGGCGACGGCCTGCTGATGGCGGCCGTCCTCGGGGCTGCACTCGGCACCATGTCCCAGGCGTGGTGGGCGCCCGCGGTGTCCGGCCAGGGCGAGGAGTACGACGGGGTGCCGATGTCCCGGCACCTGGTCGGCGAGCGGTGCCTGCCCGGCTCGATCATGGTCAACCGGTACGGCCGGCGCTTCGTCAACGAGGCCGTCAACTACAACGACGTCACCAAGGCCTTCCTGGCCTTCGACCCCACCCGGCACGAGCGCCCCAACCTGCCGGCCTGGCTGGTCTTCGACGAGGCGTTCCGCCGCACCTACCCGATCGCCGGCGTGCAGCCGGGCGGGCCGGTCCCCGACTGGTACACCAGCGCCGGCACCCCCGCCGAACTCGCCCGCCTGATCGGGGTGGACGAGCAGGGCCTGACCGAGACCCTGGCCGACTTCAACCCGGACGCCGTCCGCGGCGTCGACACCGCCTTCGGCCGTGGCGAAACCAGCCACGACCGCTACTACGGCGACCCGCTGCACGAGCCCAACCCCTGCCTCGCGCCGCTGGTCGAGCCGCCGTTCCACGCCGTCCGGGTCGAGCCGGGCATGCTCGGCACCAAGGGCGGCCTGGTCACGGACGGGCACGGCAGGGTGCTGCGGTACGACGACACACCCGTCCCCGGCCTGTACGCCTGCGGGAACGTCACCTCGCCGGTGATGGGGCCGGGCTACCCGGGATCCGGTGGCACCCTCGGGCCGGCCCTCGTCGGCGGCTACCTGTGCGGGACGGCGCTCGGCAAGGAGGGACAGCGGTGACCAGGATCGTCGTCGTCGGAGCCGGATCGATCGGCAGCTGTGTGGCGCTGCGCCTGGCCGAACAGGGTGCCGAGGTCGTCCTGGTCGACGCCCGGGAGCCCGCCGACGGGCTCTCCGCCCACGGCTTCGGCTGGGTCAACGCGGTGGACAACGGGTTCGAGCCGTACTACCGGCTCTCGGCCGAGGGCCTGCGCGCCCACGAGCGGCTGGCCGCCACGACCGACGGCGAGCCCTGGTTCTTCCGGCGCGGCAACCTGCACTGGGCCGACAGCGCTGAGGGCGCCCGGCGGCTCGCCGGCATCGCCGACGGCTACCGGGCCAAGGGCTACCCGGTCGAGGAGCTGGACGCCGAGCGGGCCCGGCGCGAACTCCAGCCGGGTCTGGCACTCGACGGCCTGCACGGGCCATTGCTGTACTACCCGGACGACGCCCACGTGATCAGCGACCGGCTGGTCTCGGCAGTCCAGGCGCGGGCCCGCAGCCTGGGCGCCCGGCTGCGGACCGGGGACGCCGTCACCGGGCTCCTCGGCAGCGGCCGGGTACGCGGCGTCCGGCTGGCCTCCGGACAGCAGATCGAGGCGGACGCCGTGGTCGGCTGCGCCGGGCGCGGCACGCGGGAACTGCTCGGCCACGTCGGCGCGGACGTGCCACTGGTGGAACCCGGGGACGACTCGGGGATCACCGTGCGCGGGCTGCTGGTGAGGACCTCACCGGTACCCGTCCGGGTGGAGCGGGTGCTGCACGCTCCGCACCTGAGCATTCGTCCGCACAGTGGAGGGCGGCTGGTGCTGCACTGCCACGACGTGGACGAGGAGCTGACCGAGGAGGGGCAGGACCCGGCCGCCGCGGAGAAGGTCCTCGCGCGCCTGGCCGAGGTGCTGCCCGGCACGGCCGGGGCGGAGGTCACGGTGGAGGACGCCTTCGTGGGTGTCCGCCCGATGCCCGCGGACGGGATGAGCGTGCTGGGCTGGGTGCCCGGAGCAGAGTCGCTGTACGTGGTGGTGACCCACAGCGGGCTCACCCTGGCGCCGGTGCTCGGGGAGATCGCCGCGCAGGAGGTGCTGGGTGAGCCGTCCGGGATGGCGGCGGCGTTCCGGCCGGAGCGCTTCGCGGCGGCGTGAGACGGGACGAGGGAAGGACGACGACGTGGGCACATTGGCAGTCACGGGGGCCGGATGCGTGGTCTCCGGTGACCCCACCGCTCCGCTGGTGGACGGCGCGGACACCGTCCTGTGCGTGGACGGCCTCATCACGGCGGTCGGTCGGGCCGCCGACCTGGCGGAGGGACTGGACGCTGCCGACCGGGTCCTGGACGCGGCCGGGGCCACCGTGGCGCCCGGCCTGATCGACTCGCACGGGCACGTCGCCTTCGGCGACTACTCGCCCCGGCAGAAGGCCGTGGACTACCTGGAGGGGTACGTCCACGGCGGCATCACCCGGACCATCTCGGCCGGGGAGGTGCACGTCCCCGGCCGCCCGCGGGACCGGGCCGGGGTCAAGGCGCTCGCGGTCGCCGCCCGGGCGTCGTACGACAACTTCCGACCCGGCGGGATGCGGGTGCACGCCGGGAACGTGCTGCTCGAACCCACCCTGGACGAGGCCGACTTCGCAGAGCTCGCGAGCTGCGGGGTGTGGCTGGCGAAGTTCGGTTTCGGCGCCTACGAGAAGGCCGTGGACGGTGTCGAGCAGATCCGCTGGGCCAAGGCGCACGGCCTGAAGGTGATGTGCCATGCCGGGGGCGCCAGCGCTGCCGGCTCCGCCTCGCTCGGCGCCGACGACCTGCTGGCGCTGGACCCGGACGTCTGCGGGCATGCCAACGGCGGCCCCACCGCGCTGCCCGACACCGCCGTGGACCGGCTGCTGGCCGAGAGCCGGATGGCACTGCAGATCGTCCAGGCCGGGAACCTCCGGGCGGCCCTGCGGATCGTCCGGCGTGCCGTGGCGGAGGGCGCGCTGGAGCGGATCGTGCTGGGCTCGGACACCCCATCGGGTTTCGGGGTGATCCCGCTGTCGGTGCTGAAGACGGTGGTGGAGCTGTCCGCACTGGGACCGGTGGAACCCGCCCGGGTCTGGGGGCTCGCGACGGGCAACGTCGCCGACGTCTGGGGTCTGCCCGCCGGACGGCTGCGGGTGGGCGACGAGGCGGACCTCGTGGTTCTGGACGCGCCCCGCGGCTCGGCGGCGGGCACCGCCCTGGACGCCCTGGCCATCGGCGACATCCCCGGCATCTCGGCGGTCGTGACGGCGGGCGAGGTGCGCTTCCTGGCCAGCCGCAACACTCCCCGGGCGAGGCGGCCCGCCGTGCTCACCGAACGGCCCTCCGCAATCACCGGGTACGGTGGATCCGTCCGCCCCGAACGGGACACGGACAGATCCAACGGCCCTTCCGACCAGAGCTGATGACGCGGACTCGACGGAACAAGGAGAGCTGAGGATGACAAGCGGGACGCAGACCCCCGACCTGGCCGAGCTGCTGGGCGGCTACCGGCCCCGGAGCGTCGGCGAGGCGGCGGACCATGAACGGCTGCTGGGCCTGGTCGGCGAGCCCGGCGCATGGGACCGCGGGACCCCGCTCCACTTCACGGCTTCCGCCCTGATCGTCCACCCGGCGACCAAGCGGGTGCTGCTGCGCTGGCACGTCCGCCAGCAGGCCTGGCTGCAGGTCGGCGGGCACGGCGACCCGGGCGAGACGCTGCCGCTGGAGATCGCGCTGCGGGAGGGGCGGGAGGAGACCCACCTCACCGACCTGGCGCCGTGGCCGGACGCCTCCCTGGTGCACCTCACCGTGGTGCCGGTGCCGGCCTCGCCGCGCGAGCCCGCGCACGAGCACGCGGACCTGCGGTTCCTGCTGGCCACGGGCATGCCGGAGGCCGCCCGGCCGGAGAACCCGGAATCTCCGCTGGAGTGGCTCACGGTGGCCGGGGCGCGCGAGCGGACCACCGAGGAGAACTTCCGCGAGACCCTCGACCGGGCAGGCCGGCTGCTCGACGCGCTCTGACGCCCGCGCAGGGCCGGGCAGCGCAGCCCACCAGGGGCCGCGGGCCCGGCCGTGCGACGCGGGTTCGGCTCCCGGGCAGCGCACCGCGGTGCCCGGGTGGCGGAACCCGTGCCTCCCCGCGGGGAACAGCAGGCCGGTGTGCGGCGGTCCGGACCAGTCCGGCAGCCCGGGCAGCCGGCCAGGCGGTGTCGGACTCACCTCGGAGGAGCACCACCGGACCGGCCGGGCCCTCCGCGAACCGCACCGGCAGGTGCCCGTCGGAGGCGGCGCGGCGCCGCGGCCACGAGTCGATCAGGCCTCCGTGCAGCGAGATGCGCGGTCATGGGTGCCACCGGTGCGCCGAGGGGCGGGGTCGGGCACCGGGGAGCGGAGGGCGGCCGCTACGGCTCCGACCCGGCGAGCACCGGCGGGAACGCCGTCCGGCAGCTGTACCGGCTCGCCGAGCGCGCCACCCGGGCAGGCGTCGGCGGCCATCGGCCCACTGCCGTCCCAGGGCATGCCGGGGTGGCCCCTCCCCACCGGCAGGCTCGGCCGCCGTCCGGGGGGGGATCCAGGGGCCCGTCAGGAAGGCGTGGGGGCTCGCGGGTCCGCGAACGGCCTTCGGACCCTCGGTCGCGCCGCCCGCCAGAGGGGCCGCCGGGCGGTGTTCCGCCCCGGTGCCGGGCTCGTCCAGGACGGTCCGACGCAGCGACCTCACGTCCGTCCCGCGCACCACGGAGCCGGAGGAGCGCGACCGGAACGGGAAACACCCGCGACCGCCCCGGTCGGGCCGGCCATCCTGCCAGGGGCGGACCGGTCACGCCCGGGGCCGGGACGCCATTTCACCGGCGGCGGGTATTTCGGCCGAGCGGCGCACGGAGGCGGGCCGACCGGGGCGGGCACCGGAGTCCGGACACCGAGACCGGAGGGAGCGTTCGCCCGCGATCGAAGGGGGCGAAGAATCATCTGCGCAGGTGACCTTCGAGGGCGAACCAGAGGCCTTCCACGGGACCGGTCCCCAGAAGTGACCGGTGTTCGCCGGGGTGTCGGCGCCGACCCGAAGAGACTGGTTGACATGTCTCTGTCGGTGGATCATGCTGGTGGTGAGCCTGAGGGCGGCGGGGTCGATGGTGTCCATCTCACCGAAGAGACAGGATTTTGACCAAACGTCGGCCCGGAATAGGCAGCCGAAGACCTCATCGGGTCTCCGTTGGATCGGCTCACCTTTCCCATCCGTCAAGAGAATGTGGAGGGTCCCGTGGCGAAGCGCCATGTCCTTTTCGTGAACCTTCGGAGAATTCAAAGGGAAGGCCTCGAATCCCTTCTCGCGGCCCGTCGCCTCGGATATGGTGCAGTACTCCTCGGGCGTTCCGTCCCGGAATTCGCGAAGCCGCTCGTGGATGAGTTCCACCAGGTCGACACCTACGACCGGGAGGCCTCCCTGGCGGCCGCCAGGGAGCTCGCGAAGAGCTACGACCTGGTCGGCGTCGTCAACTTCACCGAGGTGGACGTCCAGCTGGTCTCGGCGATCGCGGCCGACCTCGGCCTGCGCGGGATGTCCGAGACGGCCGCGCTCCGGGCCCGCAACAAGTACGCGATGAAGGAGGCGCTGCGCCACCTCGGCGGCGTACTCCCCCGCTTCGCCCGGGTCACCGGCCTGGACGAGCTGCGCACTGCGCTGGACGAGGTCGGGCTGCCGGCCGTCGTCAAGCCTACCGGCGCCTCCGGTTCCAAGGGCATCTTCGAGCTGCGCGAGCAGGCCGACCTGGAGCCGGCCATGGCGCGGCTGGCCGGCATCGCCCGGCCGGACTTCGACCCGGTGTTCCGCCAGTTCGGCGCGGAGTTCATCGTCGAGGAGTTCCTGGAGGGCGACGAGCTGAGCGTCGAGGGCTTCGTCTCGGACGGCGAAGTGCACGTCGTCACCATCACCGACAAGGTGACCAGCGTCCCGTACCACCTGGAGCTGTCCCACAAGGTCCCCAGTGCGCTGCCCGCCGACGCCTGGGCGGAGATCACCGCGACCACCAAGGACATCGTGGCAGGCCTGGGCTTCGACCACTGCGCCTTCCACCTGGAGGCCAAGTGGGGCGAGCGAGGCCTGCGGTTCATCGAGATCGCCGCCCGCCCGGCCGGCGACTACATCGGCTCACACCTGGTGCCGCTGGCCACCGGCGTCGACTACTTCGAGAACGTCATCCGGGTCGCCACCGGGGACCCGCTGCGCCTGGAGCACGATCGACGGATGAACGCGGGCCTGCGGTTCGTGCTCGCCGGGCAGGCCGGCCGCTTCGAGGAGGTCGGCGGCCTCCAGGGGCTCTGCGAGCAGGCGGGCGTCGACCACGTCTTCTACGAGGTCCCGGCAGGCGCCGAAGTCGCCCTGCCACCGCAGAACTTCGGCCAGCA
This sequence comes from Streptacidiphilus sp. ASG 303, assembly GCF_020991365.1. Lineage (GTDB taxonomy): Bacteria > Actinomycetota > Actinomycetes > Streptomycetales > Streptomycetaceae > Peterkaempfera. Next base: position 20,193 of record NZ_JAJLRA010000033.1, read on the forward strand.
GCGGGTGGCCGCAGTGATCGCCCGGCACGTCGACCGGGCCGGACTCGAGGATCTGCTGGACCGGGTGCCCGCCGAGGCGGTGGCCCGGATGACCGCGGTCGACGGCGAGTAGTCGCCGTGGCGGCCTCAGTGTGCGCCCTGGTGCGGGGGCGGCGCTCGTGAGGGCGGCGCTGGTGGGGTGCGGGCAGATGGGCCGGGCCGCCGCGTACGCCCTGGCGACCGGCCCGGACACCACCGAGCTGACGCTGGTCGACCGGGACCGCGAGCAGGCCGAGGAACTTGCCCGCTGGCTGGCCGGGTTCGGCGACCGACCGGTCCGGATCGAGGCCGATCCGGCCGACGCGCTCGTCGGACGGGACGCCGTCGCCACGGCACTTCCGTGGGCGGCGACCCGGGCGGTGATCCGCACTGTGGTGCGCACCGATCCGAGGGTGCCGGTGGCGAGCATCACCCGGCCGCCGACCGAGGAGCTCCCCGGTCTCGACGCCTGGTTCAGGGCAGCCGGCGCCACCGTGCTGCTGCCGCTCGGGCTGGAACCGGGCCTCACCGAACTGCTCGCGGTGCACGTGGCCGAGCGTCTGGACCGGGTCGAGGCGCTCGAGATCCGCTGCGGCGGCGTGCCCCGGCAGCCGCGGGAACCGCTCGGCTACACCGCCTTCTTCGGCGGTGAGAACGACCACCATCTGCCGATCGCCCAGCGTGAGGCACTGGCTCTCAGCCGTGGCCGGAAGGTGCGACACGCCCGGTTCTCCGGGATCGAGACGCGGGACGTCGACGGGGTGGGCCGTCTGGAGGCCTACCACGACGGCATGGCCCCCTGGCTCGGCGAGCACCCTCTGCTGCACGGGGCCGACTGCACCCAGAAGACCCTGCGTTGGCCCGGCTTCGCCCAGGCCGTCTCCGGCCTGGCCCGGCTCGGGCTGCTGGCCGAGGAAGCCGTGGACGTCGACGGCGTCGAGGTTCCGCCCAAGCGGGTGGTCGAACGAGTGCTCGCACCCCAGGTGCGCGCCCGCCCCGGCGACCGGGACCTGGTGGTCCTGGAGGTGACCGCGCACGGCCGCCTGGGCGGTGCGCAGGCCAGCCTGCGCAGCACCGTCCTGGACACCGCGGACGAGGCGACCGGCCTCTCCGCGATGGCCCGCACCACCGGGTTCGCACTGGCCGGGGCGACCGGACTGCTCGCCGGGCGGTCGGTCACCGGACCCGGCTGGCACAAGCCGCACCGCACCCTGTCCGCCGAGCAGTTCGACGGACTGATGCGGTCGCTCACCGACCGGGGAGTGACCTGGCTACCGGCACACGAAATCGGCTGACGCAGCACCCCAGTGACTACGGGAGAGACAGCATGAGTGAGATGCCGGAGACTTTCGATCTGGTGGGTGTCGGCATAGGTCCTTCGAACCTGAGCCTCGCGGCGCTGACGTCGGGGGAACCGGGCCTGTCGAGCGTCTTCGTCGACCACAAGGAGCGGTTCGAGTGGCACCCCGGCCTGATGCTGCCGGACGCCGAGATGCAGGTCCACTTCCTGAAGGACCTGGTCACTCCGGTCGACCCGACCAACCCGTTCTCCTTCCTGGCCTTCCAGGTGGACACCAAGCGGCTGTACCGGCTGCTGGTGACCGGCCGGTCCAAGGTGCCGCGCCGGGAGTTCGAGCAGTACTGCCAGTGGGTGGCGGCCGGCCTGGACAACCTGCGCTTCGGTGTGCGGGCCGAGAACGTCGAGTGGAGCGGTGACGCCTTCGTCGTCCACACCGGCAACGGGCTGTTCCAGGCGCGCAACCTGGTGGTGGGCACCGGACTGGCGCCGCGGCTGCCGCACACCCTGCGCGGCCGGGATCCGGAGCGGGTCTTCCACACCGACCAGCTGCTCCGGCGGCCGCGCGACTTCGCCGGCAAGCGGGTCGCCGTGGTCGGAGGCGGGCAGAGCGGTGCCGAGGTGGTCAACTACCTGCTGACCGGCGAGGACCGCCGCCCCGAGCAGATCCTCTGGGGCACGCGGCGGACCAACCTGCTCCCGCTGGACGACAGCCCGTTCGTCGACGAGCTCTACCTGCCGGACTACAGCCATCACTTCTACGGCCTGCCGGAGCAGGAACGCGAGGAGACCGTCCAGCGCCTGCGCCTCACCAGCGACGGCATCTCCATCCCGCTGCTGGAGAGCCTCTACCGCCGGATCTACGACGCGGACCTCCTGGAGGGGCGCGGCCGGAGCTGCCGCATCCTGCTCGACCACACCCTGGAGGACCTGGAGGAGACCGACGAGGGACTGGTCGTCCACTGGTGCCCGACCCGCGGCGGCAAACCGGTGCGGGAGGCGGTGGACATCGTCATCTGCGCCACCGGCTACGAGCACGCCATGCCGGACCTGCTGCTCGGCCTCAAGGACCGGCTCGAGATCAGCGACGGCCTGCCGGTGGTGGGGCCGGACTTCAGCCTCCGGTGGGACGGTCCGGCGGAGAACCGCATCTTCGTCCAGAACGCCGCACGGCGGGAGTACGGAGTCGCGGACCCCAACCTCAGCCTGCTCGCCTGGCGCAGCGCGATGATCACCAACAGTCTGCTGGGCCATCGGCGCTACGACACCGGATCGGTGAGCACGGCCCTGGACTGGGCCCCCTCCGGTCCGCAGGAGGAGGACGACGCACCCGTCGGACTCGCCCTGCGCATCGGGCGCTGAGCCACCGGGCTCCGGGACACCGGCCGCCGCACAAGCACCGAAGACACCGAGCGAGCACCAACGACTCCGAGAGAGGAGCCGGGGGCGAGTCCACCCCCACGACACGATGGACATCGTGACCGTTCCACGCACCGTCGACGAGCTGAACCTGCCGGACTTCGTCCGCAGCGTCCAGCCGGCCTGGGCCCGGGACCCCGAACTCCCTGTCAACGTTCGCAGGGTGACCCTGCGACCCGGGGAGACCACGGCCCCGCACAACCACCACGACATCGAGGTCTGGGTGATCCTCGACGGCAACGGCGAGGTCACCTCGGACGGCGAGACCGTGCCGGTGGCTGCGGGCGACGCGCTGCGCATCCCGCCGCTGAGCGTGCACACCCTGCACAACCCGTCCGAGGACCGGCCGCTGTCCTTCCTGACTCTCTGGTGGGATGATCCGGCCGCACTGGACGCCGAGCACGACCGGCGCGCCGCCCGCACCGTGGGTACCGGGCGCCCCGTCCTGCTGCTGCCCTCCTTCCCGACGCCCAACGGCGAGCTCCACCTGGGTCACCTGGCCGGGCCGTTCCTCAACGCCGACCTGCTGCGCCGCGGCCTGGCCGGCCGGGGCACCCCGGTCCGGCTCCTGCTGGGCACCGTCGGGCACCAGAGCCAGGTCGCGGCCGCCGCCCGGGAACAGGGGCTGACGTTCTACCAGCTGGCGGAGCGCAACACCGACGCGATCCAGGAGGCGCTGGCCGCCGCCGGGATCGAATGGGACGTCTTCGTCCGGCCGTCCTCCCCGCGCTACCCGCAGGTGGCCCTGGAGGTGTTCGAGCGGCTGCGCGCCGACGGGACGGTGACGGCGAGGACCGTCCAGGCCAACTACTGCGCACCGTGCGGGACCTACCTGTTCGAGGCGTTCGTCGCGGGGTCCTGTCCGCACTGCGGCTCGCGGGACACCGCAGGCATCGAGTGCGAGGCCTGCGCGCTGCCCTTCGCCGACGACGAGCTGGTGGACCCGAGCTGCCGCGCCTGCGGGACGCCGGCCGAGCAGCGCGGCCTCACCCGCTACTACATGCCGTTGGAGCCGCTGCGGGCCCGGCTGGCCGACTACCTGCGGTCGGTCTCGATGAGCGCCCGGCTGCGATCCTACGTGGACCGGGTGCTGGCCGGGCCGCTGCCCGACCTGCCGGTGAGCACCGTCGCCACGGACGGCGTCCCGCTGCCCCCCGACCCGTCCGGCGGCACCGACGGCCAACGGATGTACTCGGCCTTCGAACTGGCCGCGCGCTTCGTCACCGCGGTGGACGACCTGGCGGTCCAGCAGGGCCTGTCCGGCTGGGAGGAGTACGCCGAGACCGAGGCGCCGCGCACGGTGCTGTTCTTCGGCTTCGACAACGCCTTCCTGCGCGCGGTGGTCTTCCCCGCCGTCCTGGGGGCCTTCACCGACAAGCTGGCGCTCGCCGACACCATGGTGTGCAACGAGTTCTACCTGCTCGACGGGCAGAAGTTCTCGACCGGGCGCAAGCACGCGATCTGGGGCCGGGACGCCTTCCGCCCGGAGACCAGCGACCAGCTTCGGCTCCACCTGGCCGCCACCAGTCCGGACATCCGGCGCCGGGACTTCGCCGTCGCGGGCTACCGGGAGTTCGTCCGCTCCGAGCTGCTCGGCGAGTGGGAGAGCTGGCTGGTCTCGGTCGACGGCCGACTGCGCAAGCACTTCGACGGCGTGGCGCCGGAGGCGGGCAGCTGGAACGTCGAGGCCGAGCAGTTCTACGGCCGGATCCGCGCCTTCGCCACCCGACTGGCGAACGCCCTGCAGCCGGAGGGCTTCTCCGCCCGAACCGCCGCCGGCGCACTGCGCGAGTTCGTGGCCGAGGCCCGCCGGTTCACCGAGATCTGCGAGGACGTCCTGCTGGTGCAGCCGGTCTCGGCCACCGCGAGGACCTGCATGGCCCTGGAACTGGCAGCCGTCCGAGCCGTGGCAGTGGCGGCCGAGCCGCTGATGCCGGGGCTGGCCGCCCGCCTCGCGCAGCAGCTGGGCGAGAGCGGTCCGGCGGCCGGCGACGCTCCCGTGCGGTGGGTCACGCCCGGCACCGCCGTCGCCCTGACCGGCCCGTACTTCTCCGCGGACGCGCTGACCGGCCCCGCGCACTGACCCGGCCCGTACCGGCCGCCTGCGCCCGACCCCACGTACCCGGCCCCCGGCGCCGACCCGGTGCCGAGGCCGGCGATCCGCTGCACCCTGCACCGAGACCGCTCCTGTTCCACCCTGCCCGAGATGCCCTGCCCTGCCCGATTCCGAAGGGTTACCCGTGAACACCGAGAAGTCCGCCGCCCTGTACGCCCGCGCCGTCGAGGTCATGCCCGGCGGCAACAGCCGCACCGCCGTCTACAGCTCCCCCTACCCCGTCTACGTCCGTTCCGGCAGCGGCGCCCGGGTCACCGACGTCGACGGTGTCGAGCGGATCGACTTCCTGAACAACAGCACCACGCTGATCCACGGCCACGCCCACCCGGAGATGGTCGAGGCCATCGCAACGGCGGTCGGCCACGGGACCAGCTTCGGCATGCCCACCCCGGTCGAGGTCGAGTACGCCGAGGCGCTGTCGGCCCGCAACGAGACCTTCGAGCACGTCCGCTTCACCAGCTCCGGCACCGAGGCCGTGATGATGGCCGTCCAGGCCGCCCGTGCCTTCACCGGCCGTCCGAAGATCGCAAAGATCGCCGGCGCCTATCACGGCGCCTACGACGCCGTCGCGGTCAACAACGACGGCTCGGGCAACCTGATCAGCCACGCCGTCACCGGCAACCCTCAGGGCGTCGTGGGCAACACCGTGGTCATCCCGTTCAACGACCCGGAGGGCTCGCTGGAAGTGCTGCGCAAGCACGCCGACGAGCTGGCCTGCGTGCTGATCGACCCGGTGCCGTGGCGGATCGGCCTGCTGCCCGCCGAGAAGGAGTGGCTGGATGCGCTGCGGGAGTTCTGCGACACCAGCGGCGCCCTGCTGGTCTCCGACGAGGTCGGCTCCTACCGGGTGGGCTACCACGGCGCGATGCAGCTGCTCGGCGGCGAGGCCGACATCACCGTGATGGGCAAGGTCATCGCCGCCGGCATGCCGATCGGCGCCGTGGCCGGCCGCCGCCGCTTCATGAGCGTCTTCGACCCGAGCAAGGGCAAGCCGGCCCTGCCGCACTCGGGCTCGTACAACGCCAACCCGGTCAGCATGAGCTCCGGCATCGCGTCGCTGCGCCTGCTCACCCCGGAGGCGCACGAGCGGATCGGCCAGCTCGGCGAGCAGGCCCGGGCCGCGATGCGCACCGTCCTCACCGAGGCGGGCCTGGACTGGGAGGTGAACGGCCTCGGCTCGCTGTTCCGGGTGGTCGCCAACAGCACCCCCGCCGGATACGACAGCGCGGCGACCGCGATGAAGGCCCTGTACTGGAAGCTGCTGGAGAACGGCATCCACCTCGGCGACAGCGGCCTGGGCTGCATCTCCACCCCGATGGGCGAGGAGGAGATCTCCGAGTACTCCGCGGCCTTCGCCAAGAGCATCGACCAGGTCCTGGCCGAGGGCCACTGACACGGGCCCGCGTCCGGTGCGGGCCGCGGCCACGTCCGCGGCCCGCACCGGAACAGCCCTGGGAGGTCGCACCGTTGTCCCGCCCCGTCCAAGAGCGAGAACAAGCACCCGACCAGCAGCGCGACGAACGGTTCGAGAGCCAGCGCCCCCGACTGATGGCGCTCGCCTACCGGCGACTCGGCTCCGTCGCCGAAGCCGAGGACATCGTCTCCGAGGCGTGGCTGCGCTGGTCCGCGGCGCGGAACGTGGAGAACCACGCCGCGTTCCTCGCCACCGTGGTCAGCCGGCTGTGTGCGGACCACCTGAAGTCCGCGCACACCCGGAAGGTCTGCTACGTCGGCACCCTGGTGCCCGAGGACGCCCTGCAGAGCAGTGACGAGCCGCACGAACTGGTCGGCGACGAGGAGGCGTTGCGCGGCAGGATGACCTGGCTGCTGGAACGCCTCGGCCCGGCCGAACGCGCCGTGCTGCTGCTGCGCCGCGCCTTCGACTACAGCCACCGGGAGATCGCCGCTGCGCTCGGTATCAGCGAGGCCTACAGCCGCAAGCTGTACGGCCGTGCCTGCGGCCGCCTCGCCGCCGGACGCTCCCGCTACACCCCCGCACCCACCGAGCGCACCGAGCTGACCCGGCGGTTCCTGGCCGCCAGCCGCGGGGGCGAGCTCAAGCCGCTGGAGCGTCTGCTCGCCACCGCCATGGCCGCGTGACGCGGCACCATCCCCTTCCCCCCTTCCTGAGGAGACCCCGCCATGCGACCCACCGTGGTCCTGATCGGTTCGATGTACGCCCCCGAAGCCGAGGAACTGCTGGAACAGCACGCCGTCGTCCGCCGGGTGGACGACCAGGACCGGTCGGCGGTCCTCGCCGCCGTCGCCGAGGCGCACGGCGTGGTGGCCCGCTATCCCGCCCGGATCGACGCCGAGCTGATCGCCGCAGCCCCGAACCTGGTCGCCGTCCTCTCCAGCGGCCGCGGTGTGGACAACATCGACCTGGACGCGGCGACCGCGGCCGGCGTCGTCGTCGCCAACAACCCCGGCCTCGGCGGCAAGCCGGTCTCCGAGCACGCCCTCGGCCTGCTGCTGATGGTCACCCGCGGTCTCACCGCGATCAGCCGGAACGGCATCGAGAAAGCCTGGGACGCGCGCCTGACCACCCACCGGGTCGAGCTGACCGGCAAGGTGCTCGGCATCATCGGCCTCGGCAACGTCGGCGGCTGGATGGCCCGCCGTGCCCACGGCGGCTTCCTGATGCGCGTGCTCGCCTACGACCCCTACGTCTCCGCCGAGAAGATGGCCGAGGTCGGCGCCGAGAAGGTCGAGACGCTGGAGGAGCTGCTCTCCCGGGCCGACTTCGTCACCTGCCACCCGGAGCTCAACGACGAGACCGAGTACATGTTCGACGACAAGGCCTTCGCGCAGATGAAGCCCGGCGCGTACTTCATGAACACCTCGCGCGGCCGGGTCGTGGACACCGCGGCACTGGCCCGGGCGCTGCGCAGCGGACACCTCGGCGGCGCGGCCCTGGACGTCTACGAGGACGAGCCGCTGGCCGCCGACAGCCCCTTGCTGGACATCGAGAACCTCGTGCTCAGCGCGCACATCGCCGACTTCACCGTGGAGACCAAGCGGGCCCTGGCCCTCTCCGCCGCCACCCAGCTGCTGAGCGCGCTGGAGGGCAAGCAGCCGCCGGCCGTCCTCAACCCGGACGCCTGGGGCCGGGCCGCCGAGCGGCGCCGCGCCCTGCTGGCCTGACCGGACACCGACCCCGAGCTGAGGGAGTTTCGTCGTGCTGAAGGCAATCGTGGGCCTCAACTGGGGTGACGAGGGCAAGGGAAGGATGGTCGACAACCTCTCCGCAGAGGCCGACTACACGGTTCGCTACCACGGCGGCAGCAACGCCGGTCACACGATCCACACGGATCGGGGGAAGTTCAAACTGCACAGCCTGCCGAGCAGCGTTCTGCGCCCCACCGTGACCGGCGTGCTGGGGCCCGGCATGACCGTCGACGTCGAAGGCTTCCTCGGGGAGTTCGAGGCGATCCGGGAGCAGGGCGTGACGGCCGACCGGATGCTGGTGGCGGACGCGGCCTCGATCTGCTTCCCGTTCCACCGCGACCTCGACGGCGCCGAGGAGGAGCGGCTCTCGGACGGCCGGTACGGCTCGACCCGCCGCGGCATCTCGCCGGCCTACGGCGACCGGGTGATGAAGAAGACCCTGCTGGTGCGGGAACTCTTCGACCGGGAGAACCTGCCCGCGCGCCTGGCCGCCGTGCTGGACTGGGCGAACGAACGGCTCGTGCAGATCTACCGGGCGGCTCCGCTGCGCCTGGAGGAGGTCACCCGCTGGGCCGAGGGCATGGCCGAGCGGCTGGAGCCGCACGTCGTCGACGCCACCGACCTGCTCGGCAAGGCCCTGGACGACGGCGCCACGGTGATCGCCGAGGGCCAGCTCGGCGCCCTGAAGGACCTGTACTACGGCATCTACCCGTACACCACCTCGTCCACCTGTCTGGCCGGCCACGCACCGGTGGGCATCGGCGTACCGTGGGCGCGGGTGGACCGCACCGTCGGGGTGACGAAGGCCTTCTCCTCGTGCGTCGGCGCCGGGCCGCTCGTCACGGAGTTCGACGAGGAGCGCGCCGACCGGCTGCGTCGCCAGTGGGGCGAGTACGGCTCCACGACCAACCGGCCGCGCCGGCTCGGCGCCTTCGACGCGGTGGCGACCCGCTACGGCGTACGCGTCCAGGGTGCCGACGAGGTCGCCGTCACCAACCTGGACCAGCTGAGCGGCACCGGCGAGCTGGACCTGTGCGTGGCCTACCGGCGGGACGGCCGCACGGTACGGGAGTTCAGCCCCCGGCCGGCCGAACTCGCGGCCAGCACCCCGATGTACGAGACCCTGCCCGGCTGGGACGAGGACATCTCCGACGTCCGCAGCTACGAGCAGCTCCCGTCCGGCGCCCGGCAGTACGTCGAGGCGATCGAGGAGCTGCTCGGGGTGCCGGTGCGCCACGTGTCGGTCGGCTCCCACCGCGACGCGCTGATCGAGATCAAGTAGACGACCACCCAAGGAGGATCGCTGACATGCTGGCCGTACTCGCGGTGAGCGACAAGCGGAACATCGATCAGCTGGCCGCCGGACTGCTCCGCCTCGGCTGGAGGGTGGCGGCCACGGAGGGGACGTGCCGACTGCTGCGCGACGTGGGACACCATGTCGAGGGCATCGCCGACCTGGCCGGCGTCCCGACCCTGCTGGGCGGCCGGGTCAAGACCCTGACCGTCTCCGTGATGGGCGGCATCCTGGCCCGGGAGACCGAGTCCGACCTGCGCGAGATGGCGGAGCACGGAATCCCCCGGATCGACCTGGTCTGCAACAACTACTACCTGCTGCCCGAGCCGCAGCCGGGCCTGGAGCCGGCGGGCTTCCGGGAGAAGGTGGACGTCGGCGGGCCCGCCATGCTGCGCGGCGCGGCGAAGAACTTCGAGCACGTCATCCCGCTCAGCGACCCGGACGACTACGACGAGGTGCTGAAACTGCTGGAGCAGGGCGGCGGCCATCCGTCCGCCGTCCCGGTGGAGCACCGGCTGGCGCTGGCCGGCAAGGCGTTCCGGATCAGCAGCGCGTACGACGCCTCGGTGGCGGAGCTGTTCGGGGCGGGCGGGGGCCGGCCGTGACCGGGCCGGTGCTGGTCTACCAGCTGCCCGAGGAACTGCTCGCCGGGCCGGCCGCCGGGATCGTCGCGGCGGCCGGGCAGGCCGAGGATGCCGGGGTGCACGCCCTGCTCCTCGGCGACCGCCCGGCGGCCCGGCCCGGCAGGGCCGCCCCGCCCGCCGCGGTCGTCACCGCCTCGATGCTCGCGGTGCGCACCCGGCGGATCGGCCTGGTGGTGGACGCCGCGCCGGCCTACTGCGAGCCGTACAACCTGGCCCGGATGCTCGCCTCGCTGGACCACATCAGCGGCGGCCGGGCCGGCTGGCGGATGGCGGCCGGCCCCGACCCGGAGGCGGACGCCAACCACCACCGGGAGGACTACGACCCTGCCGGGGCACGGGAGGCCCGGACCGTGGAGTTCCCGCCGCTGCTGCGCGACCTCTGGGACACCTGGGAGGACGGCGCCTTCGTGCACGAGAAGGACACCGGGCGGTTCATCGACCCGGATCGCGTCCACGTGCTCGACCACGTCGGCCCGACGCTGCAGGTGCGCGGACCGCTCAACCTGGCCCGCCCGCCGCAGGGTCACCCGGTGATGCTGGCTCCAGCCGGCGAGCCGCTGCTCGCCGCCGAGGCGGACGTACTGGTCACGGGTGCGCCCGAGCGGGCGGTGGCCGCGGACCGGCCGCTGCTCGGCACCGTCACGCCCTTCGTCGCCGAGACGGCGGAGCGGGCCCGCGAGCTGCATGCGGCTGCCGGCGCCCCGCCGTCGGACGAGGGCAACGCGGTACTGACGGGCGACCCGGTGCAGGTGGCCGGACAACTCGCCGCCTGGGCCGACCGCACGCCGCTCGACGGCTTCGTGCTGCGGCTCCCGCTGCCGGGGAGCGCCGAGGCCTTCACCGACCTGGTGCTGCCCGAACTGCGGGCAGCGGGACACTGTTCGGGTGCGCCGGGGGCCGGCACCCTGCGCGAGCAGCTGGGGCTGGCGCGGCCCGCCAACCGGATCGCCGCCCGGCTCGCCACGGCCGGCGCGAAGAGGAGCTGACGACGTGTCCGAGCGAGACCTGCACCTCGGCCTGATGTTCTGGGCGACCGGCACCCACGCCGCCGGGTGGCGTCACCCCGACGCGGCCGCCGACGCCGCCTACGACATCGGCCTCATCCAGGAGGTGAGCCGGGAAGCCGAGCGGGCCAAGTTCGACTTCGTCTTCCTGGGCGACCGGCTGGCCAGCGACCCGGCCCTGCAGCACAGCAACCCGGCGCAGATCTCCCGGCTGGAGCCGTACAGCACGGCCATGGCGATCGCCGCCGCCACCAGCCACATCGGCGTGGTGGTCACCGCGAACCCGACCTACTCCGACCCGTACTCCATCGCCCGGCTGCTGGCCTCGCTGGACCACCTCAGCGACGGGCGCGCGGCCTGGAACCTGGTGACCGGCGCGGACCCCGCGGCGGCCCACAACTTCGGCCGCGACGCCCACTGGAACACCTCCCGGCGCTACGACTGGGCGGAGGAGACCCTCCGGGTGGTCGGCGCGCTGTGGGACTCCGCCCCGGAGCCGGACGGCAGCGGGGCTCGCCGGATCGAACACCGCGGCGAGTTCTTCTCGGTGGACGGCCCGCTGGACGTCGCGCGCCCGCCGCAGGGCCATGTGGTCGTGTTCAACGCCGGCACCTCCGACCGTGCCCGCGAACTCGGCGCCCGCAGCGCGGACGTCGTGTTCGCCGGCCCGCAGCCGACGCTGGCAGCGCGTCGGGAGTACTACGCCGACATCAAGGCCCGGGCCGCCAGGTACGGCCGTGCGGACCACGTCGCGGTCCTCCCCGGCCTGACCCCGATCGTCGCACCCACCACCGCGGAGGCGGTCGCCCTGCACGACCGGCTCAACGCGCTGCTGGTGCTCGACCCGGAGCAGGAGATCGGCGACATCGTGCGGGCGGGCGGCATCGGCGAGGGCCACCGGCGCAACCTCACCTCCGCCTCCGAGGTGTTCGGGGTGGACGTGCGCGGCAACGACCTCGCCGCGGCCGTACCGGCCGACACCCTGGCGGCCGTCTCCGAGGAGGGCGCCCGGCGGCTCGCCGAGATCACCCGGCTGACCAGGCGCACCGTCGACGGGCCGGACCGGATCACCTACGGGGACCTCGTCCACGCCACGCCCGCCCAGCTCTCGCACACCGTGGTGGGCAACCCGGAGGAGGTGGCCGACATGATCCAGGAGTGGTTCGAGGAGGGCGTCGCCGACGGCTTCAACATCTACCCGGCGTACGTCCCGGGGGCCGTCACGGCGTTCACCGAGCTGGTGGTGCCGCTGCTCCAGCAACGCGGGCTGTTCCGCAAGGAGTACGGCGGGCGGACCCTACGCGACCACCTCGGGATGGCCGTCCCGAAGCGCTGAGCGCCTGTCCCGCAACGACGGCGGGCCTCCGGAACCCTTCCGGTTCCGGAGGCCCGCCGTCGTCGTCCTGCGACCGTTCTCAGGGCTGGGCCGCGTCCGCGGTGGCCAGGACCGGGGCCGCCGCCGGGGCGGGGGCGAAGCCCTTGCGGCCGAGGGCCAGGATGGTCAGGGTGACCAGGGCGCCCGCGGTGCCGCACAGCGCCGCCCAGTGCTCGTTGGTGTGCGCCAGCACGTTGCCGACGGCCGCCGAGCCCAGCGACGTGCCTGCCGCGAACAGCGTCACCAGCCAGGCGAATGCCTCGGTGGTGGTGCCCGGGGGCGCCAACTCACCCACCAGCACGAAGGTCACGGTCAGCAGCGGGGCCAGGAATGCGCCGGTGAGCAGCATCACCACCATCATGTAGCCCGGCGGCGGAACCAGGACCAACAGCCCGTACCCGACCACCAGTCCGCCGGCGAACAGCATTCCGCGGTGGGCGAGCGTGCCCGGCCAGCGGCGGGATCCGTACACGAGCACACCGGTCAGCGAGCCGAAGGCGTTCAGGGCCAGCAGCAGGGGCGCGCCGCCGGGCACGTCCCAGTGCTCCGCGTAGGAGACGACCAGCACGTTCAGGGAACCGATCGCGAAGCCCACCCCGATCAGTGCGCTCAACAGGGTGACCAGCCGGCCGCTGCGCAGCGGGCCCAGCCAGTCGGCCGAGCGCGCCTCGGCCCGCCACTCCCGGGACGGCCGGGAGCTGGCCACCACCGCCACCCCGAGCAGACCGAGCAGTGCCTGGACGTACAGCGCGGCCGTCGGCGACCAGATCGCGACGCTGCCTGTGACCACCAGGGGGCCGGCCACGAAGACGAGCTCCTGGGCGCTGGAGTCCAGCGCGTACGCCGACTCGAGTCTCCCGGCGGGGGCGATCGCGGGCCAGAGCACCCGCAGGCAGGGCTCCAGCGGGGGCGTCATCGAGCCCGCGAGCACGGCGCCGACCAGGACGGCGGCGGGCTGGTCCGGTGCCAGCGCGATGGCGATGAAACCCGCCGCCGCGAGCAGCGCGGTCGGCACCAGGATGCGGGTCTGCCCCCAGCGGTCGACCAGTCGGCCGAGCAGCGGTGAGCCGACCGCCGCCGAGATCGCGTAGGCGCCGGCCGCGATGCCGACGAAGCCGTACCCCGACCCGGCCTCGCGCAGCGCCAACGGGATGGTCAGCGCGGCCATGGCGGAGGGCAGCCTCCCCACCCAACTGCCCAGGAGCAGACGGGTGACGGAGGGGGATCGGAGGAGGACGAGGAAGCTCATGAGCGCCACCTTAGGGAAATCTACGCGCGTGTACCCACTAATTCATCGATTATCCTGTACATGCAAACGAAGGACCGCCGGACGGTCCGCACGCACCCCGACCTCGATGTCCGTGACGGCGATCGCACGGTGGTGGGCCAGGCCGGGCGCGACGGTGACCCACGCGTGTCCGGTGGAACGGTCCGCCCAGCACGCCGCGCCGTCCCCGCGGGCGGTGCTGTGCCAGAAGTAGCGGTGCTGGTGCCCGGGCGGCAGCAGGGCGAGCAGGGCGGGAGGGGTGTCGCGCAGGTCGACGCCGAGCAGCCGGCTGCGCTCGTCGAAGGTCAGCCAGACCTCGCCGCGGTAGCCGATCCGCAGCAGCGGTCCGGTCGCCGGGGCGTCGAACACGACGCGCAGGAAGCCCGACTCCGGGTCCCAGTCGACCCGGGGCACGGCCGCCGGGCCGAAGCCTCCCTCGCCCGGCAGCAGGCCCGGCCCCGTCTCCGCCCGGTAGTCGGCGGCCAGCCGGTGCACCAGATCCATCCGGTCGGCGGCCAGCAGGCGGGCCGGCTCGGTCAGCAGCTCGCGCTCGGTCCGCAGCAGCGCCTCGTACAGCTCCGGCGGGGCCGGCCAGGGGCCGCCCGGGGCCGGGTCCGGGTCGTCCGGGTGCCAGGGCGGGCCCTCCCCGGTCAGCGCCCGCCGGAGCCCGGCGGCGCCCATCGCGTCGACCCGTTCGGCGTCCAGCACGGCCGCGCCGTACGGGCTTTCGGCGGTGCGGGCGCCCGGGCCGACGATCACGAGGAGGTCCGGATGCAGTTCACCGGGCACCCCCGAGCGGTTCAGAAAGTCGAGAGCGGCGTCCCTGGTGCCGTCCGAGGCCTCCCCCACGCCGGGCAGGCGGAAGCGGTGGTACAGGTAGGCAGCACAGTGGGCGGTGTCCGCGGCGAGCCCCGACGCCTCGGCGATCCGGCCGGCCAGCGCGGCGGCCCGGGAGAGGTGGCCGACGTCGTAGGGCGCGTCGAGCGCGTCCAGGTCGGCGAGCGTGCGGTCGTGCAGGCGTTCGAATATCGACGTCACGGCCTTCGGACTCCTCGGTCCGTACGGGGTGGGCATGGGGGGACGGCCTGCCCGGGCGCGGCCGGAGGGCGGTGTCGGGCAGGGCCTGGGAAACGGTCGGCGGAGAGGCGGAACGGCCGGCTTCTCTCCAGATCCGACCGCCAGGATCGTTCGCACCGATCCCCCCTGTCAAGGACGTCCCACGCGTCCTCAGGTCAGTCGCCCGCGCTCCGGATCCCCCCGGAACACGGCGGCCAGGTCCGCCGCGAGCGCCGGGACCTCCGCCGGGGCGAGTCCCGTGACGGTCAGCCGCAGCCCGGGGCCGGAGCGCAGCCGGAAGGGTGCGCCCGGGGCCACCGCCCAACCCCGCTGCAGCAGCGCCACCACGGCCGAGGCCTCGTCCCGCACCGGGATCCAGACGTTGAAGCCGCTGCGCCCCAGGGCCGGCACGCCCTCCGCCGCCAGGGCGCGGATCAGCGCGCGGCGCCGCTCGGTGTAGTGTGCGGCGACCCGGGCGCGGTCCACCGAGGCGTCCTCCAGCAGCCGCGCCGCGGCCCGCTGGAGGACATGACTGACCCAGCCGGTGCCCAGCCGCTGACGGCCGCGGAGCCGATCCACGGTGTCGGCGTCGCCGGTCAGCACGGCCAACCGCATGTCGGGGCCGAGGAGTTTGGTGACCGAGCGGACCACCGTCCAGTGCCGCACGATCGGGCGCCCGTCCGCCGCGCACACCGGGTGGTACGGGGTGTCCGCGATCACGTGCCCGAAGTCGTCCTCGACCAGCAGCACGTCGGGGCGGTCCGCCAGCACCGCGCGCAGCTCGGCCGCGCGGGCGGCGCCGACCGTGGCACCGGTGGGGTTCTGGGCACGGGAGGTGATCACCAGGGCGGCGGCGCCGGCCGCCACCGCCTGCGCCACATCCTGCGGGCTGGGGCCGTCGTCGTCCACCCCGACCCCGGTCATCCGCAGGCCGAGGGCCGGCAGCAGGTCGTGCAGGCTGCCCCAACCGGGGTCCTCGACGGCGACCAGGTCGCCCGGACGCAGCCGGGTCTGCAGCACCCGCTCGATCGCGTCCAGCGCGCCCGAGGCGACGGCGGTGGACTCGCCGGGCAGGCCGTCAGCGGTGAACTCCCGCCGGGCGACGGCCAGCAGGCCGGGATCCATCGTCGGATGGCCGTACAGCACCGGGTCGCGCAGCTGCTCACCGGCCGCAAAGGCCAGGGCGTCGGCCAGCGGGGGGAGCAGGGCGGGATCGGGGTTGCCGTCCGTCAGATCCCTTACGCCGTCCGGAACGTCGAACCGCGGCTGGTCGCGCGGGGTGTGGGTGGGCCTGGGCAGCACCCTGGTGCCGCGGCGGCCGCCGGTCTCGATGACACCGCGGTCGCGCAGTAGACGGTAGGCCGCCGCCGCGGTGTTGGGGTTCACGCCCAACTCGGTCGCGAGCCGGCGGAGCGGGGGCAGGGGACTGCCGGGGGCGAGGCGTCCGGCCGCGACCGCCTGCTCCACGTCGGCGGCGATCTCCGAGGCCCGACGTCCGCGGATCCGGTGCTGCTCTAGCATGATGACCATTCTGCACGACTGTTTGCGGACCCGTTCGGAGTCCACTCGGTCGGCTCACGTCCGCGCCTCGGGAGCGGATCCTCGGCGCGCGGTCCCCGGTACGGCCTCCGGACCGCCCGTCGACACAAGTCATCGGCACCTACTTCGAGGTGGATCGGTAATGCTCAAGGGACAGACGCTCGTCTTCGACGCCGACGACACACTGTGGGAGAACAACGTTCTCTTCGAGCGCGTCATCGAGGGCTTTCTCGACTGGGTCTCGGGGCCCGAGGATCGTACGCGCACCAGGGTGCTGCTCGACGAGATCGAGGCGAGGAACGCGGTCACCCTCGGATACGGCGCGGGGATGTTCCGGCAGAGCCTGCGGGAGTGCCTGGAGGCTCTCAACGGGCGAACCCCCACAAATGCCGAGAACGCCCGGGTGGAGGATCTCCTCACCCCCCTGACGAACCGCCGGATCGAGCTGATCGAGGGCGTCGAGGAAACCCTCCTCGCCCTCTCGGCGGACCACGAACTCCTACTGCTCACCAAGGGGAACCTGGAGGAGCAGCGGCGGAAGGTGGACGCCTCCCGGATCGCCCACCACTTCCGCGGCATCCACATCGTGCCGGAGAAGAACGTGGACACGTACCGGCAGCTCTCCGCCGGCCTGGGCCTGGAGGCCGAACGCATGTGGATGATCGGAAACTCGCCGAAGTCCGACATCCTGCCCGCCCTTCGGGCCGGCCTGAAGACCGTCTACATTCCGCACGAGCACACCTGGGTGCTGGAGCACGACGAGTTCCGGCCCGAAGAGGCGACACTCGTCCTGCGGACCTTCGCGGAGTTGCTGGACCACTTCTGAACCGGCCGTCGATCATGACATGCCCCCTTCTAAACCTTCTGGAGGCCCTTTCTTTCCAGTCATGTCCGTGTCAGACTTGCTGACCGCTGATCATCTACGCCTCAGGCACCTTTGCGTGCCCGATCTCCTGGAGCGGCCTGTGGCCTCCTCAGACACGGTTTCCGTGACTTCCCGCACTCCGGACCTCACAGGGCGAAGCAAGAAGCTCTGGCATGTCGACGACGGCCTCTGCCTGATCGAGATGATTCCCTCACTCCGGAGTTTCACCTTCGATCGTGACGAACTCGTCGACGGGACAGCCGAGTTGCGTCTCGACTTCTTCGAGTACGTTTCGGCGCGGCTGGCCGAACGCGGTGTCCACACCGTCTTCCGCGAACGGGTGGGGCCGACGAGCTACCTCGCCGACTACCGCCCGGCTCCCCCGTTCGAGGTCATCGTCAAGAACCGGGCCACCGGTTCGACCACCCGCAAGTACCCCGGCCTCTTCGAGGAGGGGCAGGTCCTGGACCGCCCAGTCGTGAAGTTCGACTACCGGGTCGACCCGGAGGACCAGCCGATCGGCGAGGACTACCTGCGGCTGCTCGGCATCGACGTGGAACACCACCGGCAGGTCGCGCTCGACTGCAACGCGGCCTTGCGCGAACTGCTCGCGCCGCTCGACCTGTGGGACTTCTGCCTCGTCATCGCGCCCGACGACAAGCACGGACTGGTGGTCAACTCCGAGATCTCACCGGACTGCATGCGGCTCAAGAGCATCGACGGCAAACCCTACGACAAGGACATGTTCCGCCAGGGCGCAGGCCGGGAGGACATCCTCGGCCGCTGGAGCGAACTGATCTCGATGGTCTCCGGTGAGTGAGCCCTCGGGGCCGCCGATCGCCCTGGTGACCGGGAGCAACCGGGGCACCGGACGGGCCGTCCGCAGTCGGCTGACCTCCGACGGGTACGACGTCCGCTGCCTCAACCGCACCCCCTGCGCCGACCACGAGGACACGGTCACCGTGGACTTCGGCGACCCGGCCGCCGTCGCCCTGGCCGCCCGGCGGATCCTGGCCGACGCCCCGCGGTTGGACCTGCTGGTGGTCAATGCCGTCACCCGCGGCTTCGGCACCGTCGCGGACGTCACCGCGCGGGACTGGGACGAGGCCGTCGCGGTCAACCTCACCGCGCCGGTGCGGCTCGTCCAGGCCGCACTGCCGCTGCTGCGCCGCAGCCAGGGGCACATCGTGCTGATGGGCTCGCACGCCGGCTCCCGGCCGTTCGAGGGCGGGATCGCCTATTGCGCGACCAAGGCCGCGCTCAAACAGGTGGCCGAGGTGCTGCTGATGGAGGAGCGTCGGCACGGGGTGCGCACCACCCTGCTCAGCCCCGGAGCGATCAGGAACTTCGACGACGACCACTCCGCGTACAAGATGAGCGTGGAGTCCGTCGCCGAAGTGGTGTCCTGGGCGGCGTCCACACCGCGCGACACCGTCCTGGGAGAGATCGAACTCCGACCCGGCAGGCTGGCCACCCCACCTGTCGTCGGACTCGACCGGCTCCAGCACGTCTGAAGGTGCACGAACTGCAACCGACAGGAGTGGAACCGTGGAACCGCACACCAGCACGGCCGGACTCTGCACGTCCGAGGCGGAATGGGACGAGGGGCGACGGCGCTTCTCCGCCGACCTGCTCCCGGGCGCGGACGGGTCGGACGCCACCCGGACGTCCTTCCGGACGATGGTCTGGCTGGGATTCGGTGCGTCCGGAACGGTCACCTCGGTCGACGTCCACGACATCCCGGCCCGGCTCTCCGACCTGATCCCCCGGGTGAAGGGCGAGCACGTCCTCGGGTGCGCGGTTGTCGACACCCAGTGGCTCTGGGTGCCGCTCGGCACGGAGCCGACGATCCGTCGGCGCACCGGCACCGCCGAGGTGGAGGCCGTGGTGACCGGCGCGGGTCTGGCCCGGCTCACCCTGCGCTTCCTCCCGGAAACCCCCGAGGGCTGATCATGGCTGACGGCTACCGACTGCTCGCCTGCGACCTGGACGGCACACTGCTGGACTCCGACGGCGTGCTGCCCGGCGCGGTGTCGGACGCGCTGGGCCGGGCGGTCGCGGCCGGCCTCACCGTCGCGGTGATCACCGCCCGTCCCCCGCGGGACGTGCCGGCCGCGATCCGTACGGGCATCCCGCCCTCGGCCTACTGGGCGCACGGGAACGGGGCGCTGGTGTTCCGGCCGGGCGAACGCCGGCCGAGCCGGAAGCTGGTCTTCGACCCCGGAGTGCAGCACCGGATCGCGACCGTCCTCGAAGAGGCGCACCCGGACTGGGCGCTGGCCTTCGACCTGCTGGACGGGACGATCGTCCAGCCCGGCTTCCCGGAGGAGCTGGCCAGGCACTGGAACGGGGTCGAGCGGCGCCGCGGCGTGGTGTCGGCACGGCCGGTGGTGAAGCTGCTGGCCTGTCCATTCGCCGTGATCAGCACCCAGCTCGTCGTGGCGGTGCAGAAGCTGGTGGGACTTGACGCCGAAGTCACCGCGTCCGGGCCGCACTTCCTCGAACTCGGTCCGCGCGGCACCGGCAAGCACGGTGTGCTGGCCTGGATCGCGGCGGACCTCGGCCTCGACCTCGCCCAGACCGCCGCCGTCGGCGACGGCCTCAACGACCGCGGGATGCTCAGGCTCGCAGGCCTCGGTGCTGCCCCTGCCAACGCCCACGAAGCCGTCCGGAGCGCTGCCGACCGGCTCCTGCCGAGCAACGACGACGACGCGGTGGCCCACCTGGTCGACCAACTGCTCTGTCAGGGAGGATCCTGATGCCCAGTCGGCCGTCCGGGACGGCACCGGCCTCGCTGGTGCCGCCCCGTCGGCGACGGCGTGCGCGCAGGAGGTGACGGTGATGCCTGTCCACCCTGGCAACGGCCTCATCCTGCGGTGGTACACCCACGCCCGGTCCGTGCTCCCGGCCGTCTTCGGCCGCACCGTGACCGCGGTCGGGCTGACCGGGTCCTGGCTGCCGCCCTGCTCGGTTGCGCCCGGTCCTCCGCCTCCGGCAGGGTGACTGCTGGTGGAGCGGTTGCGGCTGCTGCCGGACCCGCGTCGGCGGCGAGGAGTGCGTCACCCGTTCGTGGCGGTGCTGCTGGTCGCCGCCTCCACGGTGGTGGCCGGCGCGCGCTCGTATGCGGCCATCGGCCAGTGGTCGGCGAACGCTCCGCAGCACGCCCTGGCCCGGCTGGGCGCGCGGGTCGTGGGCGCACTGGGTGTACGCGTCGGGCCGAGTGCCGCCACGATCCGGCGGGTCATCGGCCTGGTCTGCCCGGGCGGACTGGCAGATCTCACCGGCGCCGATCCCGCCGACTCGGACTCGATCGCCGTGGACGGCAAGACCGCCCGCGGCTCCCGGCACAGCACCTCATCCGCCGCCCGCCTGCTCGCCGCGATGGCCGGCGACGGCCGGACCGTCACCCGGCTGCGAGTACCTGGCAAGACCAACGAGATCACCTGCTTCGCCGCCCTCCTGGAGCCCTACGACCTGGCCGGGGTCACGGTCACGGCGGACGCCCTGCACACCCAGCGCAGCCACCTCCGCTTCCTGGTGGAAGAGAAGAAGGCCCACTACCTGCTGGTGGTCAAGGCCAACCAGCCTGATCTGCACCGGAGGCTACGGGCGTTGCCGTAGAAGGACGTCACCGCTCGCCGCTACGACCGGGAGGTCGCGCACGGCCCCAAGGAGACCCGCGTGACCAGAGCCCTCACTGTCACCGACCTCGGCCTGGACTTCCCCCACGCCGTCCAGGCCGTGCGCATCCTGCGCCACCGCACCGACCTCAAAACCGGCACCGTCAGCCGCCAGACCGTCTACGCGATCACCGACCTGACCTCGCAACAGGCCTCGCCCCAGCGGCTCGGCCGACTCGCCAGGTCGGAGTGGACGATCGAGAACCGGCTCCACTTCGTCCGCGACACCACCTTCGCCGAGGACGCCTCGAAGATCCGCACCGGCCACGGACCCGAGAACATGGCAACCCTGCGCAACCTGGCGGTCAACACCCTCCGTGCTGCCGGGCACCACAACATCGCCGCCGGCCTCCGCCACACCTCTTACGAGCCCTTCACCCGCCCGCTCGAGTTCCTGGGCATCGCCTGACCAACGCACTCACGAGATCACAGGACTTTGCAACACCCCTGGCCCCCAACCCCAGCCCCAACTCCCGCCGCAGTAGGGCCTCTGAGCAGCCTGTACGGCAGCCATGAACGTCGTTGACAAGATCGCGACAAGGCCACAGACTGTGCCTTTCACGCAGGGCATCTCGGAGGGGAACACTCGAAATGGCTCGCACAAAAGCAAGGCTCGGCGCACTCGCCGGAACACTCGCTCTCGCAGCCGGCATGACGCTGACGAACGCCGGACCCGCTTCCGCCGCTCCCTCTTTCACCTTCAGTTACTACTCTTACTCCAACGGCGACTACACGATCACCGTCTACAACGACGGAGTGTACGCAGGGTCGGTGGATTGGTACGCGGACCCCCACGGTGTCTACGGTCCCGGAACCGGAGACACCGTTTGTGCGTCGGACGATCTGGCCGACGGTTACGGGATCGAGGCCCACCTGAACGGCACCTTCCGGCAAGCCACGACCGCCGGGCACAACTCTCCGTACACCGACTGCACATCGGGTAACATCACCGAGAACACCCCGCTGACCCTGCGCGCGTACGTCGTGAAGGGCGGCGAGGTCGCGTGGTCGGAGGGAAAGCTCGTGTACTCCTGACCGGAGGCCCTGGGGAGTGGAAGCCCCACGCGTGCATCCGATCGCCGCGGTGCTCGGGGCGGTGCGGACGGTGACGACGGACACGGTCCGGGGCGCCGAGCCGGGCCAGGGTGTCCTGCGGAGCGTTCCGCACCCGCTGTCCGACCGCCGAGAAGGACCGGGCCCCGCACATTCGCCAGTCCCGATGGCTGGTCGCCGACCGCGCGATGCCGACGCGAGGCCGACTTCACCAGACACACCGCGGACTGACGACACGTAGCAATGCCCGGGACGGCCGGGCGGCCTGGGTCTCGGTGCGAGGCCCAGGCCGCACGACCGTCTCTCTTGGTCAGCACGCGGTGAGGATCGTGCGGCCGTTCGGCGAGCGTCCGCGGCCTGGCCGCTCGAGGGCGGGAACGGCCTCGGCGGCCGACGTGCCGCGGCCGGGTCGTACCTGCCGGGCAGCGTCCGGGAGGTCCCCGCTCCCCGGCCATCGAGCAGGGATGTCAGGCACCTCGCTCAACAGCCCAGAAGCCTCGTCCGTTCTGCCCACTCTCCAGCGCCCCCCTGCCTCACCCGTCTGGGATCCGCCCTGAAAGGCCCGCTGACGGACAACACCCATCATGCGACCGTCGTCGCCGTGGCGGGCTCGTCCACGTCAGCTGCGCACGAAGTCCAGCAGATCCTTGTTGAAGATCTCGGCGTACTTCGGCACCATCGCAAGACCGTGCGGTGCGCCCGGGTACACCTTGTACTCGACATTCCTGACGATCTTCGACGACTTCTCCCCCGCAGCCACGATGGGGACGATCTGGTCGTCGTCCCCATGGACGATCAGTGTGGGAACGTCGACCTTCTTCAGATCCTCGGTGGTGTCGGTCTCGGAGAACGCCTTGATGCAGTCGTACGCACCCTTGATGCCGACCGTCATGCTCCAGAGCCAGAACTCGTCGCGGGTTCCCTGCGTGACGGTGGAGCCCTCACGGTTCGCCCCGTAGAACGGCGCGCTCAGATCCCGGTAGTACTGAGAGCGGTCGGTCTCCACACCCCGGCGGATCTCGTCGAAGACCTCGAGCGGCAGTCCTTCGGGGTTCGCGTCCGTCTTGAGCATCAGCGGGGGGATCGCAGCGAGGAGGACGAGCTTGGCGACCCGTCCCGTCCCGTGCCGGCCGATGTAGCGGGTGACCTCGCCGCCGCCGGTGGAGTGACCCACCAGAACGACGTCGTGGAGATCCTCCGCCTCGATGACCGCAGCCAGGTCGTCGGCGTAGGTGTCGAGATTGTTGCCGTCCCAGGGCTGCCCGGAACGCCCGCCCCCGCGCCGGTCGTGCGCGATGGCGCGAAAACCGTTGTCCGCCATGAGTTTCATCTGCGGATCCCAGGCGTCCGCCGTGAGCGGCCAACCGTGGGAGAAGACGACAGGCTGACCGGAGCCCCAGTCCTTGTAGTAGATCTGCGTACCGTCGTCGGCGGTGGCGAAGGGCATGACTGATTTCCTTTCGCACTGCTGCTGCGCGAGCCACATGATGAGGAGCCGCGAAGGGGAAAACCCGTCCTTCGGGCAACCCTAGCCGCCGGTCCCCGTTTCAGCGCGCCGGAGCCGCATCCACCGCCCGATGACCGCGGCGCCGATGGTGTGACGCAAAAAGGTGACCGCTGAGCTGGAAGGATGGGAGTTCTCCACGTTTCCGTCTGTCCAGCGTCAAGCAGCTGACAGGGCTCGGGAGAGCTGAGGAAGAGCGGGGGTTCGCGAGGCCGCTAAGGACGTCGTGGGGCCGGTTCCGGGCCGGCGCCTCGTGCGACCGGACCGTGCTGCACTCGATCCGGTGGTGCTCGGCATCGCGGACCAGGTCGAGGGCGCCGGGGATCCGCTCGAGGAGGAGCTTCTCGTACGTCGGGGAGCCGAAGCCGCGTTCGCGTGAACCGTTCCGGCCCGGGGTGCGGACCCGGGTGCCCATGTGCCGCCGTTCAAGGCGGGGGGTGACAGGCGGCTCGAAGCGGAGGAGGCGGAACGGGTTGCCGCTGCCGGTAACGATCGTGATCAGCGGCTGGATCGCACCGTAGGCGTCGCATGGGGCGCGGTCGGCGGGTGCGACTCCGTCCGGGGCTCGGCCTCGGTGAGGGCGGGTTCGGTCGCACTGACCGGGTCGTGCTGGTCGGCAGTGGGCGAGATGCGCGGGCTGAGCTCGTCCCGTGGACGAGCAGTCCCCACAGCCGGCGGCCGACAGGTGCCGCCGCCGGTATGGGGATGACGAACGCCTTGCGTCCGGCGCGGGTGGCCGGGGTCAGGTCCGGGGCGACGGCGGTCAGAACCCCGACCGCCTCCGCGATGGAGCGGTGGACGGTGGCGATCCCGAGGCCGAACCCGACTGCGAGCCGGGCGTTGGGAGTCCCTCCCGGCCGAAGGCTGGGGGCGTGTGTCCGCACCGCAGGTGGGCCAGGACCAGCAGGGCCTGCCGGTCGGCGCTCGGCCGGCGCCACCGCGTGCCGAGCTCCAGGCGCCGGGCGGACAGCAGGCGGGAGAGGTGGCGCAGGGTCGAGCTGGACAGGTCGATCCCCCAATGGGTGGACAAGCACGTGACGGTCCGGGCGGACAGGTTGCTCTTGGTCGACAACCCGTCCACCAGGAGCTTCACCCCTTCCCGGACCCCACCCGCGCACCAACTGGCCGCTTGTCCAGGCAAGTTGGAAACGGTCCCATGTCCACCGTTTCGGAGCGGATGCGCCGGCCGCACCGAGCACCTCCTGCGCCTCCGCAACCGACAGCCCTCGACCGGAGACCGCGGGACGAAGGGGCCATGAAGGAGTTCCACCGAACCCACCGGGCCGACCACGGGGTCCGCAGGGTCCACGCCGCCCTCCTGCGCGCAGGTCACACGAGGCGACCTGCTGCACGGTCGAGCGCCTCATGGGCGCGACCGGTCCGCGCAGGGTGGTCCGGGCCAGAGCCCAGGCGCCACCGGCCCCGTCCTCGGGGCCGACCGGTCTGCCGGCCTGGTCGAGCGACTGTTCACCGCGGGCTCCCCCAACCGGTTGCTGCCGCCGACATCACCTCCTTCGGAACCTTCTCCGGCCGGGTCTGCGCGGCCTTCGTCCTTGACGTCCTCTCCCGCACGGGCACCGGTTGACAGGTCGTCACCTTGCCCTCTGCGCCGACCTCGTCATCGACGCGCTGGAGGAGACGTCCTGGTGCCGCCGGCACAACGGCGCCGGCCTCGCCGGCTCCGACCACCACGTGGACTGCGAAGTCCGGAGCGGATACAGCCGGTGGACCAGCGCCGGTGCCCGGCCTCCGTGGGCGCTGCCGTCCGTCGGGAGCGTGGCGTCCGGCGCCCGCCCGGTGCGGCACCCGGGCCCTCGGACCCCCGGTGACCGGCCTGATCAGCAGAAAAGGGCCGCCGGAGAAACCGGCGGACCGGCACGAAAGACCGGGGTCGGCAAGATCGCGGAGTCCGGCTGCGGCAATAGCATGCCGCTGTTAGCGTGTCAGACAAAGGTCCGGACGCGTTTCGCGCGATTGAGCCGCAGACCGATGAGTCATGTTCGGTTTCCCGCGGAGCCGTCGAATGCCGGCACCGGAGGCAGGAAGAAGGAATTCCGTCATGAAGCGGAAAATGAAGACCCCTGGTCAGGCTGCAATCGCCGCCGTCCTGGCGGTGTGCGCACTGGGCTCGTCACCCGCCCCTGCATCGGGCGGGACACACTCCCCCGGCGCCCACGCAATCGATTCGCCGCGGGCGTTCGCGTCGGCCGGAAATCCGTCTCCGGGCGCGCCGAAGAAGCAGAAGAACCCCTACGAGGTGATCAACGCCGCTGCCGTCCGGGACCCCATCACCGTGACGCCGCTTCGGGGCGGCGTGTACATGCTTCAGGGGTCGGGCGGTAATATCGGCGTGCTGCCGGGCCGCGGCGGCGCTGTCATGGTGGACGCCGGCGTGGCCGTCTCCCGCCGGAAGATGGAGAGCGCCCTGCGGAAGCTCGGGGCCTCCCGCGTCAGGTACCTGGTGAACACCCACTGGCATTTCGACCACACCGGCGGAAACAGGTGGGTCCACGAGCACGGCGCCAGGATCATCGCCACCCCGAACACCCTGCGCGATCTGAGCCGGAGCATCCGGGTGGTGGAGTGGGCGCACACCTTCCCCCCGGTCGCCGCCGCTGCCCGCCCCACGGTGACCGTCGCCTCGCAGAGGACGTTCACCGTCGACGGCCGGTCGGTGCGACTGCGCCCGTACGGCCCCGGCCACACCAACGGCGACCTCTCCGCCTATGTCACCAGGGCGAACGTGCTGTTCACCGGTGACACCTTCTGGAACAACCTCTATCCGTTCATCGACTGGGAGACCGGCGGCAGCATCAACGGGATGATCCGGAGCGCAAACCAGAACATCGCGATGGCGGGCACCGACACGATCGTCGTCCCCGGGCACGGGCCGGTCGGAAGGCGCGCCGATCTGGTGAGGTTCCGCGACATGCTCGTCGCCATCCGTGACCGCGTCGCCGGTCTCAAGCGCAGGGGCCTCACGATGGAACAGGCCGTCGCGGCCCGGCCCACCCGGCCCTTCGACGCAACGTGGGGGCAGGGGCTGATCGGCCCGGACCTCTTCACCCGGCTCGTCTACCGCGGCGTATGAGGTACGCCGGTGGGATTTCTCCCGGGCAGGGGCTTTTCAAGGTCCCGGCAATCGGGTGAGCCCGCAGGCCGCAGTGGTGCGAGAAGTCCGGGCCGGCCCGTCACCGGTGCGACGACATTCCAGTCGGCCGGGATGGCCGGTCGCGCGTCGGACTTCATGGCCGGACTCGTTTCCTGCGGGTCCGGCCAGCCGCTTCCGACTGCCCCGGAACTCCTCAGCCCGCGGCCACGACGTTCCTGCGCCGCCGGCTGTGAGGCCTGGTCCCGATCCGTTGCTCGCGAAGACGAGGGCCACGCGCGATGCCACCGGCCCGGCCAGGACTGAGCCCGATCCGCGTGAACGTGCGCAGGTGCTCCTTGAACCCAGATGAGGCGTGCGCCCAAGGCGCGCATCCCGCGCGACAGGGTGCCGCAGGTCTGCGTGCCGGGGTGAAGGTGAGGGCGGGAGCCGCCGGGCGACGTCCTGAACAGGGGGTGGACGCCGATCCCGGCGCCGGCGGCACCGTCCGCGTCCCCTGTCGCGGCCGGCTGGGAGAAGTCCTTCGCAGGCCAGAAGGCCGATGGGGGCATCCCCGTCAGAAGGCTGAGGGAGTCTCCCCCGCCGGGATCACCGCGGTCGGCGAGCCAGCGAGGGACAGGGCAGCACATGGGGACGAGCCGGGCGGGCCGGCGGGCACCCCACGCCCACCGGCGCGCGCCCCGAAGCCCCTGAAGCCCTCGAAGCCCTCGAAGCGATCACTTCGGAATCACGCCGATGGATTCGGACTGAAGAAAGGTCCGTCAGGACAGGAGCCGCCGTCCGGTTCTTCCCGACCCGGGGGGTTATCCTCGTCCTGCGAACCCGGTGCGGCCGAACAGCACCGGTCACACGGGCCCGCGAACCTCCGATCCGTCCTGCAACGCCGCACCGCACCGCAGTCCGGACACCACGGCTCCGCACTTTGAATTCAGGATGACGTCATGGCCCAGAACGAATCCTTCGAGGTCACCCCTGTCGGCTTTGTCGAAGGGAGGACCGGATCAACGAATGGAGAATGGGGAAGGACCAGATCGGTCATCCGAATCGACGGGGACAGGTTCACGACCGACTCCGTGGCCGGACTGGAGGAATTCTCCCATCTGGAGATTGTTTTCCGTTTCCACCTGGCGGACCCGGCCGACCTGAATCCAGGGGTGCAACACCCCAGGGGGAACCCGGACTGGCCCGAGGTCGGCGTGTTCAGCCACCGCAACTGGAACCGTCCGAACTGGCTCGGCGTCTCACGCTGCCGCCTGATCGACGTCGACGGACTCGACCTTCACGTCGAGGAACTCGATGCGGTGGACGGCACACCCGTTCTCGACATCAAGCCCTGGTTCACCGACTTCGGCCCGCGGGGCGAGGTGCGGCAGGCCGCGTGGACCACCGAGATGCTCGGCGACTACTTCGCCTCCCCGCCGGGGGCGTGACCGCCGGGGACGGAGCACAGCGTGCGGCACGGAAGGGCATCCAGCGACGGGAAATCGGTTTCCCGCAGGCTGCGGCAGCGGGTACAGGCAGCCCTGGCGCCAGGCCGCACCCCGGGCGGCGTCGAACGTCCCGGGTCGACGCCCAGCCTCGGTCCAGGACACGGAGGCGGTGGGACGGGAACGTCCGGGCGCACCGCCCACCGCCCACCCGTGGTCGGCCTGACGCCGGCCGCGTGGACGACGGCCGCGCGCATGCACCGCTCGGGCAGGCGAGCGAAGGCCTCCTCCCGCCGCCCCCGCGCCTCCTCCCGCGCGCGGACGCCGACGGCGGCGTGTTGGGCGGCCGGCCCGCGCCGGGGCGATGTGCGACGGTCGAACCGGGCCGCGACCTCCGTGGCCGAGCGGTGCACCTCGTCGCGAGGCGGGAAGGGGTCGATGGGGTCGCCGCCGCAGCGGCGCCCCTTCCAGGCGATCCCCTCGGTGGTAGCCCAGCGCGGCTGGGCCATCTCCCGGTCGGACGCAGGTGGTCGGCGGACGAGAGGGTGGGCAGGCCCTGACGGCGCTCGGGCCGCCGCGGCTGCCCTCCCGCCGGATGGCCGTTCGCCGCACGGTCCGGGATCAGGCAGACCGCGGTCAGGCACACCGCGGCGGTGCCCGCCCCGCGGCCGATCGTGCGGAAGCAGCCCGCAGGCACCCGCGGCGGCACGGGCGTCGGCCATGCCTCCTGCACGCCCTTCACCCGTCCGCTCGACCTCCTGGGCACCGCCCGGCCGGCGCACGCACGAGGTCCGCCCGACTGTGCGGCACCCCTGGGTCAGGGCTGCCGTCCTGCGCCCGGGCGGCGTCCGGGACGGTCCCCCAGCACCCGGTTCCGCAAGGTGTTCCTGTTGCTCCCCGGGCCGGCGGCGATGCCACTGCAGGTCGCCCCGGCCAGGGACGCCACCAAGGCCACGGCTCCGCCCTGAACTCCTCCGAGCAGTCCTTCGTCGCCCTCGGCGGTGTTCCCGCTTCCTCCGGATCGGGCAGCTCCGGTACCAGCGCGTCCACCGCTCAGGGGAAGGCCCCAGCCCCATCGGCCGAACGTGCCGCCGCGCGTCGAGCGCCTGACCGAGGTACGTTCGAGAGATCAGGAGAAGGACGTTCAAGGAACGTCCGAACCGGCTGCCGGGAGGTACGCGGACGACCCTCACGGCGTCGTGAAAAGACACCGGCGGTCGCGAAGAAGAAACCGCACCGTGGCGACGCTGCTCAAAAGGAACGGCGCCGTCGCTGAAATCCACCGGCACGCAGGAGAACACATTGGGGTCGGACAACAACGTGCTGATCGTGGGTGCGGGTCCGGCAGGGCTGCTCCTCGCGGGTGACCTGGCCGAGGCCGGCATCGACTGCACCGTTGTCGAACGGCGCAGGCAGGATTCCGCGCTCACCAGAGCCTTCGCCGTGCATGCGCGGACCATGGAGCAGCTGGACGCCCGCGCGATTGCCGACGAACTGCTCCCGACCGGTATCCGCAATCCGGTCCTGCAGTTCCTGGGAATCGACTTGTCGCGGCTGCCGAGCCGCTACCCCCACGTGCTGGTGACGCCGCAGTACAACACCGAGCGGGTGCTGCGCGAACGCGCACGCGCCCACGGCGCGAAGATCAGCGAGGGCTGCGAGGCGCTCGGGCTCCGGCAGGACGGGACCGGCGTCGACGTGGAGGTGCTGGCCACGGACGGCACCGCACAGACCCTGCGGGCGGCCTACGTGGTCGGCGCCGATGGCAGGAACAGCATGGTGCGCCGGTCGCTCGGCCTGCCGTTCCCCGGCCGCTCTGCGGTGCGATCGATGATGCTTGCGGACGTCCGGCTGGCAGATCCGCCGCGGACCCCTCCGACCGTGGGAGCGGTGGGCGACGCCTTCGCCATCGTTGTCCCCTTCGGGGACGGCTGGTTCCGTGTCATGGCATGGAACCGCCGCAACCAGGCGCCCGACGGCGCACCGGTCGGTCTGGACGAGATCCGTCGGACCGCACGGCATGCGCTCGGCAGCGACTTCGGCATGCACGATCCGCGTTGGCTCTCCCGGTTCCACAGCGACGAACGTCAGTCGCCGTGCTACCGCCTCGGCCGGGTCTTCCTTGTCGGGGACGCAGCCCATGTTCATTCACCCGCCGGCGGCATGGGTCTGAACACCAGCCTTCAGGACGCGGCCAACCTTGGCTGGAAACTCGCGGCCGTCCTGCGCGGGCGGGCGGCGGACGCCCTCCTCGACACCTACCAGACCGAGCGCCACCCGGTGGGGCACAGGGTGCTGCGGATGAGCGGTGCCCTGCTGCGCGGGGTGCTGACCACGCCGCGGGCACTGTGCGGTCTTCGGGACCTGTCCGCGCGCACAGTGCTGCGCCTGCCTCCGCTGGCCTCGCGGCTGGCCGGAGCGATCTCCGGAATCGACATCTCCTACCCCGCCCCGCCCGGCGCACATCCGCTCACGGGTCGACGCGCCCCCGACGTTCCGCTGGCTGACGGGCGGCGGCTGTACGAAGCGCTGCGTACTCGGCGGTTCGTGCTCGCCGCACCCGCGGACGCATCACCGCCTGCTGCGATCACCGAGGAGTGGGCTGCGGAAGTGGAGTTCGCAACCGTGGCCGGCCCGAGCAGGCGGACCGTCCTGGTCAGACCGGACGCCTACATCGCATGGGCCACATCTGAGCAGCGGCCGAAGGACAGGGACGAGGAGGTCCGGCGGGCACTCACCGAGTGGTGCGGCGCGGCACCGGCACGGCAGCTGTAGTTCGTGGTCTGCAGCGCGTCACCGCTGGCCGGCGGGGCGGGAGCCGGTCGCGGACGCGGATACGGCCACCGGCGTCATGATCGCGTGTGACGACGTGTCACACGACGCGGTGGCCGCAGACGCCACCGTAGCGCAACAGGCATGGCACGACGCTCTCCGGGAGGTCATGGACCTGGTCGCCGACTGCTTCCCCCGCCGGCGAGACCCGGCAGGCCTTCCGCCGGACGGCCCAGGCCCTGCTCATGGAGGTCGAACGGGCTGACTGCCGGACCCCGGCCCAGGCGACCGGCCGCCGCGGCCCGCACCGCCTGCAGCGCTTCCTCGCACGCGCGGCGGGGGGCCACGAAAGGACCCCCGGCTGGAAGCCGCCGTACGGCATGGTGGTGGACCACTGCGGCTCCGGGTCGAGCGGGCGGACTCAGAGCACGACGCGGTAGTGGGTGGTCAGGCGCCGGTCGTCGTCCAGGACGTGGAAGGCGATGCCGGGTGGCTGGTCCCGGTCTGCGGGGTGGTCGCCTTCCCAGGGCATCCTCAGGGTCCAGGTGACGGCTGGGCCGACGATCAGGGGACGGGCTGCGAAGGTCGAGGCGGCTGCCGTGTGGGCGTGTCCGGTCAGGACGGCGACCACCTGTGGGTGCGCCTCCAGCAGGGCGGCCAGTTGTCCGGGCTGTTCCAGCATCATAGAGTCGAGCAGCGGGTGGTGGAGTTCGACCGGCGGCTGATGGAAGGCGATCAGTGCCGGGGTGTCCCGTGGCAGGCCGGCGAGAGTGGTGTCCAGCCAGTCGAGCGTCCGGGCGTCGAGACGTCCCTCGTCGCGACCGGGGATGGTGGAGTCGCACATCAGCACGGCGGTCCCGGAGATGTCGTGGAGCCGGTTGACGGGCGCGTGGTCGGGCGCCTCTCCGAGGAGGGCCTTGCGGTAGGCCGGGCGCACATCATGGTTTCCGGGGCAGGTGAGCACCGGGAAGGGGGCCGCCAGGATGCGGGCTGCCTGCTCGTACTCGGCCTCCTCGCCGTGATCGGCTATGTCCCCGGTGACCAGGACCGCATCGACCGGCCGGGGCAGGGCCCGCAGGTGGTCCATGACGCGCTCGGCGCGCCGGGTGGCCCTCTCACTGCCGTCCAGGTGCAGGTCACTGATCTGGGCAAGGAGCAGCGTCATGTCCGTCCTCTCATGATGGGGATGGTCGGATGCGCCGAGGGGTACTGAGCCGGTCGCTGTCCGCCTTCAAGGGAAAGCGGCGCGTTCCGGTGCAGCGATGGTGGACTCGCGTTCACCGGGTGTGTCGTCCGTCTGCGTCGACGGCGGGCAGGCGAACTACTACCCGGGGGAGGAAGTAGCCCACGAGGGGCCCCGTGCACAGGGCGACGAGCACGGTTCCGGCCCCGAGGGTTCCGCCCATGAGCCAGCCGGCACCGGCGACAGCGACGTCGACGCCGGTGCGCACCGCAGCGATGGGCAGGCGGGTGAGCCGGACAAGTCCGGTCATGATGCCGTCGCGGGGGCCCGATCCGAACTGTGCACCGAGGTAGAGCGCGTCGAAGAAGGCCAGAGCAACGAGGCCGAGCACGAGGTACGCGATCTCGGTGGGTGTCCCCTGCGGGCGGGGGAGGACGGCTGCGGTGGCATCCGCGGCGAAGCCGACGACGGCGACGTTGAGGAGTGTGCCGAGGCCGGGCGGTTCTCGCAGCGGAATCCATGCCAGAAGCACCAGCAGGGAGATCAGGTTGGTTGCCCACCCGAACGAGACACCAAGAGTCGCGGCGGTGCCCTCGGTGAGCACGTTCCAGCCGGCTGCTCCCAGCCCGGACCGGACGAGTGTCATCACAGCGGCCCCGTACCCCACCAGGCCGATCACGAGCTGGAGGACGCGGCGTGTCGTGCGGCCGGCCCTGATCTGGGCGAGCGCGTTCAACCGCGTCAGTACGGGCTGGTCATGACCCACCTGGACGGGGGCGTGTCCAGCGGAAGCAGGAGATGCCATGCGGCAAGCCTGCGAGTATCTGGACCTCGATTCCATAGCCAGATTGCTTATGCTGGCGCGGTGAAAATCAGTGCGCACGCGGTAGGACGCATGCTGGGGCCATGGCAGGAGGGGCCCGGGCCGGCGCATCAGCGCCTCTCCGACAGGCTGCGGCTCCTGGTCCTGGACGGACGCATCCCTCTCGGGTCGGCCCTGCCGGGCGAGCGTGACCTGGCCACCGCGCTCTCCACCAGCAGAACCACCGTCGGCGCGGCCTACCGCACTCTGGTCGATCAGCGATACCTCGCCGCACGGGCACGCGCCAGGGCGACGGTGCGGCTGCCCGATGACCCGCCGCCCGAGCGCAGGAGCGCCGCGGGCTCGGCGGGCATCGACCTGTCCTTCGCCGCTCCGCCCGCGCCGGTCGAGATCCTCCACACGGCGTTCGCCACCGCGCTCGAACAGCTGCCGCGGCACTTCGAGCGGCACGGCTACGACCGGTACGGCATCGCGGAGCTGCGTGAAGCGGTGGCCGGCTGGTACCGACGGCGCTCCCTGCCCACAGCCCCCGATCACATCCTGATCACCAACGGCGCGCAGCACGCGCTCGCTCTTCTCGCGCGCACCCTCCTGTCCCCACGCGACAGGGTCCTGATCGACCATCCGACCTATCCGCACGCGATCAGCACGTTCACCGAGGCGCGTTCCCGGCTCCTGGCGGTCGCCGTGACGTCCTCGGGCTGGGACACGGCTCAGCTCCAGGAAGCGGCCCGCAGCGCGAATCTGGCCTATCTGATACCCGACTTCCACAATCCGACGGGGCTCTGCATGCCCACAGGCGTCCGCGCCGGACTCAGGCTCGCCTGCCCCACGGTAGTCGACGAGACGATGACCGACCTGGCCCTGGACGGGGCAGACCCGGAACCCTTCGCGCTGCACATGCCGACCGCGATCAGCATCGGCTCGGTCTCCAAGAGCATCTGGGGCGGCCTACGCATCGGCTGGATCCGGGCGACGCCGTCCCTCCTGGAACGTGTCCAGCAGACCCGGCACGCCACGGACCTAGGCACCCCTGTCGTCGAACAGCTCGCCACGGCCGTACTCCTGAACGAGCACCGGACCCGGCGCCCTGGCACACTCCGACAACTGCGATCGCAACGCGACGCACTCTGCGAAGCACTCGCCGAGCACCTGCCGGAGGTCCGGTCCCTTCGACCCGTCGGCGGCGTCACGCTGTGGGCGACGTTCCCTGACCCCATCAGCTCACGGCTGGCAGCGATCGCGCCGGACTACGGAGTGACCATCGCAGCCGGACCGCGCTTCGGGATCGGCGGCGCGTTCGAACGCAACATCCGACTGCCCTACACCCTCCCGCCCGGTCAACTGGCCCAGGCAATCGGCAGACTCGCACGGGCACGGCGGGCACTTGCTCGAGGCGCTGCCGGTACCCACACCCCCGCACCTGTTGCGTAAGCGTCGACAGAGCAGCACGTCCACACAGCCCAGTTCGGTCCGGTGGATCAGGTTGGGGTCCGACTTCTCCCTTCTCCGGCCACGTTGAAGCGTTCCCTTGATCGCGGACACCTGGAGACTGGGATCTTGAGGTTCTAGAGGAAGCAGCATCAGGCGGGGAGCGGGGACACAAAGCGGTACACCGAGGAGTTCAAGCACGACGCGATCGCGCCCGTCGGTTCCTCGGGCGAGACGGTCACCGCAGTTGCCCGGGAGCCCGGGATCAGCTCGGAGTCCCTGCGCGGCTGCTACCACCGGGCGAAGGCGGACCGGGGTGAGGGCGATTCCGGTGAGCTGACCGGCGCCGAACGCGAGAAGTTCAAGCGGTTGCGCAAGGAGATCTGTGAACAGCAGCAGAGCATCGAGATCCTGAAAGAAGCGACTGCCTTCCCGTGCCGTGTCCGGCCGGATCCGCATCTTGAACAACATCCTCCACAGCGTCGAGGACAGGCGCATCATGAACCGCACCGATGGACCGCTCTGATCGCAGCAGGCACTCGTGCGTCTGCCTGCTCGCGGGCCCGCCGGGCGTCGCCGCCGGTCTGCCACCGGTAGGAGCCGAACCGGAAGACCGCCAGGGGCTGGATCAGCCCCTGCAGGGGCCGACACCTCGGATGGACGCCGAACTTCTTCGTCTGCCGAACCCGCCCTCAGAGGCGACACGAGCCCTCCGGGACCGCCTGGCCGACCCGGTAGTCGAGGCCCTCATGCGACTGAAGTTGGGCGCAGCCGGGACGCTGGGCAGTCGTCGGCTCCAGCGTTTGGGAGGGGCAGCACTGCTTCGCATCAGCACCAGCGCGTGTGGTGGCACGGGTTCCAGCCATGACCGTCGGAGCCGCCGCCGGAGTCGCCGGAGTCCCGGGGAACCCCGTGGGGAAAGGTCGTGTTGCGGTTGCGGTCGCCGGGGAAGGGGTCGAGGTAGTCCGGGTCGCCGTCGCCGTCCCGGTCCGGCAGGTCCACGGAGGTCCCCGTCCCCCGGTCAGGGTCCGGGCAGCCGTTGTCACGGGACGACAGGAAGAGCGTCACGTACGTGCCGACGCGCACCGGCTCCCCCTCGGCCGGGTCGTGGGCGCACACCCGCCAGGTGTCGTACTCCCCCTTGTCCGGCAGCGTGTCATTGGCGTAGGCCGCCTGTGCCCAGACGTGGTCGGCGGGCACTCCGAGGGCGACGACCTCCTGACGGGCCTTCGGCCATGCCTTCCAGACCAGTTCGGGCATCCGAGGAAGGGGGATGGGAGCCCCGTCCTCCTTCGGGCACGGGTCGCCGCTGCGGACGGCGCCGAAGTCGACCGTGGGGTCCGCGTCGGTCCCCCCCTCCGTCTGGAAGCAGACCTTCCACAACGACCGGGCAGAGAATGCGATGTCCTGCCCCTCGTCGGACGCGTCATGGAAGGTGACGTCTGCCCCGGTGCGGACGACCCGCCCGTAGGCCAGGTCGAGGCTCCTGCCCCGGTAGTCCTGGAGGGGTCGTCTCGTCCCCGTCGGGACCGATGGCGCGGAGGGTGCCGCCGTCCATGAGGCCCCTGTCGGGTCGGCCACCGCCGCAGGGCTCTGCCCCTCGTTCTGCGGGGAGCCGGGCAGGACGCTGACCAGCAGACCCGTGGCGACGACCGTCGCAACGGCCTTCCCGACCGCAGGCCACGGGTTTCCCCGCCACAGCACGACCACCGCTGCGATCAGCGCGGCCGCGCCCAGCCGAGGCCAGACCAGCCCGCACACCGGCACAGCCGCGACGAGGCCGACCCGGACGCCGTGCGTCCGCCACCACGCCCTCCAGGGCATCGCCTGCCGGGGGCGGGACGGCTTGGACGGCGACGGAGCGGGGAGCGGGCCTGACAAGATGGTGTCGTCCTTCACGTGCGTTCGTGCGATCTTGCGATCTTGCGAACGTATCGTAGTGCGAGAAGCAGGCTGACCCTGTGCGTCCTCACGAGCCCTGCTCGCAGGCGTAGGAGAGCCCGGCGGCGTGGGCGCACGCGAAGCGCAACTGTGCAGCGACGTGGGGGCGTTGCTTTGCGTGGACGATCGCGCGTCTGTCGGTTGGCCTTTCGGAACGTTGATGTGGAGTTCGGCGATCTGGACACGCTTGCGGATTTCGTGCTGGATGTGACAGCGGCCCTCCAGGCAGAGGCCGACACCGCAGAGATGACGCGGTGGTCGGCGACAGCAACAGTCATAGGGGCCAAGTGGGAGGCTGGCCTCTCTGGGAGCTGCGCACCCCTTCACAAGGGCACGGTCCTTGGCGGCTTCGAACTGGCCGAGGACGCCACACTGCACGACGCGCTCGCGACCTGGCAGACGGAGATCGCCCGCGCCCGCGAGCTCTGCGCCGACCGCGCCCTGACCGACACCGGCCGCTTCATGGAGCAGGACGTCAACCTCCGCTGGATCTACGTCCACATGATCGAGGAGTACGCCCGCCACAACGGCCACGCCGACCTGCTCCGGGAGCGCATGGACGGCATCACCTGTGTATGACGTTAAATCAGATAGGCACGCGCTGCGATGAGGTGACGCGTCGCCGGGTTCCCGGCCGGGCGACGCGTCGCGCCACGGTGCTCGGGCGGCTGAACGTGTGCGTGTCCGTAAGATCGATGACGACGAGGGGCAGCGACTGCTGCGGATCGTCCGTAGAGGCGCCGGATCGGTGGTGACCCGGCGACGAGCGCAGATACCGTTTCAGGATTCCTCCTGCGCGTGGGCAGCGCGACAGCGTTCGACCTGCCCGGTGACCTGCTCCATGAACCAGCGCATGATCTCGTACGGGATGACGTGCTCGCCATGGCTGTGGATGTGGACGGCCGGTTCCGGACTCGGGTCCTCGTCGGGGACGAACGCCACCAGGAAGGCAGCTCCGGGCAGGTAGGTCGCCGCGTTGTGGATCTCCGTCCACGTGGCCGGCGCGGGCACGGCCTCGCTCAGCTCGACGACCCAGGCATCGTCGGGCAAGGCGTAGTGGAACTGGACGGCGTAGTGACGGCCTGCATGTTCTCGCAGCTCTGGCATGTCCGCAGGCTGCCACAGCTGTCGGGCGGGAGTCGCGCGGATATCCGACTGCGGGCCCTGCAGTCCGGAGCCTCGGTCACGCGACTCAACCAGCGGTTACGGGAGGATCCCTAGGCCGTGTCTGACAAATGATCATGTCTGGGGTTCGCGGAGCCACAGGATGAGTGAGGCCAGGACGAGGCCGGTGCGGTAGCGGGTGGCGAGCTTGTCGAAGCGGGTGGCGATGGCGCGGAACTG
>NZ_JAJLRA010000034.1 GCF_020991365.1 Streptacidiphilus sp. ASG 303
TGCCGGTGATCCCGCCACGGACGACCCCGCCCGTCGGCACCCGGCAGCAGCGGCGCGATCCGCTCCCACGCCGCATCCGTCAACTCACCACGACCCACCACAAGATCAATTATCAGACACGGCCTAGTGCCCCCGCCGCGCGGCCGGGCGCGGTCAGCGTGCCCGCGCCGCGCCGCCCCCAGCCGCCGCCGACGGCGCGGACGCCCTCGCGCGGGGGCGGCGGCCGCGGCCGGACCCCGCCGGACCGCAGGAGCGCGCCGCGGCCGGCGGAGGGCTCCGGCCGCGGCGCCACCGGCCCGGGGCCGCCTCAGGGCAGCAGGGCGAGTTTGCCGACGGTGGTCCTGGCCTCCAGTTCCGTCAGCGCCTCGCGGCCGCCTGCCAGTCCGTACACGGTGGGCCGGACCGGGGCGAGCACGCCGGCCGCGACCAGCTCGGACAGCTCGCCCCTCAGCTCGCCGAAGAGCTGCGGCGCGGCCTGGGCCAGCACGCCGATGTTGAGACCGATGACGTGGACCTGGTGCCCGTACACCAGCTCCCGGTTGGTGACCGGGGCCTCGCCGCCCGCCACGCCGTAGGCGACGACGCGGCCGGTGACCCGCTTGGCCGCGGCCAGGCCGGCGGCGAAGGCGGCGCCGCCGGCCGACTCCAGGACCACGTCGACGCCGGACCCGCCGGTCAGCTCCCTCACCTCGGCGGCGAGGTCGCCGCCGAGGGAGTCCAGGACGTGGTCGGCCCCCAGCGCCAGCACGGTCCCGTGCTTGGCCGGCGAGGCGGTGGCGATGACCGTCGCGCCGTAGTGCTTGGCGATCCTCACCGCGGCCTGGCCGGTCCCGCCCGCCGCGGCGGTGATCAGGACCGTCTGCCCGGAGGTGAGGCCGCCCAGGGTCCTGAGCGCGGCCAGCGCGGTGGGCCAGTTCACGACCAGCCCCAGCGCCTGCTGCTCCGTCCAGCCCGCGGGCACGGGCACGGCCGCGGCGGCGGTCAGGACCATGTACTCGGCGAAGGCGCCGCTCCCGACGCCGACGACGCGGGCCCCCGGTCGCGGGCCGGCCACCCCCTCACCGACCGCGACGACCTCGCCCGCGGCCTCGAAACCCGCCAGGTACGGCGGCCGCGGGCCGTCCCCGAACGTGCCGTACGCCTTCGAGACGTCGGCGAAGTTGACCCCGGCGGCGGCGACGCGGATCAGGACCTCGCCACGGCCGGGGCCCGGCACCGGCGCGTCGGTGACCAGGCGCATGTCCTGCGGGCCGTCGAGGGAGGTCTGCTGCAGCGCGCGCATGGT
This sequence comes from Streptacidiphilus sp. ASG 303, assembly GCF_020991365.1. Taxonomy (GTDB): domain Bacteria; phylum Actinomycetota; class Actinomycetes; order Streptomycetales; family Streptomycetaceae; genus Peterkaempfera. The sequence continues at coordinate 1,286 of NZ_JAJLRA010000034.1, forward strand.
CGTGGGAATGCTCATCGGCGGTCGTCCCTTTCGTCTCCGGTGTGCACGAGGGGGGCCGGCCCGCCCGTCGTGCGGGCCGTGCCTCCCGCCATGTAGATCCCGGCCGCCGCACAAAGGAATCGGCCGCTCCCGGACCGGACAGGGCCGGCTTCCGCCGGACGCGGGCCCGCCGTCCGGTGGGACCGCACCCGCCGGTGTCCTCGCCGGCCCGCGCCGGCCGGGCGGCCGCCGGGGGCGCCGCCCGCCACCCCTCGCCGAGCAGGTGCCCCCGGGGGCCGGGCCGGCGGCGGTTGCGCGCGGGCGGCTCCTGTCCGTAGAACAGCGCACGACACCACCACGGCAAGGACGGAGCCCCCTCCCGATGGACACCGGACAGACCGGGACGACCACCTGCTACCGGCACCCGAAGCGGGAGTCGTACGTCCGGTGCACCCGCTGCGACCGCTTCATATGCCCCGACTGCATGCGGGAGGCCTCGGTCGGCCACCACTGCCCGGAGTGCGTGCGGGAGGGCAACCGGGGCGTCCGCGAGGCCCGTACGGCGTTCGGCGGCCGCCTCACGGCCGTCCCGGCGGTGACGTCGGCGCTGATCGCGCTCAACCTCCTCGCCTACCTGGTGGAGCTGGCCCGACCCGGCGTCGTCGCGCGGCTGGACGCCCTGGGGACCGGCCTGGTGGGGCCGGACGGCGGGCAGTACGTCGGCACGGGGGCCCCCTACCCGGGGTTCGAGGCCGTGGGGATCGCCCACGGGGAGTGGTACCGGCTGGTCACCTCGGCGTTCCTGCACGCGCTGCCCACCGAGGGCCTGTTCGGGATCACCCACATCCTCTTCAACATGTCCTGGCTGTGGCTCTTCGGCCGGGTGGCGGAGGAGCAGCTGGGCAGGGTGCGCTTCCTCGCCCTCTACCTGCTCTCCGCGGTCGGCGGCTCGGTCGCGGTCTACCTGATCTCCCCGGACCGGCCGACGATCGGCGCCTCGGGCGCCGTCTTCGGCCTCGCGGCGGGCTGGTTCGTCCTCACGCGCCGCCTGCGCCACGACCCGCTCGGGGGCGGCCGGATCCTCGTGTCCTTCCTGGTGTGGATGGCGATCTCGGCGCGGGTCACCTCGTGGCAGGGGCACCTGGGCGGCCTGCTCACCGGCGGCGCGGTGGCCCTGGTCCTCGCGTACGCGCCGAGGGCCCGGCGGGCCGCCGTGCAGGCGGCCGGGTGCGGGCTCGTCCTGCTGGTGCTGGTGGGCCTGGTCGTGCTGAAGACCCGTCAGCTGACCGGCGCGGCGTGAGACGGCGGCGGAACCCGGCGCCGGAACGGCGCCGGGGTCCGCCGGTGCGGGGCCGGGGTCAGCGCACGCCGGTCGCGGCGCGGGCGCGGCGCCGGCGCAGGGCGGTCCGCTCCTCGGGCGTCGTGCCGCCCCAGATCCCGGCGCGCTCGTCGACCTTCACGGCCCACTCCAGGCACGCCTCCTGCACGGGGCAGCCGCGGCAGACGGCCCTGGCCCGCTCCACCTGCACCAGCGCGGGTCCCGCACTGCCGACGGGGAAGAACAGTTCCGGGTCCGCCTCCCGGCACGCGGCGCGGTTCCTCCAGCTCATGTGTCCCACCTCTCCGTCCGTGTCGGTACCGGTGCGCCGCGGGCGGCGGGCCCGCGGCGTCAGAACCCTGCACGGAACGCCTGACCCGGATCCCGCCGTGCACACCCCCGGGGTGCGGACGACTTCGGACCGCACGGTGACGCGGCGTCCGCACGGAACGGTACGCGCCGAGGAGCGGCACGGCCGGAAGCCGCGCATGCGGCAGCCGGGGGGTTCAGGAGGCGCCGTCGAGGGCTGCGGCCACGGCCTGCAGCCGGCCGAGGGCGTGCGCCGCCCCGAGCCCGTCCAGGTAGTCGCGGACGTGGACGAGCAGGCCGCCACGGACGCGGAGCACCAGCACGCCGGGGAAGGCGAAGGGGCGGCCGTCCGGCTCCAGGGTCCCGGCGACGACCTGCTCGACGACGAGCACCTCGGGGTCGGCGCCCTCGTGGACGACGACGTCCCGGATCTCGCGCGGCCGGGCCGGGCTCGCGTCCCAGGCGGCCCGGTAGCCCGCCCGGACCTCCTCGCGCCCCTGGTGGCGCGCGGGCATGCCGGGGAAGGGGAACGGGAACTCGTGGACGGCGTCGGCCGCGTACAGGTCGGCGAGGTCGTCCGCGGACCGGTCGAGGACGGCCCGGTGGTAGCGGGCCAGGACCTCGCGCGGGGCGGAGCGGTCGGACTGCGGCATCGCGGGCTCTCCGTTTCGCGGGTCGCCCCGGGGTGCCCGGGGCGTGGACGGGCGCCCCGGCCGCCGGGCCGGCGGGGCGGGAACGCCCCCGCCCGCCGGCCCGGCGGCGGGGCGGCGCATCCGGCAGGACGACGGGGCGCCCGCGGCGGTTCCCGGTGCCCCCGCCACACTTCCGGCCCCGGCCCGCGGAGGACCGGCGCGTCAGTGGAGGCCGGCGCACCGGCATGCACAGACAGGCACCGGCGGGCACCGGCCGGGGGCGGGCCGGGCGCGGCGGAGGAGCGGAGGATCCGGCGGGCCCGGCCCCGGACGTCCCGGCCGGACCGTGGCCGGACGCACCGGGCGTCGCCTATGCTTCCCCGCATGGTCATGCTCGTCAGCCGCCGCCACGTGGACCTGCTCCGCGTCGCCAGCGCCTCCTGTCGCCGCGGCGCCTGACCCCTCGCCCCGCCCGCACGGGCGTCGCGCCTTCCCCTCCCTCCTCTCCACAGGACCGGTTCTGCCCCCGCGGCACCACCCGCGGCGGCAGCGCGTACGGCCACCGCCGGACCCCGCCGCGTCCCCGGACGACACCCGCTGGATGACCCATGCCCGAGCAGTCGCACCCGTCCGCCCCCGCCGGACCCCCGAAGACCGCCCTCTCCCCCGCCGCGAACCGGCCCGCGGCCGGCCCGTCCGTCGCGGACCTGCCCGTCGTGGACCTGCCCGTCGCGGACCTGCCCGTCGCGGACCTGCCCGTCGTGGACCTCTCCGCGGCGGACCGGGGTCCGCGGGAGCGGGCCCGGTTCCACGACGAGCTGCAGCGCGCAGCCCACGAGGTCGGCTTCTTCCACCTCGTCGGCCACGGCGTCGGCGCCGCCGAGACCGCCGCGCTCACGGACGCGGTCCGGGCGTTCTTCGCCCTCCCCGAGGCCGACCGCCTCGCCGTCTCCAACCTCCGCTCCCCGCACTTCCGCGGCTACACCCGGATCGGCGACGAGCGCACCGGCGGCAGCCGCGACTGGCGCGACCAGCTGGACGTCGGCGCCGAGCGCCCCGCCCGCGTGCCGGGCCCGGGCGAGCCGCCGTACTGGTGGCTGGAGGGCCCCAACCAGTGGCCCGCGGCCCTGCCGGAGCTGCGCGCCGCGGCCCTGGGATGGATCGACCGGCTGAGCACGGTCGCCTCCCGGCTGCTGCACGAGCTGCTGGCCGCGATCGGCGCGCCGCCCGACTTCTACGACCCGGTCTTCGCCGAGCGGCCGCACCTGCACCTGAAGCTGGTCCGCTACCCGGGCCGCGCGCCCGACGGCGCCGACCAGGGGGTGGGCGCCCACAAGGACTACGGCTTCCTCACCCTGCTGCTCCAGGACGAGGTGGGCGGGCTCCAGGTGCAGGGGCCGGACGGCGCCTTCCTGGACGTGCCGCCCCTGCCGGGTGCGTTCGTGGTCAACCTGGGCGAGCTGCTGGAGGTGGCCACGGACGGCTGGCTGCGGGCGACCAACCACCGCGTGGTGAGCCCGCCCGGCGGCCGGGAGCGGTTCTCGGTGCCGTTCTTCTACAACCCGCGCCTGGACGCGCGGATCGAGCCGCTGCCCTTCCCGCACGCCGGCCGCACTCCCGGCGCCACCCGGGACCCGGCGAACCCGCTCTTCGCCGAGTACGGCCTCAACGAGCTCAAGGGCTGGCTCCGCGCCCACCCGCAGGTGGCCGAGCGGCACCACCCGGGCCTGGCGGCGTCCTCCCGGGGCTGAGGCCCCGTCACGGGACCCGGTCCGGAGCCCCGGCCCGGGGAGCCGTACGACCGGCTCCCCGGAGCCTCCGGGCGCCGCGGCGACCGGTGCCGCCCGGAGGCCGCGACCGCAGGCGGGCGGGGGCCCGCGCCTGGGCGCTTCCGGCGGGGCGGGGCGTCGGCGGATGACCGTGCGCGCCGCACCGGCCGACAGGGAGGCCCGTCACCGGAACTCCATGGGGACGGAGCACATGACGCGTTCATGAAAGGTGGATTCCGGGACCATGTCTCCCCCGCGGAGGGCGGTCGCATGATGCCTGACAGCCCGTCGGACGGCCGGGCGGAGGTGTCAGGCCCCCGCCCGGGCAGAGCCCCCTCACCGGACGGCGGGCCCACCCACCCCGCCCCCACCCGGAGCCGTCCATGGCACGTCCCACCACGCCCCGCGCCCCCAGACGACACCCTCTCGGCCGGCACTCTCTCGGCCGGCACCTGCGCCGCTGGACGACCGCCGCCCTCGGCACGCTCGCCCTCGCCGCAGGCATGGTCACCGCCGCACCGCAGGCCTCCGCCGCCGGGCTCACCCAGGTGAGCAGCTTCGGCAGCAACCCCGGCAACCTGGCGATGTACGAGTACGCGCCCGCCAACCTGCCCAGCGGCGCGCCGCTGGTCGTCGCCCTGCACGGCTGCACGCAGAGCGCGCAGGCCTACTACGCGAACTCGGGCTGGGCGCAGTCCGCCGACAAGCTGGGCTTCGCCGTCGTCTTCCCCCAGACCAGCTCCTCCAACAACGCCCTGTCGTGCTTCAGCTGGTTCGACTCCGCCAAGAGCACCCGCGGCAAGGGCGAGGCGGCCTCGGTGAAGTCGATGGTCGACCACGCGGCCCAGCAGTACGGCTCGGACCGCGGCCGCGTCTTCGTCACCGGACTCTCCGCGGGCGGCGGCATGGCGGCCGACCTGCTGGCCGACTACCCGGACGTCTTCGCGGGCGGCTCGATCGCCTCCGGCATCCCGGCCCAGTGCGCCACGACCCAGAGCGCCGCGTCGAGCTGCCAGAACCAGAGCCAGAACCTCACCCCCGCGCAGTGGGGCGACAAGGTCCGCGCCTCCTACCCCGGCTGGACCGGCCCCTGGCCGCGCGTCGCGATCTGGCAGGGCACCTCCGACACCACCGTCTACCCGGTCAACGCCACCGAGCTGCGCGACCAGTGGACGAACGTGTGGGGCATCGGCCAGACCGCCTCCGGTACCCAGAGCCTCACCGGCGGCACCACGCTGAGCACGTACAACGACGGCTCGGGCAAACCGGCCGTCGAGCTCTACTCCATCTCCGGGATGGGCCACGGCCTGGCGGTCGACCCGGGCACCGCCGCCGACCAGTGCGGCGCGACCGGCGCGTACTTCCTCGACACCATCTGCTCCACCTACTACACGGCGAGGTTCTGGGGCCTCGACGGCTCCGGCGGGGGCGGCACCTCCTCCCTGCCGGCCCCGACCGGCCTGTCGGTCACCGGCACCACCGACACGACGGCCTCCCTGGGCTGGAACGCCGTCAGCGGCGCTGCCTCGTACGCCGTCTACCGCAACGGCGCCAAGGTCGGCTCGACGACCTCGACCTCGTACACCGACACCGGCCTGGCCACCGGGACCTCCTACAGCTACACCGTGGCGGCCGTGGACCCCTCCGGCGCCGCCGGGACGGCGTCCGCCGCCGTGAGCGCGACCACGACCGGCTACACCCCCACCTGCTTCACGGCCAGCAACTACGCCCAGACCACGGCCGGCCGCGCCCACCAGAACGGCGGCTACACGTACGCCAACGGGTCCAACCAGGCCATGGGCCTGTGGAACACCTTCACCGTCCACACCCTGGAGCAGACCTCGCCCGGCTACTACGTGATCGCCGACAGCGGCTGCCCCGCGTAGGGGGCGCACCCGTCCGGTGTCCCGCCGCACGCGGTGCGGCGGGACACCGCACGTCCGGGGCGCCGCAGGCCGGTCCGGGACGCGGCGCCGTTCCGGCGGGGGCCCGGCGAGCCGGACCACGGGCGCGCAGGCGCGCGGGCGGTCGGGTGGGGCTGCAACGGCCCGGCCGCCGGTGCGGCGGCCTCGGGTAGGGTCGGCGGCGGAGGCGGCGGGACGCCCGGCGGCACGGGGTTCCGACGGTGCGGGTACGACCCGCCGGGCCGCCGCAGATCCGGGTGCGGCCCCGGGTCCGACGGGCCCCGACCCGTGGGTAACATGTCCGCTCCCTGTCCTGCCGCACGCTTGTGGAGCAGCCATGCCAGCAGACCGCACACCGGTGCCCGTGACGAGGACCGCGCTCAGGACGGCCCTGTGCCTCGCGGGGGCGGCCGGCATCGCCGGCACCGCGTCGCAGGACATCGGCGAGCCGGGCCCGGTCGAGTTCTGGGTGTACTTCACCGTGCAGAGCAACCTGCTGCTGACGGGGTACTTCGCCGTGCTGCTGGTCCGCTCGCTGCGCCGCCCGGACGCCGACCCGGCGTTCCTCCCCGCCGTCAAGGGCGCGGTGACGCTGTACATCCTCATCACCGGCACCGTCTTCAACCTGCTGCTGGCCAACCCGGCCAGCCCCTTCTACACGGTGCAGCGCGAGTCGCACTACACGTGGGACAGCGTGCTGATGCACGTGGTGACGCCGCTCGCGGCCCTGCTGGACTGGCTGCTCTTCGGACCGCGGGGCGCGCTGCGGTGGCGGCACGCGCTGGTGTGGCTGGCGTACCCGCTGGCCTACCTGGCGTTCGCCCTGGTCCGCGGTGCGGTGGTCACGACGGGGATGCGCTACCCGTACCCGTTCGTGGACGTGGCGAAGGCCGGGTACGCGATGGTGTCCGTCAACTGCACGGTGCTGGCGGTCGCCTTCTACCTGCTGGGCACCGGCCTGGTCGCGGCCGACCGCGCGCTGACCCGGCGGGGGTCCGGCGCGGTGGCGGCGGCGTCCGTCCCCGGACCCGCCGGGGAGCCGGCGGAGCCGGAGACGGCCCCGGTCCCCGGGGCTCCGCTCTAGGCCCGGGGCGGCGCGGACGGCCGGTCCGGTGACGGGCCGTCCGCCGCCCGCACGCCGGGCCGCACCCGGGACCCGGCCCCGGGGCGGCCGGGGGGCGCCGTCCGGGCGCGCCCGTCCGGCTCCCGGCCCGCGAGGACGGGCGGACCCCCCGGGGCGGGCACGGGGGCGTGGACAGGACCGGGGAGGAGCGGGGGCGGGCCGGGCGGCCGGAGCGCCCGGAGCCGTCGCGCACAGGCGCCCCGCTGCACGGCGGCGAGTCCCGCGACCACCGCCCCCAGGACGAGCCAGCCCCCGGGGCCGGCGGCCATCACCACGCCGGTCAGCAGGGGCGGTCCGGCGGACTTCTGGACGGACTGGGACATCCCGGCCACCCCCAGGTAGGCGGCCCGGGCGTCCCGGGGTGCGAGCAGGACCGCCAGCTCCCACGAGCTCACCGAGCGCATCAGCTCCGCCAGGGTGACCAGCAGGGCCGCGGCGAGCATGAGGGCGGCCGCCGTCCAGGTCCCGCCGTGGGCGGCGGCCGCCACGACCGTGCAGCACGCACACGTCAGCACCCCGTACAGCGCGACCGCCCGTACCGCGCGGTGCGGCCCCTCGGCCCTGGCCGAGACGCCCATCTGCAGCGCCACGACCATCACGGTGTTGACGACCAGGAAGACCGGCACGAGGGCGTGCGGCGCCGGGGTGCGGTCCACCAGCCACAGCGGGAGTCCGACGCCGAGGATGGAGTCGTCGATGGTCATCGGGACGTCCAGCAGCACGAACAGGAGGTAGCCGGGGTCGCGCCACGGGCCGGCACGGCGGGAGGGCGGGCGGTCCCCGGGCTCCCCGCCGCCGCACCGCACGGCCCCGGCGTCGCCGTCCCGCGGTTCCCGGGTGCGCCGCACCAGCGCCGCCGCGGCGGCGAACGACAGCGCGTCGCCCAGCAGCAGGGCACTGTAGGCGCCGCGGGTGCCCACGGCCAGGCCGGCGGCCGCGATCGCGGCACCGAGGGCGTAGCCCGCGTTGGCCGCGCTGCGTGACAGCGCCTGGTAGGACGCCCGCCGCTCGCCCGCCGTCCGGACGGCGAACAGCATCTCCGACGTCTTGGCCGCCCGGTCGCACAGGGAGGTGACGGCGACGAGGGGGAGCAGCGCGCCGAAGCCGGTGCACGCCGGCAGCAGGCAGAGGGCCGACAGGCGGAGCAGGTGGCAGCCGATCAGCAGCGAACGTACGGGGAAGCGGCCGGCCAGCCGTCCGGCCAGGGGGGAGCCGGCGATGCCCGCCACCCCGGCCACGCCCAGCAGCAGGCCGACCTGCCGGGCGCTCAGGTGCACCACAAAGGTGAAGTAGAGGACGGAGGAGGAGGCCCACAGCCCGGTGCCGGTGCGGTCCAGGGCCAGGGCGAGCAGCATGGTCCGCGCGTCGCGGCCGCCCGGTGGACGGCGCAGCTGCGCCCACAGGCCTCGCCCGCGCCGCAGGGTCCTCCGCCCGTCTGCGCCCTGCCGCATCGGCTGCCCCCGAATGTATCTCGACGTCAAGATATCAGGGGAAGCCTGCCCGGATTTCGTCTCGATGTCAAGATACTTGACATCGACCTACCTGTCGCACCGCCGACCGGGACCCGCCGACGGGACCGCGCAGGCCGGGCCCCCACCCCTGCTCACGGACGGCACGGACGGCGCCCTGACGGACCGCCGCACGGCGGCGCGACGCGGAGGCACCGGACGGACAAGCCACATGGAAACGCCGTGACCGGCCGCCACGGGGGCGGCCGGTCACGGCGGACGGACCTGCGGCACGGCGCTCACCGCGCCGGGGGCGCCGGGAGCACACGGAGGACCGGGCGCGCCGGGCCGGGGTCCCGGCCCGGCGGCGCCGGGGTCGCGAGGGTCAGGAGCGGCGGCCGGAGCGGCGGCGGGTGAGGACCAGGGCGGCGCCGCCGACCAGGACGACGGCCGCACCGCCGGCCGCGAGGCCGAGGGTGTCGCCGGCGCCGGTCTCGGCCAAGCCGGGGCCGGTGCTGCTCGGGGAGGGGGCGGCGGAGGTGGGGGGCGCCGGGGAGACCGTGGGGTTGGTGGTCGGCAGGCCGCCGCCCTGGGAGGAGCTGGGCTGCGGGGACGACGGGGTCGCGGAGGGCGACGGCGAGTCGGAGGCCGGCGGGGCGCTGGACTCCGGGGCGCTGGGCTGCGGGGACGACACGCTCGCGGAGGGCGACGGCGAGTCGGAGGCCGGCGGGGTGGACTCCGGGGCGGAGGAGTTCGGCGGCGGGGTGGTCTCGGTGCAGCCCTTGGTTCCGCCGTTCCACGCGGCGATGAGGTCGTAGGGGGTGACGACCCCGCCCGGCTGGTACGGCAGGGGGCCGTGGCCGGGGGCGGTGCCGCCGTCGTAGACGGTGTCGTTGCCGTAGAGGTCGATCTGGCCGTAGCAGGTGCTGTCGAAGGACGCCTGGACCGTCAGCTTGTCGCCGTCGCCGCTCCCGTCCTCGGCCGCCACGTCGTCGGCGGTCAGGTAGACGGTGTCCGAGCCGAGGTAGGCCTGGCGGCCGGAGTTGCCCCAGTTGGGGCCCTCGGTGCTGTAGAGGGAGAGGGAGACCGGGTACCGGCAGCCCTCGCCGATCTGCTGCCCGGCGGCGAGCCGCACCTGGACGGCGGTGGGGGCGTCCTTCCAGCCGTGGAAGCCTCCCGCCGAGGTCCAGCCCTCGACGGGGCTCCCCTGGCCGTCGAGCGCGCGGTACTCGACCTTGGCCGACCCGCACTCGGGGGTGGAGGCGGCGGCCGGGGCCGCCCCGGACGCCGCACCCGCGAAGGAGGCCAGGACGGTGAGGGCGGATGCGGCCGCGAAGCGGGCGTGCCGACGAGAGGACAAGGGGACTCCCGGACTGGGTCGTGACGGGTGGGGCCCTACCTCCAGACGTGCACACGACAGATAGACGTGGCCATCCCGCCCCTGCGAAGGAGTGGAGGAGCATACGTGAAGGTGGGCGACCAGATTCTTGCGATCTATGACCGCATCCGTCAACCTTCGTCCGCACAAAGGCTTTTGGACCTCCGGCCGGAGTCCGGGACACGGAAGCCTCCGGAGAGAGGAACGCGGGCAGGGCGCGCATGGTTCACCCTGCCCGCCCGCCTTGCCCGCCCGCCCCGCACGCCCTGCCCGTCCGTCCGTCCGTCCGTCCGCCCACGGCAGCACGGCACCGGACCGGCCGGGGCGGGCCGGTCCGCCGTGCACACCGCCCCTGCGCGGAGCCGGCGCCGGCGCACGGGGCCCCGCCCCCTCCCGTCGGCCCGCGGGTCAGCCCGCGGGCCGGTCCCGCCGGGGCGCCCGGGCCGGGGGCGGCTCAGGCGCCGCCGCGGAACTGCGCCTTCAGGTAGGTGTCGAAGACGCGCGCACCGAGGAGCCGCCGGGTGTGGACGAGCGCCTTGGCGGCGGGGGTGACGACGTACCGGATCCGCGGGCGGGGGTGGGTGGCCGCGTGGTCGATGACCCGGGCGACCGCCTCGGGCGGCGCGGAGAGCGCGGTGGAGCGGTAGGACTCCGCCATCTGCCGGTCGACGGCGGCGGTGAGGGCGGCGTACGGGCCGTCCTTCGCGGAGGAGCCCGCCAGGGTGTGGGCGGCGGTGTCGCCGAAGGAGGTGCGGATGAGACCGGGCTCGACCAGGCTGACCCGGATGCCGAAGGGGGCGACCTCGAAGCGCAGGGCGTCGGTGAGCGCCTCCACCGCGTACTTGCTGGCGTGGTAGTAGCCGCCGCCGGGGAAGACGATCCGGCCGCCCATGGAGCCCACGTTGACGATCCGCCCCGCCCCGGCGGCGCGCATGCCGGGCAGGACGAGCTGGGTCATGCGGGCGAGGCCGAAGACGTTCGTCTCGAACTGGCGGCGCACGCCGTCCAGCCCGGTCTCCTCGACGGTCCCGTACTCGCCGTAACCGGCGTTGTTGACGAGGACCCCGACGGCGCCGTGCTCGGCCTCGACGGCGGCGACGGCGGCGCGCATCGACTCCTCGTCGGTGACGTCGAGGGCGAGGGTGCGGGCGCCGGCGTCGGCGAGGTCGGCGACGGCCTCGGTGCGGCGGGCCGTCGCGTAGACGGTGAGGTCGGGGCGGCGGGCGAGCCGGAGGGCGGCGGCCCGGCCGATGCCCGAGGACGTTCCGGTGATCAGTACGGCGGTGGTCACGGTCGCTCCAGGGTCGGGGTCGCGAGGTCGGGGTCCCGGGGTCGGGAAGGGCGGGAGGGGGCGGGTCCGGACAGGTCCGGGGCGGGCGGGGAGGCGCCGGGAGGTGCGGTGCGGCCGCAGGCAGGGTCAGGCCGGGCCGGGGCCGCCGACGGCCTCCGCGGGCAGGCCCAGGCCGGCGACGAGCAGGGCCACGCCGCGGCGCAGCAGCCGGACGGGGGCGCCGGGGTCGGAGAGGTCGCCCTCGACGCCGCGGGCGAAGGCCAGGAGGAGTCCGGCGAACTCCTCCGCCTCCCCCCTCGGCAGCGCGGTGCCCGCGGTGTCCGCGAGGAGGCCGCGCATGGCGGTGTCGTAGGAGGCGATCAGGTCGGCGGAGAGGCGGGAGTCGACGCCGAGCAGTTCGGCGGCGTGCGCGGGGCTGTCCTGCCACAGGCCCTGCACCAGGGCGAGCTTGGCCTCCAGGGCTGCGCCGAGGCGGTCGGCGAGGCCTCCGGGGGCCTGTGCGGCGGAGCGGGCGTCGGCCAGCGAGCGGTCCAGGAGCCGCGAGGCGAGCCGCCGGAAGGCGTCCTCCTTGTTGCGGACGTGCTGGTAGACGGCGGGACGGGACATGCCGGCCTGCCGGGCGATGTCGTCCATGGTGGTGCGCCGGACGCCGTGTCGGGTGAAGCAGGCGTAGGCGGCGTCCAGGACGAGTTCGGCCTTCTCACTGTCGGACATGCTGACAATCCTTGCATGAAATGTCAGCATGTCAAGCGACGAGACGCGGGACGCCCCGCCCTACGGGAGGCCGCCGGCGCCGCGCGCGGCGGCGTGGTGGAGCCTGCGGTAGGCGGCCGGCGGCATCCCGCACGCCTCGGTGAAGCACGAGTAGAAGCGGCTCTGCGAGCCGAACCCGGCTGCCTCCCCGACCTCGGCCACCGGCATGGCCGTGGTGACGAGGAGCCGCTGCGCCTCGGCGACCCGGCACTGCGTCACGTACGCGGTGAGGGTGGTGCCCACGACCTCCCGGAAGAGCCCCATCGCGTAGTGCGGGTGCAGCGGGACCGCCGCGGCGATCCGCTCGGCCGTCAGGGGCTCGCGGAAGTGCAGGGCGACGAACCGGGCCATCCGGGCTGCGCGTTCGACCGCTCCGTCCGCCCCCATCCCCGTTCCTGCTCCCGCCCCTGCCCCGCCGGCGTCCTCCGGCCCGCCGCCGCGTCCGGCCCCGTCCTCCGCCCCTCCCCCGTCGCGGCGGCCGGCGGACGCCGCCGCGACGAGCCGGCGCAGCCGCGCCTCGATCTCCAGCAGGGTGATACGGCGCAGCTCCCCGTCCCCGTCGGCCAGGTCGGCGGACCACTGGCGGAACAGGGCGGCGTCCGCCTCCTGCCGGTCCGCGGCCCCCGCCACCAGCGGCTGCCCCCGCAGCAGGGCCTGCACGGCGTGGTCGGGCAGGCCCCAGCGCAGGAAGACGGCCAGCGGGACGGTCAGCCACCGCACCGGGGTGCCGGGGTCGGCGCCGACGAGCTGGTGCGGCACGGCGGCCCAGAACGCCGCCATCGCACCGCGCTCCAGGACCACCCGGCGGCCGCCGAAGAGGTAGACCAGCTCGCTCCCGGCGGCCAGGTTGACCTCGATGTCGTCGTGCCGGTGGGCGTGGTCCATGAGGGAGGCCGGCCCCTGCCAGCAGGCGAGGCCGAAGACGTCGTCACGGGGGTCCGCGGAGAGGCGCATGTGAGGATCCGGGAAGGTCGCAGGAGGAAGGAGGAGGAAACCACAGGTCGGAGCGGGTTGAGTGGAGGACGCCAGAAGCTTTGCACCCGGATCCACCGATGTCGACCAGGAGAAGCCATGACCGGCACCACCACCCCCGCCCCCGCCGGCGCGGCGGCCGCAACCCCGACCAGCCCCTTCCACCTCTCCGACGAGGAGGTCCGCTTCTTCGACGAGAACGGCTACCTCGTCCTGCGCGACCGCATCCCCCGCGACCTGGTGCAGCGCCTCGCGGAGGCCTCCGAGCGCTGGATGGCGGACGGCCGCCGGGCGGAGGCCGAGGGCCGGAACACCGGCGACCACCACTTCGCCGACCGCCCGAGCGGCCGCGTGCTGTTCCGGGTCGACTACCTGCACGGCAAGGGCGAGCCGGTCTCCCTGGAGCTGCTCGGCTGCCCGGAGGTCCTCGGGATCGCGGAGAGCCTGGCCGGTCCGAACCTCGTCCCCACCTACGAGTCCCTGGTGCTCAAGGACGAGGGCGACGGCGCGGCCGTCCCCTGGCACCAGGACGCCGTGCACCCCCGCACGCACCGCATCTTCAACATCGACGTCTACCTCGACTCCTCGCTGGCGGGCGGCGGCGCGCTGCGCGTGGTGCCGGGCTCCCACCGCCGGCGGGCCGACGTGTGCGCACTCACCGACGAGCACGGCTGGGACGTCCCCGGCACGGTCGTGGTGGAGATGGAGCCGGGCGACGTCCTCGTCCACGACGTGATGGTGGTGCACGGCTCGGAGCCGGTCCTCGGCAACCGGCTGCGCCGCACCGTCTACTACGAGTTCCGGGCCGCCGAGCAGATCCTCGCCGAGGGCCCCTGGGACCGGGAGTGGGTCGACGCCCGCCTGCGGCTGCTGCCCCTCGCCCTGGACCGGTGGGCGGCCGTCCACCCGGACGGCCCCCGCTTCCCCTGGGCCGTCGACGACGCCCTGCGCCCGGAGCCGCGGGGCGACGCCGCGGCCGAGCTGCGGATCGTGCACGGCGTCCACACACCCGGCTCGTACTGCAGCGCCGGCGACGTCCCCGGCGGCGCAGCGGACGAGTGAGCCCGCACCGCGCGGGCGCGCGGGCGTGCGGCGGCCCCGGCCGCCGCACGTCCGGGCGGGAGCCGCGGGCACGGGGCCGGACGGGAGCCGCGGGCGGGGGCGGCCACGCCGCCCGCGCGCGCCGGGTACGGCGGACGTACGGTGGAAGGCGGAACCACCGGGAGGCGTCATGACCGACCTGCAGAACGCCGCGCACCGCACCCCGCCGGCCCTGATACCGCCGACCGAGACCCCCGAGTGCGAGAGCAGCACGACGGCCGGGATCTCGACACCGGAGTCGCCGGCCCTGCACAACGCGTGGAGCGGCCGCTGGCCGCTCGTCATCATCGGCCTCCTCGTGATCGTGGTGATCGGCTTCTTCGCGGCACGCATCGCCGCGTTCTGACCCCGGCCGCACCCGGGCCCGGCCACCGGCGCCGGACGGCACACCCGTGCGGGTGTGCCCTCCGGCGCCGCCCTGCTGTCCGGCCGCGTTCCCGCAGGCAGCGTTCCCGCCGGCCGCGTCCCCGCCGGGCCGGGGGCCAGGCCGGGAGACCGGGCGGACGCTCGGGAGCCGACCCCGCCCGCCCCGACCCCGCCCGCCCCGGACCGCGGCGCCCCCTCCCGGGCGTCTCCGCCGCAGGTCCCCCGGACGGTCCACGGGACGACCGCCATCCGGCCCTGTCCGGGGTGCGGCGCGGCCGGAGCCCTGCCGAGACTGACCGCATGGCAGAGCAGAGCCGACCGCGCCCCCGTCCCGCGGCGAAGAGCACGGAGAAGACGGCGGACAGGGCCGCGGGCAGGACCGCTGCACGACCGGCCCGCCGTCCGGGCGTCGGCCCTGCGGAGGCGGCCCGCAACGCGTGCGACGCCCTGGAGGAGCTCATCCGCCACCGCGTCGAGGGCGTCTCCGGCGTCGAGCGCACCGAGTACGGCTGGTGCGTCTCCGTCGACATGCTGGAACTCCCCCGCATCCCGGACACGACCAGCCTGCTGGCGACCTACGAGGTGCAGCTGGACCGCGACGGGGAGCTCGTCGGGTACCGCAGGGTCCACCGGTACCGCAGGGGTGCAGCCGACTCGTGACCGCCTCCACGCCGCCGGGACCGCACCGGACCCGGTCCGGGCCCGCCCCCGCGTGAACGACCTGAGAGGACGCCCCACCCATGAGCACCACCTACACCGACGAGGTCGTGTGCGTCCCCCGCACGGGCACGCTGTACGACACGCTGGAACTCATCCTCGACCGCGGCATGGTCATCGACGTGTTCGTGCGGGTGTCCCTCGTGGGCATCGAGATCCTGAAGATAGACGTCCGCATCGTCGTGGCGAGCGTCGACACCTACCTGCGGTTCGCCGAGGCGTGCAACCGCCTCGACCTGGAGCACGACACCCGGAGCGCGACCGTCCCCGAGCTGTTCAGCGGACAGGCGGCCAAGAAGATCGGCAAGCGCAAGGTGAAGAAGGCCGTCTCGTCCGTGGGCGACACGGTGCGGAAGGCCTTCTCCGGCGGGGACGGGGACGAGGACGAGCTCGAACCCGAGCCGGACGACCGCCCGCGCCGCCGCACCTCCTCCTCGTCCTCCTCCGACCGTCCCCGCAAGCGCACCGCGGCGGCCGCCCGGTGAGCGGCCACGGGGTCTACGTCTACGCGATCGTCCGGGCCGGCCGGGGCGGCCCGGGGCGGAGGTCGGCCGCGGAGGGCGGGCCGGGCGCGGGGAGGCGGTCCGGCGCGGCGGGGAGGTCCGGCGGCCGTCCGCTGCCGGACGGGGTCCGGATGCTGCGGGAGGGGCCTCTGGCGGCGGTCGTCGCCGACGCCCCCGAACGGGTCCGCCCCCGGCGCCGCGACCTGATGACGCATCAGGAGCTGCTGCTGGCGCTGGCGGAGGAGGGCGCCGTCCTGCCCATGCGCTTCGGCATGGTCGCGCGCGACGAGAACGTGGTGCGCGACCAGCTCGCCACCGGGCGCGAAGCCCACCTGGCGGCGCTGGACCGGCTGGACGGACGGGTCGAGATGAACCTCAAGGCGCTCCCCGCCTCCGACGCCCTCGCGGCGCTGGTCACCGAGGAGCCGAAGGTGCGCAGGCTCCGGGAGGAGGCGCGCCGCCGCCCGGGCTACGAGGCGAACCTCCGGCTGGGCGAGGCGGTGTCCGAGGCCCTGGCGCGCCGGGCGGCGGAGGCCGCGGACCGGGCGGTGCGCGAGCTGGCGGCGCTGGCCGAGGCGGCGGTCCCGGGGCCCGATGTCGCCGGGTGCGTCCGCAACGTCTCGTTCCTGGTGCGGCGGGAGGCGGCGGCCGGCTTCCTGTCGGCGGCGGACCGGCTGGCCGCGGCGTACCGCGACCGGGCCGAACTGAGGGCGGTCGGGCCGCTGCCCTGCTACAGCTTCGCGGCGCACGAGCCGTCGTCGGCAGCCGGGGCGGCGGTCTGACGGCGGCCCCGGACCGGTGGTCCGGCCGCGGCCGTTTGGCAGGAACGGAGCGGCAGCGGCGGTCCGGCAGCGCCGGTCCGGCAGGGGTGCGGCGTGTGGAGGACGACAGGAGGAGGACCGCGTGAGGAGGACGGTGTGGGACTGCTGACCGGGATCCTCTGCCTGCCGCTCGCCCCCGTCCGCGGTGTGGTCTGGGTGGCCGACCGGGCCGTGGAGGCCGCCGCGTGCGAGGTCCGCGACCCGACGGTGCTGCGGGCTCGGCTCGCCGCGCTGAACCAGGCACTGGAGGACGGGGAGATCGGCATGGAGGAGTTCGAGAAGGAGGAGGACCGCCTCCTCGACCTGCTGGAGGGGCGGCAGCCCGGCATGGTCCGGCCGCCCGGGGCGGTGGGGCGGTGAACGGCGGCCGGGGCGGCCCGGGGGGCGGCGTCGAGGTGTGGTCGGAGCACTCCGTCCCCGGCCCGTCCGCCACCAACCTCGCGGACCTCCTGGAACGCATCCTCGACAAGGGGATCGTCATCGCGGGCGACATCAAGGTCGACCTGCTCGACATCGAACTGCTCACCATCCGGCTGCGGCTGTTCATCGCCTCGGTGGACACCGCGAAGAAGGCCGGCATCGACTGGTGGGAGACCGACCCCGCGATGTCCTCCCGCGCCGCGCGCAGCGAGCTGCTGGAGGAGAACCGCAGGCTGCGGGAGCGCGTGGAGCTGCTGGAGGCGGTGGAGGACGGCTCCGACGACCCGGACGGCGAGGACGGGCTCCCGCCGCTCCGGCTGAGGACGAGGAAGAGGGAGTACCCCAGGCGATGACGGACACCGCACCGGCACCGGCCACCGCACACGACCGTCCGGCCGCCGCACAGGACGGCCCGGCCACCGCGCACGACCGTCCGGACCGCACCGTGGCGACCTGGGTCTTCGCCGTCGGCCGCGCCTACGGGGCGGAGGACCTCGCCGGGGCGGCGGGACTGTCCGCCGCCCCGGTGCGCCCGCTCGCCTTCGCCGGACTCACCGCCGTCGTCCAGGACGTGCCCGCGGCCCTCTTCGGGCGCGAGGCGCTGACCGAGCGGCTCTCCGACCCCGGCGAGCTGGAGCGCTGCGCTCGCGCCCACCACGCGGTGGTCACCGCGGCCGCGGCCTGCGGACCGACGGTGCCCATGGCGCTGGCGACCCTCTACCTCGGGGACGAGCGGGCCAGGGCCGCCCTGACCGCCGACGCCGGACGCTTCCGGACCGCCCTGGAGCGCGTCGGGGGCCGCGTGGAGTGGGGCGTCAAGGTGTACGCACGGCCGGACGCCGCCGGGGCGCGGCCCGGCGTCCCGGCCGGCGGGGTCCCCGGACCGGACGCCCCCGGTGCCGGGCGCGCCTACCTGGAGCGGATGCGCGGGGTCCAGCGGGCCCGGGAGGAGGGCCGGTCCTCCGCCCTGCGGACCGCCGAGGAGGTGCACGCCGCGCTCTCCGCACTGGCGGTCGCCGCCCGCAGGCTGCGGCCGCACGGCCCCGGCGCGTCCGGGGAGCGGCGCACCCAGGTCCTCAACGCCGCCTACCTGCTGCCCGAGTCCGGCGCGGACCGGATCGCGGCGGCCGTGGAGGAGCTGCGCGGACGGGCGGGGGCCGGGGTCGACATCGAGACGTCCGGGCCGTGGGTGCCGTACTCGTTCGCGGGGGAGGCGTAGCCGATGGGGGTCGCCGACCCGGTGCCCTGGGACGCGTCCGACCCCGGCCTCGCGCCGATCGGCGTACCGCTGGTGGACCTGCTGGACCGGGTGCTCGCCACCGGGGTCGTGATCAGCGGCGACGTCGTGATCGCCATCGCGGAGGTCCCCCTGGTCCGCCTGTCGCTGCACGCGCTGCTCTCCTCCGTGAGCAGGCGCGTGCCCGCGCCCTGGACGGACGGGGGGCCGCTGTGAGCACGTCCCGGCTGGACGTCGACGAGGAGTCGGTCGGGCGCGACCTGGTCGCGCTGGTCCTCACCGTGGTCGAGCTGCTGCGGCAGCTGATGGAGCGTCAGGCCGTCCGGCGGGTCGACGAGGGGGACCTGACCGACGACCAGGTGGAGCGGATCGGCCTGACGCTGATGATGCTGGAGCGGCGGATGCGGGAGCTGTGCGACGCGCACGGCCTGCGGATGGAGGACCTGAACCTCGACCTGGGGCCGCTCGGGACCCTGCTCCCGAACAGCTGAGGCCGGACCGGCCGCCCGTCCCGCACACCGCCGACCCGGCCGGACCGCCCCGGGCGGCACCGCCGCCGGGCCCTCAGCGGCTCCTGGCGGCCGACCGCCGCCTCGGACGCCTCGCGGGCTCCTCCTCGGGCTCCTCTTCCTCCTCGGGCTCCTCCTCGTCGGCGGGCTCCTCTTCCTCCTCCTCGGGCTCCTCTTCCTCCTCCTCTTCCTCGGGCTCCTCGCCCTCCTCGTACTCGTCCTCGGGCTCCTCCTCGCCCTCCTCGGGCTCCTCTTCCTCCTCCTCTTCCTCGGGCTCCTCGGGCTCCTCTTCCTCCTCCCCCTCCTCGGGCTCCTCGCCCTCCTCGTACTCGTCCTCGGGCTCCTCCTCGCCCTCCTCCGGCTCCTCGCCCTCCGCGCCTTCCACGCCTTCCTCCGGCTCCTCGCCCTCCTCGGGCTCCTCGCCCTCCTCGTGCTCCTGCTTCTCCTCCTCGAGGGCGTCCTCGTGGGACTTGACGACCTCGCTGTCCCGGATCTCCCCGCGCCAGCCCTCGACCTCGTCGGGGTTGAGCAGGGTCTTCGTCATGACGTGCCGCCGGAAGTGCTTGAGCTCCAGGCGGGCCCGCCGGCCCTGGGCGCGCCAGATGTTGCCCGTGCGCTCGAAGAGGCCCTGGGGGTGGTACTCCAGGACCACCAGGATCCTCGTCAGGTTCGGGGTGACCTCGTGGAAGGTGACGGCGCCGTCCACGTGGCCCTTCGGGCCCTCGGACCGCCAGACGATCCGCTCGTCCGGGACCTGGTCGACGATGGTCGCCTTCCAGGTGCGGTGGGACCAGAAGACCTGCGCCTTCCAGGTCGCCTTCTCGTCGGACTCGTGGTTGACGCCCTCCACCTTCTTCATGAACTCGGAGAACTGCCCGAACTCCGTCCACTGGTTGTAGGCGACACGCAGCGGGACGCCGACGTCGATGTCCTCGACGATGTTCGTCACCTTCACCTTCTTGCCGCCTCCGCCCTTCCCCCCGCCGCCGCCCCCGCCCCCGAAGGCCTGCTTGACCTTGTCCTTGATACCGCCCGCCCCGGCCCCCAGGGCGGCCCGCAGCGGCGACTTGCCCTCGGCGATGCTCTTGCCGCCCCTGAGCGCGGCCTTCAGACCCGGGTTGTCGGCCTTCTCCGCGTAGTCGGTGAGGCGGTCGGTGATGCCACCCATCCTGTCGGTCGCCGCGGAGACCGCCCGCTCCCCGAGGGCGGACATGACGTTCTGGGCCTGCTCACGCAGGCGGTCGGTCGGCAGCTCCTCGGCGATCCGGCCCAGTCCGCCGGACGCGCCGCTCTTCTCGCCCTCCGCCACGGCCGTCACCTCCCGCGCCGGGGCGCCGCGGACCGCGCGGCGGTCTTCTTGGCCGTACGGCCGGCGGTCTTCTTCGCCGCCGCCTTGCGCGGCTCGGCCTTCTTGGCCGCAGCCTTCTTCGCTGCCGCCTTCTTGGCGACGGCCTTCTTGGCGGCGCCCTTCCTGACCGGACCGCCGGCGCCCTCCCCCTCGCCCTCACGCCCGGCCCCGCGCCTGCCGCGGCGTGCCTTGGGCGCCCGCTCGGGCTCCTCTTCCTCCTCCTCGGGCTCCTCCTCCTCGGGCTCCTCCTCGGCCTCGGCGCCCTCTTCCTCCTCCGACTCCTCTTCCTCCTCTTCCTCCTCGGGTTCCTCCTCCTCGGCCTCGGCGCCCTCTTCCTCCTCCGGCTCCTCTTCCTCCTCGTACTCCTCCGGCTCCTCCTCGTACTCCTCTTCCTCCTCGGCGGGCTTCTTCCCGGCCCGCAGGAGGTCGGCGCGCTCCTGGAGGCGGTCGCTGAGGCTCTCCACCTGGCGGGTGGCGGCGGCCATCGCGGCCTTCTTGCCCGCCTCGACGACCTGGCCGCGGACGACACCGACGAGCTGCTCGACCTGCGGCGAGGACTTCAGGAGGTCCCCCGCCAGCGCTCCGGGCCCGGCGGACTGCCCGAGCTTCCTGCCCGCGGCCATCCCGGCGAGTGCGAGGACCCAGCGGGTCTTGTGGAAGCGGCCGAGCACGTAGCCCGCCGCCAGGCCGGCGGCAAGTGTGGTGTTCTTCATGACGGTGTCCCATCTGGCGCCCGGCCGCCCGGGCCGGGTCCGCGTGAGGGTGGTTCCGTAGCGCGTGGAGGGGCCGCACGGGAGAGGTGCGGTCGTCCGCGGGAACGGCGGAGCCGCTGCGGGGCGCGTGTACCGCGCCGGTCCGCCCGGTCCCAGCCGTGCACGGTCGGCGGCGCGTCGGGTCCGGAGACCGGTCCGCCGGGGCCGCACCGGGGGGTGGCGGCGTGTCAGAGTCCTCTCCTCCCATGCTCCACCCGGGGGACGGGGGCCGCACCTCGGGTGGCGGCGCGGGCGGGGCCCGGGCCCCGGGGAACGGGACGGCCCCGCGCCCCCGGATCGGGGACGCGGGGCCGCAGGGGCACCCGGAGCGGGTCAGATGTGGACGACCGGGGCGTGCGCCTCCTCGGTCCGCTGCTGCGGCAGTGCGGCCGAGGGCCGCCGGTACAGGAGCCCGGTGACGACCAGGCCGAGGGTGAAGATGCCGGCGGACCACCAGAAGGCCGTCGTGTAGCTGTGCAGCTGCGCCTGCGCGAGGGTGGCGGGGCTGGGGACGCGGCTCGCGAGGTACGCGGTGGCGGCGCTGGTGGCGAGGGTGTTGAGCAGGGCGGTGCCGATGGAGCCGCCGACCTGCTGCATGGTGTTGACGGTGGCGGAGGCCGCGCCGGCGTCGGCGGGGGCGACGCGGGCGGTCGCCTGGCTCATGGCGGGCGGCATCACGTGGCCGAGTCCGAGGCCGAGGACGAGCAGCGGCGGCAGCACGTGGGTGGCGTACGAGGTGGTGAGGCCGATGCCGGTGAGCCAGACCATGCCGGCGGCGGCGAGCGCCATGCCCGCGGGGACGGCGGCCTTGGCGCCCAGGCGGGGGACGGAGAGGTTGGTCGCGACCTGGGCGGAGACCATGAGTGCGGCGATCATGGGCAGGAAGGCGAGGCCGGTCTTCACGGGGGTGTAGTGCAGCGTGGCCTGGAGGTAGTACGTCAGGAAGAGGAAGACGCCGAACATGCCGGAGGCGGCGACCATGACGGCGGCGAAGGAGGCCCCGCGGTCGCGGTCCAGGACGATGCGCGGCGGCAGCAGCGGGTGCGGGGCGCGGGTCTGCCGGAACGCGAAGGCGGCGACGAGCAGGGCGCCGCCGGCGAGGAAGCCCCACGTCATCGGCGAGGACCAGCCGTGCGACTCGGCGTTGGACAGGCCGTACACGACGCCGAAGAGGCCGGCGGAGACGAGCACGGTGCCGGGGATGTCCAGCGTGGCCTCGCGGTTGCGACGGCTGCGCTGGAGCAGCAGCACGCCGCCGGTGAGGGCGAGGGCGGCGAAGACGAGGTTGACGTACAGGGTCCAGCGCCAGCTGAGGTGCTCGGTGAGCAGGCCGCCGAGCAGGAGGCCGATGGCGCCGCCGGTGCCGGCGATGGCGCCGTAGACGCCGAACGCCTTGGCCCGCTCGCGGGCGTCGGTGAAGGTGGTGTTGAGCAGGGACAGCGCGGCCGGGGCGAGGAGCGCGCCGAAGAGGCCCTGCAGGGCGCGGCCGCTGACGAGGAGGGTGAAGCTGCCGGCGGCCCCGGCGAGCGCGGAGGCGGCGGCGAAGCCGACCACGCCGACGAGGAACACCCGCTTGCGGCCGACCAGGTCGGCGAGGCGGCCGCCGAGCAGCAGCAGGCTGCCGAAGGCCAGGGAGTAGGCGGTGACGATCCACTGCCGGTCGGCGTCGGAGAAGCCGAGGTCGCGCTGGGCGGAGGGCAGCGCGATGTTCACGATCGTGGCGTCGAGGACGACCATCAGCTGGGCGAGGCCGACGACGGCGAGGATCCACCAGCGGCGGCTGGGCGGCTGGTCGGCTTCCCTGAGCGCGGTGGCCCCGGCGGGCGTGCGCTGCGACATGTGGCTGGTCATGGCGAGAATGCTCCAGGGAGGGGGGAGGTCGGCTGCGGGTCGGCTTCGGGTCGGCTGAAGGTTCCGCTGGGGGTTCCGCCGCACGGGGGCGGCGGGATGCGCCGAGGTGCACGCACGGGCCGGTCGCCGCGGGAACGGCTCGGGACGCACCCGGTGCAGGGGAGCGACGTGTCCTAGAATCAATTCAACACGTGATGATTCTGCATCCGTTGAATTTCTGCTGTCAACCGCACGGAGGACGAGCCGTGACCACCCGCCCCCGCGCCGGGCGCCGCCCGGGGGGCAGCGGCACCCGCGAGGCGATCCTCGACGCCGCGCGCCGCCGCTTCGCGGAGCTCGGCTACGACCGCACCACCCTGCGCGGCATCGCCGCGGACGCCGGGGTCGACGTCGCCCTGGTGTCCCACTACTTCGGCCCCAAACAGCGGCTCTTCGCCCAGGCCGCCTCCCTGCCCTTCGATCCGGCCCTGGTGCTCCCCGGACTGCTGGACGGCCCGCGCGAGGACATCGGCCGCCGGCTGGCGCGGCACGTCCTGGAGACCCTGGACTCCCCCACGGGCCGCAGGCGGATGACCGGGCTGATCAGGGCGGCCGCCTCGGAGCGGCAGGCCGCCGACGAGATCCGCGAGCGCGTCAGCCGCGAACTGCTCGTCCCGCTCGCCGAAGGCCTGGGGGCGCCGGACGCGCCGCTGCGCGCCTCCCTCGCCGGCTCGCAGATCGTGGGGCTGGTGATGGCACGGCACGTGGTCGGGCTGGAACCGCTGACCGAGAGCGCCTCCGGGGTGCTCGTCGACGCGGTCGCGCCGGTCCTGCAGCACTACCTCACCGGCACCCTGGCACCCTGACCGCGGCTCCGGGCCGACGCGGCACAGGCCCACGGGCGGCAGCGCGGGCGGACGGCAGCGCGGGCCCACGGACGGCAGCGCCGGCGGACGGCGGAGGCAGGCGGACGGGGGCGGCACGGACGGGGGCGGACGTGCGGACGCCCCCGCCGGTCGGGCGGGGGCGTCCGCACCTGCCGCCGGGGTGCGGGTGTGCCCGCACCCCGGCGGCAGGGGTCAGGGCTTGGCCTGGAAGGCCACCGCCGGGTCGTTCTGGGCCGCGGAGCCCCAGACCCGGTCGTACATGCCGGTGTCGCCGGTCAGCGTGTAGAGGAACCACGCCGTGGTGACACCGCGGGTGAGCTGGAGCTGGGCCGCGCGCGTGATGCCGCCGCTGTCGCAGCCGAACCCGGACGAGTCGGTGAACCCGCAGTGGAAGCCGCCGGTGATCGTGCGCAGCTGGGTGGCGGCGGGCTTGGCCGCGTACATCTTCTGCTGGTTGCCGGCGGGCGGCGCGATGGTGTCCTGGCTGCCCGCGACGTACTGGACCGGGGCCGCGATCGCCGCGGAGGCGGTGACGGCCGACGGGTTGGTCTCGGCCGCGGCGAGGGTGGAGACGCTGCGGACGGCCGGGTTGCGGGAGGCCGCGAGCAGGGCTGCGCCGCCCCCCATCGAGTGGCCGGACAGGCCGAGGCGGGCGGTGTCCACCCGGCCGTTGAAACGCGAGCCCGCCGCGGTGTTCTGGGCGGTGATCCAGGCCAGGGCCGCGTTGAGGTCGTCGGCGAAGGCGCTGTGACTCGGGAAGAGGCCGCCCTGCGACTTGGGGGCGACGGCGATGAACCCCCAGGAGGCGTACTGCTGCAGGGTGGTGGCGTACTTGGAGACGTCCTGGAAGAAGCCGTGGCCGAAGGCCAGGGCCGGGTGGCTGCCGTCGGCGACCGGGGTGCCGGCCCCGGCCGTGGTGGCGGGGTACCAGACACGGGCGGAGAACGAGCGGCCGGAGGCCGACACCGTCAGGTCGCTGTAGCCGACCGCGAAGGGGCCGGGGGCGGCGGGATCCGCCGCGGCGGGCGCGGCGGTCCGGGGCTCGGCGGACGCCGGCCCGGTCGCGGTGGACAGGGCTCCGGCGGCGAGGAGCAGGCCGGCGAGACCGGTGAGCACTCTTCGGAACAACATGGGGCCTCCGTGTGAGGGAACGGTGGTCCACATTGGAGCGACTAGTTGCATACATGACAAGAAGTCGCGACAAGATTCTTCCGACGAGGGCAAGGGGTGGCGCCCGGGGGGCCCGGCGGGTAAAGTCCGGCCGCCGCACCGGGCGGAGCCCCGCGCCGCCCCGCGAGGCGACCGGGAGACGTCCGGGGCCGGCAGGGTCCGGCCGGGGACCGGGCGGATCAGGCCAGGGCCAGGAAGAGCTTCTCCAGCTCCTGCTCCGTCATGGGCGGCGCGTCGCCGTCGGCGGCGGCCATGCACTGCCGCATGCCACTGGCCACGATCTTGAACCCGGCCCGGTCCAGCGCCCGCGAGACGGCGGCGAGCTGGGTGACCACGTCCTTGCAGTCCCGGCCCGCCTCGATCATGGCGATCACGCCGGCCAACTGGCCCTGGGCGCGGCGCAGCCGGTTGAGGACCGCACCCGTCGCCTCCTCGTCCACCTGCATCGACACTCTCTCCTTCCCTGCACGACGGAAGCCTCCAGGATACCCCGCCCGGTATAGAACCCGGCGTGCGCGAGGCGGACCCCGGGGCGGCCGGGCCATACCGGCGGGGGTATCGTCGACCCGGCACGTGAAATACGGGTGGGGGTATACGCTGTTGAGGCAGACATACCCCCCCTGGTATCGGACACGAGGAGATGCGCATGTACTTCGTCGAGACGCTGGCCGTGGAGGGGCTCGGCAACCGCAGCTACCTGGCCGGCGGTTCCGCCCACGCGGTGGCGGTCGACCCGCCGCGCGACGTCGACCGGGTGCTCGCCGCGGCGGCCCGGCGCGGCGTACGCATCACCCACGTCGTGGAGAGCCACCTCCACAACGACTACGTCACCGGCGGCCTGGAGCTGGCCCGCATCACCGGCGCGGCCTACCTCGTCCCGGCGGGCGCCCACGTCTCCTTCGACCGGGTGCCGGTCGCCGACGGCGACACCGCCGCCCTGGAGGACGGCCTGGTGCTGCGCGCGGTGGCCACCCCCGGCCACACCCCCCACCACACCTCCTACGTGCTGGAGGACGCCGGAACCCCGGTCGCCGCCTTCACGGGCGGTTCGCTGCTGATCGGCGGCGTCGGCCGCCCCGACCTGGTCGAGCCCCGGCTGACCGAGCGGCTCGCCCGGGCCCAGCACGCCTCCGCCCACCGCCTGGCGCAGCTGCCCGACGAGGTGCGCGTGCTGCCCACCCACGGTTTCGGCTCCTTCTGCTCCTCCTCCCAGGCCGAGGGCGGGTCGAGCACGATCGGCGGGGAGAAGGCCGCCAACGCGGCGCTGCTCAAGGACGTCGACTCCTTCGTCGCCGACCTGCTGGCCGGCCTCGACGACGTCCCCGCCTACTACGCCCACATGGGCCCCGCCAACGCCGCGGGCCCCGCCCCCGTGGACCTGACCGCCCCCCGGCGGGCCGACGCCGCGGAGGTCGCCGAGCGGCTCGCCGCCGGGGAGTGGGTCGTCGACCTGCGCAGCCGCACCGCCTTCGCCGAGGGGCACGTCGCGGGCGCCTTCAACTTCGAGCTCGACGGGCAGCTCGCCACCTACCTGGCCTGGCTGATCCCGTGGGGCAGGCCGGTGACGCTGCTGGCCGAGACCCCCGAGCAGGTCGCCGCCGCCCAGCGCGAGCTGGTCCGGGTCGGCATCGACCGCCCCGCCGCGGCCGCCACCGGCCGCCCGGAGGAGTGGACCGCGGACGGCGCCCTGCGCTCCTTCCCCCGCGCCGACTTCGCCGCCCTCGCCGCGGCCCTCGCGGCGGACGGGGACCCGGTGGTCCTCGACGTGCGCCGCGACTCCGAGCGTGCGGCCGCCCGCATCGGCGGCTCCGTCCACATCCCCCTGCACGAGCTGCGGGGGCGGATGGCCGAGGTGCCCGCCGGGACGGTGTGGGTGCACTGCGCCGGAGGGATGCGCGCCGCCGTCGCCGCCTCCCTGCTGGACGCGGCCGGCCGCGACGTGGTGGCCGTGGACGACTCCTTCGACAGCGCCCGCGCCGCCGGCCTGGTCACCGCGGCCTGACGTCCGAGACCCCCTGGAGCACGACCATGCCGATCTTCGCCCGCACCCCCGGCCCCGGACGGATCACCGTCACGGACGCCCACGAACGCGCCCGGACGGGCGGGGCGGTGCTGCTCGACGTCCGCGAGGCCGACGAGTACGCCGCAGGCCACGCCCCCGGCGCCCTGTGGCAGTCCCTCGCCGCCGTCGCCGCGGGGGCCCCGCTGCCCGACGCGGCCGAGGGCCGCACCGTGCTGGCGGTCTGCCGCTCCGGCAACCGCTCCCGGCGCGCCGCCGAGATCCTCGCCGCCCGCGGCGTCGAGGCCCTGAACGTCACCGGCGGGATGCACGCCTGGGCCGCCGCCGGACTCCCCGTCCACGACGGCACCGGCAGCAACGGACAGGTCATATGACGGCCCTGGTCCTCGCCCTGGTCGCCGGTGCGGTCGTCGGCCTCGCCCTCGGCGGGCTCGGCGGCGGCGGCAGCATGCTCGCCGTCCCCGCCCTGATCTACCTGCTGGGCTTCGCGCCCGCGCAGGCCACCACCGCGGCCCTGCTCATCGTCGCCGTCACCTCGGCGACCGGCCTGGTCGCGCACGCCCGCGCCGGGCGGGTCCGCTGGCGCACGGGGGCGCTGTTCGCCGCGGCGGGCCTGCCGGCCGCGGCCGCGGCAGGCGCCCTGTCCTCGGCGGTCCCCGGGGCCGTGCTCACCCTCGCGTTCGCGCTGCTGGCCGCCGTCGCGGCCTGGCGCATGCTCACCCCCCGGCGCCCGGCGGGCCCGCCCCGGGCGGCCGGTCCCGGCCGGTCGGCCGCCGCCGGCGCCGGCCTCGGCGCCGTCACCGGACTGCTCGGCGTGGGCGGCGGCTTCCTCGCCGTCCCCGCCCTGGTCTCCGTCCTGGCGCTGCCGATGGCCGAGGCCGTCGGGACCAGCCTGCTGGTGATCACCGCCAACAGCGCGGCCGCCCTCGTCCCCCGCCTGGGGAGCGCAGGTAGCCTCGACTGGGCCGTCGTGGCCCCGTTCACCGCCGCGGCGGTGCTCGGCGCCTGGGACGGCAAGCGCCTCGCCGACAGGCTCTCCGGACCCGCCCTCCAGCGGATCTTCGCCTTCGCCCTGCTGGCCGTCGCGGCGCTCATGCTCCTCGACGCCCTCACCTGACCCGGCCCGCCGCGGGGACGGCCCGGCCCCACGGGACCCCGCCCGCACCGCAGACCCCCGTCCCACAGCAGACCCCCCCGCCGCGGATCCCCATCGCGGATCCCCGGCAGCACCCGGACCCCGGAAGGAAACGGCAGCGTGTCCACCACCACCCCCCTGACCACCGACCAGCTCCACCCCCGCCTGGAGGAGCTCACCGTGATCGACGTGCGCTCCCCCGGCGAGTACGCGGGCGGCCACATCCCCGGCGCCCACAACATCCCCCTCGACCAGCTCCAGCGCGCCCTCCCCGCCCTGCGCGCGGCCGCAGACCGCGGCGGGCTCGCCGTGGTCTGCGCCTCCGGCGCCCGCTCCGAGGCCGCCTGCCGGCAACTCGCCGCGGCCGGCGTCCCCGCCGCCACCCTCACCGGCGGCACCTCCGCCTGGGCCGCGGACGGCAAGCCCCTTGACCGGCCCGCGGGCGCCCGCGCCACCTGGGCCATGGACCGGCAGGTCCGCCTCGCGGCCGGCTCCCTCGTCCTGGCCGGACTGCTCGCCGACCTCGCCCGGCCCGGCGCCCGCTGGTTCTCCGCCGCCATCGGCGGCGGCCTGGTGTTCTCCGCCGTGAGCAACACCTGCGCCATGGGCAACCTGCTCGGCAGGCTCCCGTACAACCGCCCGCGCACCGCCGCCGCCGACCTGGACGAGACCCTGGCCGCCCTGCAGCGCTGACCCGGCGGCCGGCCCGGCACCCGGACGGCGGACGCATCGCGCGCCGCCGTCCGGGCAGGCAGCACCCCACGGCCCCTCCCGGCACGTGCCCCGGCCCTCCGCAGGGCCCGGCAGGGGGGCGCCGGCCCGGAGGGGACGCCTCCGGCGGACACACCAGGAGGACGCATGGACGGGCGCACGGAGGCGGCCTACGGCCGCACGGTCGAGCTGGACCTGCCGTTCGAGGCGGCGGTGGCCAGGACCAGGGAGGCGCTGGCCGGGCAGGGCTTCGGCGTGCTCACCGAGATCGACGTGCAGGCCACGCTGCGGGAGAAGCTGGGCGCCGAGATGGAGCCCTACCTGATCCTGGGCGCCTGCAACCCGCCGCTGGCCCACCGGGCGCTGGAGGCCGACCGGTCGATCGGCCTGCTGCTGCCCTGCAACGTGGTGGTGCGCGGCACCGGGGAGGGCACCTCCGCCGTGCAGGCCCTGGACCCGCAGACGATGGTGGGGCTGAGCGGGAACGCAGCCCTGGGGCCGGTCGCCGACGAGGCGTCCCGGCGTCTGGACGCCGCCCTCGACGCGCTCGCCTGACCGGCCGGAGCCCGGCCGCGCCCCCGCACCGGCGCACCTCCCCGCCTCCGCACCTCGGCACCGACGCGCCTCCGCAGCGCCGCACGGACGTACCGGCGCGCCTCCGCACCGGCGCACCGGCCCGGGGCCCTCCCCCGCGGTGCGCCGGCGTCGGCACGCCTCCGCGCCGCCTCCCCGCCGACATACAGCGGTCACCGACTATCTCTGTATCCGAGGTAACCTGTCGGCAGGAGCCCGCACCGGGCGGACGCGAGAGGGAGGCCGAGCACACCATGGAGCCGTCACCGGTCCGCCGGCACCCCTGGCCGGCCCTGCTGGTGCAGGAGCGGCCGCGGCCCCGGCGCGTCCGGGAGCACCCGGGCGCCTGGCGCCTGGCGGTGGCGACGGTCTGCCTCGGCGCGTTCATGGGGCAGCTCGACGCGAGCATCGTCACCCTCGCCTACCCCTCCCTCGGCGCCGGCTTCGGCGCCTCCCCGGCCGCCGTCGAGTGGGTGTCGCTCGTCTACCTCCTCGTCCTGGCCGCCCTGCTGGTCCCGGTGGGACGGCTGGCCGACGCACGCGGCCGCAAGCTCTGCTACCTGTACGGGTTCGCGGTGTTCACGGCGGGCTCGGCGGCCTGCGGGCTCGCCCCCTCGCTGCCCTCCCTGATCGCCTTCCGCGCGGTGCAGGCCGTGGGGGCGGCGATGCTCCAGGCGAACAGCGTCGCCCTGGTGACGACGAGCGCCCCGCGGGAGCGGATGCGGTCGGCCCTCGGCATGCAGGCCGCCGCCCAGGCCCTCGGCCTGGCCCTGGGTCCGACGGTGGGCGGGGCCCTGGTGGGGACGGCCGGCTGGCGCTGGGTGTTCGGCATCAACGTGCCCGTCGGCGTCGCGGCCCTCGCCGCCGGCCACTACCTGCTGCCGCGGACCCGGAACCGGACCGGCGCCGCGGCCCCCGGACGGGGCCGTTCCGACCCGGCGGGCCTGCTGCTCATGGCGGCCGCGACCACCTGCGCCCTGCTGGGCCTGTCGGCCGCCTCCGGCCTCGGACTGCCCGGATGGGCGGTCGCCTCCCTCTTCGTGCTGGCCGCCGCGGCGGGGTGGGGCTTCGCCGCCCGCCAGCGCCGCGCCGCCGACCCGCTGGTCGACCCGGCCGTCCTGCGCGGCCGGGCCGTCCCGCTCGGCCTGGCCGGGGCGCTCTGCGGCTACCTGGTGCTGTTCGGACCGCTGGTGCTGGTGCCCGCGGTCCTGGACGGGCACGGGGAGACGGCGCTGACGGCGGGCCTGGTCCTCACCGCGCTGCCCGCCGGCTTCGCCCTGGCGGCGGTGGGCGCCGACCGGGTCCTGCCGCGCGGCCTCGGGGACCGGGGGCGCTGCCTGCTGGGGGCCGCCGCCGCCGCCGCGGCGCTGGCGGGGCTGCTCGCCGCCCCTCCGACCGCCGCCCGGCTCGCGCCGCTGCTCGCCCTGCTCGGCGTGGGCCTGGGCGTGTTCACCCCGGCCAACAACTCCGCGGTCATGCGGGCGGTGCCCGCCCGGGCCGCCGCGGCGGGGGGCGGCCTGGTCAGCATGGCCCGGGGCCTGGGGACGGCCCTGGGAGTGGCGGTGGTCACCCTCGCCCTGCACCTGGCGCCGGACGGCGCGGCGGGCTTCCGGTGGGCGGTGTCCGTCCTGCTCGCCGCGGCGGCGGGGGCGGCCGCGACCGCCGCGTACGGCGCGGGCCGCCGCCCGGCCGGCTGACACCGGGCGGACGGTGCGGCCCCGGCAGGCCCGGCGGAGACGCATGCGGCGAGGTCCGCGCCGGCGGGTCCCCCTGCCGGACGGCCGGGGCCCGCGGCGCGGCGGACCGGTCGGCCGGGACGGGGGGACCAAAGCCCCTCATCCTCCGGGCCGCCGCCCGCGACGCTGGGGGGAGAGGCCCGCCGACCGCCTTCCGGGCCTCGGGGACGGTGAGGGCGATGATGTGGTACGACGGCGGCTGGGGCTGGGGCGGCTGGTTCGCGATGGCCGTGGCGATGGTCGTGTTCTGGGGCCTGGTCGTCGCCGGCGTCCTGGCGCTCGCCCACCTGCTGGGCCGCAACCGCACGGGCCCGCGGCCCGGCGCGGACACGCCGGTGTGGGGGCAGGCCGCCGGGAAGCCCGCGGGAGGGCCCGCGGCACCCGCGGAGGACGTCCTCGCGGACCGGTTCGCGCGCGGGGAGATCGACGAGGAGGAGTACCGCCGGCGGCTCGCGGTGCTGCGGGAGCACCGGTGAGCCCGGTGCCGGCCGTCGGCAGGCGGACCGTCGCGGCCGGTGCGGCCGCCGCCGTGGTCCTGGGCCTCGCCACGACGGGCGTCCTGGCCGCCACCGGCGCGTTCCGCACCTCCCCCGCCCCGCACCCGGGCCGGTACGGGGGCCCGGCGGCCGCGGCACGGTGCGCCGTGCCCGCCCTGCCCGGGCGGACGGTGGACGTGGTCCTGACCGACATGGGGCCGGGCATGATGCAGGGGCCGGGACCCGGCCCGGGACCGGGCGTGACGCCCGCGCCGGACGGCTCGGCGCCCTGGGGGCCGGGTCCGCACGGCGGCAGGATGCGGGTCCTCGCCGCACCGCAGGAGGTGCCGGCGGGCACGGTGTCGTTCCGGGTCGTCAACGCCGGGATGCGCCTCCACGAACTGGTCGTCCTGCCGCTGCCCGCGGGCGGGGACGCCGGGCGGCTGCCGGTCGGCGCCGGCGACCGGGTCGACGAGGCGGGAAGCCCCGGCGAGGCGTCGCGCAGCTGCGGGGCGGGGGCGGGCGGCGGCATCGTCCCCGGTGCGGCGGCCTGGACGACGCTGACGCTGCGGCCCGGCCGGTACGCGCTGGTCTGCAACCTCCCCGGCCACTACCGCGCCGGGATGCACACGGAGCTCGACGTCACCGCCCGCTGACCGGGTCCGCGCAGCGGTGCGGGCCGGCGGACGGCCCGCACCGGGGGCCGCACCGGGGGCCGTACCGGAGGCCGCTCCGGGCGGACGGCCGCTCCGGGCGGGCCGTCACGCCTCGCCCTCCGCGCTGAGGTGCGGGACGATGCGGTCCAGCCAGCCCGGCATCCACCAGGCGTGGCGGCCCAGCAGCGTCATCACGGCGGGGACCAGCAGCAGGCGCACCACGGTCGCGTCGATGAGGACGCTGACCGCTAGGCCCAACCCCATCATCTTGACCACGATGTTGGTGCTGATCACGAACGCCGCGAAGACGCTCACCATGATGAGCGCGGCGCAGGTGATCACCCGCGCGGTGATCTCCAGGGCGTGGGCGACGCTCCCGCGGCTGTCCCCGGTGCGCAGCCACCCCTCGTGGACGCGGGAGAGCAGGAAGACCTCGTAGTCCATGCTCAGGCCGAAGACGATGGCGAACATCATCATCGGCACGTAGCTCTCGACGGGGACCGTGCCGGAGACGCCCAGCGCCGGGCCGCCCCAGCCCCACTGGAAGACCGCCACCAGGACCCCGTACGAGGCCGAGATGGAGAGCAGGTTGAGGACCGCCGCCTTGAGCGCGACGAGGGGGCCGCGGAAGACGCCGAGGATGATGAGGAAGGCGAGGCCGACGACGACCGCGATGACCAGCGGCAGCCGGGAGGCGATGAGGTCGCGGAAGTCGACCTGGGCGGCGGTGGTCCCGGTGGTGTACGCGCGGGCTGCGGTGCCGGAGACGGCCTGCGGCAGGACGCGGTCGTCCAGGCGGTTGACGAGGTCCGTGGTGGCCGCGGACTGCGGCGCGGCGGCCGGGACGACGGTGGACACCAGCACCTCGCCGTCGCCGACGGGCTGGACCGGGGTGGCCCCGGCGGCGCCGGGGACGCCGGTGAGGGACTTCTGCACCTGTCCGGTGAGGGCGGCCCGGTCCGCGGCGGGGACGCCGCTGCGGTCCACGACGACGGTCAGCGGGCCGTTGACGCCGACGCCGAAGGCGGAGGTGACCAGGTCGTAGGCGCGGCGGTCGGTGAAGCCCGCCGGGTCGGCGCCGTCGTCGATGTGCCCGAGCCGGAGGGAGAACAGCGGCACGGTCAGGACGGCCAGCACCGCGACGCCGCCCGCCAGGAACCACCAGGGGCGGCGCTCCACCCGCTGCGCGTAGCGGCGCCAGCCCCCGCCCGCGCCCGCGCCGGTATCGGTGCCGGTGCCGGTGGCGTCCGGGGCGGCGGGGGTCTCGGCGACGGGCGTGCGGACGCGGTACCGGTCGATCCGGCGCCCGATGAGGCCGAGCAGCGCCGGGACGAGGGTGAGCGCCCCCGCCACGGCGGTGATCACGGTGATCGCCGCGGCGGCGCCCATCCGGCCGATGAAGCTGACGCCGGAGGCGTTCAGGCCGACGAGGGCGACGACGACCGTGCAGCCGGAGACCACGACGGCGTGGCCGCTGGTGGCGACCGCGCGGGCCGCGGCGGCCTCGGGACCGGCGCCGTCCATGAGCTGCTGCCGGTGCCGGGTGAGCAGGAAGAGGGCGTAGTCGATGCCGACGCCGAGCCCGATCATGGTGGCCAGGGTGGGCGAGACGCTGGCGAAGGTGAGCACCCTGGAGACCAGGCCGAGGACGCCGACCCCGACGACGACGCCGACCAGGGCCGTGAACAGGGGCACCCCGGCGGCCAGGACGCTGCCGAAGCCGATGAGCAGGACGACGACCGCGACGGCGAAGCCGACCGACTCGCTCAGGACGTCGGCGGGCCTGGGCCGGGCGAGTTCGCCGAGCGGCCCGCCGTACTCGACCTGGACGCCGGCGGCGCGCAGCGGGGCGACGGCGGCGTCGACCTGCGGCAGGTAGCCGGGGCCCAGCGCCTCGGGGTTGGTGTCGAACCGGACGGTGGCGTAGGCGGTGCGGCCGTCGGCGGAGAGCGGGCCGAAGGACTGCGGCGGCGCGGACGCAGGGCTGCCCGGGGAGCCCTGGGCGGGGGGTGCGGAGGAGGGCAGGGGGTTCTGCACGGAGAGCACGTGCGGGAGCCGCGCCAGGGACCGGACCGCCTGGTCGACCTGGCTGCGCACCGCCGTCAGCGGCGTCCCGGCGTCGTGCAGCACGACCGTGCCGGTCTGGCCGGCGACGGCGGGCGCGTGCCGGGTCAGGAGGTCGGCGCCCTCCTGGGCCGAGGTGCCGGGGAGGGAGAAGTTGTCGGAGTACGTCCCGCCGAAGGCGCGGTCGGCGGCCACGGAGGCGGCGAGGACGAGCAGCCAGGCGCCGAGGACCACCAGGTGGTGGCGGGCGGACCAGGAGCCGGTCCGGCGCAGCCGGCCGGCGGGTCGGGCGTCCGTCTCGGCGGCGGGGCTGGCGCCTCGGTCGTACGGCATGGACGGCTCCCGGGAGGGTGGCTGACGGGGGACGGCTCGGGGCGGCGGACGGACGGGCGGCGGACAGGCGGGCGGCGGTAGGCGGTCGGCGGGGCGGCCGGGTCGCGGTGCGGGGGCGGTGCGGCGCCGTGACGGCGGGCGACGGTATGCACCCTAGATCCGCTTTTCAACGGTTCCGGGGATCCCGGACGGCGCGGCCGGACGCGCCGCCCGCCGGGAGGGGCGGACCGGCCGGACCGGCGCAGGAGGCGGCCGCTGCGGCGCGGTGCGTGCGCCTCACCGGCACCCGGGCCATCCGGCCGGGTATGCGGGTGGCCACCGCCCGGACGCGCCCCGCGGACGCGCCGCGCGGGGAGGACGGGCCGCGGGACATCACCCGGGGAGCCCGGAGCGGGCAGCGGGGCCGGGACCGCCGTCCGCGCCCTCGGGCGGTGGACGGCCGCGGCGGGGGGCGGGTGGCCGTGGCGGGGGCGGGTGGCCGTGGCGGGGGCCGGCGGCCGTGGCGGGGGCCGGCGGCCGTGGCGGGCGGTGGTCGGCCCCGCCGCGGCCGCACCCCGTCGGGCGCGGCCGCGGCGGGTGCGGACCGGGCGGCTCAGCGGCCGGGCGCCGCCCCGACGGAGCGCCAGGCGCCGAACGCCAGCCCGTCCTCGTCGTCCTTCCGGCGGCAGATCGACAGGCCCCCCTCCGGTCCGATCGAGGCGAGCGTCAGCCGGCCGGAGCCGTCCGCGAGCATCCCCGGCGTCCCCGTGCCCGGACCGCCGGTCGGCGTCCACCAGACGTCGCTCTCCTCGGCCTCGGTGGGGTACGCCGCGACCTCCGCACGGCCGTCCGCGCCGCGCTGCACCAGGACCGTGCAGTCGTGCCCGTCGACCAGGGTCCGGGCGGCCGCCACCGGACCGGAGCCCGCCGTGCAGCCGACCGCTGCCGGCTCCGAGGGCCCGTCCCCGTCCGCCGGGGCGCGCCAGGCGTGCACGCCCCCGTCCTGCGTCCGCCAGAACCAGGTGGCGCGTCCGGGAGCGGTCTCCAGGGCGACGTAGCTGCGGACGTCCGCCTTCGCCTCGGGCTGCCCCAGCCGCTCGAAGGGCTTGCCGGCCGCCGGACGGCGCCAGTGCACCGCCCCCTTGCCGTACGGCGCGAGCAGTTCGGCACTGCCGTCGCTCCCCGCCCGGGCCGCGACCGGGGCGGAGATCCACTGGCCCTGCATCCCCTTCCACCAGTTCCAGCGGCCCTGGGTGTCGCGGATGCGCACCCACAGGCCCTTGCCCCGGTGCTGGAAGAAGAGCATCAGCTCGTTGTCCGGGCCCACCGCGAGGCGCGGCGCCCCCTGGCCGGGGGTCACCTGCTCGACGGCGTCGGGCAGGTTGAGGGGGTGCCACTCGGACAGCGGGCGCCCGGACTGGAACTGCGTCGCCACCAGGATCTGGGACCGGACGCCCTCGGCTCCGCCCGGCCGCAGGGCGGCCAGGTGGACGTAGCCGAGGTCGGGGTCCTGCGCGAGCGTCACCTCGACCGCTCCGTCCGGCAGCGGCAGCGTGTCCGGACCGGTCCACACGTCGGAGCCCGGTGTCTGCTCGGTCCAGCGCACCAGCGCCGCCCCGGCCGTGGCATAGGCGCTGAGCCGCCCGTCGCGGCCGAGCGCCAGCCACTGCGGGGCCAGCGGCACCACGGGCACCGCGGACGCCGCCGCTCCGGGCGTCCGCTCCTGCGGGGTGCTCTCCGCTCCGGCGCGTCTCCGCATCGAGGCCACGTCCCTGCTCCCTGGTCGTCACGGGTCCGGCGGCCCCCGCACCCGTGCGCGGGGACACCTTCCCGCCTCGCAGGACCCGTCCCTATCCTCCCGGAAGGGCGGGCAGCACGGTACACCCGAGGGGGTCGGCGGCGCCGCGCCGTGTCGCCGGTGCCGCCACCCCGGAGGCGGCCGGGCGGCCGGACGGCCGTCAGGACGACCGGACGGGCCGCCGCCCGCCGGCGCCGTCGTGCGCGGGGGCCAGGGGCCGGCGTCCCACTGCGGGCGGCGGCCGCACCCCCGCCCCCGGGGCACGGGCGGGGGGACACCGCCCCGGGCCGGACGGTCCGTCCGGCGGTGCGAGGCGGTCCGGTGGGGTCCGGCATGATGACCGTTCATGGAGCAGCAGCGGACGGACGGGGCGCGCAGGGCGACGGCGGCGGACGCCGAGGAGCTGGTGAGGCTCCGCGAGGTGATGCTGGCCGAGGTCGCGGGGACGGTGGGCGACGGGTGGCAGGAGGCCTCCGTCGAGATCCTCCGGGCCCGGCTGTCGGCGGCGGACCCGGCACTGGTCGCCTTCGTCGCGGACCGGCCGGACCGGCCGGGCGCGCTGGCCGCCTGCGTGGTCGGCACCGTCGAGTACCGGCTCGGCGGCCCGGGCAACCCCGGCGGGCGGACCGGGTACGTCTTCAACGTGGCGACCGATCCCGGCCAGCGGCGGCGGGGCCACTCCCGGCGCTGCATGACGGCGCTGCTCGGCTGGTACCGCGCCCAGGGGGTCAGGACGGTCGACCTGCGCGCCTCGCAGCAGGGCGAGCCGCTCTACCGCTCGCTGGGCTTCGTCCGCACGCCCGACCCCGCGATGCGGCTGCGGCTGCCGGCGGCGCCGGACGCCTGACCCGCCCGGGCCCCGTCCGGCCTGCGGCGCGGGGCGGCGGGCCGGCGCGGGTGCCGGACGCGGCGGCCCGGTCCGCAACAGCCCGGTCCCCGGCGGCCGGGAGGGCGCGGACCGGTCCGGGCGGGCGTCCCCGGAAGCCGGGCGGCAGGAGGACCCGGAGACCGTGCAGGTTGCGCAGGTCCGGCACCGGGACGGCCCGCCAGCCGCGGGCGTAGGAGGGCGGCACGCCGCCGGGGGCCGCGAGGAGGGCCACGGGGAGGCGGCGCACGGTGGCCAGGACGGCGGCGGGCGTGGCCGAGGCGTCGTGGCCGCCGGTCTGCCGGGAGGCGCATCCGGCGTAGTAGGCGGCCGGCGGGGCGTGGTCGCCCGTCAGGAGGCACGGCGGGCGGACGCCCAGGCGGTGCAGGGCCGCGGCCAGGCGGGCGTAGTCGCCGCTGGAGGTCCTGGCACCCGCGACGACGCTGCGGAGGACCGCCTGCTGCACCGCCAGGTGGCCGGCCAGGGCCAGGACGAGCACCGCCGCCGCGGCAGGGCGCAGGGCCGGGCGCACCCGGCCGGGCAGCCACAGCAGGCCCTGGGCGACGGGGAGTGCCAGCAGCGCGTAGGCGGGGAGCAGGAAGCGGGGCGCGGCGTAGTCGACGCCGAAGAGGTACGGCGCCGCCAGGCAGCCCGCCGCGGCCGTGGTCAGGACCGCCTCCGCGCGGCGGCCCGCGGCGCCCGCCGCCGCCAGGCCGCCGGCGGCGAGGAGC
The DNA here is from genome assembly GCF_020991365.1 of Streptacidiphilus sp. ASG 303. GTDB lineage: Bacteria > Actinomycetota > Actinomycetes > Streptomycetales > Streptomycetaceae > Peterkaempfera. The sequence continues at coordinate 38,900 of NZ_JAJLRA010000034.1, forward strand.
GGCAGGGCGAACCACCAGGCGCCGGTGGCCCGGTGCCGCCAGGGGCCGGTGCAGGGGCGGCAGAGCGTGCGTCCGGCCAGGGCGCGCAGCTGGTCGTCGACGGCGAGGTGGGGGCCCAGGCCGCCCTCGATCGCGCCCGCGCGGTGCAGTCGGGCGAGGACGCCGCCGTACCGGAGCTCGGCCTCGGCCACCCAGGGCGCGGCGCCCGCCGCGAGGCCCGCGGCGAGCGCGGCGAGGACGGCCGGACGGCGCCAGCGGCGGACCAGCAGGACCGAGGCGGCGAGCGGCAGCGCGAGCCAGGCGGCGTCCGGCGGCCGCATCAGGGCGACGGCGGCCGTGGCGGCGGCCAGGCCGGGCAGCGCGGCGCGGTCGGCGGGACCGCGCACGGCGCGCAGGTGGAAGCCGACGGCGGCCAGGGCCGCGAGGGCGCTCCACAGGTTCGGCATGGCCGCCGGGCCGTAGAAGAGGGTGGTCCACAGTCCGGCGAGGAGCAGTCCGGCCAGGGCCAGGGTGCGGACCGGCAGCAGCCGCCGCCACACCGCGAGGGCCGCCGCCAGGGCGCAGCCGGAGAGGACGGCGAGGAAGACCCGCAGGACGGTGGTGGACGGGCTCAGCGCGACGGCGGGGGCGGCGAGCCAGCTGATGCCGCGGGCGCGCGGGGCGCTGAAGAAGGCGGCGGGCACGCGCGGGTCGACCTGGCTGACGTAGACCGTCTCGTCCCAGCCGAGGCCGGTGCCCGGGACGACGAGCAGCAGCTGGGCGGCGGTGAAGGCGGCGGCGACCGCGGCGAGCGGCAGCAGGGACCGGGCGCGGGCGGCCGGGGACGGCTGGGTCCGGTCCCGCTCTCCTCCCGGCGGCGGGGTCCGACGGCGGGTCCGGGGCGCCCGGGTGCGCGGCGCAGGGGTCTGCGGCGTCGGGCTCTGGGGCGTCGGCTGCACGGCTGGACCTCGGGGGCGCGCGGGGGAAGGGGGCGGTGTCTTCCTAACACCCGCACCGGGGGCGGGCGACCGGGCGGAGCACGGCCTGTGGGCCGGTCGGAGCAGCGGCGGGCGGCCGCCGGAAGGCGCGGAGCGGCGGTCCGGTCCAGGCTCGGGGACGAGGACGAGGACGAGGACGAGGCCGGGGACGGGGGTCCCGGGCGGGGGCCATGCGGTGGAGGAGGCGGTGTGGAGCAGGTGGTGGAACCGATGGGCGGCCGGGCCGAGGTGGTGGTGATCGGCGTCGGCAGTGAGTTCCGCCGCGACGACGGCGTCGGGTGTGCGGTGGTGCGCAGGCTGGACGGCCGGCTGGGCGAGGGGGCGGCGCTGGAGCTGTCCGACGGGGATCCGGGCCGGTTGATCGCGCTCTGGGAGGGCGCGGGCCTGGCGGTGGTGGTGGACGCGGCCCACGCGCATCCGGGACGTCCGGGGCGGGTGCACCGGCTGGAGACGGCGGGCGGGGCTGACGGGAGCGGGAGCGCGGGCCGGGGTCAGGGCGCGGGCGCGGGGGCGGGTGCGGGCAGGGATGTCCGCGCGGACCTGCGGGACCGGCCCGGGACGGCCGGCGGGGCGGGTGCGGACGAGCCAGGGGCCGGGGGGGCGGGGATCGGCGGGGCGGGTGCGGACGGGACGGGGGCCGGCGGGACGGGCGCCGCCGCCCCGGCGGGCCGGTCCGGGCAGGCGAGCTCGCACGGCCTGGGGCTGGGCGAGGCGGTCGAGCTGGCCCGCGCCCTGGACCGGTTGCCGGAGCGGCTGGTCGTGTACGCCGTGGAGGGCCGGGACACCTCGTGCGGCACCGGGCTGTCCGAGCCGGTGGCGGAGGCGGTGGGTCCGCTGGCGGACCGGATCGCGGCGGAGGTGGCCGGGTACCTCGCCCGGACCGGCGGCGGGTGAGGGCCCGGCGGCCGGACGGGGACGGGGCGCGGACGGCACCGGGCGGGGACGCGGCGGGCGGGGTACCCGCGGGGCGGGCACGCGGCGCGGAACCGCCTTTCGGCCCTTCCCGGGGGCCCGGTCGGCGGCCGGGGCGGATGATGGAGGGGAGCACACCGGTACAGAACCGGATGAACCGGAAGGGGCGGCGATGGCGGCCACCGACGGCGCCGACGGCGCGGTCATCGGCACCGGGGGCCTGGCGGCGCTGGTCCGGCTGCTGCGGGAGCGCGGCCGGACCGTCGTCGGCCCCACGGTGCGCGACGGCGCCGTGGTCCTCGCCGAGCTGGAGTCCGCCGACGAGCTGCCGTACGGGTGGGGGGTGGAGCTGGAGGCCGGGCGGTACCGGCTGCGGCGGCGCGCGGACGGCGCGGCGTTCGCGCACAGCGCCGGGCCGCAGTCGTGGAAGACCTTCCTGTACCCGCAGCGGGTGCGGCGCTGGAGCGCCGACCGCGGCCCGGACGGCGCCCTGGCGGTGGCCGCGGAGCCGGAGCCCGCGGTGTCGTACGCCTTCCTCGGCGTGCGGCCCTGCGACCTGCGGGCGATCGCCGTGCAGGACCGGGTGCTGACCGGCGGCCGGTACGCCGACCCGGACTACCGGGGCCGCCGCGCGGGCGCCTTCCTGGTGGCGGTGGAGTGCACCGAGCCGGGGGCGACCTGCTTCTGCGCCTCGATGGGCTCGGGGCCGGGCGCCGGACCCGGGTACGACCTGGCGCTGACCGAGGTGGTCGACGCGGACGGCCACCGCTTCCTGGCGCGGCCGGGCACGGACGAGGGCGCGGAGATCCTGGCCGCGCTCCCCCGCCTCCCGGCCGACGGCGGCGCCACCGCGCAGGCGGCCCGCACGGCGGTCGCCGGGGCGGCGGACCGGATGGGCCGGTCGATGCCGCCGGTGGACCTGCGGGCGCTGCTGCGCGGTACCCTGGAGGCCGACCGCTGGGACGACGTGGCGGCGCGCTGCCTGACCTGCGGCAACTGCACCATGGTCTGCCCGACCTGCTTCTGCACCGCACCCGAGGACGTCACCGACCTGACGGGGGACCACGCCGAGCGGTGGCGGGTCTGGGACTCCTGCTTCGACCTGGAGTTCTCGCACCTGGCGGGCGGCCCGGTGCGCTCCTCGGGGCGCAGCCGGTACCGGCAGTGGCTCACGCACAAACTGGGCACCTGGCACGACCAGTTCGGCAGCTCGGGGTGCGTGGGGTGCGGCCGCTGCATCGTGTGGTGCCCGGTCGGGATCGACATCACCGAGGAGGTCCACGCCCTGCACGCCGAGGCACGGGGCGGGTGCGGCGCCGGCGGGTGCGGGTGCGGCGCGGCAGAGGACGGCGCGGCAGAGGTCGGTGCGGGCGGGGTCGGCGCGGGCGGACCGGGCGCGGCGCCGGGGACCGGGCCGTGAGCACGCCCGCGGGCGGCGCCCTGGCCGCGCTGACGGCGGGTCAGCGGGAGCGGCTGGCCGCACTGGCCCGGGAGGCGGCGTTCCCGGCCGGGGCCCGGATCTTCGAGGAGGGGGAGCCCGCCGACCGGTTCTGGGTCGTCCTGGAGGGCCGGGCCGCGCTCGACGTCTCCGTTCCGGGCGGGCCGCGGCCGGTGGTGGAGACGCTGGGGCCGGGCGACCTGCTGGGCTGGTCCTGGTTCTTCCCGCCGTACGTGTGGCACCTGGGCGCGGTGGCCGACGGGCCGCTGCGGGTCCGGGAGTTCGACGCGGCGGCGGTGCGGGTGGTGTGCGACGAGGACCCGGTGCTCGGCTACGCCCTGGCCCGCGCCGTGGGCGGCGTGGTGGCGCACCGGCTCAAGGCCACCCGGATGCGGCTGTTGGACCTGTACGGGCCGCGGCCCGGCGGGGGCGCGCCGTGACGGCGCCCGCCGCGGCCGTCCGCGGCTCCGCCGCCGTCCCGCTCCCCTACCGGGTGGTGCGCCGCGACGAGGAGACGGCGGACACGGTGACGCTGGCCCTGGAGCCGGCCGGGGAGGGCCTGGAGCCGTTCCGGCCGGGGCAGTTCGCGATGGTGTACGCCTTCGGCCGCGGCGAGGTCCCGGTGTCGGTGAGCGGCGTGGAGCGCGGGGGGAGCGGCGGACGGCGCGGCGAGCGGCTGCTGCACACGGTGCGGGCGGTCGGCGCGGTGTCGGCGGGCCTGCACGGTCTGCGGCCCGGCGACGGGGTCGGCGTGCGGGGCCCGTACGGGACGGGCTGGGAGCCGGCGGCGGCGGAGGGCGGCGACGTGCTGGTGGTGGCGGGCGGCCTCGGGCTGGCGCCGCTGCGCCCGCTGGTGCGGGAGCTGCTGGCCCGGCCGGAGCGGTACGGGCGGCGCAGCGTCCTGCTCGGCGCCCGCACGCCCGCCGACCTGCTGTACCGGGAGCAGGTCCGGGCGTGGTCGGCCGCCGAGGGCCTGCTGGTGGGCGCCGCCGTGGACCGGCCGGGGCCGGGCTGGGACGGCGACGTCGGCACGGTGGTGGCGCTGCTGGGGCGCGCCCGGTTCCACCCGCCGGACACGGCGGCGTTCGTCTGCGGGCCGGAGGTGATGATGCGGGCGACCGCGCGGGAGCTGGTCCACCGGGGGGTGCCCGCGCACCGCATCCGGGTCTCCCTGGAGCGCACCATGCACTGCGGCACGGGCCACTGCGGGCACTGCCAGCTGGGTCCGGTGCTGCTCTGCCGGGACGGACCGGTCCTCGGCTGGGACCGCGCCGGGCCGCTGCTCGGCGTGCGGGAGCTCTGAGCGCCGTGGAGGGACGGGAGCAGGAGCACCGGCCGCGGCTCGCGGTGTGGAAGCTCGCCTCGTGCGACGGGTGCCAGCTCACCCTGCTCGACTGCGAGGACGAGCTGCTGGCGCTGGCCGGTCGGGTGGAGATCGCGCACTTCCTGGAGGCGTCCAGCGCACCCGGGCCGGGCCCGTACGACCTGTCGCTGGTCGAGGGGTCGGTGACGACGGCGGAGGACGCGGAGCGGGTCCGGCACATCCGGGCGGTCTCCCGGCGCCTGGTCACGATCGGCGCCTGCGCCACGGCGGGCGGCATCCAGGCGCTGCGCAACTTCGCGGACGTGGAGGAGTTCCGCGCCGCCGTGTACGCCCGGCCGGAGTACGTGGCGACCCTGGCGACCTCCACGCCGGTCTCGGCGCACGTGCCGGTCGACTTCGAGCTGCAGGGCTGCCCGATCGACCGCGGGCAGCTGCTGGAGGTCCTCACGGCGCACCTGGCGGGCCGGAAGCCGGGCATCCCGGCCCACAGCGTCTGCTTCGAGTGCAAGCGGCGGGGCACGACCTGCGTCACCGTCGCCCACGGCACGCCCTGCCTGGGGCCGGTCACCCATGCGGGCTGCGGGGCGCTGTGCCCCGCGTACGGGCGCGGCTGCTACGGCTGCTTCGGCCCGTCGGACTCGCCGAACCTGCGGGCGCTGGTGCCGCTGCTGCGCAGCGACGGGGCGGACCGGCGGGACGTGGTGCGGCTGCTGCGGACCTTCAACGCGGCCGCGCCGGCCTTCGCCGAGGCGTCGGCGGAGGTCGAGGCGTCGGCGGAGGCCGAGGCGTCGGCGGAGGCCGGGGCGTCGGCCGGCGGTCCGGCGGAGGCGGGGGCGCCCGCCGGGAACGGCGACGAGAACGGTACGGAGGGCCCCGGCGAGGACGGGCCCCGCGACGGACGGAGCACCCCGTGACCCACCGCGGCTCCCGCGTCCTGCACGTCGGCTCCCTGGCCCGGGTCGAGGGCGAGGGCGCCCTGCACCTGGCGGTGGACGGCGGCGCCGTCACCGCCGCCCGGCTGCGGATCTACGAGCCGCCGCGGTTCTTCGAGGCGTTCCTGCGCGGCCGCGGCCACACCGAGCCGCCCGACATCACCGCCCGCGTCTGCGGCATCTGCCCGGTGGCGTACCAGCTGAGCGCGTGCGCCGCCGTCGAGGACGCCTGCGGGGTCACCGTCGACGGCTCCCTGGCGGAGCTGCGGCGGCTGCTCTACTGCGGGGAGTGGATCGAGAGCCAGACGCTCCACGTCCACCTGCTGCACGCCCCCGACTTCCTCGGCCGGGCGGGCGCCGTCGAACTGGCCCGCACCCACCGGGCCGAGGTCGAGCGGGGCCTGCGGCTCAAGCAGGCCGGGAACGCCCTGGTGGAGGTGCTGGGCGGCCGGGCGATCCACCCCGTCAACGTGCGGCTGGGCGGCTTCCACCGCACGCCGCACCCCCGTGAGCTGGCGCCCGTCCGCGAGCGGCTGCGGCGGGCCCTGGACGATGCGTGGGGGGCGCTGCGGTGGGTGGCGGGGTTCGACTTCCCCGACGCGCACGCCGACGAGGACCTCCTCGCCCTGGCCGAGCCCGGCCGGTACGCGATCGCGGGCGGCGTGCCCACGGTGGTGCCCGGGACGGGGGCCGGCGGGGGCGGGGCCGGGGGCGGCCGGGCGGACGTGCGGACGTTCCCGGTGCGGGAGTTCGCAGCGCACGTGGCGGAGGAGCAGGTGCCGTACTCGACCGCGCTGCAGTCGCGGCTCGACGGGCGGCGGCACCTCACCGGGTCGCTGGCCCGGTACGCCGTCAGCGGGGCGCTGCTGTCGCCGCTGGCGCTGGAGGCCGCGCGGGAGGCGGGGCTCGGCGACCCGCGCGAGGGGGCCGTGTGCCGCAACCCCTTCCGCAGCATCCTGGTGCGGTCCGTGGAGGTGCTGTACGCGGTGGAGGAGGCGCTGCGGATCATCGACGCGTACGAGCCGCCGCCGCGCCCGTACGTCGAGGTGCCGCCGCGGGCCGGGACCGGCCACGGCGCGACCGAGGCGCCGCGCGGCCTGCTCTACCACCGCTACACCCTGGACGCGGACGGGACCGTCGCCGAGGCGTCGCTGGTGCCGCCCACCGCCCAGAACCAGGGCGCCATCGAGGAGCACCTGCGCCGGGTGGCGCAGTCCCGGCTGGACGCCGCCGGGCCGGAGGGGGCGGACGACGCCGAGCTGACGGCGTGGTGCGAGCGGGCCGTGCGCAACCACGACCCGTGCATCTCCTGCTCCGCCCACTTCCTGGACCTGGCCGTGGACCGCCGCTGAGCGGCGGGCCGCACGTGCCGCGGCCGCCCGGTCGGGTGGGACCAGGGCGGCCGCGGTGCGCGTGCGGGGGGGGGCTCAGCGCAGGTTCTTCAGCGCCTTCTGGAAGGCGGCGGCGTGGCGCGCCTCGTCCTTCGCGGTGTCGGCGAAGAACCGGGCGACGGCGAGGTCGCCGGCGGCGCGGGCCCGCTTCGCGAAGCGCGGGTACATCGTGTCCGCCTCGTAGCGCTCGTTCACGACGGTCCGCCCCAGGTTGACGCGGGTGCTGCGGACGAGCCCGGCCAGGACGGCCTCACCGGCGAAGTGCTCGCGCAGCTCGACGGCGGCCGAGCCGGAGAAGAGCCGCGCCAGGGCCGGGTTGCCGCTGCGCAGGGCGCGGGCGGCGTACTGCAGGTAGAGGGCGTTGGCGCGGGCCTCGCCGTGCATGGCGGTGTCCAGGTCGGCCTTCGTGCGGGCGGCGCGGACCTTGGGCATGCCGGCGGGCACCGCCACGGGGTCGAGCTTCGGCGGGGCGGGGATGCGGCCCTTGCCGGTGAGGACGACGGCGAGCGCGGCCTTGAACCGCTTGCAGTGGGCGGCCTCGTCGCGGGCGATCTCCGTGAAGAGCTCGGCGGCCTTCAGGTCGCCCGCGCGGCGGGCGGCGCGGGCGAAGCCCGGGTACATGACGGTCGACTCGTAGGTCTCGCCCTTGATCGCGGCGCGCAGGTTCGCGGCGTTGCTCCCGACCAGGCCGGCGAGCGCCGCCCCCTCGCGGAAGTGCTCGCCGAGCTCGACGGCGGCGGTGCTGCGGTACAGGCGGCCGACCGAGGCGAGGCGCTGCCGGTCGGCCTGGGCGGCGAAGAAGGTGTAGGAGGCGTTGGCGAACGCCTCGCCGCGCAGGGAGGCCGTCAGGTCGACGCGGGTGCCCGGGTGGAGGGCGGCGGCGGCCCGGGGGCGGCTCGCGCTCGGCGGGGCGGCGGAGGCTGCGGTGCAGACGGACGCGCCGGCGGCCAGCGTACAGGCGGCGGCGAGCAGGGCCTGTATCCGGTGGTTCATGACGTGGCTCCTTTGCCTGGCGCCGTCGGACGGCGCCCGCAGCCCATCAGAGCAGGGGCGGCCGGGCGGAGCGCCCGGAAGTGCGCCGTCTGGGTGAGCGGAGCGTGTTCTTCCACGTACGGAAAGTCACCGCACGGCCCGGTCCCGGTGGTGGGGGCGGGAGGCCGCGGCCATGCTGGGCGGTGTCGGTTCAGCATGCGGCGGAGGAGGCACCCGTGGCCCAGGAGGACCTGCGGAACCCCGTGGTGGTCGGGGTCGACGGGACGGACGAGAGCGGGCACGCCGTGTCATGGGCGCTGGAGGAGGCCGCCCGGCACGGGCTGCCGGTGCGCCTGGTCCACGCCTTCGAGTACCCGCCGCCCCTGCTGCCCTTCTACGACGCGGCCACCGGCCTGGGCGAGGACCACCTGCGGGAGGTCGCCCGCGGCGCGATGGCCCGCGAGCTGTCCTGCGCGGTCGGCCGGGCCCGGACGCTGCCGGTCACGGGCGAGGTCGTCGACGGGCCGCCCGTCGACGCTCTGCTGGCGGAGGGCCGCCGCGCCGCGCTGCTCGTCGTCGGTACCCGCGGCTTCGGGGCGTTCGGGGAGCTGCTGGTGGGATCCACCGGTACGGCGCTCGCGGCGCAGGCCGTCTGCCCGGTCGTGGTGGTGCCCGCGCCCCGGCCCGAGAACGTCCCCGGCGGGCCGGTGGTGGTCGGCGTGGACGGCTCGGCCTGCTCGCAGGCCGCCGTGGCGCTCGCCTTCGGGGAGGCGTCGCTGCGGGGCGTGCCGCTGGCGGCCGTGCACGCGTGGCGGGAGTCGCTGCGCGGGCTCGCGGAGGGGGCGGCGGACCGGGAGCGGGGTGCGCAGGGGGAGGAGGCGGAGCACGGGATGCTGCTGTCGGAGGCGCTGGCGGGCAACCGGGGCCGGTACCCGGACGTGGAGGTCGACGGCGGCGCGGTGCGCGGCCACCCGGTGCGGGCCCTGCTGGAGGCGTCGCGGGGCGCGTCGCTGCTGGTGGTCGGCGCGCGCGGCGCCGGGGGCTACGAGGGCATGCCGCTGGGGTCGGTCGCGCAGGGCGTGCTGCACCACGCGAACTGCCCGGTCTGCGTGGTGCCGCCGGCCTGACCGGCCGGGTCCGGCGGGTGCGGCCCGGCCGGTGGGCGCGGAGGGACGGACGGGCGGGCCGCGGGCGCGGGCCGCCCGTCCCGTGCCGTCAGTCGACGGGGTGCGGGTAGCGGAGCAGGACGCCGAGCCCGTCGTCCAGCGGCAGCTCCTCGCGGTCGACGACGACCAGTTCGGCGCCCGTGCCGACCACGGCGCGGATCAGGGCGGCCCCGGCCGGCTCCTCCCAGCAGGACTGGACACCGGCCTCGTGCAGCTCCCCGGCGGTGAGGGCGACCTGCCGGGGCGCCATGCCGACCCAGAGCGTCCCGGGGAGGTCCGGCGGGTCGTTGACCAGCAGGGACTCCGCACGACCGGCCCGCAGCGCGCCGACGGTGGCGGCGAGCCCCTCCTCGGCGCCGCGGCCGCGGGCCCGCTGGGACAGGAACCGGTCCACGCGGTCCCTGTCCCGCCCGGGCATGCGGCCCCGGAAGACGTAGCCGAGCTCCTCCTCCAGGAGGGCGCGGCCGGGGCCGGACCCCGCCCCCGCGTCCTGGAGGCCCACGACGCGGTCCCGCAGCCGCCGGGGCAGCTCGCGGACGAGGACGCCGCGCACCCACGGGTCGGCGGCGACGACCAGGGCCTCGGCGTCGCCGCGGTCCGCGAGGCCGGTCAGCTCCTCGGCGAGCCGGGCCGCGGCCTGGCGCCACTCCCCCGCCGGGATGCGGCGCCGGACGCGTCCGCCGCCCGCGGCCCGGGTGGCGGGCCACCGTCCGACCTGCACCTCGACGTCCAGGTCGTGCGGGGACTCCCGGGACGACGGCCCGGTGTCCGCCTCCCGTTCCGCGCGGCGCACGGCGACCGCCGCGTAGGGGATGTCGGGGGCGTGCTGGAGGGCCAGCGGCAGGGCGTCGGGCAGCATCGTGTACCGGGCGGTGTCGCGGGCCGGGGGCTCGGGCAGCTCCTCGGTGAGGGCCAGCCGGCCGTGCGCGGCGAAGACGGCCTGGCCGTGCCGGCCGGACACGTCGCGGTCGGTGCCGACGACGTGGGCCAGCGCGCCCGTGGTGGCCATGTCGGCGCCCTGCGCGGCGAGGTCGTCCCGCAGGTGGCGCCACCGCAGGCCGATGGCCCGCTCGGGGTCCTCGATGTCCCGGGAGGTGTCCAGGTACGCGCACGCGAAGGGGCCCTGACGGGCGTACAGCGGGCTGAGGAACGTCAGTTTCACGGGTCGCCTCCTCGTCGGACCACCGGGACGGCCGCCCTCCCCGGGCGGGCGCCCCGTGCTCCGGCCGGGCGCGCCCGTCCGCTCCGCAGACCTCCTGACACGCTACCCGCGGCGGGGCCCTGCTCCACCGGGCCGAACGGCCCCGTCGCCCGGCCGGTGGGCCTGCGGGCCTGCGGGCCTGCGGGCTCCCGACGACGGGCGCCCGGCACCGCGGGCGGACCCCTGCGGACGGACCACTGCGGGCGGTCGGGCCCGGGTGCGGCGGGCCGATCGGCCCTATGGGCGTGCGCCGCGGCCGTCGAGCCTGGAGGTACGGGCCGTGGGGACGGCCCGCGGGCGAGAGGAGGCGGTCGTGCCGGTGACACCCGGGCAGCCGGTTCCTCCCGGACGGGCCGCCCCCGCCGCGCGGGCGGTCCCGGAGCGGCACGCGGGTCGGGACACGCGTGCGGACCGGGACCCGCAGGCACCCGCGGACGGCGGGCGGCCGGCCCCGGGCGGCGGCCTGTGGCGGGCCGCCGCCCACGAGACGCACACGGCGGTGGTCTTCTTCGCCGCGGACCGCGCCTACAAGGTCAAGAAGCCGGTCGACCTGGGATTCCTGGACTTCACCACCCCCGCCGCGCGCCGCGCCGCCTGCGAGCGGGAGGTCGCCCTCAACCGCCGCTTCGCCCCCGACGTGTACCTGGGCCTCGGCGAGCTGTCGCCGCCCGGCGGCGGCCCCCCGGAACCCCTGGTGGTCATGCGGCGGATGCCCGAGGACCGGCGGCTGGCGCACCTGGTGCGGACGGGGGCGCCCGTCGACGACCACCTGCGCCGGGTCGCCCGGCTGCTGGCGCGCTGCCACGCGGACGCCCCGCGCGGACCGGACGTCGACCGGGAGGGCACGGCCGGGGCGCTGCTGGGGCGCTGGGAGGCGAACCTCGCCCAGCTGGACGACCTGGGCCCGGAGCCGAGCCTGAAGGACACGGCCGCGGAGGCCGGACGCCTGGTGCGGCGCTACCTGTCCGGGCGCGGCGCCCTGTTCGAGCGGCGGATCCGGGAGGGCCGGGTCGTCGACGGGCACGGCGACCTGCTGGCGCAGGACGTCTTCTGCCTCGACGACGGGCCGCGCGTCCTGGACTGCCTGGAGTTCGACGACCGGCTGCGGTACGTCGACGGCCTCGACGACGCCGCGTTCCTCGCCATGGACCTGGAGCGGCTGGGCGCCCCGGCCGCCGCGGCGTTCCTCCTGGAGCGGTACGGCGAGTACTCCGGCGACCCGGCGCCGCCGTCGCTGTGGCACCACTACGTGGCGTACCGGGCGTTCGTCCGGTGCAAGGTGGCGCTGGTGCGGGCCGGGCAGGGCGACCCCGGGGGCGCCGCCGAGGCGTACGGGCTGGCCGGGGCCGGGCTGCGCCACCTGCGCACGTCGGCGGTCTCCCTGGTGCTGGTGGGGGGCCTGCCGGGCAGCGGCAAGTCCACCCTCTCGGGCGCGCTGGCCGACCGGCTGGGGCTGACCCTGCTGAGCAGCGACCGGCTGCGCAAGGAGCTGGCCGGCCTGCCGCCGGACCGGCCCGCGCCGGCGGCCTGGGGCGAGGGCCTGTACACCCCGGAGCGGACCCGGCTCACCTACGACGCCCTGCTGGAGCGGGCCGCCGCGCTGCTGGCGCAGGGAGAGTCGGTGGTGCTCGACGCCACCTGGACGACCCGCGAGCGGCGGGAGGCGGCCGCGGAGACCGCCCGGCGGGCCTGCGCGGACCTGGCGGAGCTGCGCTGCGAGGTGCCGCGGGAGCTGGCGGAGGCGCGCCTGGGCGGGCGGCCGGCGGGGGCGTCGGACGCCGACGCGGCGGTGGCGGGGGAGCTGGCGGCGCGGGCCGACCCGTGGCCGCGGGCCTCGGCGGTGGACACCGGCGGGTCCCTGGACGCGGCGGTCTCCCGGGCCGTGGCGGTGGTGCGCCCGTACGGCACCGGGCAGGCCCCGCCGTTCCGGCGCCCCTTCATGGAGCCGGACTGACGCGGGGGCGGCACGCACGGGGCCGGGGTCCCGCGACCGGGGGAGGACGTGACGGGGGGGGGGGCGACACGGCGGGGGGACGACGTGACGGGGACAGGCACGGGAGCGGCGACGCGCCCGGTCGGAGAGGAGCGGTCATGAAGGCGAGCATCGGGGACCGGCTGATCGTCGAGAGCGCCACGACGGGCGTCGCCCGCCGCGACGGCGAGATCGTCGGCGTGCACCACGCCGACGGCACCCCGCCGTACGACGTGCGGTGGTCCGACACCGGGCACGTGTCGATGGTCTTCCCCGGACCCGACGCGCACGTCCACCACTACGCCGGGCACGGTGCCGGGCAGGAGGAGCGGACCGGGACGCCCGCCTGACAGGCCCGTGCGGCGCCCCCGGCGGGCCGCCGCACGTGCGTGCGCAGGACGGGCATGTCCAGGACGGGCATGTGCAGGACGGCGGGTTCCCGGCGGCGCAGGCGGGTGCCGGCGGCCCGGGGCGCGGGCCGGCCCTCAGCCGGCGGCGGACCCGCCGGCCCGGGCGCGGATGCGCCGCCCGCTGAGGCGCTCCATGCCGATCCGGATCCACAGCGGCCGGTCCCCGCCCGCCCAGGGCGGTGAGGCGGCGAGCGCCGCGAGGCGGCGCTGCCCCGCCTGGTCGGTGACCTGCACGGCGTGCCCGGTGACGAGCACGCTCCAGCCCTCGCTGAGGGTCTCGTCGATGTGGTCGACCTCGAAGGAGACCGCCGCGCCGGCGCCCGCGGCCCGCGCCGTCTCCGTACCGGGTGCGGTGCGGAAGACGACGGCGTCCTCGTCGACCGCGTAGTTGACGGGGATCGCGGCGGGCCCCTGCTCCGTGGTGAGCACCACCCTGCCGACGCCGCGGGCGGCGAGGTGGGCGCGGCACTCCGCCGGCTCCAGGACCAGCAGTTCGGTGCCGGGCGCCGCCCAGCCCGCTCCGGGCGGTACCGCGGCCTGCTCGCCGCGGAGTTCGGCGGCGGTGGTGTCCAGGGCCCCGGCCAGCCGGAACATGCCCTCCCGGTTGGGCCCGACGGGCCGCTCCTCCAGGTACTCCAGGTAGCCGGGCGACATCCCGGCCCGGTGGGCGACCTCCTGGCGGCTGAGGCCGAGCTGCTCGCGGCGGCGGCGCAGCCGCCGGCCGAGCTCGGTGCTGTCGGACCGGCCGCCGGCGCCCGCTCCGGCGGGCGTGCTGTGCTCCGGCACGGATGCTCCCATGGACGTCAGGCCTCGTGGAGGTGGTGGACCGGGCGGGGCGCCGTGCTGTCGACGGTGCCGGCCTGGATGAGCCGGTGGCCCAGGTCGACCAGGGCGCGTCCGACGGCGAACTCGTCGCCGATCTCGGGCACCTGCGGGTCGCGCGGGCTGCGGCGGGCCTCGCCGTGGCCCTCCAGGACGTTGTCGCCGGTGTCGAGCACGACCCGTGCGGCGGTGGCGTCGCCCTCCTCGAAGAGGTAGAGGCGCACCTGCCAGGACTTGGTGTGTGCGGCCATGGCCTCGCTCCTTGCGGCTCCTCGCGGCTCACCGCGTCCGGGGCCGGCTGCCCGGACCCGCCCCGCGGCTCCTGGTCCTTCCCTCCCCTGCGGCTCCTCCCCCGGTGGTGCGGCCCCACTCCCCCGCACCGGGCCCACTCCCACTGTGCGGCGGGGGCCCGGGGCCTGCCAGGGACCTTCGGCCCATCCGGGTGCACCGTGCACGGGGTGATGCTCGAAGGTGCGGAGCGCCCCCGGTGGAGGGAGCTGTGATGCCGGCACTGCGCGTGCGACCGAACGTCACGGACTACGGGCAGGCGTGCCGCGACTTCTCCTGGCAGCGGGCGCGGTCCCTGCTGAGCGGCCTGCCGCACGGACGCGGCCTGAACATCGCCCACGAGGCGGTGGACCGGCACGTCCTGGCCGGGCACGGCGACCGGACGGCGCTGCGCTGCGTGGCGGCCGACGGCTCCGCGGAGCCGGTGTCGTACGCGGAGCTGGCCGCGCGCACCGGCCGCTTCGCGAACGTGCTGCGCGGCCTGGGCGTGGGGCGCGGCGACCGGGTGGCGTCGCTGCTGGGGCGGTGCCCGGAGCTGTACGCGGCGGTGCTGGGGACGCTGAAGAACACGTCGGTGTTCTGCCCCCTCTTCCCCGCGTTCGGCCCTGCGCCGGTCGCGGAGCGGCTGCGCCTGGGCGGCGCCCGGGTGCTGGTGACCACCGAGGAGCTGTACCGGCGGAAGGTCGCCGGGGTGCGGGAGGGGCTGCCGGAGCTGGAGCACGTCCTGGTGGTGGGGCCGTACCGGGACCCGGTGCCGGGCGGGCGCTCCCTGGAGGAGCTGCTGGCCGCGGCGGAGGAGCACTTCACCGTGCCGCCCACCGACCCGGGGGAGACGGCGCTGCTGCACTTCACCAGCGGCACCACGGGCACGCCCAAGGGTGCGCTGCACGTGCACGAGGCGGTGGTCGCCCACCACGCGACGGCGGCGACGGCGCTGGACCTGCACCCGCACGACGTGTTCTGGTGCACGGCCGACCCCGGCTGGGTCACCGGCATCTCGTACGGGGTGGTGGCACCGCTCACCCACGGGGTGACGGTGGTCGTCGACGCGGGCGAGTACGACGCCCGCCGCTGGTACGGGATCCTCGCCGGGGAGCGGGTCACCGTCTGGTACACGGCGCCGACGGCGGTGCGGATGCTGATGCGGGCAAGCCCGCGCGGCGGGCCCGCGGAACTGCCGCGCTCGTTCGACCTGTCGGCGCTGCGGCTGGTCGCGAGCGTCGGCGAGCCGCTCAACCCGGAGGCGGTGCGGTGGGGGCAGGAGGTGCTGGGCCTGCCGGTGCGGGACAACTGGTGGCAGACCGAGACCGGCTGCATCATGATCGCCAACCTGGCCTCGGACGAGGTGCGGCCCGGGTCGATGGGCCGGCCGCTGCCGGGGGTGGAGGCGGGGCTGCTGGCGCGCGGTCCCGACGGGCGCGCCCTGGTGGAGGACGGCCGGGTGCGGCCGGTGGCGGGGCCGGACGAGGTGGGCGAGCTGGCGCTGCGCCCGGGGTGGCCGTCGATGTTCCGCGGCTACCTCCACGACGAGGAGCGGTACCGGGCGTGCTTCGCGGACGGCTGGTACCTCACCGGGGACCTGGCGCGGCGGGACCGCGACGGCTGGTACTGGTTCGTGGGCCGGGCCGACGACGTGATCAAGTCGGCGGGGCACCTGGTGGGGCCGTTCGAGGTGGAGAGCGTCCTGATGGAGCAC
Organism: Streptacidiphilus sp. ASG 303; assembly: GCF_020991365.1. GTDB lineage: Bacteria > Actinomycetota > Actinomycetes > Streptomycetales > Streptomycetaceae > Peterkaempfera. Next base: position 54,401 of record NZ_JAJLRA010000034.1, read on the forward strand.
CCGGCGGTGGCCGAGGCCGGGGTGGTCGGGCGGCCGGACCCGGTGGCGGGCGAGGTGGTCAAGGCGTTCGTCTCGCTGCGGCCCGGGCACGAGCCGGACGAGGCGACGGCCCGCTCGATCACGGCCTTCGCGCGGCGGCGGCTCGGCCCGGCGATCGCGCCCCGGGAGGTCGCCTTCGCGGCGGACCTGCCCCACACCCGCAGCGGCAAGGTGATGCGGCGGCTGCTGCGCGCCCGCGAGCTGGGGCTGCCGGAGGGGGACGTCTCGGCGCTGGAGACGCCGGCGGCGCCGGAGGCGCGGGGGGCGCCGGAGGCGCGGGGGGCGCCGGAGGCGCGGGGGGCGCCGGAGGCGCGGGGGGCGCCGGAGGCGCGGGGGGCGCCGGAGGCGCGGGGGGCGCCGGAGGCGCGGGG
>NZ_JAJLRA010000035.1 GCF_020991365.1 Streptacidiphilus sp. ASG 303
CGTCCTGCGAGGGCACCGCCACCCGCACGATCTGGCACCCCGCCGCGGTCAGCTGCGCGATCTGCTGCAGCGTGGCGTTGACGTCGGCCGTCACCGTCGTCGTCATCGACTGCACCGACACCGGCGCATCCCCGCCCACCGGCACACCCCCCACCATGATCTGCCGCGACCGGCGGCGGGTGGCGAGCGGCTGGAGCGGCACGGACGGCATACCGAGCGAGATCGCGGTCATCGGGTCCACCCTCACTGTGGCAGCGGGTCTGGGGCTCAGGACTGGGGCTCAGGACTGGAGGTCGGGGAGCGGGGTCCGGGGACGGGACGGCGGGCCCGGCGTGACGGGCCCGGGGCGGGGGCCGCCGCGAAGGGCGCCGGCCGGGCGGCGGGCGGCGGGTGCGGGGATCCGGTCCCCGCACCCGCGCCGCCGGGTGGGCGCCTCAGTGGCCGCGGTTGGCCATCACGGTCTCCTTGGCCGCCCGGATCGACTCCTTGAGCGACTCCATGGTGGCCAGGACGGCCGTGGGCTCGTAGCCGCAGTGCGCCATGCAGTTCTCGCACCGCGGGTCCCGGCCTCGGCCGTACTTGGACCAGTCGGTCTTCTCCACCAGTTCGCGGTAGGTGGGCACGTACCCGTCGGACATCAGGTAGCAGGGCCGCTGCCACCCGAAGAGCGAGTAGTTGGGGATGCCCCAGGCGGTGCACTCGAAGTCGACCTTGCCCTCCAGGAAGTCCAGGAAGAGCGGGCTCTGGTTGAGCCGCCAGCGGCGGCGGTTGCCGCCGGCGAACGCCTTCCGGAAGAGCTCCCGGGTCTGCTGGACACCGAGGAAGTGCTCCTGGACGGGCGCCTTCTCGTAGGCGTACCCCGGCGAGATCATCATCTCGTCGACCTGGAGCTCGTCGTTGAGGTAGTCCAGCACCTCGATGACGGTCTGCGGGGTGTCGGTGTTGAAGAAGGTGCTGTTGGTGGTGACGCGGAAGCCGCGGGCCTTGGCCTCCTTGATCGCCGCCACCGCCTCGTCGAAGGTGCCCTCCTTCGCGACCGAGGCGTCGTGGCGCTCGCGCAGGCCGTCGATGTGGACGGTGAAGGCGAAGTAGGGCGAGGGCGTGAACCGGTCCAGCTTCTTGCGCATCAGCAGGGCGTTGGTGCAGAGGAAGACGTACTTCCGCTTCTCCACCAGCTGGCGCACGATCTCGTCGATCTGCGGGTGCATCAGCGGCTCGCCGCCGGCGATGGAGACCATCGGCGCACCGGACTCCAGCACCGCGCCGACGGCCTGGGCGACCGGCATCCGCTGCTTGAGGACGCCCGCCGGGTGCTGGATCTTCCCGCACCCCTCGCAGGCGAGGTTGCAGGCGAACAGGGGTTCCAGCTCCACGAGGAGCGGGAACTTCTCGCGGCGCTTGAGGAGTTTCTGCTGGAGGAGGTACGTGCTGATCCGCGCGGTCTGGCGCAGCGGCATGGCCATGGCTAGCTCGCCTCCTGAGGGAGCGTCCGGAGAGGTGGGGTGTCGGTCGGTGCGGTGCGGTGCCAGGCGGTGAGGGCGGGCACGGCGGAGCGGAGCGCCCGCCAGGCGCGGAGGCCCCCGGTGAGCGTGCCCGGCCGCAGGAGCTCGTGCCGGGGCGTGTCGACGACGATGCGGACCGTCGCGTACGGCAGACCCGGCGCCGCCCGGCGGACGGCGTCCAGGACGGCTGCGGTCTCCATGTCGACGGCGGCGGCGCCGGCCTCGTGCAGGGCGCGGCGGGCGGCCGCGCCGTGCACCACGCCGTCGGCGGAGTGCAGCACGCCGGTGCGGACGGTCAGGCCGCGGGCGCGCAGGGCGTCGGCGAGGAGCGCGGAGGACGGGACCTCGATCGCGGTGCCCTCCCCGTCGCGCACCTCCTCCGCGACGAAGGCGTCGCCGGGCCGTGTCCCCGGGGCGGCCGCGGCGCAGAAGCCGGTGGCCACGACGGCGCCGTAGGCCCCGCCGGCCTCCAGCAGGGCGGTGACGACCCGCCGGGCGCGGTCCGGCCCCATGCCGGTGGCGGCGACCACGGCGCCGGGGGCCGGGACGCCGTCCCCGGCAGGGCGGCCGGCGGTCCAGTCCCCGCCGCGCAGCGCCCACCGCTCGGCGCCCAGGGCGCAGACGACGAGCAGCGGGGCGGCCGCGGCGGGACGGGGCACGGCGGGGGGTGCGGCTGCGGCCACGCCGTCGGGGCGGGTGCCGGAGGGGTCGGGTCTCACCGCTCGGTCACCGTCCCCGGGCCGCCCGCCGGCGCGTCGGCGGGCACCCGCGCCGGGCCTCCGGCTCCGCGGAGGGCGTGCCGCGCCGCGTCCGGGAGGGGGACGCCGTGCAGGTAGCGGCCGAGCGCGGTGACCGGGAAGACCAGCCGGTAGAGGTGGTAGTTGATGGAGAAGTCCCACGGGAAGCCGGTGCCCGTGAAGTGCGGCTCGTCCCAGGTGCCGGAGGGGAGCTGGGTGGCGGCCAGCCAGGCGGCGCCGCGGTCGACCGCCTCGCCGCGCTCCCCCGCCGAGAGCAGCGCCATCATCGCCCAGGCGGTCTGGGAGGCGGTGGACTCGCCGCGCCCGGACCAGTTCTCCGGGTCGTGGTAGGAGCGCATGTCCTCGCCCCATCCGCCGTCGGCGTTCTGGTGCTCCGTCAGCCAGCGCACGGCGCGCCGGATCGACGGGTGGGCGGTGGGGATGCCCGCGGCGACCAGCGCGGGGACGACCGATCCGGTCCCGTACACGTAGTTGGTGCCCCAGCGGCCGAACCAGGAGCCGTCGGTCTCCTGCTCGCGCAGCAGCCACTCCACGCCGCGCCGGGTGCGCGGGTCGCGGGCCCGGCCGACGTCGGCCAGCATCTCCACCATGTGGGCGGTGACGTCGGCGGACGGCGGGTCGACGACCTCGCCGAAGTCGCAGAACGGCAGCTTGTTGGGCAGGGTGCTGGTGTTGTCGACGTCGAAGGCGCCCCAGGCGCCGTTCTTCGACTGCATGCCGAGGCTCCAGGCGACGCCCCGGTCGACGGCGGCCCGGACCCGCTCCGGGTCGGGGTGGTCGACGCGGCCCAGCGCGAGCACCACCTCGGCGGTGTCGTCGACGTCGGGGTAGGTGTCGTTGTCGAACTCGAAGGCCCAGCCGCCGGGGGCGAGGCCGGGGCGCTGCACCGCCCAGTCGCCGCGCCGCCGGACCTCCTCGCCGAGCATCCAGTCGGCGGCCCGGACCAGCGCGGGGTGGTCGGCGGGCAGTCCCGCGTCGGCGAGGGCGATGGTGGCCAGGCAGGTGTCCCAGACCGGGGACTGGCATGCCTCCAGCCACCGCATGCCGTCCTCGGTGTGGACGGTGAAGCGGTCGAAGGCGGCGAGGCCGGCCCGCATCACCGGGTGGCCGAGGTCGTAGCCCTCCAGGTGGAGGGCGATCAGCGAGTACACGGCGGGCGGCTGGATGCCTCCCCAGCAGCCGTCGGCCTCCTGGCGCTCCACGATCCAGCGGGCGGCCTGGCCGAGGGCGAGCCGGCGGACCGGGCGGACCGGGCGGCGGTGGTAGGCGTGCAGGAGGCGGTCGAGGCGCTGGAAGAGGCCGTCCCAGGTGGTGGGGGCGGCGAACCGGGACCGGGGGTACGGGTCGCGCGGGTCGGTGTGCAGCTCGTCCAGGGCGAAGGGCGCGGGGCGGACCGGCCGGTGGGCGGAGACCACGGTGAGCGGCACGATGGTCTGCCGCGCCCAGCAGCCGAAGGAGTAGATGTTGAGCGGGACCCACCGGGGCAGGAACATGATCTCGGGGGGCAGCTCGGGCAGCAGGTCCCAGGGCCACCAGCCGAAGAGGGCCAGCCAGATGCGGGTGAAGACCCGGGTGGCGGCGATGCCGCCGTGGTCGCGGACCCAGGCCGAGGCCGCGGCCATGTGGGGGGCGTCGGGGGCGTCCCCGGCCAGGCGCAGGGCGACGTACGCCTCGACGGTGGTGGAGAGCTCGGGCGGTCCGTCGTGGAAGGTCGCCCAGGTGCCGTCCTCGCGCTGGCGGGAGCGGATCCAGGCGGCGGTGGCCCGGGTCTGCTCCTCGGTGCGGATGCCGAGGAACTGCCGGAGCAGCAGGTCCTCGGCGTCCATGGTGACGTTGGTCTCCAGGTCGCCCTTCCACCAGCCCTCCTCGCTCTGGAGTGCGAGGAGGTGGGCGGTGGCGCGCTCCAGCGCGGCGGCGGCCGCGGCGCGGGGGTCCGGGGGCTCCCCGTCCGGGGAATCGCCGTCCGGGGGGTCCCCGTCCGGCTGCTCCGCGCCCGCGCGCCCCCCGGGCCGCCCCTCCTCGGGAAGCGGCCCGTCGGGCCGCTTCCCGTGCCGCCTGCCGGGATCCGGCGGGGCGGTCCTCACCGCGGCCGGCTCGGGATCGTACTCGGGGTCGAGCCGGCCGTCCGCGGTTGTTGTCACCTTGGGTTCACCTCTCCCGTACGACGACGAATTCGGCGAGCGCGACGAAGTGCCCGCGCACCCCGTCCGGCATGGGGACCTCGTCCAGGGCGGCGAGGGCGGCCGCGTGCTGGCGGCGGGCCTCGTCCCGGGTCCAGGCGCGGCCGCCGGCCTCCTCGACCAGGGCGGCGCGGGCGGCGAGCTGCTCCTCGTCCTCGTGGCCGCGGCCCTCGGGGTCGGCGAGCAGCTCGGCGAGGCGGCGGGAGGCGCTGCCGCCCTCCGCGAGGGCCGCCGAGACCGGCAGCGACTTCTTGCGCTGGCGCAGGTCGCCCCAGTGCGGCTTGCCGGTGACCTCGGTGGCGCCCCAGATGCCGAGCAGGTCGTCCACCGCCTGGAAGGCGAGGCCGAGGTGGTGCCCGTACCGCTCCAGGGCGTCGGCGGTGCGGTCGTCGGCCCCGGCGAGGACGGCGCCGACGGAGGAGGCGCAGGCCAGCAGGGCGCCGGTCTTGTTGCCCTCCATCTCCAGGCACTCCTCGACGGTGACCCGGTCGCGGTGCTCGAAGGAGAGGTCCTGGGCCTGCCCGTCGATCAGCCGGCGGGTGGCGGCGGTGATCCGGCGCACCGCGCGGGCCGCGTCGGCGGCCTGCACGGCGGGGACGCCGTCGGCGGCGGGCCGCAGGGGGGCGTCCAGCAGGACCTCGGTGGCGAGGGCGAAGAGGGCGTCGCCCGCCAGGATGGCCTGGGCGGGTCCGAAGACGGTCCAGGCGGTGGCGCGGTGGCGGCGCGTCTCGTCACCGTCCATCAGGTCGTCGTGGAGCAGTGAGAAGTTGTGGACGAGCTCGACGGCGGCGCCGCCCGCGGCGCCGGTGGCGGGGTCGGCGCCGACGGCCTGGGCGGACAGCACGGCGAGCGCGGGCCGCACCGCCTTGCCGCCGTCCCCGGCGGCGGGCCTGCCGTCCCGGTCGATCCAGCCGAAGTGGTAGGCGGCGACGGTGTCCATGGGGGCGGCCAGCCGTGCGACGGCATCGCGCAGCAGCGGGGTGCACAGGGTGCGGCCGCGTTCCAGGAGGTCCGGTACCGACACCGCCGCCTCCGCTGCAGGCGTGTCGAGGCGTGTATCCACGCGCATTCCCTCTCCCTCGGGTGTGTGGTGCGCTGCGTTCGGGGGCGCCGCCTGGGGCGGCGCGGGGGCGGCGGTGCGTGACCGCCCCGGGTGGGGGGCCGGGACCGGCCCGGCCGGGGGCGCGGCGGGCCCGGTCACCGGGGCCACCCCCCTGGGGTGCGGGCCCCCGCGGGGGCGGGACGGGCGCCGAGCGCGGCCAGGGCCCCGTCGGCGGCGGTGTGGCCGCTGCGGACGGCGCCCTCCATGGTCGCGGGCCAGCCGGTGGCGGTCCACGCGCCGGCGAGCAGCAGGCCGGGGGTGCGGGTGCGGGCCTGCGGCCGCAGCCGCCCGCTCCCCGGGGCCGGGTCGAAGGTGGCGGCGCGCTCGCGGGTGACGAAGAAGTCCAGCACCTTCGCGCCGCGGGCCGCGGGCAGCAGCCGCTCCAGCTCGGGCAGGTAGCGGCGGCGCAGCTCGGCGACGGGCAGGTCGATCTCGTCGTGGGCGGCGGACTGCGAGAGCGCGACGTACTGGGCGCGCGGGTCCCGCTCGGCGAGCCCGGAGTGCCGGGTCCGGTCGAACACCCACTGGACGGGGGTCCCGAGCCCGGCGAGGAAGGGCGTCCGCAGCACCCGGCGGTCGTAGACGGCGTGCACGTTGAGGATCGGCGAGGTGCCCAGGCGCCGCAGGCGGTCCTGGTCCTCGACGGTGCCGGGCGGGAGGAGGCCGGCGGCGGCGTCCTGGGGGACGGCGAGGACGACGGCGTCCGCGTGCAGCAGCTCGCCGCCCGCGGGCAGGCCGTGGCCCTCGACCCGGACGGCGTGGCGGTCGTGACCGCGTTCCGTCAAACCGTGCGTGTCCGAACCATGGGGCGCAGGGTGCCCGCCGGCCGCCGCAGCCGCCCGCGGGCGGACCCCCTCCCCGCCGCCGGGCGCCGCGTGCGGCGCGGGACCCTCCGGGGCGGGACCGTCCGCCCCGGGGGCGGAGGACTTGAGGGCCGTCGCCCTGGCGCGGAGCAGGACCCGCACACCGCAGCGCCGCAGCGCGGCGAGGGCCGCGTCGTGGTGGATCTCGCCGAGCGGGACGTCCGCCCAGCCGATGTCGGAGGCGCCGGGCGCGGAGAGCAGGCCGGTTCTGAGGACCATGGCGGCGAGCGCCAGCGAGACCTGGTCGGCGCGGGCGTTGAGGGTCGCGACGCCGATGAGGTCCCAGAGCGCCTCCACGGCGCGCGGGGACTGCCCCTGCCGCCGCAGCCAGTCGCCGAAGGAGTGGGCGTCCAGCGCCGGGTCGGCGGGGTCGAGGCGGGCGAGGGCGAGGGTGGCGCGGACCACCCGCAGCCGCTCGGCGGCACCCAGGTGCGGGTACCGGGCCAGGCTGCCCGCGAGGTGCAGCGGCACCGGCAGCGCCGCCCGGCGGATCCGGCCCGGGCGGAGCGTTTCGCCGCCGCCGTCGCCGCCGCAGTCGAGGACCGGCACGTCCAGCCGCCGCTGGAGGGTGGTCAGGGAGGTCGCGCCGAGGCGGTCGAGCAGGCCGCGGTAGGCCGTGCAGCAGCGCAGGAAGACGTGCTGGCCGTTGTCGACGGTGAGGTCGCCGCGACGGAAGGAGAAGGCGAGGCCGCCGAGGCGCGGCCGCCCCTCGACGAGGGTGACCTCCGCCCCGGCCTCGGCCAGCCGGAGGGCGGCAGTGATGCCGGCCAGGCCGCCGCCGACGACCACCGCGGACGCCCGCCCGGGACGCACGGCTGTGCTCATCGCCCCTCCCCCCGGGTGCGGTCGCGGCCCGGGAGCCCCCGCACCGGTGCTGCTGTGGACGCGCCCGCCCGCCGGTGCGGTTCCGCGGCGGCGGCGGACTGCGTGGTTGCGGTCAAGAGCGGCCTCCGGCCAGGCCGGAGAGCGCCACGTACGCCTTCTCCCAGCCGGGGAGCGACACCCGGCCGCGGAGCACCGACGCCGGGTCCTCGGCGATGCGCCGGAGCAGGCGGTGGTAGATGCCGGCCATGGCGGCCGTGCAGGCGCGGCTGCGGCGGTCGAGCATCGGCAGCAACAGCAGGCCCTCCTCGAAGTACTGCTGGGCGCGGGCGGCCTGGAAGGCGACCAGCCCGGTGAAGTCCGCGCCCGGCGGGGGCTGCTCCGTGCCGAAGCCGTCCTCGCAGCCGAACCGGGCGAGGTCCTCGGCGGGCAGGTAGCTGCGGCCGTCCCCGGCGTCCTCGCGCAGGTCGCGCAGGATGTTGGTGAGCTGGAGGGCCAGGCCCAGGGTGTCGGCGTACTCGGCGCCGAGCTTGGGGTCGGTGCAGCCGAAGACGCCGAGGGACAGGCGCCCGATGGAGCCGGCGACGCAGCGGCAGTAGGTGCGCAGCTCGTCGAAGGTCGCGTAGTGCGTCCCGGCGAGGTCCATCTCCACGCCGTCGATCAGCTCGTCGAAGGCGTCGACCGGGACCGGGAAGCGGTCGGCGGCGTCCGCCAGCGCGACCTTGACCGGGTCGGTGTCGTCCTCGCGGACCTCGCCGGCCCGCACCTCGTCGAGGAGGGCGCGGGTGCGGCCGAGCAGCTCGGTCTTGCGCTCGGACGGGAGGTCGCCGTCGCCGATGTCGTCGACCCGGCGGGCGAGGGCGTAGATCGCGGACATGGCGAGCCGCTTGGGCTCCGGCAGCAGCCGGATGCCGTAGCCGAAGTTGCGCGCCTGCATGCCGGTGACTGCTTCGCAGTACCGGTAGGCCGCCATGACCTGCGCGGACGCCAGTGGTGATGCCGCCACCCGGGGGCTCACCTTCCCTTCACGTATGTGGCCGCCGCTTCCCTGAGGAGGCGGCCCTTGGCGGGTACGGGCGGCTCGGACAGGACGTCGTGCCCGGCGGCGGCGATGGCCCCCAGAGCGGCCCGGCCCCCGGCGGTGAAGCCGGCGAGCAGCAGCCTGAGCCGTCCCCGCACCGTACCTACCAGCGGTGATCCCCGGTCGAGCAGGGTCCCGGCCCGCTCGGCCTCGAAGGCGACCAGGGCGCGCACCCGGCCGCCCGCGGCGGTGGCGGCGAGGTCCTCCTCGGTCACGCCGAACCGGTCCAGGTCCTCCGCGGGCAGGTAGATCCTCCCCCTCGCACGGTCCTCCGCAACGTCCTGCAGGTGCTCGACCACCTGCAGTGCGCTGCAGACCGCGTCCGAGCGCTCCACCCGTTCGGGTGTGGAGACGCCGGCGATGGCCAGCACCAGCCGCCCGACCGGGTTGGCGGACAGCTCGCAGTAGCCCAGCAGGTCCTCGTAGGTGGCGTACCGCGTGGTGTGCTGGTCCACCCGGTTCGCCTGGATCAGGTTACGGAAGGGCTCGGCGCTGAGCCCGTGTTTTTCCACGGTCGGTACGAGCGCGCGCAGCAGCGGGTGGCGGGGCGGCTCCGCCCCGGGGCCGCCGGGCGCGGTGCCGGGGGCTCCGGGGCCGGGGGCCCCGGAGTGGCCGAAGACACGGTCGAGGTCGCGCTCCAGGCCGTCCAGCAGGGCGAGCCGGAAGGCGGTCTCCTCCTCGGTGGGCAGGCCGGAGCCGTCGGGGCGGAACCGGTCCGCGGGCGGCGGCGTGCCGACGCCGAGCACCTCCGCGTGGTGGCCGGGGCGCTCCAGGTCGCCGTCGCCGGCGTCGTCGACCAGCCGGGCGAACCCGTAGACCGCCATCAGGTCGTCCCGCCAGGCGGCGGGCAGGAAGAAGGGGGCGACGGGGAAGTTCTCCCGCGCCGCCTTGCCCAGCACCTCGCCGTCGGCGGGGGCGCCGGAGCCGGGGATGCGTGCGTCCGCGGTCACCGGCGACCGCCCGGTGGGCTCCCGGCACGTCGCGGCACCGGGCCGCGCGCCCTCTCGGAATGGGCCGAAGCCGCCACTGGCGTCACCCCCCCGTTCTACACCGATCTTGACGGCGTGCACACAGCGGACACGCCCTGACCCGGGGAGAGCACCCCCTCCGCCGCTCTTCTCCGGACCCCTCACTCTAGGACGAGGGACGGACAGCGGCACGGTGAGGGGGTGGCGCCGCGCCGGAGGCGGGCGGCCGCGGGGCGCGGGCGGGGAGGCGGGACGGGGGCGCGGACGGCGGCGGGGCCGGTGCCGCACACGCGGCGGGGGCCGGCGCCCGGGAGTGCGTCCCGGGCGCCGGCCCCCGTCGGCGGAAGGCCGTCAGGCGCCCGCGGTCAGCGCTTGTTCTCCTTCTCGTAGGCCTTGATCACCTCGTCGGTGGGCCCGTCCATGATGAGCTCGCCCTTCTCCAGCCAGATCACGCGGTTGCAGGTGTCGCGGATCGACTTGTTGTTGTGGCTCACCAGGAAGACCGTGCCGGCCTCCTTGCGCAGCTCGCGGATGCGCTCCTCGCTGCGGCGCTGGAACCGGGCGTCGCCGGTGGCCAGCGCCTCGTCGATCATCAGCACGTCGTGGCTCTTCGCCGCCGCGATGGAGAACCGCAGGCGGGCGGCCATGCCGGAGGAGTACGTGCGCATCGGCAGCGAGATGAAGTCGCCCTTCTCGTTGATGCCCGAGAAGTCGACGATGCTCTGGTAGCGCTCCCTGATCTCGTCCTGGGACATGCCCATGGCCAGACCGCCCAGGATGACGTTGCGCTCACCCGTGAGGTCGTTCATGAGGGCGGCGTTGACGCCCAGCAGCGAGGGCTGGCCGTGGGTGAAGACGGAGCCGCGCTCGGCGGGCAGCAGGCCGGCGACCGCCTTGAGCAGGGTCGACTTGCCGGAGCCGTTGGAGCCGATCAGGCCGATCGACTCGCCCTTGTAGGCGATGAACGACACGCCGCGCACGGCGTGCACCTCGCGGATCGAGGGCGCGCGGCGCTTGGAGACGATGCGGCTGAGCGCGGAGGTCGCGCTGCCCTTGCCGCTGCCGGCGCCGTGCACGCGGTAGACCACGTGCAGTCCGTCGACCACGACGGTGGGGATGTGCTGCTCGACCAGTCGGTCGGCGTCCGCGGTCCGCGCACCGGCGGTACCGGTCGTTGCCTCAGCCACGGCCGTACTCCTCCTCAGCCTTCCAGAAGTACACGAACCCGCCGAGGCCCACGACGACGGCCCAGCCGACGGCCCAGGCCCAGACGTGGGGCGGCAGGACGTCGCTGTGCACCGAGCCCAGGAGGGCGAAGCGCATCAGGTCGATGTAGACGGCGATGGGGTTGACGTCCAGCAGCGTCTTGGACCAGGCCGGCACGTGGATGTTGGCGATGTTGAACATGACGCCGGAGGCGTACATCCAGGTCCGCAGGATGAACGGCATCAGCTGCGCGGTGTCGGTGACCTTGGCCCCGACCCGGGCGAGCGCCAGCGCCAGGCCCGCGTTGAAGACGAACTGCAGGATCAGGATCGGCAGCACCAGCGCCCAGGAGGCCATCGGCAGGTTCGCGAAGAGCACGATGCCGAGCAGCACGATCATCGAGAAGAGCAGCTGCTGGAGCTGGATGATCGTGAAGGAGATGGGCAGGCAGGCCCGCGGGAAGTGCAGCGCCCGCACCAGGCCGAGGTTGTCCGCGATCGACCGGGTGCCCGCCATCACCGCGTTCTGGGTGAAGGTGAAGATGAACACACCGATGCAGAGGAACTGCACGAAGTGCGGGGTGTGCTTGCCCGTCTGCAGCAGGATGCCGAAGATCAGGTAGTAGACCGCGCAGTTGAGCAGCGGGGTCATCACCTGCCACAGCTGTCCCAGCTTCGCCTTGGTGTACATCGCGGTCAGCCGCGCCGTGGCGTACGCCACGATGAAGTGGCGCCGCGACCAGAGCTGCCGGACGTAGGCCGGCAGGCTCGGACGGGCGCCGCTCACCGAGAGGCCGTACTTGGCGGCGAGCTGCGCAGGGCTCAGCCCCTGGTCGGGGCCTCCCGCCACCGCTGCGGGGCGGATGTGCTCACTCACTGTTGACACTTTCGTCCTATGCGAGATCGGCAGGTCCGGCTTCCGTTCAACGGGCGCTCCCCTGCAGTCGTGCCGTTGCTGCTGCAACGGGGATCTTCGCGGGCCCCGGTCCGCAGGTCAAATGAGGACCGGACGATCAGATCACCGGCGGCCGGCCCAGCCGGGTCAGCCGCCACACCGTACGCCAGCGCATGGGCCTGCGGGGGCCGCAGGGTGTCCGCCACCCCTCCCGGAATCCTCCCACCCACGCCCGCAGCGCCGCGCGGGAGGGGCGGCGCGCCAGGGTGAGCAGGATCCAGGTGCCGAGGTACGCCGGGACCAGCAGGGCGGGGAGGTTCCGGCGGGCCAGCCACACCCGGTTGCGGGCCACCATACGGTGGTACACCGCGTGCCTGCTGGGCAGGGTGAGCGGGTGGTTCAGGACGATGTCCGCCCGGTAGTCGATCGACCAGCCCGCGTCCAGCGCCCGCCAGGCCAGGTCGGTCTCCTCGTGGGCGTAGAAGAACTCGCCGGGGAGCTGCCCCGCCTGCGCGAAGACGGTGCTGCGGACCGCGCAGGCACCGCCCAGGAAGGTGGTGACCCGGGAGGAGCGCAGCGGGTCGGAGGCCCGCAGCCGCGGCACGTGGCGGCGCTGGGTGGTGCCGGTCTCCGGGTCGGCGATCCGGAAGGAGACGATGCCGAGGCCCGGGTCGGCGGTGAACGCCTCGCGGAGCTTCTCGGCGGCGTCGTCGCCGGGCAGCAGGCCGTCGTCGTCGAGGAAGAGCACCGCGTCGACGTCGCGGCCGTCCTTCCCGAACGCCTCGATGCCGACGTTGCGGCCCGCCGGGATGCCGAGGTTCTCGTCCAGCTCGATGCCGCGGACGCCCTGCGGCAGCGGGGGCAGCGGGGCGCCGTTGCCGACGACGACGAGCTCGACGGCGGGGCCGCGCTGCTTGGCCACCGACTCCAGCAGGGCGTTGAGCTCCGCCGGGCGGTTGCCCATGGTGAGCACCACGGCGCCCAGCCGGAAGGAGTCGGGGTCCGCGCCGGACGCGGCCGGCCGGGCGGCGCTCACCGGAGCCTGCTCGACAGGACGATGCTGGCCAGGTGCAGGAGCGTCTGGACCAGGGCGATCGCGGCGAGCACGCCGACCGCGACCCGGGTGAGCAGCAGGTCGCCGTGGACGGCGTCGGCGATCCCGGCGGCCAGGACGACCAGGGACGCCTCCACGCCGCCCACCAGGCGGTGGAACTTCAGCGCGGCGGCCGCCCGGCGGGCCCTGGCCACGCCGGAGGAGCGCGGCACCGAGGCGGCGTCCTGCACGGCGGGCAGGCCGCTGCGGATGCGGGCGACGTCCACCAGGTCCGTCTCGGCCTTGATCAGGATGGCGCCGAGCGCGGCGACGGTCCCGACGAACGCCCACTCCCAGTGGGCGGCGCTCCCGTCCCGGTGGAACAGGTCCGCGGCGCGCAGGCCGGCGCCGGTGAGCAGCGCAGCCTCGGCCAGGTAGTGGCCGACCCGGTCGAGGTAGACGCCGGTGACGGAGGTCTGCCGCCGCCAGCGGGCGACCTCGCCGTCCACGCAGTCCAGGAGCAGGTAGACCTGGATCAGCAGGGCGCCGAGGACCGCGCCGGCGAGGCCGGGGACGACCAGCGCCGCACCGGCGAGGACGCCGGTGAGCATCATCAGGTAGGTCAGGCCGTTCGGGGTGACCCGGCGGACGTTCACCAGCAGGCGGGTGATCCGCAGGGAGATCGACCGCATGTAGATGCGGCCGGCCCAGTGCTCGCCGCTGCGGCGGTCGAGGAGGCCCTCGGGGTGGACGGCCGCGCGGAGCTCCTCGACCGACGGGCGGCCGGCGGGGCGGGCGGGGGCGGGCGTCGGCTCAGCTGTTGACGGCTTGGACATAGTCGGAGTACGCGTCCCGGATGGCAGAAGGGTCGAGGTCGAGGTGCTCGAGGATGGTGAAGCGGCCCGGGCGGGTCTGCGGTGCGTAGTGGACCGCCTCGGTGAACTCCTCCTCGGAGAAGCCGATCTGAGCGGCGGTCACGGGGAGTCCGTGGCGCGCCAGGCTCGCGGCGATCAGTCCGGCGCCCTCGCGGTCGCCGCGCAGGAAGGTCGCGAAGGCCGCGCCGAGGCCGACCTGCTCGCCGTGCTGGGCCGACCGCTTGGGGTACAGGATGTCCAGCGCGTGCGAGATCTCGTGGCAGGCGCCGGAGGACGGCCGGGTGGAGCCCGCGATGTTCATCGCGATGCCGGAGAGCACGAGGGCCTCGGCGAGCGCGGTGAGCAGCGCGTCCTGGTCGAGCGTGCCGGGGTGGCGCAGCAGCGTCTCCCCGGCGGTGCGGGCCATGGCGACGGCCAGGCCGTCCACCGGCTCCCCGGTGACGCGCTGGGACAGCTCCCAGTCGGCGCAGGCGGAGATGTTGGACACCACGTCGCCGATGCCGGCGGCGACGAACCGGCGGGGCGCGTCGCGGACGACGTCGAGGTCGACGACGATGCCGATGGGGTTCGGAACGCCGTACGAGCCGCGGCCGGCGTCGTTGTCGAGGATCGACACCGGCGAGCAGATGCCGTCGTGGGCGAGGTTGGTGGCGACGGCCACCACCGGCAGGCCCACCCGGGCGGCGGCATACTTGGCGGCGTCGATGATCTTCCCGCCGCCGAGGCCGACCACCGCGTCGTAGTGGCCGGACCGCATCGCGTCGGCGAGCAGCACCGCGGAGTCCAGGGTGCCGTCGGCGACGGAGTACCAGTCGGCCCCCGGGAGCTGCGGCTCCAGGCGCTCGCGCAGCGCCGCGCCGGAGCCGCCGCTGACCGCCACCGCTATCCGGCCGGAGGTCGACAGCCGCTGGTCGGCCAGGACGCCCGCGAGGTCGTCCAGGGCGCCCGGGCGGATGTCGACGACGACCGGCGAGGGGATGAGGCGGGTCAGTACCGGCACGCGATCCCCCGGGCCTTGGCGAGGTCGTCGTGGTTGTCGATCTCGACCCAGGAGACCTCGCCGATGGGCTGCACGTCGATGCGCAGGCCGCGGTCGACCATCTCCTGGTAGCCGTCCTCGTAGTAGAGCTGCGGGTCGCGCTCGAAGGTGGCCTGGAGGGCGGAGGCCAGGTCGTCGGCGGCGGAGGGGTTGATCAGGGTGACGCCGATGTACTCGCCGGTGGCGTCGGCGGGGTCCATGAGCTTGGTGATCCGCCGGACGCCCTTCTCGGGGTCGACGACGACCTTCATCTCCTCGTCGGCGAGGTTCTTCACCGTGTCGAGGGCGAGCAGGATGCCGGGGGCGCGGCCCTCGGCGGTGAGGCGCTCGTTGGCCTCCAGCATCGTGCGCTCGACGGAGACGGGGTGCACGGTGTCACCGTTGGCGAGCACGAGGCCCTCGCGGAAGAGGTCGCGGGCGCACCACAGGGAGTAGGCGTTGTTCCACTCCTCGGCCTTGTCGTTGTCGACGAGGGTGAGGCGGACGCCGTACTTCTTCTCCAGGGCGGCCCTGCGGTCGTACACGGCCTCCTTGCGGTAGCCGACGACGACGGCGACGTCCCGCAGGCCCACCTCGGCGAAGTTGCCGAGCGTGAGGTCGAGGACGGTCGTCTCGCCGTCCACCGGCACCAGGGCCTTGGGCAGGGTGTCGGTGTACGGGCGCAGGCGGCGGCCGGCGCCGGCGGCCAGAACGAGGCCGATCATGCGGTGTCTCCTGTTTCGTCGTGGACTGCCGGCGCTTCGCCGCCGAAGACCCAGAAGCGGATGCTCTCGGCCAGGACGACGAGCGCCAGGACGGCGGCCAGTGCCGCCAGGGTGAGCTGCAGGGCGTGGGCTCCGGGGAGCCGGTCGCCCACCGGCCCGTGCGGGCTGCCGCCGTACGCGAACGCGGCGGCTGCGGTGAGCAGCAGGACACGGCCCTCGTGGCCGCCCGCCGCACGCACCAGCCATCGCGGCGGCGCCCCGGTGCCGCCGCGGATGCGGTACACCGTGTCGTAGTGATGGTAGGCGACGGCCGCGACCAGCCCGAAGGCGGCGGGGAGCGCGGCCCCGGACAGGCGGGCGGCCAGGCCGAGGACGGTGAGGTACTCGGCGGCCCGGAAGACGGGCGGGACCAGCCAGTCGAGCGGGCCGCGCAGCGGGCGGGCGACGGCCAGCGAGGAGGTCGCCAGGTAGCCGGCCGCGGCGGCCGCGGCCCACCAGGTTCCGGCGCCGCCGAGCACGCCCGCGAGGAGCAGCGCGGCGCCGAGGACGGCGACGGCGGGGGTCGCGTAGGCGGGCAGGGGGCGTGCGAGCGGACGCAGCAGGCGCGCGCCGACCTCCGCGAGCGGGCCGGAGTCGGCCAGCTCGGCCAGGGCGTCGGCGGCCCGGTCGGTGCGGGCCCGCAGGCGGGTCACCGAGCGCAGCACCCGGCCGGCGGTGGTGTAGCAGGCCGCGAAGGCGCAGCCGACGAGCAGCACGGTGAAGGTGGTCCGCGGGGTCGTGACGGCGGTGAGGACCGCGATCAGCGCCCAGCGCTCGCCGATGGGCAGGACGACGATGCGGCGCGCCCACACGGTCCAGCCGACCCGGTCCAGGCGGGTGGAGAGCTGCGCGGTGGGGCTGGTGTTGGCCGCGGCGTCGTGGTTGGCCTCGGTGAAGGAGAAGTCCACGACGTGGCGGCAGGTCTGCAGGACCATCGCGCCCAGGGCCAGCGCCCACACGTCGTCGCCGCCCACGGTGGCGCCGACGGCGAGGCCCACGTAGTAGGCGTACTCCTTGACCCGGTCGAAGGTGGCGTCCAGCCAGGCGCCCAGCGTGGAGTACTGCAGCGAGTAGCGGGCCAGCTGGCCGTCGGTGCAGTCCAGCACGAAGGAGGCGACCAGCAGCACGCCCGCGGCCGCGAAGCCGGGGCGGGTGCCGGTGGCGGCGCAGGCCGCGGCGAGCAGGGCCACCAGCAGCGAACCGGTGGTGACCTGGTTCGGGGTGAGGCCGCGTCGGGCGCACCAGCGGGCCAGGTACCGGGAGTACGGGCTGACGCAGAAGGTGGTGAAGAAGCCGTCGCGGGACTTCACCGCGCGCTTCAGCCGCACCGCCTCGTCGTCGACGGCCGCGACGGCGCGCTCGGCGTGGTGCAGGTCCAGGTCGTCGGCGGGCACGGTCGCGACCAGCTCGCCCAGCTCCGGGCGGTGGACCTCCGTCCCGGCGGCCTGCAGGGCGGCGGCGAGGGCGTCGGGCAGCACGGCGCCGGCGGTGCGGGCGGCCCGGTCGGCGGCGGCGCTGTCCACCATGACCGTGCGGCCGGGGTCGGCCTCCGGGCCGTCCAGCGCGACGGCGACGGTGGCCGCGGCCGGGTCGGCGCCCGGCTCGCCGCCCAGGTGCAGCATCCGGGTGGCGTCCTCGGCGCCCGAGGCGCGGGCGGCCAGCCGCTCGGCGGCGGCGGCGAGCGCGGCGCGGGCCTGGGGCCCGTCGGCGGTCAGCGCGCCGGGGACGGCGGCCGCGGGGAAGCGCGGGTCCGTGAGGCCGAGCCGCAGGGAGTGCCGGTGGCCGACGAAGCGGCGGTCCACCACGGCGACCCGCTCCCCGGCGGGGGCCTCGGCCAGCAGCCGGGCCAGCTCGGCCGGTCCGGCGGCGTCCAGGACCCGGCGGTAGCCCAGCGCGGCGAGGTCCGCGGACAGCGCCGGCCGCGCCCCGCTCGGGCCACCGCCCGCGGCGGGCGCGCCGCCCGGGGCGGGGCCGGTGAGGATGGCGGTGGACAGCGGAACTCACTCCCTAGGGGGGTGCGGGGGAAGCCGCCTGCCGGACGGACCGCGGGCAGGGCGGGGGCCGGGACGGTCGGCCCGGTGGTCGGTGTGTCGGCAGAGGCTACCGGATGGCCTGGAGGGAAACGGAAGGGGAGCCCTCCGGGTCCGGACGGTGCCGGCCGACCCGTGTCGATCATCTTCGCCGACCGCGGGGGCCGCGGACAAGCCGCAGGACAGGCCGCAGGACAGGACCGGGACGGGGCCGGGCCGGACGGCCCGGCGGAGCCCGCGGGACACGCCCGCCCGGCGCCTCCCGTCCCCCCGCCCCCACGCCCCCACGGGCGCCCGGCGGCCCGGCGGCTGCCGCGGCCCCGCCCGGCGGACCCGCCCCGGGGGCGCGCGGACCGCCCGTACCCCCCTCCCACCGGCGCGGACCGCGTGCGTCGGGCGGACCCCGGCCTCCCCGTACGGCAGACTGGGGCACCGGTGCCGTGGTGCACCCGCCGGGCACCGGCGGGTGCACCACGGCACCGGCCGAACCGCCGGACCGGGCGGCCGGGCCCGGGCACACGGCACGGGCGGCGTCCCGGCCCATGCGCCGAAAGGGGCCACATGCCGACCAGCGGAACGACGAGCCCGGCGACCGTCGACGGGGCTCCGCGCGACGCCCGCGAGGCGCCGGAGATCCTGCTCGAACTCGTCGACGACGAGGGACGCACCACCGGTACCGCGGAGAAGCTCTCCGCCCACCGGCAGCCGGGGCGGCTGCACCGGGCGTTCTCCGTCTTCCTCTTCGACACCGCGGGCCGGATGCTGCTCCAGCGCCGCGCCCTCGGGAAGTACCACTCCCCCGGGGTCTGGTCGAACACCTGCTGCGGCCACCCCTACCCGGGCGAGCAGCCGTTCACGGCCGCCGCCCGCCGCGTCTCCGAGGAGCTGGGAGCCGCCCCGGCCCTGCTCCGCGAGGCGGGGACGGTCCGCTACGACCTGCCCGACGAGGCGTCCGGCCTGATCGAGCGCGAGTGGAACCACCTCTTCGTGGGGCTGGTCACCGCGCCGCTGCGGCCGGACCCGGAGGAGGTCGGGGAGACCGCGTTCGTCACGCCCCAGGAGCTGGCGGCGCTCCGCGCCGAGCGGCCCTTCTCGGTGTGGTTCGGCACCGTCCTCGACGCGGCCCGCCCGGCCGTGCGGGAGGCGACCGGCGTCGACTGGTAGCGCGGGTGGCGGTGCGGGCCGGACGGCCGGGGGCGGAACGCGCCCGACCGTCCGCCCGGCCCGGCCCGCCCGGCCGCCCCGGTCAGCCGCCCTGCGGGGCCTGCCGTCCCGGGAGGCCGGGAAACCCGGGGAAGCCGTGGGGGGAGGACGGGCGGTCCGGCGCGCCCGGACCGGGGACGCCCGGCCGCACCGACGACAGCGGCTGCACGGACGGGGACGGGACGTGCCGGGCGGGGGGCGGGTCCTGCACGGGCCGGTCCGCCGGGATCGGCAGCGACGCCCAGACGACCTTGCCGCCGTTGGCGGTGCGCTCGACGTCGCAGGCGCCGCCCGCCTCCAGCGCGACCGCCTTGACCAGCAGCAGGCCCCGGCCCCCGGTGCGGCCGTGGTCGCTCTGCAGCGCCGTGGGTCGGTACGGGTGGCCGTCCTCCACGGCGATCCGCACCCAGCCGCCGCCGATGACCACCTCCACCACGACGCGGGGGGACAGGACGGCGGCGTGCTTCACGGCATTGGTGACCAGCTCGGAGACGATCAGCAGGAGCCCCTGGACCAGGTCCTCGCAGTGGGGCCGGCCGGCGATGCCCTGCGCCGCGAGCAGGTCCCGGACCGCGTGCCGCGCCTGCGGCACCGAGGAGTCCCGGGACGGGGCGGCGAACCGCCAGACCCCCTCGACCGGCCCGGGTCCGGTGCCGCCGGGGGCGGCCGGTGCGCCCCCGCTGATCTGCATCACGTCAAGCCGCCCTTCACGCCGCGGGCACGCGGTGCCCGGAGACCGCCGTCCGCCGCGGGTGCGACACCCGCGGCGGGCGGCCTCGTCATCCGAGGCTAGAGGGCGGCGGTCGGCGGCGGGCCGGTGACCGGAACTCGACGGATCGGGCCCGGCGGCGGCCCGATGCGACCGTTTCGGCACCTCATCGCAGAGCTTTCCGACCGGCGTGCGGACAGGAGCGGTCAGATGCCCATCGGCGGGGTGGAGGGCCGGTCCGGGCCCCCCGGCTCCGCCCCGGCGGCGTCCCCGCCGCGCCCCCGGTGCCGTCCGGGTGCCTCGGCGGCGCCGACCTCGCCGACGCCGGCCTCCCTGGCGTGCTCCCGCCCGGCCAGGTAGGCGTCCGCCTCGTCGCGGCGCCGCTCCTCGTCGACCCGGGAGAGCACCCGGCGGCCGCCGAGCCCGGTACTGATCAGGCTGAGGCCGTCGAAGAGCAGGGCCAGCGAGAAGAACAGGCCCAGGGTGTAGAGCGAGCTGCTCGGCCACGAGGCCAGGACCAGCGCGCCCAGCAGCAGGTCCAGGACGCCCAGGAAGACCGTCCAGCCCATCTGCGCGCCGCGCACCGCCATGCCGCCGACCACCCGGAAGACGCCGGCGGTGAGGAAGAGCAGGGCCGCGAAGAGCGTGAGGGCCGCGGCGGCGGCCTTCGGGTGGAGCACCATCACCAGGCCCGCCGCCAGGTTGACCGCCGCGACCGCGGCGCCCAGCCAGAAGAAGTTGTCCCGGCGGGACTGGAAGGCGTGGACCAGGCCGACCGTGCCGCCGATCAGCAGCAGGCAGCCGAAGAGCAGCACGGTGGTGAGGGTGGCGACCCAGGTGTAGACCAGGCCGACGACGCCGGCCACCACCAGCAGCGCGCCCAGGAGGACCAGTACTCCGAAACTGCGGTTCAGCCGGGCCTCCGGGGCTGCCCGCTCCTTGTCGTGCCTTCTCCTCACGGCGACCTCCACGGCCTCGGGGGGTGGACTGTCCGGACTGATCAGCCCTTACCCGCTAAGGGGTGGTCCATCCCGTTCCGCCCGGCTCCTGCGGGACGGATACGCAGGTGAGGAGGGGCTCGCGGGCCTGGTATTGTTTTCCCTGTCGCCGCGGGAAACGGAAACGGAACCGCGGACACCCTGTCCGGGTGGCGGAATGGCAGACGCGCTAGCTTGAGGTGCTAGTGCCCTTTATCGGGCGTGGGGGTTCAAGTCCCCCCTCGGACACAGACGGGGCGTTCACGGCAACGCCCCGAGGATTTCCATCGAAGTGGCTCCCCGATCCTGGATCGGGGAGCCACTTCGATGCCGAAGGATGCTTGCAGTCCTGCCCATCCAAGCCTTGGGGCGGTGGTGCGGCGCACGTCCGCTCTCAATGACCCGCCCGGCGTCCACACCGGGGATGCGACACCACGCACGGGCAGGTCCGGTACTCGGACACCCACGGCTGGATCCCCCTGGCCGTGGTCGGCCTCCTGTTCGCCACCCTGACCACTGGCATCGCCGTCCGCGCACCCGTCCTGTGATCTCCTCGGCGCTCGGACAGAACAATCGTTGCCGGATCCGTGGACGCCGCCTTCCGTGGTCTGCGGGCGGCCCTCTCCCCGGATGGCTGCTCCTGGCACGCCTGTCCGCCGGACCGCACCAGCCCGACAGTGAACACTGACTGGTGCCACAGCGAGCGGAGCTGCAGCGTCGCCCGAAGCCGGGAGACCGACGCACATCCGGCCGAGCAGCGTTGAACGGCGCTCTGCCTCCGGAGGCACGGGCCAGTCGAGGAGATGACCGCAGCGGCACACACCACTGCCCGCGAGAAGCGACTCAGCCCAGCGGCTTGAGGACACCGACGCGTTGCAGCTCTCTGATGTGCTCCGCGGCGCGTTGCGGAACACTCCCCCCGCGGACGACCACCCCGGCCTCGATGTTTCGCCGCGCCCCCGCGGACGTGAGATTGGCGCTGCCGAGGAAGAGCACACGCCGGTCGGCCACTGCGACCTTGGCGTGCTGGCGCGCGCCCGGAACCGTCCGCTCCCCCGCCGGCCAGTGCCACAGCTGTACGCCGGGCACCTGGCGGAACGCCTCGGCGGGTTCGGGCCCGTCGAGGAGGCCGGCCGCACCGAGCCGGGTCTCCACCACGATGTCGACCCGTACATCCCGTGCGGTCGCCGCGCGCAGTGCCCGGATCAGCGGGGGGAACGGGCGGGCCGAGTAGGTCATCGCCAGGATCTCCTCCCGGGCGTCGTTCACCACCTGGACGAGCACCTGGGCGGTCGCCCGTACCGGTACGCCCCGGCTGGACGGGCCGCTCCACACGGTGCGGACCTCCACACGGTCGCGCTGCTGGGTCCAGGCAGCCGTGAACCCGCGCAGGTAGGCGGCGGCCTCGTACGAGGTCACGCCGTCGGCGTCGGCCGCGTCCAGGAGCCCGGCGACGGCCGGGAGTGCCGCGGCGACCTGCACGGCGCCGAGCACGGACTCCCGGCTGCGCCCGCGAGCGAGCAGGCCGGCCAGCGACCTGGTCTGGACGGGCCCGAGAGCGGCCGCCGCCGCGGCGGCGGCCGCCTCGAACGCCCGGCGGCTCACGGCGCCAGCGCCTCGGGTGTCAGGACGATCCGGGGATCGGTGCCGAGCGGCACGAGGAAGCGCCGGTCCAGGAAGCGGTTGCCGCGCTCGCAGGTCGTCTCGGAGACGAAGAGGCACACGTGGCAGGCCGCGCCGTGCAGGAAGTCCGCCGGGGCGTGCGGGAGGCGCTCCGCGCACAGCGGGTCGGAGGAGCAGTGCGAGGCGTCGCGCAGCGCACGGCGGACGATCCGCTCGAAGTGCGCCTGCTCGGCCAGGGTCACCAGGCCGCCGAGGGTGCCCTCGGAGTCGGGCACGGCGGTGTAGATGAGGATCCCCGTACGGGGATCCTCATCGGTGCCGGCATAGATCCTCTCGGCGAGGCTGGCGGAGTTGTAGCCGCACTCCAGGGCGATGGTGCGGATGAGCAGGTGGGAGAGGGTGTGCAGGGCCAGGTAGCGCTCCCCGGGCCAGCCGTGCATCGGGTCGAACTCACCGGTGAGCCTGTCCGACCGGCGGTTCTCGCGGAAGCGACGGAAGGCGTCGCGGTGGGCGGCCACCTCGGGGGACTTCTCGACGCGCCCCACCCAGTCGGCCACCAGGTCCTCGCGCAGCCGCAGGAAGATCCCCTCGCCACGCACCTCGCTCGCCGGCACCCAGTTCTGCTGGGTGCGGCTGAGCGGAACGCGGGTGACGAGGCCGGGATCCTCGGCGTCCGGGGCGTCGAGCCGGGTGAAGCCGATGAGCGCCCTCGCCTCGCGCAGCCGCTCGACCTGCCGTACGTCGGCGAACAGACCGGTGAGGGCGGCCGGCACACCCGCGGGGACCACGGCGAAGTCGTCGGTGGGGGCGGGCCCGGGGGTGGCCGAGAGCGCCTCCCACTCCGGGGTGAGCAGGTCGGCCTGGGTGACGGCCGGGGGCGGTGCCTCCCCGCCGGAGAGCAGCGCCTCCCGGGCCTGGACGGCCGCAATGACCTGCTCGGGGTCGTACTGCTTGAGGTAACCGTAGGCGGGTGTCAGGGCGAACGCGTCGTACACCGGGCGGCTGGTCACCGGGGCGAGTTCCGTCCAGCGGTCCTCGACCAGCTTGGCGACGCCGTCGGAGGGCGCCGGGGGCAGGGCCAGCGTGCTGAGGGTGAGCGGGAACCAGTGGTTGGAGGCGCCTGCGACCATCAGCAGCGGCTGCAGGGCACAGCCCTCGGCGGCGAAGGAGTCCGACTGCGGGTGCCGGCCCCGGCACAGCGGCAGGTTCTGCCGACCGCGCACGCCCTGGGCCTCACTGATGTTACGCCTGGCCTTGCAGGCCAGGCAGCTGATGGTCACGTTGGCGGCCTGGTTGCCGCCGTGGTCCTCCATCCGCAGGCGGGGCTGGGGGACCTGCGGACAGTTCCCGCCCCCGTGGACGAACTCGGTGTACGGGAACTCGTCCAGGTGCCCGTCGATGCACACGAGGGTGAAGCGGGCGGCCACGGCGAGCGGCTTCTTCCTGCTGCGCTGGCGCTTGCCGCACTCGGTGTGCTCGAAGCGGGCCTCGTGCGGCGCGCGGGGAACGCTGTTGACGAGGCGGAAGACGCCCGAATCAATCGCGGCCAGGTCGTCGCAGGCGGTGCACCGCAGCCATTGCGGGAAGGGCATCACCGGCACGCCGACCGCCTGGGCCGCCAGGCCTTTGGGGTCGCTGTCCGCGCCCTCCAGCCAGGGGGCGGAGCGCAGTTCGGTCACCTTGGACGGGCCGTGCAGCTGGAGGGCGCGGTTGACGGCGCTGCGCAGCCGGGGCTCGTCCACCAGGTAGTCGTGGACGTTGTTGTAGACCCATGACTCCAGGCCCTTGACGAGCACGGAGAAGTAGGGGAGGTCGATCAGGGAGCCGACGCCCCCGGTGAACATGAGGTGACTGGGGCGGGCGGCGCCGACCCTGCGGTTGTAGCCGGTGCTCATCAGTCCTGTCCCTTTCGGTCGGTGCCGTCTGCCGCGGCCCCCTCACCCTCGGGGGGTGCGAACCGCCAGCCGGGTCCGGGGGGACCGGAGAGTGCGCCGCCGCCCGGCAGGAGGAGGTTGATCTCGTTCTCCGTCTCACGCATGGAGTTCGCGACGGTGAGCGGACCCCAGGGGCCGCCGTCGGCGCGGTCGAGGAGACCGACGAGCAGCCGGTCCTTGCGCTTCTCGCCGGTGTAGCCGAGGGCGGCGGTGTTCTCCCGCTTCTCGTCCCAGCGGTCCTTGAGGGCGTCGATGCGCTCCTGCAGATAGTCGCGGGCACGCTCGCCCCCGACCGCCTCGGCCCGCTGCAGCATGCGCTGCTCGACCCGGCGGGCGAGCGGGCCGTCCAGGTCCAGTGGGCCGGCGTCGGCATTGCGGGAGTGCTCGGCGTGGACGTGCCGCAGGGCGGCCACGTAGGTCGAGGCGGTGCCGCGGTCAAGGGCCCGGCGGGTGTACGGAGTGACGGACAGCGCCTCGACCTGCCGGTAGAAGGTGGCGTGGTAGTGCTCGAAGTCCTCGAAGTGGGCGAGGTCGCGGGGCCGCGACCAGTTGTAGAGGGTCACCACGAGGCCGGGCCGGGCGGCGTCGCGGCCCACGCGGGAGGAGGCCTGAATGTACTCAGCGGTGTTCTTGGGCTGGCCCACGACGAGCATCAGGCCGAAACGGGAGACGTCCACGCCGACCTGGAGCATGGAGGTGGCGAGCACCACGTCGACGGCCCGGCGCCAGTCGGGGGTCGCCTCGGCACGGGGCCTGCGCGGCGGCTTGCTGCCGAGCGCGTCGCGGTACTCCTCCATGAATGCCCTGCGGCGCACCGTGGTCTCGCGTTCCTGGTCGAACCCGGCCTCCAGCCGCTTGAGCGCCAGGCTGATGTCGCCCGAGGAGACCCGGGAGGTGAGCTCCTGGACGGTGAGCATCCCCGAGGAGGAGAGGATGCGCGGGGCGATCTCCTTGTAACGGCCCTTCCTGACCCGGACCCGGGTGGTGACGTCGTCGTCCAGGTAGCGCCGCATGCCGGCGAGTTCGCGGGTGGCGTTGAAGTAGCCGACCAGGGTCATGTACGGGTCGGCGGGCCGACCGTACTGGTCGAACAGCTCCTGACCGGCGCGGAGCAGGATCTCGGCGAGGCGGATCTCGGCCGCCTTGAGCCGGACGCCGTGTGCGCAGACGCCGAGGTAGCGCCGACCGGGGGCCTCCTTGCTCAGCGGTACCTGGCGGGAGAAGAAGGTGTCGCCGGCGTCGACCACCTGGGGCGGGAAGACGGCGACCTTGCGGCCGAAGACGCCGAGGACCTGCTCGCCGGCCCGCTTGGTGGTCGCCGTGGAGGCCACGATCTTGGGGCCGACACTGCGCCGCATGCCGTCCGGACCGGTGAACTCCCAGCTGCACAGTTGATCAACGGCGGACTCGAAGAGGCCGACGGTGGTGCCGAGCGCGCCGGAGATCAGGTGCAGCTCGTCCTGGATGATCAGGTCCGGCGGGCGCAGCCGGGTGACGGGGCGGGAGGTGACCGCGTCCAGGCCACCCCTGGCGCTGCCGCCGCCCCTGGCCTGGTGGCGGCCACCGCAACCGACCTCACTGTCGAGGTCGGCGTGCCGGTAGCCGTGGCGCGGGCACAGTTCGGTGACCCGACCGAACAACAGGCCCGCGTAACCGCGCCAGGGCAGTTGGGCGAGCTTGTCGACAGTGGCGATCAGCAGGCTGGGCGCCAGGCGGTAGATCTCCTCGTCGACGGTGAGGATGGGCAGGCCCTCGCCCGGGCTGCTGCGGCGCGAGAAGGGGCAGGGGTCCTCGCCCTCGCCGCGCGGGCAGTAGAGCAGGATGCGGCGGCGCCCGTCATCGGCGGCCAGGTCGCGGTGGGCGCGCAGGCCCTCGCCGCACCAGGGGCAACCGAGCACCTGCAGGACGTTGGCGCGCTTGCCGTCGCCGGCCTCCCTGGCCTCGGCGATCTGCTCGGCGGCGGGGGTGTACCAGTTGGGCGAGACGGCATTGCCCACCCACAGGCCGATCCGGAACGGGGTGTCGCCCCAGCGGCGGTCGCCGGCCTTCCATGCCTGCCGGCGCAGCACCTCGGTCGCGCACACCAGTGCGGCGGCGCGCTGGAACTGCTGGGCGGTCAGCAGGCGCAGGGTGTAGCGCATGAGGACGGCGACGCCCGCCTCCCCGCTGCGGGCCTCTGATCCGCTGCCGACCACCCCCTGCAGGCGGCGCAGCGCGAAGGCGTACGCGGCGAGGCCGAGATAGGCCTCGGTCTTGCCGCCGCCGGTGGGGAAGAAGAGAAGGTCGACAAGGGCCTCGCGGCCGGTGCCGCGGTGCGGGTGACCGGGCTCGGTGAGGGAGGCGAGGTTGAGCAGGACGAAGGCGAGCTGGAAGGGGCGCCAACTGGCTGCGGCGGCACCGCGCGCGCGAACGGTGGCCGCGGCATCGGCGTAGGGGGTGATGCTGCCGTCGGCGGCGGTGCGCTCGGCGGCGACGGCGGTGTTGCGGCGCTGCAGGGCCATCGCCAGGTTGGCGAAGCGGAAGGCCTCCAGGGCGACGGGGTCGGCTCCGAGCGTGTCGATACCGAGAGCGATGCGGTGGCAGACGTCCTCCGCCTCGGTGATGGCCGCCTCGGCGGAGGCACGCAGGTCGTCCGGCAGAGCGGCGGCACGCTCGCGCTGCTGCCCGAGCCACTCGAAGTAGCCGTCGGACAGCGGCTGGAGGACCGCGGCCAGCTCCTTGCGCCGCTCGGGGACGGCAAGTCCGGCGAGGGCGTCCATCGACAGTTCGAGGCCGGCGAGCAGCGGCTGGTCCGCAAGGGAGGGGGCCGTGGTGGCGGGCACGTCGTACTCGGGCAGCCAGGTGGTGGCCAGCGCATAGGCGTTGCGCTCGCCCTTGCGGACCTCGGCGTGGACGGCGACGTTGCGGCCGATCGCGTGGCGCAGCTGGTCGCGGTGGAGCAGCCGCAGCCGGCGCTCCTCCGGGTCCTCCGGGTGGCTGTCGGGACCACCGGGGGTGAGCGGGTCGTCGATCGGCAGGAAGACGGCGGCAGCGCCGTCGGGGAAACCGCAGACCTCCAGGCGGGTCTGGAAGAGCCAGTTGGCGTCGCGCAGCCGGGGGGAATCGTCCAGGGCGTTGACCAGGGCGACCTCGACGACGCGCAGGTCCTCGCCGTCCGGCCCGTGCGTACGGCGACGCACCTTGACCTCGAGCCGGACGTGCGGCCCCTCGATGCCGTCGCCCTCGAGCAGCTGGGGGGACTGGTCCCCGAGGTCGGCCACGCTGACGTCGCACTGGTGGGAGACCGGGCGGCGCGACCACGCGCGGCCGGTGCGGCCGTCCTCGGTGAGCGATTCGCTCTGGCTGTAGCGGCCCCAGGAGGCGGTCACGCTGACGACGCCGACGAAGGCGGGGACGACGAAGGACAGCCCCATGGAGGAGGCCCAGATGCGACCTGCGGCCTGAGGGGTCAGCCGCTCGGGGAGTTCGGCGTCCCGGGCGTCGCCGTCGTTGCCGGGTTCGGCCTCGGTGGACTGGGCGGCCTCCTGGGCCGCCGCCTCCCGCCCGAGCGGGGCGGGCTTGGGGCCGAGCATGCCGACCAGGTACTCGTCGCGGGGGCCGCGCGAGGTGCGGGGCAGCTCCTCGAGGTCCCCGCCCCAGGGGCCGAGGAGATCGCGGGAGATGTAGTCGCCCAGCCTGTCGCGGACGTCGTACGAGCCGCCGGGCAGGAAGGTCTGCGGCACGTCGTCGACGGGGTGCGGTACAGCGGAGGCGGCACCCTCCTGCAGGTCGGTCGGGGTGCGACCGTCACCGGCGCTGTCGGCGGGGAGCTGCTCCGGCATGGGCGGGCCCTCTCGGTGGGTGGTCCGGGCAGGTGAGGATACCGACCGGCACGCACCCGCACGGGACGGATCACCGATCACACGGCCAGCATTCCACAAGTTGACTCAGTTCACAACTTAAACTGCCCTTTCGGCCGGTCCGCAAGCACCTCGCGGACCATCGGACACCGCACCTGTCGGAGGCGGCCCCTACACTGCTCCCCCTCGGATCAGTCCTCGCATTCTTCACGACGGAGGGTCAGAGCGCAGTGCGCGCACAGGAGATAGCCTTCTTCAAACTCGTCCAGGGCGACAAGCAGTTCCAGGTCCCGCTCTACCAGCGCACCTACAGCTGGGGCCGCGAACAGTTGGAGCGGCTGTGGGACGACGTCTCGGAGCTGGTCGAGCAGCAGTTGGACGGCGGCGAGCCCTCCGCGCACTTCCTGGGGTCGGTGGTGCTCGCCCCCGGGCAGATCCAGGCCGGTGGAGTGCAGCGCTGGCTTGTGGTCGACGGCCAGCAGCGGCTGACCACCCTCATGCTCGCCTTCACCGCGCTGCGCGACCATTTCAGGGCCACCGGGGCCGAGCGGGCGGCGGACCGGGTGGACAGGCAGGTCCTGGTCAACGAGTTCCACGAGGGCCGCGACCACTACCGGCTGCTGCCGACCCAGGCCGACCGCGACGCCTACACCGCCTGCGTGGAGTCCACCCCTCGGGCGGGCGGCGGCGACAACATCGGCGCCGCCTACCGGTTCTTCCGCGGCGTCCTGGCCCAGGGCGAGGAGGCAGGCGGCGAGAAGTGGGCGGCCGCGGTGGAGACGGCACTGAAGGACCTGCTGTCGATCGTCGAGATCACCGCCGAGCGGGGCGACAACGTCTACCGCATCTTCGAGTCCATCAACAACACCGGCGTCGGCCTCAGTCAGAGCGACCTCCTGCGCAACTACGTCTTCATGTTGCTCCCCCGGACCGGCGAGCGCGTCTACCAGGAGCTGTGGCTGCCGATGCAGCAGCAGTTGGGCCCCAGGAACCTCGAGCTGCTGGTCTGGCTGGACCTGGTGGTGCGCGGACACAGCAAGGCCAAGCAGAGCGAGATCTACCGGGAACAGCAGAAGCGTCTGGAGCCGCTGGCCGGGGACGAGGAGGCGCTGCGGGAGGAGGTCGCCCACCTCGCCGAGCGGGGCGGCAGGCTGCTGCGCATCCTGGAGCCGCACCGCGAGCCCTCGCCCTCCCTGCGGCGGGCGCTGGAGCAGCTGGAGGCCTGGGGCGGCCAGATCCACTACCCGCTCGCCCTGCACCTGCTCGGCCTGGTCGACACCGACCGCGCCACTGCGGAGGAGGCCGCACAGGCACTGCGCTACGTCGAGTCGTACCTGGTACGGCGGATGATCTGCCAGATCCCGACCAACAACCTCAACCGGATCTTCATGGAGGCACCCAGGGAACTGGAGGAGGACCGCTCCCCGGCCGAGGCCGTGCGCCGCCTGCTGTCGGGTCGGCGCCGCAGGTGGCCCACCGATGAGGAGCTGCGACAGGCGGTGCGTACCAAGCCCTTCTACTGGGGTGGCCGGCCGACGCAGCGCATGCACGTGCTGCGCAGCCTGGAGGCGAGCCACGGTGCGAGCGAGCCGGTGGACTTCGACAAGGCGGCGCTGACCATCGAGCACGTGCTGCCCCAACGCCCTCAGCAGGCCTGGTTCGACCTGCTCGCGGAGGAGACCGAGGACGGCCAGACCCCGCAGGAGCTGCACGACCTGCTGGTGCACACGCTCGGCAACCTGACACTGTCGGGAGAGAACTCCAAGCTCTCCAACCACCCCTTCCGGCGCAAGCAGGAGATCCTCGACTCCAGCGCCCTGCGGATGAACCAGGAGATCGCCGCGGCGGAGCGCTGGGGCCGCGCCGAGATCCTGGAGCGGGCCGACCGGCTGGCGCAGCGGGCGATCACGCTGTGGCCGGGGCCGATCGGTGCGGTGCGGACGGCGGACGAGGAGTGGGCCGGCTGGGCGACCCTGCGTGCGGCGCTGGTCGCGATGCCGAGCGGCACCTGGACGACGTACGGGGACGTGGCGGAGCTGGTCGGCAGCCATCCGGTGCCGGTGGGCAACTACCTGGCGAGCAAGTCGGGGATCATCGGCGCCTATCGGGTGCTCACCTCGGACGGCCGGGTCTCGGCCGCCTTCCGGTGGCCCGAGGGCCGCGGTGAGGGGACGCCGCAGGAGCTGCTGGAGCATGAGGGCGTGCCGTTCGACGGTTCGGGCCGGGCGCACCGGTCGCGACGACTGGCCGCCGCCGAGCTGGCCACCCTGCTCGGCCGTGAGGTGCCGCAGGAGGGCCTGTCCGACCCGCTTCCGGATGCGGAGAACGCAGCAGCGGCCAGACGCTTCGAGGGCCAGCTGCGGGAGAACCAGCCGGAGGCGGCCGAGGGGGTGCTGGAGGCGCTGCGCTTCTGGGAGCAGCAGGGCGGCTATCGCGACTACGGCCGCACCGCGGAGACGAGCTGCTTCCCGATGCTGGACGCCGGCACCGCCACGCAGCAGCACCTCCTGTGGCCGCTGGCCCTGTACCCGGTCACCGGGACCGCGGAGGTCGTCTTCCAGTACCTGAAGAACATCAGCCCGTTCGACGACACGGCACTGCGACGCGAGCTGCTGGAACGGTTCAACCAGATCGACGGCATCGAACTGGCCGAGGCCAAGCTGGAACTGCGGCCGTCCTTTCCGCTGCAGGTTTTCGCAGAGCACAGCGGGGAGATCTGCGCGGTCCTGGAATGGTTCGTCCACACCGCGGCCCTGGACCTTGCCCTCCGGAAGTGACGCAGTCTGTCCCGGGTCGGCCGAGTGTCCGGCCGACCCGGAGCGGGTGGCACGTGCAAGGCCGGGAGTGCGGGCGCCCAGCCGACGAGCAGCTGGACCGCGTGGATCATCCGGCGGAAGGAGCGGCTGCGTTCCGCGGCCGCGGAGAGTTCCATAACTGCGGAGAACATGGCCTGGTGCAGGGTCTCCTTGCAGTGACCCCTGTGCCGGCACAGGGGTCACCGACGGACCGCAGGGGGCGGCACAGCTGCCCGCATGGCTCACCGTCCCTTGATCACGGCCTCGAGCAGATGGACGCGAACCGGGTTCACCAGCCAGGGCGTGCGGAGCCGGTAGCCGAGCAGCCGCCCCACAATGGCCTCCGTGTCAGGGGCCGGGTCGGATGCGGAAGCCGGGGAGGCGGCTTCGAGGGTGTCCGCGGTGTCGGCAGGACTCGCGGGCGGCGGGCGCATTCACCACGCTGCTGAGCGGCAGAGGCGGGCCGGCCGAGGAGGATCCCCGACCGGGCGGGTCCGCCGGGCGCGGGCTCGCAGCGGCCCTTCAGCCGTGTGCGCGGCGGTTCATCGGGCCGGCCTGCGCGCCGTCCTGACGGCGTTCTCCAGCGCCGCTCTGATACGCGGACCCATCCGGCTGAAACCCAGTTCCTGCATGGCCTCGCGGACCAGCTCCTCCTCGGTGCGCAGAAGCGTGTCGCTCTCGATCCAGCGGATCAGACCTACCAGCTGGCGCTCCGAGTAGGCCGTGATCGGCTGACCTCGGACGAGGGCCGGACGCCTGCCTCTGGCCGGCCCGGCCTCCGCCGGCGCGCCCACGGGCACATCCGTGCCCATCCGACGGGTGGGCCCGGTGGGGACTCCTGCGCCGGAACGCTGGGCCGGCAGGGAGACGGACTCGGCGGGCCCCGGGGACGGCGACGCCCCGTCGGCGGTCGCGACCGCCCTGTCATAGGCATCCCTCGCCCTGCGCACTTCACGCTCGGGGTCGCGGAACCAGGCGGTGGACCAGATCCGGTGGAACGTCCAGCCCAGTCGCTCCAGCTGTTCCTGCCGGAGACGGTCCCGATCCCGGGCGGTGGCGGAGGAATGATAGGTGGCTCCGTCGGCCTCGATGGCCAGGACCATGCGGCCGCGGTCCCGAGGATGCCGGGCGGCGAAGTCCAGCCAGTACCCGGCGACGCCCCACTGGGCGACGAGCGGGATCCCCTCGGCGGTGAGCCGGTCGCGGACGTCGATCTCGAAGGGGTTCAGGGCGGGCTTCTCGCGGGCGACCGTGCCGAGGTCGTTGCCGCCGGAGGCGGCGAACTCGATGTAGGAACGCAGCAGCTTGGCGCCCTGCGCCTTGAGCCGGTCCGGGTCCATGTCGTGGGCACCGAAGGAGCTGACGACGGTCATGCGGTGCCGGGCGCGGGTGACGGCGACGTTGAGCCGACGTTCACCACCGGTGTTGTTCAGCGGGCCGAAGCGGTAGAGCATCCGGCCGTCGGTGCTCTTGCCGTATCCGACGGAGAGGATGATCGCGTCCCGCTCGTCGCCCTGCACGCGCTCCAGGTTCTTGACGAAGAAGCGCTCCTCGCGATCCTCCCGGAAGAAGTCGTGCAGGTCGTCGCGCCCGTCGGTGGCGGCGCGGATCGCGGCTTCGATCCGGTTGGCGTGCTCGATGCCCATGGTGATCACACCGAGCGACTCGGTGGGGCGCTGCTCGGCGTGCTCGATCACCAACCGGACGACGCGGTCGACCTCGGCGCTGCCGCTCCTCTCCTGCCCGGGGACGGCCGGCCCCTGGTCCACCAGGACGTGGGACAGGGCGCCGTCCGGGGAGACGCCAGGGAAGGTGGTGAGCGAGGAGTCGTAGATCCAGGCGTTGGAGAAGGCGATGAGCCGCTCGTCGCGGCTGCGGTAGTGCCAGGTGAGGCTGCGCACCTGGAGCATGGCGCCGAGCACGTCGAGCACCGACTCGTACCCGGTGGTGTACGAGACGGCCGGCCGGCCGTCCAGGCTGTCGTCGGACACCTCCGGCTCCTCCTCGGAGGCACCGGAGAAGAAGGAGGTGGGCGGCAGCTGGCGCCGGTCGCCGGCCACGACGACCTGCCCGGCACGCATGATCGCGGGGATCGCCTCGGCCGGCACCACCTGGCTGGCCTCGTCGAAGATGACCACGTCGAAGAGCTGCCGGGCCGGCAGCACCTCGCTGACCACCAGCGGGCTCATGGCCCAGCACGGCTTGAGCCTCGTGAGCACCTCCGGCGCCCGGTCGAGCAGGTCGCGCAGCGACAGGAGCCCGCGCTTGCGGTTCGCCTGGGCCCGGACCAGGTCGGACTGCTCCGGGTGCTGCTGGAGGGCCTGGTGGATGCGCTCGGCCACGGCCCGCCTCACCCGGGGCGCCCCGGCACGGATGTGCTCGGTGTCGGCCTGGCGGAACCTGCCGACGGTGCCGTCCATCTCGACCGGGTCGAAGGCACCGTAGGCCGCATCGTCGAAGCCGGCCTGCTGCAGGAGTGAGGCGTGCCAGCAGTGGTCGTAGACGGCCGCCGCGGTGTCCTCGTCCACGCGGCGCCGGACCAGCTCGTCCAGCAGCGGCTGCAGGCCGAGGGCCGCGAGCCGTGTGCTCAGCCCGTGCAGCTCGGGGAGCCGGTGGAGTGTCGCCTCGTCGGCGGCCAGGGCGTCCAGCAGACGGCCGAGCCCGTCGAAGGGCAGAGTGTCGAGGCTGCGGCCGGGCAGTAGGGCGGCGAGGGCCGTCAGGCCCTGGTCGAGGGCGGTGAGCGCGGCGGTGGTGGCGGCGAGCAGCTCGGCATAGGAGTCGCGGTCGGGGGCGGCGCCCTCCGCGCCGAGGGCCTTCCACTGCTCGAGCTGGGCGGACGCGTCGGAGAGTGCCGTGTGCAGCTCGCGTCGGCGCGGCGGGGCCTGCAGCGTGAGGGCCCTGGCCTGCTTGCGGAGCGCACGGCGCCGGCCCCAGGCCATCTGCACGCCGTGCTCCTTGCGCCAGCTGCCGGTGGCGGTGGCGGCGGTCAGTGCATCCAGCTCCCCCGCGAACGCCTCATGGCGCAGGACGGCGAGGCTCTGCTGCACCCGTTCCAGCAGTCCGGCTGCTGCACGCAGCTCCTGTGCCGTGCCGGGTACCCGCAGGGAGGTGCCGACGGCGAGGTCCTCCGCGGCGCGACGGGCCGCGGGCAGGAGGGTGCCGCGGAGCTCCGCCAGCGCGGTCGACGCCCTCCTGGCGGCGTCCCGGTCGGTCACGGTCCGCCGGGCCGGGTACCAGGGTGAGCTGTCGGCGGACAGCGTGGTGCCGCCCAGGGCCGCGAACCGGGCCAGGTCGTCGCGCGCGCCGAGGTGGGTCTCACCATGGAGGCGGGAGAGCACCGGGCCGCTCAGCCGCTGGTCGGTGGCCGCGTACGACCGGGTCCCCAGGCAGCGGTTCTGCGCGTCGGCCAGGGTGGTGCCCCAGGGGCTGCGGGGTCGGTGCATCAGGGCGTCGTGGTGGGTGAGGCGGGTGCGGCGCTGCGTCAGGGTCCGGTGGAGCTCGGTGTTGTCGGGCAGCGGCGTGCGTCCGGCCCGGGTGAGGGCGGTGGACAGGTCCTGCAGGATGCGGCGGCGGTCGCCCGCACCGCCGTGGAGGTCCATGACGAGGTCGTCGAGGCCGACCTTGTCGAGCCGGCCGAGAACGGCGTCGATCGCGGCCCGCTTCTCGGCCACGAACAGGACCTTGCGGCCCCGGGCGGTCAGTGCGGCGATGAGGTTCGCGATGGTCTGGCTCTTGCCGGTGCCGGGCGGCCCCTCGATGACGAGGTTGTGTCCGGCGAGCACCGCGTTGACGGCGTGGCTCTGCGAGGAGTCCGCGTCGAGGACGAGGAACTCGTCGGAGGGGGCGGTGGTGTCGGGGAGGTCGAGCTGTACGTCGCCCATGTCCCGGCGGACGGCGCGCGCGGCCTCCTGGTCGCCGGCGAGGGCGGCGACGACGTCGTTGCCGGCCAGGAGGGCGGTGGCGTTCTCCAGGTCGTGCACCATCGGCAGCTTCGCATAGGTGAAGTTCCCGACGACGGTGCGGCCCATGACGCGCAGTCCGGGGACGGCCCGCGCCGCGGACCGCAGGTGGTCGACCGCCCGAGCGGAGTCGGCTGCCGATTCGGCCAGGTCGACCAGCCTGTCCGGGTCCACCTCCACACCGAAGCGGCGCTTGAGGAGGTGGAGCAGCGGCAGGTTGGGCTGGGCCTCGTCGGCCACGGTGAGGGTGAGGTCGCCCTGGCCGAGGCCGGACTGCTCGATCCGCACGGGCCACAGCAGCGCGGGGGCCGCGGGCGGGCGCGCCGCCTCGGCGTCGTCCCAGGTGACGAGCGCAGGGACCAGGTAGGCGGTGAGGATGCCGCGTTCCTCCAGGAGCTCCTGGGCCCTGCGGTGGACGGTGCGGGCCCGCTTGAGGGCGTCCGGCTGCTGGTCCTCGTCGAACAGCTGGGAGATCCGCTGGGTGCGGCCCTGCAGGAGCGAGGCCAGGGCGCCGGGGCGCGCCCGGCCG
This sequence comes from Streptacidiphilus sp. ASG 303, assembly GCF_020991365.1. Taxonomy (GTDB): domain Bacteria; phylum Actinomycetota; class Actinomycetes; order Streptomycetales; family Streptomycetaceae; genus Peterkaempfera. The sequence continues at coordinate 34,665 of NZ_JAJLRA010000035.1, forward strand.
AGGTCCAGCGTGCCCGCGGTCAGGTCACGGTAGAAGAGCAGCGGGTTGCGGGCGCTGGGATCGACGAGGGTGTTCGTCCAGGTCTTGACGGCCTGGCGGACCAGGCGGGTCCGGGCGTCGGACGGCCCCGCCGAGGCAGGCCGGCCGGGATGCTTGTGCTGGGTCATGGGCGTCTGTCCCGGGGAGGCGGTAGGGAAGGTGTCGGCAGCGAGTGGCCGTGGGCTCGCGCCGCCTGGCATGCCCGGCCCGTCCGGACAAACGACTTGCGTTGACCGCGTTCACATCATATCGCCGACCCGTACCCCCCTCCAGGGGTCGGCGGGGTCCCGGCGTCGACGGCATCCCGCCGGTGGCGGGACTGCGCGGGATCGGGCGCCGTCGGCGGGCCGCACCGCCGGCGCCCGGCTCCCGGCCTCGCTACTTCTCGTGCGGACGGAGCGGGTGGTCGCGCAGGGGGCTGCTGCTCGGTGGGACCAGGGCGCGGACCGGCGCGGCCGGCACGGCCTGCACGATCCGGTGGGACGGCCTTGCTGCGGACTCGCCGGGCGCGAGGAACACGGCCCTGGTCGAGCCGCCGCCCCGGGACGGGGCCGCCGTCTGCGCCGCGCGCGACCGGCGGAGGTGGCTGGGGATCTGTCCGGCACGGATGGCGGCGGCGCGCTCGTTCGCCGCCCGCTTCGCGGCCGCCTTGCGCTTCCGCTTTGCTTCACGGGTCTCGTTGGCCATGGTGGGAGCCCTGCCTGTCGGTCGAGGAGGTCCGGGACTGCCGAGCACCGCGTCCGGGGTGGGCGAGGAACCTCGCCCACCCCGGACGGACACTGACACCATGTCACGCGTTGACTGAGCTCACAATGGAAACGTCGAAAGTGGGTAGGTCGACTCCGGATCTGTGGGGTCGCGACGGCCGGCCGGCTGCACGGGAACGGCGGGAACCGCCCGCCCGATCCGGCAGGCGGGCAGGCGAGCAGCCGGACAGGCAGGACAGCCGCAAGGGCGGGGGGCGCCCCCGCACCCACCGCCGTCGACGTCACCGTCCGGCGCGGTGGCCGGCGGGCTCCGGCAGGCCGAGCGCGGCCAGACGGGCCAGGGCGTGCTCCTCCCACTGCTCGCACAGCTCCGGGGGCAGGGGGACACGCACGGTGCGCAGGACCCGGAAGGAGTGCGGGCCGGCCGGGTACAGGAAGTCCAGGCGGGCATGGCCGAGGCGGGCGAGCAGCAGGAGCTGCCCCATGTCGGAGCGGCTGGACGGCCGGTAGCGGAACGGCAGCCGCAGCAGGCGGGCGGCGGGTTCGCGGCGGGGCGGCCCGACCTCCAGGTCGCCGGGGTCGTCGGCGTCGAGGGCGAACTCGGTGAGGCCGTCGCGCTGGAAGTCCAGCGCCGCCCGGATCCGCGCCTCGCCGTCCACCACGGTGAACCACCACGGCACCGAGCCGAGCACGCCCTTCCAGGTGGGGTCGATCAGGCCGCGACGCTCGGCGGCCGCCTCGCGCAGCCACCCCTCGACCTGCACGCCGGGGCCCCGGGGCGCGGCCTCGCCCAGGTAGTCGTCCTCGCCGGCCAGCGGCGCCGGGTACGGGTCGGGGAAGGCCGGTCCCCGCTCCTGCATCAGCCGGACGAGGGCCTCCTCGCCGTGGTCGCGGCCCGTGCGGAGACCGAGAGGGGCGCGTTCCATCGGCGAGAGCAGCCCGACGACGGCCCCGACCACGTCCTTCTGGTAGGTGCGGGCGAGTGCGGCGGTCCGGTGGAGGAGGTCGGGGCCGAGCCGGGTGCGGCGGTTGCGTTCGCAGAGCTGCCCCGCGGCGACGGCCAGCTCGCTCTCCCCCCACAGCGTGGCGAGGTGGGGCAGGTCGTTCAGTTCGTCGGGCCAGGCGGCCATGCGGGCGCGCTGGGCGGCGAGGACCTCCGGCGCGGCGACGAGCTGCCGGACGAGCCCGGCGACGTCCGGGTCGGCGGTGCGCCCGGCGTACTCGGCCAGCGACGCGCACGGCCCGGCGGGGTCCGGCGGGCCGTCGCAGAACCCCTCGAAGCGGGTGCCCCCCGGGATCCGCCAGCGGTCGGCCAGCTCGCGGACGGTCCGGTTCCAGCCGGTCTCGGCGGTGCGGCGGCGGGCCCACTCGACGAGCAGGGCGTCGTACAGGCCGGGCAGGCGCCAGGACCAAAGAGCGGGCTTTCCGGCCTCGCGCAGACGGATGAACGCGACACCCAGGGCCTGCCAGAGGTTCCGCTCGTCGTCGGGGCCGGTGCCCAGGAGGGCGGCGGCGTCGGGAAGGAAGGGCGGCACCGAGCGCGCGGTGGACTCGGCGAGGGCGACCCGGACGAGGACGGCAGCCGCGACGAGGTCGCGGCCGCCCAGGTCCCGCGGGACGCGGACGGAGAGCTGGGGCGAGATCTCGCCCAGCGTGGCGGCCAGGTCCCGGACCAGCCGGTCGAACCACCCCGCCCGACGGCGGGCGAACCCCTCCCCCAGGGTCTCGGTCGGTGCGCTTCTGATGCTGTCGTACACGGTGCTCTCCCCTGGCACTGGACCGACGACGGGCGCCGCTCCGCACGACGGATCTGCCGGCGGAGCGGGTGGAGCGTACTGGGTGTGCGGACGACCCGTTCGGAGCCCGCCGCGGTCGAGGGTGCGGACGGGACGGAGCCCGGATCCGCCGCCCCGGCGGGCAGCGGTCCGCCGCCGGCGCGTTCACGGCGGCGCCTCAGCCCTCGGCGTCGTGCTCCCCGCCGCCCCCGCGCCGGCGGAGCACCCGCCCGGCGACGCCGTCGGAGAGCCTGCCCGTCACCGACCTGGCCCGGTCGAAGGTCTCGTTGCCGAGGCGCTTGGCCGCGTTGACGCCCTCCACCCCCGTCTCGAGCACCTTGTCACGGGTCTCCACGGCTGCGTCCACCCACCGGCGCCCGTCCAGGGACTGCCGGCCGCTCTCGATGCCGAGCCGGCCGTGGAAGTCGACGACGGCGGTCTCGACCTGCCTGCCCGACTGGACGACGGCCGGGGATGCGTTCGGGTGCAGCAGCACCTTCGCGTTGGCCGTGCCGACGGCCGCGTCCACCCGGGCCAGCAGGCGCCCGGTGCTCTGCGCGATGAGTTCCCGGCGGTTCTGCCGGGCAGCCCTGAGCGCCAGGCGGTGCTGGTCCAGCTCGAGCGGGGAGACCTCCAGCACGCGGTCGAGCTCGAGCACTGCGGACGTGTCGTACAGCTGGAAGCAGCGCGCCAGGACGGCCAGCCACTGCCCGGCGGCGGACTCCACCTCCTTGGACACCTTGACGAGATCGCCGACGGCGGTCCTGCGCTCCATGCTCTCGGCGAGCGCGTCGAGTTGGAGCAGCGCGTAAGCCTGGGTCCGGGCAATCGTCATCGGCGCGGCCTGCACCCTCGACCATGTGATCTCGGAGACCCGGCCCACCTGCTCCCGGACGATCATGGCCTCGTCGAGGACGAGGCCCGCCCCGATCATGTCCGCCAGCACCGCGTCCTTCTGGGCGCGCAGCACGTCCTCGACCTTCTGGTCGATCACGGCGAGGTAGGCGGCGATCTCCTCCATCCGCTGCTGCGAGGCGAGCTGCGCCATGAGCCCGGCGGCACCGGACAGGATCGCCGGGTTGGCGAGGAACGAGCCGGGGGTCCCCGCGAACTGGACGATCTCCTTGATTCTGCCGTTCTTCGCCATCACGACGGCGCGGCTGACGCCGTCGTGCGGGCCCTTCATCAGCTTGTACTTCTTCATGGCCTGCGCGGACTGCTCGGTCAGTTTCACCCAGCGACCCGAGTTGGCCGCGATCTCGGAGGCCGCGTGCGCGGCTCCGGACAGGGAGCCCAGCATGGGGCCGAGCCTCGGCAGCCCGAGGTCCTTCGACGGCAGCTTCTCGGCGGCGAGGAAGCGTTCGACGGCCTCCGGGCGTCCGATGACCGCCAGGCCGTCGTCGTCCTTGAACAGGTGGATCTGATTGTCCATCACGGGCTCCTGGAGTGGGTCTGCGCAGGGGAGGGCGCGGGCGGGCAGTCCACCCGCCCACGCCGGGACGGGACACGGATCAGAACAGGGCGCCCTCGGGCGGGAACAGACCGTTGTCCTCGAACGAGCCGCTCGACGCCCTGCCGGTCCGGCTCCGGCCGGACAGCCCCTGCGCCTTGCGGCGCCGCGCCTCCGCGGAGGGCGGGGGCATGTCGGGGTGGATCCTGGGCTTCCTGTGCTTGTCGAGGAAAACCTCGTCCGCGTAGGCCTGGTGGTTCAACTGGCGCAGCCGATCGATGATCTCGGTCCGGGCAAGCAGACCGATGGTGTAGCGGGGGCCTTGGTCGGTGTCGTGGAACCCGTGGTCCAGCGGCACGGCGACGTGCGTTGGGTCGGCCGGCGGGGTGGCGCCGGTCGGGTCGAGCAGGTCGTGCCACCCGTACGCGGCGACGGTCGCCCGGTCGATCTCCACGTGGATGGCACGGAGCTCGGCGATGTCATCGTCGGTGCAGGAGGCGTCGTGGACCAGGTTGTAGGTGGCGGTGAGGCCGATGTTGCGACGCAGCATCAGCTCCCGGCGGAAGGTGTCGAGACGGGTACCGGCGGCACGGAGATCCTCGGTGAGCGGCGGGCGGACGAGGGTCTCAAAAACGTCCGTGGGTGTGTAGCGAAGGTCACCCTTGAGGGTTCCAGCTCGGTCGAGAGCCCACCAGTAATGCGGAGCACTGCTGAGCATGCCGAGCAGCGCAAAGTCATCAGAAGCAAACACACCAAGCATGTGCGAAAAGACCTGACCGGTCGGCACCATGACCGGCATCACGACCTTGCTCACGAGGGTGATGACGATGCACCGCTCCAACGGCGCGATGGCCTTCACCATGGCGGGCCGCTTTTCGGCGTAGTGCCACCAATAGTCCCGATAGACCTTGCGATTGTTGATTTCCCGTTCCGGCTTGACCTGGTGGAGAAGCTGCTCGTATGCCTTCGGGAAATCCTTCGCCCGCCCTTCGGACCAGTCGTGGAAGTTGATGACCCAGCGCTCGCTGCCGTGCACCGGGCTGGTGTTGACGTCCTGGCCGATGAGATACGGGAACAGCACTTCGCGGTACCGCTCGTCCTCGGCGATCCAGGCACGGGCCTCGGTCTCCGGCAGCGTGAAACCAAGGCCAAGGACAATCGACCCCTGGAAGGACTTGCCTTCGTTGCCCTCCAGCCGCTCGGCCCAAAAGGCCTCCCGTGTAGTCGGGTTGAGCGACGTGGAGATGCCCCGCGGGACGGGCGTTCCGCCCAGTACCCGCACGGCACCATCGGCGACCGCCGCCCGGCTCGTCCACACGGCGCAGTACTCCAGCACTGCCGAAGACGACGGCCAGGGAGCGCTCTTGACCGCACGGCGGATCTCCACACCGCTCCTGGCGAGCTGGTCGAGCCCGACCTCACGGGTGTCCCCCTGAGCCAGGGTGTTGGTGGCGATCAACCCCGTCTGGCCGCCCCGGTTGAGCATGTCGTGCGCCCGCAGTTCGAAGTAAGCGACGAGGTCGGCGCTCCCCCGCACCCCGTTCGCCACGTGGTCGACCAGGTACTCCCGGTACGCCTCGCCCATCGTCCCCGTGAGCTTCTGCCCGCCCAGGAACGGCGGGTTGCCGATGACGGCGTCGAAGCCGCCACGGTCGGTGAAGACCTCCGGGAACACCAGCGGCCAGTGGACGGGCACGCGCTCCAGGCCGCCCTCCGGCTGCTCGCTGGCGAGCCAGCGGCGGGCGAGGTCGCGGGCTTCATCAACCTTGGCCGCATCGTCGGCGAACTCGCCGTCCGGGCCGATGGCCTGGGCCGTGTCGGCGGCCATGGGAAAGAGGTTCCTGACCCGCTCGCCGCCCTCGTACCAGGGCTCGCGGCCGGCCGCGCAGGTGGCCAGGGCAGCGCCGACGACGAGGTCGCCGATCAGGCGCAGCCGCTCGGTGTGCTGCTCGACCAGGGCGAGCCGGTGGCGCTTGTCGGTGAGGGCGGCCAGGCCGTCGCCGTCGATGCCGGTGATGGCGCGGCGCTCCTCGGCGATGGCCGCGACCAGGGCGTCCGTGCCGGCCATGGCGGCGACGAGGTCGCGCTTCTCCACGTCCAGGTGGACGGCCTTGAGCTGCTCCAGCGAGGTGACGCCCAGCAGGGCGTCGCCCGCGACGAGGCGGTCGTCGAGGAAGGTGAAGGGGCGGTCCGGGTCCATGGAGACCAGCCACAGGGACAGCTTGGCCATCTCGACGGCCATGGGGTTGATGTCCGCCCCGTACAGGCAGTGCTCGATGACCTCGCGGCGGGCCTCGATGACGGCGCGGTCGTGCCCGCCGTCCAGCGAGGGAGCGGCGGACGTGCCCGGCCCGTCCGGGGAATCGCCTGCGCCCTCCGGCCCGTCCGAACCGGCGCCGGAGACCGGGGCACCCCCGTCCTCCTGCGCGCGGGCCTCGATGAGCCGGTCGGCGAGGTAGCGGCAGGCGGCGACGAGGAACGCACCGGAGCCCATGGCGATGTCGGCGACCTTGAGCGCGAGGATCTCCTCGGGCGACTTCAGCCGCCACGCCCCGCGGTCGGCGGTCTGCAGCGGGCCGGGCTCGTGGACGAGCGGCTCCAGGGCGTGCTCGACGACCTCCTCGGCGAGGAAGCGGGGCGTGTAGTGGGTGCCGGTGTTGCCGCGCAGCGAGGACTCGGTGACGTACAGCCCGCCGGGGTTGATGACGACCGGCAGGCCGCGCAGGTCGCGGCGGATGATGCCGTGGAACGGCAGCAGGCGCTCCGCCGTGTCCCGGTCGCGGCAGGCCGCGTACAGCTGCTTGCCGGCCTCGGTCCGCTCCTCGCCGGACAGCGGGGCGAGGAGCCGCTCCAGCGCGGCGGGGGTGCCGATGCCGGGCTTGGGCTCCTTGTACGCGTCGGAGATCTTCTTGGCGAGGGTCTTCAGGCTGCCCCTGCTCGCGGCGGCCATGGCCTCCAGATCGTGCAGGCGGACCTCGTGCTCCTTGCCCGCAGGCCCGATCAGGCCCACGACGGTGTCCACGGCGCGCTGCCCGTCGTAGGAGAGCAGGCCCTCGTAGACGTAGCCGATCTGCTCGACGTCCAGGGCGCGGAAGGTGAGGCGGCGGCGCTCGCGGGTCCTCCCCTTGCCGATCTCGACGTACTGCACGGCGCGCAGCATGTGCAGCACGGTGCGGTCGTCGACCGGCAGCAGCGGGGAGGCGCCCTCCAGCCAGGCGTAGCGCTGCGGGTCGAAGATCGAGCCGTCGTAGGCGGGCAGGTGCAGCTCGGGGTGGTCCACTCCCCCGTGCACGGCGTGGAAGAGGGCGATGAGGCGGTGCCAGGCGGCGGTGGTGTGCTCCAGGGTGGCCTCGCCCTCGGCCTGGGCGCGCTCCTCCAGGTCGGCGCAGAGCCGCCCGGCGGAGTACGAGGCGGCGTACACCTCGTTGTCAGCGGGCAGCAGGCCGCGCTCCTCGGCGAAGAGCAGGAAGACCAGGCGCATCATGACCGCGACGGCGCCGCGGTAGACCTCCTGGGCGGAGACCTGGGCGGCGTGCAGGCCAGGTGCGCCGCGCTCCATGGCGCGGGCGTCGGCGCGGCCGATGGCGTCGACGAGGAGTTCGACGGCCTGGCGGACCTGGACGCCGAGCGCGTCGGTGACCTCCTCCTGGTTGTCCAGGCTCCTGCGCAGCAGCGGCAGGAGGGTCTGCTCCTCGGGGACGCCGAAGAACCGGGAGCGGCGCAGCAGGGAGATCATGGCGCGGACGACGTCGCGCTCGGCCTTCTCGTTCCAGCCGACGGTGTCGAACAGGGCGGTGGTGGTGACGCCGCCGACCGGCGCCCACACCAGGCACCACCAGCGGCCGTCGGTGACCAGGCCGAGCCCGGTGCGGTGGTGGCGCAGCAGGTGGGCCATCCGGTCGGCGGGGGTGGCGGACCAGGCGGAGCCCCGCAGGCGGGCGGTGGGGGAGGTGCCGGCGGGCAGGACCATGCCGAGGAGCGGGATGCGCTTGGCGGCGGCCTCGGGGCCGGCCTCGGCGGCCGGGTCGGCGCCGGGCTCGACGAGGGCGAAGTCGGGGCGCAGCACGGTGTCGTGCTCGCGCACCGGGACGGCGAGCAGGTCGAGCAGCGGGTCGGCGGGCGCGGCTGCGTCCGCGGCGCTGTCCCCCGGGCCGTCCGCGCGGCCGTCGCTGCCGGTGCCGGTGCCGGGGCGCAGGTGCAGGGCGTCGCCCCACTCCAGCAGCTCGCGCAGCACGTAGGCGATCCACTCGTCGCGCCCGGCCGCGGGGTCGGCCTGCCACAGGGCGTGCTGCAGGCGGAGCCGGCGGCGCTGGGGCTTGTCGACGGCGTCGAGCTGGGGCCAGGTGTCCAGCAGGACGGGGAGGGTGAGGAAGGGGCCGGAGACCTCGACGAGGTTGAGCCAGTCGAGGTGCTGGCGCCGGCCGTCGGCGGCGTGGGCGACGGCGGCCGCGCGGCCGGCGGTGCGTCGGCCGCGTCCGGCTGCGGCGGCGGGGCGGGGGGCGATGCTGCTCATCGGACGGCCTCCCGGCGGGGGATCACGAAGACGACGGCGACGGGGAACAGGTGCGACCGCAGGTCGCGGTAGCGGGCGGCGACGGCGGCGAGTTCGCGCTCGCGCTCGGCGGACAGGCCCTGCAGGCGGTGCTGCCAGCGCTCGCGGTCCGCGGCGTACTGGCGCTGTTCGGGGCCGGTGAGCTCGCGGGCGCCGAACAGGGCCATCTGGCCGCCGTCCTCGCCCTCCTCGCGGAGCTTGGCGCGCAGCATGCCCTCGAAGCGGTCGAGGGTGGCGTGCACGCGGCGCTCCTCCTCCTCGCGGCGCTGGCGCAGGGCGTTGACGAGGGAGTCGCCGCGCTCCTTGGCGCGGGCCTCCAGGGAGGCGTGCAGGCGCTGCCGGACGCGGGGCCAGCCGGCGCCGAGGCGGGCGCGCAGGTGCTCGGCGGCGGGCTTGCCGTCGGTGAGGGCGCGCTGCAGGACCTCGCGCTGGGTGTTGACGCTGTCCCAGCGGCGGATCCAGCCGTCGGGGCCGACCCAGCCGCCGGCGTGCAGCACCTCCTCATGGAGGCGGACGCCGTCGGCGCCGACCATGACGTAGCGGGCGTAGGCGCCGGCGAGGACGGTCTCCAGCGCCGGGTCGTCGCTGACGACGGCGGTGACGCGGTGCAGGCCGACGCTGTCGGCGTTCCACACGGCGGCGCGCAGCAGGCGGGTGGACATGTCCACCAGCGGGTGCTTGAGGTGGGCGAGGACGACGTCGTCGCGGCCCTGCGCGGCGACGCGCGCGTCGAAGGTGACCGGCCGCTGCTCCTCGGGGCGCAGGCGGTGGGCGAGGCCGCGGGTGGCGCGCTCCCAGGAGCCGGTGAGCGGGGGCACCTCGAACAGGGAGCCGGCGGGATCGGTGCCGCCGGTGCCGCGGGTGTCCTCGGGCCCGGGGTCCGCGTGCCCGGGGTCCTCGGACTCGTCGAGGAGCAGGTCGAGGCGGTCGTCGACGACGGGGCGCAGCGGCTGCTGGCGGTCGAGCTCGAGCGCGGTGTCGACGACGCGGCGGATGTTCCCGGGGGTGATGCCGAGTTCCCCCACGGTGCGGTCGTACTGGGCGGTGAGGCGCCTGACCTGCTCGGTGACGTTCTGCTCGGCGGGGACGTTGCCGCCGGTGGCGCGGCCCTTGATCTCCTTGGCGCGGGCGTTCTCGATGTCGACGGGGCGCAGGTCGCCGGTCATGCGGCGCTGCACCGCGTCGGCGATGACGGCGTTGACCGAGCCGAGGTCCGCCTCCATGCGGGCGACCTTCCTGGCGACCCGGGAGAGGAACTCCAGGTCCGCCTCGTACGAGCCGGCTTCGGCGTGCTGCCAGTCGGCGCCGATGAAGTGGCGGATCTCGGGGTCGGTCCGCTGGCCCCAGCGGTCGATGCGGCCGATGCGCTGTTCGAGCTTGTTGGGGTTGAAGGGGATGTCGTAGTTGACCAGCCGGTGGCAGTGCCTCTGCAGGTCGATGCCCTCGGAGGCGGCGTCGGTGGCGATGAGGATGCGCACCCGGCCCTCCCCGTCGGCCGGGTCGGCCTGGAAGCCGAGGCGGACCTCCTCGCGCTCCTCGACGCCCAGTCCGCCGTGGAGCAGCGCGACGCGCCCCTCGTCGGCGAGGCCCTCCTGGCGGAGCAGGCCGTGCAGCCAGGTCTGGGTGTCGCGGTACTCGGTGAAGACGACGACCCGCTCGTTGGTCCAGTGCCTCCCGTCGGGGCGGCAGACGGCCCTGAGGTAGTCGATCAGGGCGTGGGCCTTGGAGTCGGCGGCGGCCTCGTGGGTGAGGGCCCAGCGCTCCATCTCGCGCAGCAGACCGGTCTCCTCGTCGTCGGAGCCGGGGGTGAGGCGGGTGGTGCGGCCGAGGGCGTCGTCCTCGGCGTCGGCGAGGGCGTCGTCGTCGAGGCCGCCGACGAAGTCCGCGAAGTCCTCCAGCCACTCGGGGACGTCGGCGGCCGCGGCGCGGCCCGCAGCGGAGCCTGCCGCGTCCAGGCCGGCCAGGTAGACCTGCACGGTGCGGGCGAAGGCGGCCGGGGAGGAGAAGAGGCGCTTCTTGAGCAGCAGGGTGACCAGGTCGGCGGCCCTGCGGCCGCCGCGGGCCTGCGGGGACATGCGCCGCCGGCGCAGCTCTGCGTACGCGCCGAGCAGCTGGTGGACGCGCCGCTCGGCGTCGGTGTAGTCGACCACGATCTCGGCCGTGCGGCGGGTGCGGAAGCGCGCGCTGCCGTCGGCGTTGGTGACGGCGCTCTTCAGCCGCCGCACGACGGTGTCGTCCAGGGCCGCCCGGTCGGGCTCGACGCCGCGGGCGAAGCGCTGGTCGTCGATGAGCTCCAGCAGGGCGGTGTAGGACTCCTGGTAGCCGTTGTGCGGGGTGGCGGAGAGGAACAGCCGGTGCTCGAAGTGCGGAACGAGGCGGCGGATGAGCCTGGTCTGCTGGGAGTCGACGGCGTAGACCTGCTTGGGGGCGGCCGGGGCGACGTGGTGGGCCTCGTCGAGGATCAGCAGGTCGAAGAAACGGCGCTCGGCCCCGTCCTGTCCGCCCTCGGCTTCACGGCCCGGGCCGCCGGCGGGCAGGACCTCGTCCAGCAGCCGCTGGGCCTTGGCGCTGCGCAGCCAGGGCAGCGAGACGACGGTCAGCGGGTGGACCCGGAAGGGGTTGGCGGCGGTGCCGTGGGTGCGGCGCAGCTCGGCGCAGAGCGCGGAGTCGACGACGGTGAAGTCGAGGCCGAACTTCTCGGCGAGCTCGTCGCGCCACTTGAGGGTGAGGCCGGCCGGGCAGACGACCATGATGCGGCGGGCCCGGCCGCGCAGCAGCAGCTCCTGGGCGACCAGGCCGGCCTCGACGGTCTTGCCGAGGCCGACGTCGTCGGCGAGCAGCAGGTTGACGCGGGGTGCGCCGACGGCGCGGGAGACCGGCTCCAGCTGGTAGGGCTCGACGGCGACGCCGGAGCGGAACGGGGCCTGGAGGGTGCGGGCGTCGGCGGAGGTGACGGCGGACCAGCGGACGGCGTCGAGGAAGGCGGCGAGGCGCTCCGGCGGGTCGTACCGGCCGAGGGAGACGTCGGGCAGGGAACCGGCGGGCAGGACGCGGCGGCCGGGCTCGACCTCCCAGATCACCGACAGGGTCTCGCCGTAGCGGCCGTCGGCGACGGACTGGAGCTGGACGAGCGTGGCCGCGGGGGAGGCGGTCCCGGAGCTGTCGGCCGGGCTGCCGCCGGGGGCGGAGCGGCCGGGGGCCGGTTCGACGCGGGAGACGACCCAGCTCTGGCCCCGCACCTCGACGAGGGCGCCCTCCTCGGGAAGCGGCTCGGACACCGTGCCACCGCCCCTGGTCGTCGTCTCCCCTGCCACGTCCACACCCTTCGCCGCGTGTCCTCGTGCCGCCCGGCCCGCGCCTTCGTGTGCGGGCGTGCGGCGGCGCCGCCCCGACTGTACGCGCCCGAACGGGCGAGTCGGAGCTGACGTGACATTAGCAGAAACGGCTTTTCGTTGACACAGTTCACATGAGAAAGGTGGGGCCGATCGGGCCAGGGACCGGGGACCGGGGATCGGGAACCAGACCGCGCCCCTCAGGAACGCGGCCGGACGACGCGGACGAGCCGCTCGACCCGGTCGAGCAGCGCCGCCACCTCCCGGTGGGCCGGATCGCCGGGCGGCAGCAGACGGTCCTGGTCGTCACGCAGAGCGGCCAGTTCGCTCCGGGCACCGTCCAGGTCGCCCGTGCCAGCCAGCAGGCGGGCGATCTCACGCCGGGTGCCGAGCACGTCCGGCGACCCGGTCCCCAGGGCGCTGCGCTGCTGCGGCAGCAACGCGCGGAACTCCGCCAACGCCTCGGCCGAACGCCCCAGACCGGCCAGACAGCGCGCCGCACCGGCCCGGCAGGCCAGCAGGTCGGCACCGGCGGCCGTCCCCGCGGCGGCACCGGACGCGAGCAGCCGGTCCCCCAGCTCCCGGTAGCCGTCGTGGGCCTGCTGGAGCTCCCCCGACTCTACGAGCAGCCCCAACAGGGCGAGGCGCCGGGCGACCGTCTCCGGGCGGGTGTCGGCACGGCCACCGAGGCTCTGCTGCAGCAGAGCCGCCGCCTGGGAGTAGCGCCCCTCCCGGGCGAGCCGCCGGGTACGGGCGAGCAGCTCGGTGCTGCGCTTGGGATCGGGGGCGGGCCCGGGCACAGCAGCAGCACTGCGGACGGTCTGCGGTGCGGGGACGGCCGGCGGGACGGGCGGCCGCGCCGACGGCCCCCCCGCGTCACGCGCCGCCTTCACCGCCTGCGGTCCGTCCCCCTCGGCGGTCCAGGACTCCGCCAGTGCGCGGACCTCCGCCGCGGAGGCGGGCCGCGCGTCCGGGTCCTTCGCCATCAGGCGGGCGACCAGGTCGGCGAGGCCCTCCGGCAGGTCCGGGCGGTGCTCGCGCAGCGGGCGGGGCTCCTCGTTCGCGTGCCGGTAGACCAGTGCCATGGGGAGAGGGGCGGTGAACGGCGGCTCGCCTGCCAGCGCCTCGTACAGGACGCAGCCCAGGGCGTAGAGGTCACTGCGCGGCGTCGCCCGCTGCCCGAGGGCCTGCTCGGGCGAGATGAAGCCCGGCGTGCCGGGGGTGGCCCGGTCGGCGGTCAGCGGCGGCAGGCCGGGGTCCGGCTCCAGGGCGGCAGCGATGCCGAAGTCGAGCACCTTGACCGCACCGTCGGGGGCGACCATGAGGTTGCCCGGCTTGAGGTCCCGGTGCACCACGCCGTGCGCATGCGCGTGGGCGAGCACCCCGGCGATCTGCACGGCCAGGCGGGCCGCCCGGTCCGCCGACAGCCGGCCCTCCGCGGCAAGCAGCTGGGCGAGCGTCCGGCCGCGGATCAGCTGCATGACGAGGAACAGCCGGCGGTCGGGGAGCGTGCCCACGTCGTGGATCACGGGGACGCCCGGGTGCTCCAGCCTGGCGGTCAACCGCGCCTCGCGGACGAACCTCGGCTCCGCCGTGCGGTCGCCGGGGCGCGGGATCATCAGCTTGACGGCGACCGGCCGGTCGAGGCGCTTGTCGTAGCCGCTCCAGACCTCGCCCATGCCGCCCCTGCCGAGCAGTGCGGTCAGCTCGTAGCGGCCCTCGATCTCCACCATCACCCCGGCATCGTAGGAGACGGGGCCGGCGGGGCGCGGACGGACCGGGTCAGTCGCGGTGGGGCGCCATGGGGTGCCGGAAGGGGTGGCGGGGGTCGCACGGCGGCGCGGGCCGCAGAAGCAGTTCGGCGGGCAGCGGGGCGGGCAGGAACGCGGCCAGGCGGGTGTAGACGGCGGCCGCGTCGGCGGGCCGGTCGGCGGGCTCCTTGGCCAGCAGGGCCAGCACGAGGGCCTCGATCTGCTCGGGCACGTCCTCGCGGAGCTCGCGCAACGGCACGGGGGCCTCGTACAGGTGGCGGCCGGCCACCAGGGCGTGCCGGTCGTCCTCCAGGAACAGCGGAGTGCCGACGAGCATGTGGTGGAGCAGGCAGCCGAGGGCGTACAGGTCGCTGCGGTGGTCCAGTTCGCGGCTGCCGCCGAGCAGTTCGGGCGAGGCGTAGAGCTGGTTGCCGACGCTGTCGGCGGTCGCGGTCAGCGGGGTGACGCCGTCGCCGAGCAGCTTGACCAGGCCGAAGTCGAGGATCGCGAGCACGCCGTTGCGCCGGACCATCACGTTGTCCGGCTTGAGGTCGCGGTGGACGAGGCCCCGGGCGTGGGCGGCCGTGAGCCCGGCGCACAGCTGGGCGCCGACCGCGGCGGCCGTGTCCACGTCGAGCCGCTCCTGCTCCGCGAGGAGGTCGCCGAGCGGCATCCCGTCGAGCAACTGCATCACCAGGTAGCAGACACCGTCCTGCTCCCCCGCGTCGTGCACCGCCGCCACGTTGGGGTGGTCGAGGCAGGCGGCGGCCTTCGCCTCGCGCTCGAACCTGCGCAGCACCAGTCCGCGGTCGCAGCCCTGGGCGAGGACCTCGGCAGCGATGGTCTTGACCGCCACCGTGCGTTCCAGGTGGCGGTCCCGGGCCCGCCACACCTGGCCCATGGCGCCGCGGCTGACCGGGGCGAGCAGCTCGTAGCGCCGGCCGTGGCCGAGCGTGTCCCCGACGCGGGGCAGGGGGACCTGCACACTGACCTCCGTACGACGGATGCGGTGGAAGGCCCGCACCTCGTGCGGCGGGGCGGCTGCGATTGTGCCACGGCCCCGCCGGGCCGCGGCCCGGCGCTCGGAGGCGAGGCGGACGGCGGCGCGCCCGGAGGCCCGGGCGGTACCGACGGCTGCCGTCGGGGACACGGGGCACCCCGACCGGTGGGGAGCGGTCCGCCGTGAGTACGCCCAGCCGCGCATCGGGCCTCGGCCGGGCCCGCACAGTTCCTTCCGGGTCCGGGTCCGGGTCCGGGTCCGAGTCCGGGGACATGGGCGGTGGATGCGGGCGCCACAGGCGGAGTGGTCCGAAATCAACCGGTACATGCCGCGACTACGGGCACCGCTGCTCCGATAGGGACATCTGTGATCACGGTCGACGGCTCCATGCCGCTACGGTGCCGTCACCGGGTCACGCGGCCGCACGGCACCGGGGACCGCACGGCACTCGCGAAGGAGGGGCTCGTATGCCGACGTTGGGGATCCACAAGGACTTCATGAAGGAGTTCGCGCTGCTGGAGAGGCCCGTGCAGAAGCGGGTCGCCGAGGCGTTCGAGAAGTTCGAGCACTCCTCGTTCGCGGGGCAGCACCTGGAGAAGCTGGAACGGGCCCGCGACCCGCGCATCCGCACCATCAGGATCACACAGTTCCATCGCGGTGTGGTGCTCGCTCCGGAGAGCGGCGACTGCTACCTGCTGTTGCGGGTCATGCCGCACGACGACGCCATCGCCTGGGCGCTCAAGCAGCGGGCCTCGGTCAACACGGCCACCTCGGGCATCGAGATACGCGACGACGTCGCCCTGGAGCGCGCGGCCACCGGACTGGCCGCAGTGGCAGGCGACGGCGGGCAGCCGCCGCTGTTCGCCGGCGTCTCCGACGCCGATCTGCGGCGCCTGGGCATCGACGACACCATCCTCCCGCTCGCCCGGCACATCACCTCCGTGGACCTGCTGGACTCCCTCCAGAACGTCCTGCCCGAGCACCAGTACGACGTGCTCATGGGTCTGGCCACCGGCATGACCCCGGAGGAGGTGTACCGGGAGACGGTGCAGAACAGACCGACCACCGGGCCCGACACGACCGCAGCGACCGCCGGCGTCCCTGTCGGCCGGCCGGCCGACGCCTTTGCGACCGCGATGGCCCGTTCGCAGGACCGCATCGCCCTGGTCTCCGGCCCCGCCGAGCTCATGGATCTGCTCGAGCGGCCCTTCGACGCCTGGCGCGTCTTCCTCCACCCGAGCCAGCACCGGATCGCCCACCGCCCCTCCTACAACGGACCCGCACGCGTCACCGGCGGACCGGGCACCGGCAAGACCGTGGTCGCCCTCCACCGCGCCGCCGGCCTCGCCGCCCGGCTTCCCGAGGACACCCCCGACGGTGCCGTCCTGCTCACCACCTTCACCCGCGACCTGGCCGCCGAACTGGAACGCAGCCTGGACCTGCTGGTCACCGACCCCGCGCAGCGGCGCCTCATCCGGGTGGCCAACGTCGACGCCCTGGCCAACCAGGTGGTGCGCGAGCACCGCGGCACCGCCCGGCTCGGCGTCCTGACCGACCACCGCGAGATCACCACCCGCTGGGGACGGGTGACCCGACGTCTGGACCTGGACCTCACCGACGTCTTCCTGGACCAGGAGTGGCGCCACGTCGTCCTCGCCCAGGACCTCACCTCGGCCGAGGAGTACCTGCGGGCCCCGCGACCCGGCCGGGGCCGGGCCCTGGGGCCGCTCAAGCGAGCCCAGGTGTGGCGGGCGGTGGCCTCCTTCACCGAGGAGCTGCGCCGCGAGGGGCTGTGGACCTTCCTGCAGATCTGCGCCGAGGCCGCCCGCATTCTCGACGAACGCGCTGCCGGCGGTACCGGACGCCCCTTCCGGCACGTCGTGGTCGACGAGGCCCAGGACCTCCATCCGGCCCAGTGGCGGCTGCTGCGTGCAGCCGTCGCCCCGGGCCCCGACGACCTGTTCATCGCCGGCGACACCCACCAGCGCATCTACGGCAACAAGGTCTCCCTGCGCAGCCTGGGCATCACCGTCACCGGGCGCTCGTCCCGCCTGCGCATCAACTACCGCACCACTCAGGAGATCCTGCGCTGGTCGACGGCGCTGCTGACCGGTACCCGCGTGGACGACATGGACGACGGCCAGGAGCACCTGACCGGCTACCGCTCGGTCTTCCACGGCGAGGGGCCCGAGGTGGCGGGATTCGCCACGAAGGCCGCCGAGATCGAGGCCCTGGTGGCCCGCATCGCCGCCTGGCGGAAGGCGGGCGTCGCCCCGGAGGAGATCGGCGTCTGCGCCCGGTTCGTCCAGCTGGGCCGGGACGCCGCCGAAGCCCTGCGCCGCGCGGGCATCCCCGCAGTGGTACTGGGCGCCGAGGCGGCCGGCCCCGACCGCGAGGGCGTGCGGATCGGCACCATGCACCGGATGAAGGGCCTGGAGTTCCGCTGCACGGCCGTGCTGGGCGTCGGCGAGGGAACCGTGCCGATGCGCAACGCCCTCACCCCGGTGGAGGTCGACCCCCTGCAGCACCAGGAGGACCTGCTGGGCGAACTCAGCCTGCTCTTCGTCGCCTGCACCCGGGCGCGTGAGGCCCTGTCGGTGACCTGGCACGGCAACCCCAGCCCGTTCCTGGCACCCGCCCTCGAACCCGCCCAGGCGGCCCGCGGGTAGTCGGCACGCCCACGGCCCCGCCCCCGTCCGGGACGGGGTCGCCGAGAATCAGGACGCGCCCGCCACCGTGCCGGCTCCCGTGTCCCGCAACCGGCGCACCCCCGCCCGGTCCACGTGCAGGGACAGCACATCCGACGCCCACTCGACGACTGCCCCGTGTCCACGTCCCCCATCGGGCACAGAAGGAGGAGGCCCCGGCCGCGGAAGCGGCCTCCTCCTTCATCCCGCCCCTGCCCCGGTCGGCCCGCCGTGGTGGCACCTGGACGTCCGGCCGGGGACGCGACGGCCAGGGGGCCCGGCGGTCAGGGGGCGCAGCGGGCGAAGCCCTCGGGCGAGTAGCAGGGCAGGTCGCGGTGGGCGGCCAGCACCTCCTGGCCCCGGCCCCTCGCCGCGAAGTCGAGGAAGCTCGCGGCCAGGGAGCCGCCGGCCGGGTCGCCGTAGGTGTAGGCGTACTCGACCTCGGTGAACGGGTAGCTCCCGTCGCGGATCGCCCCCGGGGACGGCGCACGGCCGTCGATGCCGAGGACGTGCAGGCCCCTGGTGCGGGCGGCGGCCTGGAGCTCGCCGTAGCCGACCGCGCCCGGCACGGCGGCCACCTCCTGCAGCACCTCCTCCGTGGAGCCCCGTTCGCAGCGGACGCCCCGAAACCGCCCGTTCGGGTACTCGGGGGTCGTGCAGTCCGTCGAGGTGCGCGGCGGCTCGGCGGTCCGGTCCAGGACCAGCCGCTCGAAGAGGGAGCGGGTCCCGGAGCCGTCCCTGCGGCTCACGAGCCGCACGGGGAGGCGGGGCCCGCCGACCTGTGACCAGTCCAGGACGCTCCCGTCGTACAGGGCCCGGATCCGGTCGCCGGAGAGGCTGCGGACCGGCACCCGGTCGTTCACCACGACGGCGAAGGCGGAGACCGCCACCCGCGTCGCCGCCAGCCGCGGCGCGCCCTCCCGCGCGGGGCCGTCGGAGAAGGCGACCACGGCGGGGGCACCGCCCCCCGCCTCCTCGCCCCTGCGCACCAGCTCCCGCACGCCCTCGTCGCTGCCGCGCAGGTCGAGGGCGATCCCGGAGCCCGGGCAGTCCCGCGCGTACTCCCGGGCGAGGCCCTCCAGGACCGGGCGGAAGGCGGTGGCGCCGAGGAGGGTCAGACGTCCGGTGGCGCAGCCCCGGGGCGGCCCGTCGCCGGAGGCCACGATGACGCCGGCCAGGACGAGGACCCCGGCCGTGAGGAGGGCGACGATGCCCCGCGCCGGACCGCTCAGCGCGGGCGGCCTGTCGTCGACCGTGGTGCTCCGGTTCGGCACCACCGCCCCGTCCCGGAGGCCGCCGTCGACCCGGACGGCGCAGCCGACGCCGCCCCCGGTGAGCAGGACCAGCAGCTTGTAGTGCTCGCCGCGGTTGAGCGGGACGCGGGGCAGGTGGAGCGCGTTCCCGGTGTGCCGCATGGCCCCGGGCGCGGCGAGGTGCCCCATGAGGTGGGCGGCGCCGAGCTGGGTGACGGCCGCACCGCGCACCACGCGGTCGGTGAAGACGGCGGTCAGGCCGTGCAGGGGGTCGGGCCCGGTGTAGTCGGCCTCGGCGACGG
Organism: Streptacidiphilus sp. ASG 303; assembly: GCF_020991365.1. Classification (GTDB taxonomy): domain Bacteria; phylum Actinomycetota; class Actinomycetes; order Streptomycetales; family Streptomycetaceae; genus Peterkaempfera. Next base: position 53,513 of record NZ_JAJLRA010000035.1, read on the forward strand.
CCTCCGCGCCGTCGTTCTCGATGCGGAGGAGGACGAGGGTGGCGTCGGACATGTCCGGGAGGTCGTTGAAGAGGCCGAGGCGGACGTTCGGCTGCCCGTGGCCGCCCCGGTGGTCGCTGCCGATGGGCGTGTCCATCTGGACGCGGTAGCCGATGCGGCGGCCGCGCTGCACCCCGCGCCGGTACACGGCGGTGACGGCCGGGGGCGCCACCGTGCTGAGCAGTGCGGTGAGGACGGCGACGACGTTGTCCGGGCTGAGCCAGTCCACCCCTCTCCCTCCCCCCTCTCCCCGCGCCACGCCCCGCACCCCGCGCCGGGTGCGCCGGTGCCGTGCGGGCGCCGGCGGCCGGTGCGACGGCTCGGCCACCGTACGGACCGGGCGGCGGGGGCGGGCAGCTTTGGCCGACCGGCCGCCGGATGTTCGCCGGCCGTTCGCCGGCGGGGTGCGGCGGGCCTCGCCGGGGACGCCGCGGGGACGCCGCGGGGACGCCGCGGGGACGCCGCGGGGACGCCGACGGCGCGGGCCCCGGTCGGGTGCGACCGGGGCCCGCGCCGTCGTGCGGGCGCTGCCGTCCTGCTCTGCTGCTGGTGCTGGTGCTGGTGGCTCAGTACCAGTGGTGGGTCTGCCAGAAGGCCCAGGCGGCGTTGGGGCTGCCGTAGCGGGAGTTCATGTAGTCCAGGGCCCAGCGGATCTGGGTGGCGGGGTTGGTGCGCCA
>NZ_JAJLRA010000036.1 GCF_020991365.1 Streptacidiphilus sp. ASG 303
CCCGCATCGGCGGCCACGGCCTCGAGATCGTCCTCGCCCTCTGCACCCGCCTCCACACCGAGACCACCCCCCCCGGCAAACGCCTCCACGCCCACCTCCCCCTCACCTGACCCCACCACCCCCACCCACCGCACCGGACCGGACCGCACCGGACCGCACCGGACCGCACCGGCGGAACGCAACACCCACCCGCCCCCCCCGGACAGCCCGCAGCAACCGCACCACCACGGGCGGACGGGGACGCCGGTCCGCCCGCCGGGGCCTCCCCGCGGCGGGCGCGGGTCAGCGCGCGGCTGCCCGTGCGGGCAGGACGCCCGTGTCGAGGATCCGGTCGAGGACCGCGGCGACGCCGTCCTCGTCGTGGTGCGGCGCCACCTCGTCGGCGACCGCCTTGAGCTCGGGGTGGCCGTTGCCCATCGCCACCGCGTAGCCGGCCCAGGCGAGCATCGGCAGGTCGTTCGGCATGTCCCCGAAGGCGATGACGGCCTCGCGCGCCACACCCAGGGCGCCGGCCACCCGGGCGAGCCCGGTCGCCTTGTCGAAGCCGGTGGGCAGCAGCTCCACCATCCGCGGGCCCGCGTGGGTGACGGTCAGGCCGGGGGTGCAGCACCGCGCGGCGGCGGCCACCAGGTCGCCGTCCGACAGCGAGGGGTGGCGGATCAGCACCTTGTCGACGGGCAGGTCCCAGAGCCGTTCGGCCGGCGCGCTGCGGAAGGGCGCGAGCGCCCGCTCGTCGCCGTCGGCGAACCCCGGGGTGACCACGAACTCCCCGTGCAGCCCCGAGGTGACGACCGCGAGGTCGAGGGGGCCGGTCAGGGCGGTGATCCGCTCCAGGACCGCCAGGGCGGCGCCGTGGTCCAGGCCCGCGCTCGACAGGAGAGCGCCGCGTCCCGCGTCGTAGACCTGCGCTCCCTGGCCGCAGACGGCCAGCCCCCGGTAGCCGAGGGCGTCGAAGAAGGGACGGCACCCGGAGGCCGGGCGGCCGGTGACGACGACGTGGTGCACGCCCCGCCCGGTGAGGCGGCGCAGGGTCCCCAGGGTGCGGGGCGAGACGGTGGCGTCGCTGCGCAGGAGCGTCCCGTCGAGGTCGGTGGCCACCAGGGCGACCGGGGGGAGGGGCTCCTGCTCCCGGCTGCGGCCGCCGGTCGCGGCGGGGGCGTCTGCCGGGACGCCTGTCGGGGAGTCCGCCGCAGGGCGGGCGGCGGTGTCCGCCGGCGAGGCGGTGCGGTGCATGGAGAAACCTTTCTTCAGGGGGAGTGGCGGCCGGTCGTGGTCCGGCGGCCGTCAGTACGGGCGGCGGGGCGGCGGGGTTCAGCCGCGGGCCCCGGCACGGCAGGACCCGGCCGGAGCGCGGCCACGGGAGGTGCGCCGAACCCCTCCGGCCGCCGGGCCCCCGGCGGCCGGACGCCGGACGTGCCCGGCGGACCCGGCGTCGGAGGGCCCCCGGGCACGGCCCGGGCCGCGGGCCGTCGCGTCGGACATGCGTTCCCTCCTCCGGGCGGGCGTGCCGGCCGTCCACCCTGCCAGACGCCCGTCCGCCGTACGCAGGGCGGCCCCTCCCCGGCGGCTGCGGTCTCGCGGCTCCGCCTGCCGGCCGACCGGCGGTCCGCAGGCGCCCACCGAGGATTCCCGCGCCGGCCCCGGGACGGCCCTCTCAGGTGGCTGCCGCCCGCGGCTCGGGCCCGGCGGTCCCGGAGAGCAGCGGCGCGAGGGCGGCGCGCAGGTCCTCGGGCCCGCGGTAGTGGACGGCGGTCATCCCTGCCGCGCGCGCCGCCGTGACGTTGGCGGCGGTGTCGTCGACGAAGAGGCAGCGGTGCGGCAGCGTTCCGACCCGCCCGGCGGCGATGCGGTAGACCCGTGGGTCGGGTTTCGCCACGCCGATGCGGGCGGTGTTGACGACGGTGTCGGCGAGACCGTCCAGCCCCTGCCGGGCGAGGTCCTGCTCCAGCCGGGTGGTCGCGTTGGAGACCAGGGCCACGGACACGACCCCGCGCGCCCGGGTGAGGAGGGCGACGGCCTCCCGGTCGACGAGGGGGACCAGTGCGGACCAGGCGGCGACGGCGGCACGCGCCCGGTCCGCCGAGCCGCAGATCTCGGCGAGGTCCGCGGCCACCGCCGCCCGCCACTCCCCGTCGGTGACCTCCCCCGTGATCGCGGGGTGCAGGCGGACCGGCGCGAAGGCGGCCGCAGCGAGGGCGCCCGGCGGCAGGCCGTACTCCGCATCGAGGCCGCCGGTGGCGGGCCAGTGCCTCAGGACGCCGTCGATGTCGCAGAGCACGGCGTCGTACGGAGCGGCGTCGGACGGAACCGTACCGCCCGCGACGGCGGGGTGGAGCCGTGCGCCGCGTGGCGCTGCACTGTCGGGCATGTCAGGCACGGTCGGAGCTCCTCGGTGCGTCGGCGCGCAGATTCGTCGGTGCGCCGGTCGGTCCGGGTGCCCGTGGGCAGTCCGGGGCGCCCGGCGGCGTCCGGGGCGGCGGTACCCGGCCCGGCCGCGGGCCGCCGGGCGTGCGGGAGGGGGTCAGCGGCGCCCGTCCCACAGGGTCCGCTCGTGCGGCCGCGGGTCGTCCCGGACCCCGGAGGGCAGGTCGAAGCACATGGTGGCCCGCCGCTCGGCGTCGTACGCGGGCCACCCCGGGTCGCCGGTGGCGGCGAAGGAGACCCAGGCGGCGTGCACCGTGTCGGCGAGCTGCTGCGGCGGTTCGTCGCCGACGAGGCCGGCGAAGGCCTTGTCGTGCAGGTTGTCGAAGACGAAGGGGAGTTCGACGGCGTGGCAGGCGCCGAGGCGCCCGCCGAGGACGGGCGGCTGCCAGGCGAACTCGTACAGGAACGTCCCGCCCGGGCGGTGCCGGGCGTGGGCCTCGGCGAGCCGGACGGCGGGGATGCGGTAGAACCAGTCGGTCGCGATCGCGGCCATGAGGTCGCCGGGTGTCGCGTCCGGCCGCAGTCCGCGGTAGACGCCGACCGCCTCCTCGGGGTCCAGGCCGTACCCGGCCGCGGTCCGCCGCAGCAGCGGTTCGGAGACCGCGTCGACGAGCCCGGTGGGGAGGAGGAAGAACCGGAACTCGTCCCGGTTGGTGCCGATCAGCAGGTCGACCTCGGCCCCCGCCCCGTCGGCGGCCGCGTCGGCGGGCGGGCGCGGCACGGTCAGCCCGTCGACGACCGGCTCGAAGGGCATCAGGTTGCGGGCCGCCTCGCCCCACAGCTCCGGATCGGGCCGGGCAGCCACCTCCGCCCGCAGCTGCTGCTGGGCGGCGACGACCCGGTCCGCGGGGACGGCGGCGAGGGCGTCACGGGTCGGGGCGACGCCGAGCAGTCCGGCCAGGCGGCGGCCGACCAGCCGGGCGGAGGCGGGGGAGAGGGTGTGGTGGGCGGCGCCGCTCTGCAGCACGGCGCGCCGGAACAGCCCGCGGGCCCGCGGCATGGCCAGCAGGGTGCCGATGCTCATGGCGCCCGCGGACTCCCCGAAGACGGTGACCTGCCCCGGGTCGCCGCCGAAGGCGCCGATGGTGTCGCGGACCCAGGTGAGGGCCGCCACCTGGTCCAGCAGGCCGAGGTTGGCGGGGTCCCCCTCGCCGAGGTGGAGGAAGCCCTCCACGCCCAGGCGGTAGTTGACGGTGACGCACACGACGCCGTCGCGGGCGAAGCGGGTGCCGTCGTACCCCGGCACCGAGCCCGAGCCGTTGGTGAACGCGCCGCCGTGCAGCCACACCATGACCGGGCGCCGGCCGTCGGTGCCGGGGGTCCAGACGCTGAGGTTGAGGCAGTCCTCACCGGGGATGTCGACCTCGGGGACGAGCCGGTCGTAGGGCGCCGCGTACGGGGCCTTGGGCGCGGTGGGCCCGTGGTCGGCGGCGTCGCGCACCCCCTCCCAGGGGGCCGGCGGCTGCGGCTCGCGGAAGCGCAGGGGACCGTACGGGGCGGCGGCGTAGGGGATGCCCTTGAAGGCGGCGACGCCCGCCTCGGTGAGCACGCCCCGGACGGCGCCGTGGGGGGTGGTGACGACCGGTCGCATGGGGGCTCCAGGGGGAGTGCGGCGGGTGGGCGGGCGCAGGGGGGGCGGACGGCGTGCGGTGGGGCGCGGTGCGGCGGGGCGGGGTGCGGCGGGGCGGGGTGCGGTGGGGCGCGGTGCGGCGGAGCGCGGTCAGCGGGCCGCGCCGGCGACCCGCAGGGCGAAGTCGGCGAAGGCGTCGGCGACCTGCTCGCGCGTGTAGGGCTGGTCGGGCCCGAACCAGTAGGCGACCCGCAGCCCCATCGCGCCGATCGCGGTCGCGGCCAGGACGGGGTCCGGGACGCTGAACGCCCCCTCCCGCGCGCCCCGTTCGAGGACGTCGAGCAGCATCCGGCGGCAGGCGTCGCGCAGCTCCAACGCCGGTGCCGCGAGTCCGGGGGAGAGCGCGTGCAGCTCGTCGTTGGTGACGACGGCCAGCAGGGGGTGGTCGGTGTGGACCAGGACGTGCGCCCGGACCAGGGCCGCCAGCCGCTGCGGTGCCCCGCCCGGCGAGGTGGCCAGTGCGTCGGCGAGGCGGGTGTGCGTCTCCTCGTGGCCGATCCGCACGAGGGCGGCCAGCACGTGCTCCTTGGACGGGTAGTGCGCGTACAGGGTCGCCGAGTTGATGCCGACGACGGCGGCGATCTGCCGGATCGAGCCCCCGGCGAACCCGCACTCGGCGAACAGCGACAGGGCGGCCTCCAGGATCCGGCCCCGGGTGCCGGGCGGCGTCACGCCCTCGGGCAGCACCGCGGAGACGGCGGCCAGCCGCCGGGGCTCCCACGTCGGGGCGCCGCGGGCCGGTACGCCGCGGGCCGGGACGGCCGCCGCCGCGCCGCCGGCCGGGTCGGCGGGGGCGCGCCCCTCCGCCGGGACGCCTGCTGCCGGAACCTCCACGGGCCTCTCCTCAGGGCGCGCCGGGGCCGCCCACCGATCGATCGGTGGGCGCGGGGTGGTGAGACCGTACGGCGCTCCCGCCGCTCTGGCAACCGTCCGGTGAACGGGCGTCAGGCCCCCGGCCGTCCTGCGCCCCCCGCCACGGGGAGCGGCGGCCGCCGGCCCCGTCCGAACGGTTGACAGCGGGACGCGGAGGCCCGATGGTGTCTGGCAGTCTCCCGCCAACCGATCGATTGGTCGGCGGTGCGGGCCCGTCCGCCGCGGCGCCGCCCCGCCCTCTCCGGCCCACCCGTCCCGTCCTCGCCGCACCCCGTCCGGCCCCGCCGAAGGGCCCCGCCGTGGCCAGCCCCGGGGCAAACCCCGCCGCGGTCCCCACCGGCGCGGCCGCCCCTTCCGCCCTCCGCCCCGCACCGCCCCGCCGCCTGTACCGCCCCGGCCGTACGGGCCCGAGGAACAGCGCGCACCTCCACCCGGACCGCCGCCCCGGCGGCCCGGCCACCCACCCGCTCCGGAGTGTGCCCCATGCGATTCCGCTCCCTGCGCCGCAGGGCGGCGAAGACCGCCGCCGCCCTCGCCGCCGCCGTCCTGGCCGCCGTCGGCACCGCCGCCCCCGCCCGCGCGTCGGCCCCGCCCCTGCCGCGCCTCGACATCACCGGCACCTACGTCACCGGTGTCTCCTCCGGCGGCTTCATGGCCACCCAGCTCCAGGTCGCCTACTCGGCGACCTTCAAGGGGGCCGGGATCGTCGCCGCCGGCCCCTACGACTGCGGCCAGGGCAACGTCGTCGGCTTCGAGGCGTGCACCCTCGGCATCGGCCTGCCCGTCCTGGAGCAGCAGGCCGTCACCTGGGCCCGGCAGGGGAGGATCGACCCGGTCTCCGGCCTGCTCGGCAAGCCGGTGTACACCTACCACGGCACCCTCGACCCGGTCGTCAACGACGAGATCTCCGACGCCGGCGTCGACTTCTACCGGCACTTCGGCGCGGTCACCACCTACCACGACCAGGACCCCGCCGGGCACTCCTGGCCCACCCCCCTCGGCCCGGTCGCCTGCCCGCTCACCTCGCCCCCGTTCCTCAACGACTGCGGCGACGACCCCGAGGGCGAGATGCTCACCGCCTGGTTCGGCGGCGTGAACCCGCCGAACACCGGCACGCCGCGCGGCACGCTGACCCGCTTCGACCAGAACGCCTACGTGCCCGGCGGCTACGGCCCCCTGCGCGCCATGGACACCACCGGACAGCTCTACGTCCCGCCGTCCTGCGCCGCCGGGGCCCCGTGCCGGCTCGTCGTGGCCCTGCACGGCTGCCTCTCCGGCCAGTACCTGCTGGGCACCGCGTTCGCCGAGCTCGGCAACCTCGACACCTATGCCGACACCAACGACCTCGTCGTGCTCTACCCGCAGGCGATCGCCACCACCCTCCCCGTCAACCCGCAGGGCTGCTGGGACTGGTTCGGCTACAACGGACCGGACTTCGCCGTCAGGAGCGCCCCGCAGATGCGGGCGATCACCGCCATGGTCCACGCGCTCGGCGGCTGACGTCCGGCCGGCGGGCACGCACCGCCGGAGTCCGCCGGAGTCCGCCGGTGCGCCCCCGCCGCCCCCGCCGTCCCGTCCGCGTCCGGGACCGGCCGTCCCCCGGCCGCTCCCGGCGTGCGGGGTCAGCCGCTCGGCCGGGCCGCGGCGAGGGCGCCGCGCAGGACGCGGACGGTCGGCCCGTCCAGGGGGCCGCCGCCCGCACCGTCCTCGCCCGAGCCGCCGGCCGCGTCGAGCAGGCCGCCGAGCAGCGCGAGCTGCCCGGCGGCGACCCGCCGGTACCCGGTCGCCGCCCCGGCGGCCCAGGCGCGCAGGTCCTCCAGGGCCTCGCGGGCCAGGCCCGGATCCGCGTCGTGCACCAGCCGCAGGCCGGCCTCCAGGCGGTCCCAGGAGCCGCGGGCGCGCAGCAGCGCGGCGGCGTGCCGCCGCAGCCGCCCCGGCCGGCCGGGGGCGAGCCACCCGTCGAGGCGGGCCCGGGGGACGCGGTGCGCGTCGGGCAGGAGCGCCTGCACCGCCGCCCGCAGGACGGCGGGGGAGGCGTCCCGGTCGACCACGTCGGCCAGCTCGTCGGGCGGCAGCGGGTCCAGGGCGGCCAGCCCGCGCAGCGCCGCGGCGCGGACCTTCGCCCCCGGGTGTGCCAGCAGGGCCCGCAGCCGGGGTGCGTCGGCGCGGTCCCCGCACTCGGCCAGGCCGCTCACGGCGCCCGGCGTGACCGGGCGGCCGGGACGGTCGAACTGCTCGCGGCACAGGGCCGCCGGGCCCCGGCCGTCGCCGCGCAGCACCCAGCGGGCGCACTGCCGCACCGCGGCCGACCGGTCCGCGAGGAAGGGGGCCGCGGCACCGGGCCGCCCGGCGCGGTGCAGCACGGTCACGGCGGCGGCGCGGACCTGCGGGGTCCGGCACGTGAGCAGCCGGTCCACCAGGGCAGGGGGTGCCGACGGGCCGGCGGAGCCCTCCGGCGGGACCGCTCGGAGCAGGACGTACTCCGCGCCCCGCAGCCCGACCACGACGTCCGGGTCGGCGAGCACCAGGTCGACCACCTCGTCCGCCGTCAGGGCCTGCCGCTGCAACGCCTCGGCGAGGGCGCGGCGCCGGGTCGGACGGTCGGGCCACGCGGACAGCTCCCGCCACACCGCGCCGTCGGCTGCGTCCAGCCGGGCCGCCGCGACGCCCTCGGCCGTACCGCCGCGCGAGCGCGACCCGCAGGCCCACGCCGCGGCGCACGCCTGGGCCGTCTCCCGCGCCGGGGCCCCGTCGAGGACCTCGGCCAGCGCGGCGGCGGCGCGCTCGCGCACGGGCGCCACCCAGTCGGAGCAGCGCACGACCAGGAGGGGGAGCAGCACCGGATGCCTGCGGGGGAGGGCGGGCAGCTCCAGGACCGCCTCCCGGGTGCGCCCGTCGGCGGCGCAGACCTCCAGCGCCCAGCGCCACGGCTCGGGAAGCGCGCCGTCCGCGAAGCCGCGGCCCGGGCGGTACCGGAGCAGGCCGGCGGAGCGGGCGAGCCGGTCGAACTCGAGCCACCAGCCGCCCGGCAGCGTCCACGCCTGCGTACCCAGCGCCTCCAGGGCACGGGCCGCGTCGGCGGCCGTCCCCGTCCCGTGGCCGGAGGCGTCGGCGAGGGCCCGCAGTGCGTCCGCGTGCAGGGCCCGTGTGCCACCGGCGGCCTGTTCTCCTGCCACGTCGGTCCTCCCTCCCGTCCCGTCCGCGCCCCCTCGGCGCGGGGCCCGGCGGCCGCCACCGTAGTGCCTGCGCGGTGCGGACATCCGCCGCCCGCCGCGTCGGGGACCGGCCGAGGACGTGGCGGGCCGCCGGAACTCCCCGCGGCAGAGGCGTTGACAGGGGGCCGGCCGGAGCGGGCAGGCTGTCCGGCGATGACCTCCGACCTCGGGCCTGCCGGCCCCGCCCCCTCCCCGGACCTCCCCACCGACCCGTCCGCCGTCTCCCGGGACGCCCTGAACGGCCTCGCCACCGGCGACGCCTTCGGCGCCCAGTTCTTCGTCCCCGACCACCTCCCGGCCCTGCGCGCGCGCCGGCTGCCGCCCCCGGTCTGGCCGTGGACCGACGACTCCGAGATGGCGTGCTCGGTCCACCTGGTCCTGGCGGAGCACGGGGAGGTGGACCAGGACGCACTGGCCCGGTCCTTCGCCGGGCGCCACGACTTCGACCGCGGCTACGGCCCCGCCATGAACCGGCTGCTGCGGCTGGTCCGCCAGGGCGACGACTGGCGGCGCCTGGCCGCCGGCCTGTTCGACGGGCAGGGCTCGTGGGGCAACGGGGCCGCGATGCGCGTCGCGCCGCTCGGCGCGTGGCACGCCGCCGACCCCGACCGGGCCGCCCGGCAGGCCGCGCTCTCCGCCGAGGTCACGCACACCCACCCCGAGGCCGTGGCCGGCGCGGTCGCCGTCGCCCTGGCCGCCTGCTGGGCGGCGCGCGCCCGCACCGCACCCCTCACCGGGGCCGACCTGCTGGACGCCGTCCTCGACGGCACCCCGCACAGCGCCGTCCGCGACGGCGTCGCCGAGGCCCGCGGGCTGCTGGGCGAGCCGCACGCGGAACTCGCCGCGCACCGGCTCGGCAACGGGCGGCAGGTCAGCGCCGTCGACACGGTGCCCTTCGCCCTGTGGTGCGCCGCGACGCACCCGGCCGACTTCGAGGCCGCGCTGTGGACGACCGCCTCGGCGGGCGGCGACGTGGACACCACCTGCGCCATCGTCGGCGGCGTCGTCGCCGCCCGCGTCGGCACCGGGGGCATCCCGGCCGCCTGGCGGGACGCGGTGGAGCCGCTGCCCGCCTGGGTGCACGGGGGCGGGGCACGGGAGGACCGGACGCCGCCGCGCCCCCGGGGCTCCGCCGCCGACGCCCGGGGGTGACCGCGGGCCCGTCCGGGCCGCGGACGTCCCGGGCCGCCGGGGCCACGGCGCGTCCTGCCCGTTCCGGAGGCGGCGGGCGCCGCACCCGTGACGTCCGGCCGCCCTGCCGGACGCGTGGACGGGGGGAACGGCCGCCCGCCGGGGCACGGGCGGCGGCGCGGGGGCGGGGCGGCGCAGGCGCCCGGCCGGACCGGCCGGCCCGCGGCTCCGTGGTGGCCGCCCCGTCCCGCCCTCGGCTAGCCTGGGGCCGCGATGAACCGTTTGAGCACGTCACGGGGCGAGGTCGACCTCGTCCGCTTCCCCGTCGACCCCCGCGACCGGCTCCGCGCCTGGGACGCCGCCGACGAGTACCTCCTGCGTTACCTCGACGGCGACGCCGCCGGGGCCTTCCCCGTCCGGGACGGCGACGGGGCGGCCCGGCCGGCCGCCGCGGACGGCGCACCCGCGGACCTGTCCGGCACCGTGGCCGTCGTGGGCGACCGGTGGGGGGCGCTGACCACGGTCCTCGCCGGGCACCGGCCGGTGCAGATCAGCGACTCGTTCCTCGCCCAGCAGGCCACCCGCGCCAACCTCGCGCGCAACGGCGCCGACCCGGACGCGGTGCGGCTGCTCTCCACCCGGGACACGCCCCCGGAGCGGATCGACGTCCTCCTGGTCCGCGTCCCCAAGAGCCTCGCGCTCCTGGAGGACCAGCTCCACCGCCTCGCCCCCGCCGTCCACGCCGGCACCCTCGTCGCGGGCACCGGCATGACCACGGAGATCCACACCTCCACGCTCCGCCTCTTCGAGCGGACCATCGGACCCACCCGGACCTCCCTGGCGGTCCGCAAGGCCCGGCTCGTCCTGGCCGTGCCGGACCCGGCCCTGCCCCGGACCCCCAGCCCCTGGCCGCTCCGCTACGCCCTGCCCGACGGTGTCGGGCCGGTCTCCGGCCGGACCGTGACCAACCACGCCGGGGTCTTCTGCGCCGACCGCCTCGACATCGGCACCCGCTTCCTCCTCCAGCACCTCCCGCGGCGCGCCGGCGCCGAGCGCGTCGTCGACCTGGGCTGCGGCAACGGCGTCGTCGGGACGGCGGCGGCCCTGGCCAACCCCGACGCCGAGGTGCTCTTCGTGGACGAGTCCCACCAGGCCGTCGCCTCGGCGGAGGCCACCTTCCGGGCCGGTGCCGGACCGGACGCGCGGGCCGAGTTCCGGGTGGGCGACGGCCTCGCCGGGATCCCGGCCGGTTCGGTGGACCTGGTGCTGAACAACCCGCCGTTCCACGCCCACCGGGCGACGACGGACGGGACGGCCCGCCGCATGTTCGCCGGGGCGCGCGACGCCCTGCGGCCGGGCGGCGAGCTGTGGGTCGTGGGCAACCGGCACCTGGGCTACCACGTCCGGCTGCAGCGGCTCTTCGGCAACTGCGAGGTCGTCGCGGGCAACCCCAAGTTCGTCGTCCTGCGGGCCGTCAGGGCCTGACCGGCGCCGGCGCCCGGCCGCTGCACCCGGCCGCGTGCGCCGGGGCGGCCCGGGCGCCGGGGACCGGCCGGCCCGGGCCGGGGGCGCTGCGGCCCGCTCCGGTCAGAGCCGTTCGGCGATCAGCAGCTCGTGCGCCCGGCGGGCGCCGCGGGCCGTCCGCTCCCGGTCGGCCTCCTGCGCCGGGATCTCCTCCAGGCCCTCGGCGAGGGCGCGGACCGCCTGGGCGAGGGTCTGCACCTGCGACTCCAGCGTCCGCAGCCGCTCCTCCGTGCTCTCCCGGCCCTGGACGGACACCGGGGTGGCCCGGCCGGCCGTCTCCGCGGGGGTGTACTCGGTCATGGTCCGCTCCGTCCGTTCCGTGCACTCCGTACTGCTGCGTACCCGCCTGCCGCGTGCCGCGTGCCGCGTGCCGCGTGCCGCGTGCCGCGCGTCCGCGGCCCTGCCCGCACCCGGACCGGCGTGCGTCCCCGGCCGCTCCGCGCGGCCGCTCCGCGCGGCCGCTCCGCGCGGCCGCTCCGCGTGCGGCGCCCGGCGGGCCCGCCGCGCGGCGCCTCCTCCTCCAGGCTCCGCCCCGGGGGCGCGGCGGCGCGTGGGGCCGAAGGTCCCCGCCCCGAGGCGCCTCGGCCCTGCTGCCCCCGGCCGGCCCGCGCGGGCACGGTCCGTGCCCGCCGCGCCCGGCCGCCGCACCCGGCCGGCCCGGCCCCGCGGGCCGGTCCGCCGCGGGCCGCCCCCGCCGGGGCGGCGGCCGTGCATGAGCCCCACGGAAGGTCTGTACGCTGAAGATCGCCGCGGCAGGGAGCCGCGCCCCGAGCGGAGTGGGACAGGGAGGCACCCGGGTGCTGGTGGCGGATCGGTACCGGCTGGACACGGCGATCGGCCGCGGCGGGATGGGGGAGGTCTGGCGCGGCCAGGACACGGTGCTGGGCCGTCCGGTGGCGGTGAAGCTGCTGCTGGCCGGGGACGCCGACGAGGAGGCCGCCGCCCGGTTCCGCCTGGAGGCGCAGACGGCCGCGCGGCTGCACGACCCGCACGTGGTGACCGTCTTCGACTTCGGCTCCTGGAACGACCGCTTCTACCTGGTGATGGAGCTGGTCGACGGCACGAGCCTCGCCCAGGAGCTCGACGCCCACGGCCCCCGGCCCGTCGAGGCCGTCGCCGCGATCGCGGCCCAGGCCGCCGCGGGGCTCGCCGCCGCCCACCGCCAGGGCGTGATCCACCGCGACATCAAGCCCGGCAACCTCATGCGGAGCTCCGACGGCACCGTCAAGATCGCCGACTTCGGCATCGCCCGCTTCGCCGACGACGCCTCCGCCGCGCTCACCGGCGCCGGCCAGATCATCGGCACCAGCCTCTACCTGGCGCCCGAACGCGCCCTGGGCCGGCCCGCCGGGCCCGCCTCCGACGTGTACGCCCTCGGCTGCGTCCTCTACCAGCTCCTGGTCGGCGCGCTGCCCTTCGAGGCGGACAACGCCGCCGCGGTGCTCCACCTCCACGTCGCCACCGAGCCCGCACCGCCGTCCTGGCGCTGCCCCCAGCTCCCGCCCGCGTTCGAGGCGTACCTGCTGCGGATGATGGCCAAGCAGCCCGAGGAGCGGCCGGCGGCGCAGGAGGTCGCCGACTGGTTCTCCGGCCCGGCCTGGCGGGGCGCCGCCCCGCAGCCGGGACCGGCCGCCCCCGCCCCGCCGCCCGCGACCGCCGTGTACGCCCTGCCGGGGACCCCGCCCGCGCCCGCGGCGGGCCCGCGCCGCGCCGCCGCGGCCGGCACCGGTGCCCGGCGCGCGGCGGCGGGCACCGGGACCCGCCGCGCCCCCGCGGCCGTCGGCCGCCGTGCCGCGGCCCCGCAGCCCGGGTCGCTGCACCTGCGGCTGCGCGCGGGCATGCGCCGCCACAAGGCGCTGACCATCGGCGCCGCCGGGATCGCGGCCCTCGTGCTGTCCGCGATGCTCGGCTCGGCCCTGGCCGCCCCGGCCGGCAACGCCGTGACGCCGTCCGGCCCCTCCGCCTCCTCGCCGGGCGCCGCCCCGGCGCCGGACCCCTCCGGCTCCTCCGCGGCCCCGGTGCAGTCCCCGGCGGCCGTCGGGAACGGCGGGGACACCGGCAGCGGCGGCGAGGCCGAGCCCCACGGCCGGCCCGCCCACGGGAAGCACCACAAGGGCTGAGAGCAGGGCGGGGACCGCCGGGACACCGTGTCCGATTCCCGCCAGCGGACCCCGGCCGCCCCCCGCAGACTGGGAGGCGTACGACAGCCCGGCGGCCCGCCGGGGACGACGGAAGGACGGGCCCGTGACGACGGTCTACACGACCCTGGACAGCCCCGTGGGCGAGATCCTCCTCGTGGGCGAGGAGTCCGCGACCGCGCCGGGCGGCATCGCCCTGGCATCCCTCACCCTGCCCGGGCAGCGCCGCGGCGCCGTGGTCCGCGACGGCTGGCGGCGCGACCCCGGGGCCCTCGCCGAGGCCGCGGACCGGCTGCGGGCCTACTTCGGCGGCGACCCCGTCCGGTTCGACCTGGAGTACGCCGTGCGGGGCACCGACTTCCAGCGCCGGGTCTGGGACGCGCTGGACGCCCTCCCGTACGGCACCACGACCACCTACGGCCGCCTCGCCGAGCAGATCGGGGCCCCGCGCGCCGCCGTCCGGGCGGTGGGCGCCGCGGTCGGCGCCAACCCGCTGCTGGTGCTCCGGCCCTGCCACCGCGTCCTCGGCGCGGACGGCTCGCTGACCGGGTACGCGGCCGGCCTCGACCGCAAGCGCCTCCTCCTCGACCTCGAACGCCGCGCCTGACACCACGGGGCGGCTGGGGAGCCCCGGCCCGGTCCGGGTCGGTCCGGACCGTGCCCCACCGCCGCCCGCCCGGCTCGCCGCCGCCGGGCCCCGTCCCCGCGCCCCCGGGAGCCCCGCCGCCGTCCGCGCGCGGGGCCGCCCCGAGGGGCCGATCGGCCCTTGGCCGCCGCCCGGTGCCCGGGTGACGGTGGGAGACGGGGGGTGCACCCTCCGGGCCGCCCCCGCAGGCCCACCCCTCAGGACAGGACAGGCCATGGACATCTCCGGAGACTGGTACAGCCGCCTGGGCTCGCGCATGCACCTGGAGACCGACCCGTCCGGCGGCGTCAGCGGGACGTACGTCTCCGGGACCGGCCACGCGGTGGGCCCCTACCCGCTCGTCGGACGCTGGGACCCGCTCTCCTCCGCGTCGCAGGGCACCGTCCTCGGGTGGACGGTGACCTGGCGCAACGACCGCGGCGACGCCAACTCGGTGACCAGCTGGAGCGGCCAGTACTACGACGACCGCGGCGCCGACGGGGAGCGGATCTGCGCCTCCTGGCTCCTGACGACCTCCGCCGAGTCCGTCGACGCCTGGCGGTCCACCACGGTCGGCCAGGACGTCTTCACCCGCGACGCGGGCAGGGCCCGCGCGTCCGGCTAGAAGCCGGGATCCTCGTCGGTCCTCCGGCCGTCTTCCCGCTGCCGCTGCCGCTGCCGCTGCCGCCCCGGCCTCGCGCCGGCACGCGACGGGTCGGCCGGGGTGCGGCCGGGAGCACGCGCGGTGCTCCCGACCTGCAACGGCAGGACGTGCTGACGGCCCCGTGCGCGGCAGGGGAGGGAGCACGTCCGGGTGAGGAGGGAGGAGGAGTGTCGGGTCCTGCTCCGGGTGCCCGCGTCGGCGGCGGTGGCCGCCCGGCGGCCTCGCAGGCCGGGGCAGTGCTGCCGGCGGGCGGGGACGGTCCGCAGGTCCGGCCCGGACGCCGCGGCACCGGCGGCGCCTCAACCGACCGGGCTCGCGCCCTCCTCGAAGATGTTGATGAAGTTCCCGTCGTTGTCCCGGATCGCGGTGGAGACGCTTCCGTCGCCGAGGTCCATCCGCTCCCAGAGGATCGTCACGCCCTGCTCGCGGAGGACCTCCGTGGCACTGCCCAGGTCCTCGACCCGGAAGACCAGGGCCTTGGTGCCGATCGGCCGGATGTGGGCGGGCGGCTCCGCGGTCAGCTCGGGGATCCGGAAGCCGTCGGCGGGCTGGAGCAGTTCGAGCCGGAAGCCGGGACCCTGCAGGAAGGCCACGTCGGCGCCGATGGCGTCGAAGCGGGACTTCGCCAGCAGCGTGAGCCCGAACACCCGGTTCCACCACGCGATGGAGGCGTCGAGGTCGCTCACGGTCGTCGTGACGTTGTGCAGGCTGTAGGAGAAGCGCGGCTGGTCGGTGGTGGTCATCGTGATCCGTCCGTTTGCTGCGGTGTGGGCCCTCGGCCACGTGGGCGCGGGTCGGAGGCCCGGAGTCCTCGCGCTGCCGGCACGTCGCAGTGCACGGGTGCTGCGGAGCACGGCCGGTCGTGCCCCCGGCCGGGCGCCCCCGCGCCCGGCCGGGGGCGGTCCTGACGGCCGGGACCCGCCTCCGGTCCGCCGGCGGCCCGCGCGCCCGCTAGGGCGTCGTCTCCGCCAGCGTCCCGACGGTGGCCGCGAGGTCGGCCATGAGCTGGGTGGTCTGCCACACCAGGTCGTCGTAGGCCAGCATCCCCACCAGGGCCCCCTCCGACATCACCGGCAGGTGCCGGACGTGCCCCGTGCGCATGGCGCGGTAGGCCACCGAGAGGTCCTCGTCGGCGTCCAGCACGAGCGGACCGCGCGACATGACCCCGTCCACCCGGCTCGACGGGGACAGGCCCCGGGCCAGCGCCCGCACCACCAGGTCGCGGTCGGTGACGATGCCGACGACCTTGCCGTCGTCGACCACGGGCAGCGCGCCCACCGACGCGTCCGCCATGTGCTGGGCGGCGTCCCCGACGGTCGTCAGCGGGGGGATGCTCGCCGGCGGTGTGCTCATCGCGTACTTGATCTGCATGGCGGCCTCTCCTCCGGGCGGAGCGGGCGGGGCTTCCCGCTCCCTCCAGGCTCGCCCCGCAGGCCGCCGCCGCGCCAAGGGCCCAAGGTCCCCCGCAGCCGGTCGGCAGGCCCCGGCCCGGCCCGCCGACCCGTACGGGCGGCGGGCCGGGCCGGGGCGCGGGCCTGGGCGGGGCGCGGGCCGGGGCGCGTCACGAGGTGAACGGCACGCGGGTCCAGGTCAGGACCCGGCCGTCGCCGCCGTCGGGGTCGACGGTCACCTTCAGCCAGTCGTCGACGCCCGTGGAGCCGTCGACCGTGATGCGCTGCAGGTTGGGGGCGGCGGTGGCGACCTTGTAGAAGGAGAGCCAGCGGGAGCCGGCGTCCAGGGGCCTGTCGCTGTTGTAGACGTGGCTGTCGCCGTTGAAGAGGTACACCGGTCCGTCGAAGGCGGCGGACTCCTCGGCGATCGCCTTCACGATCGGCTGGAAGGCGAAGGAGTCGGCGAAGGAGGGGTCGGCCACCGTCGGGTCGAACATGTCCGCCTGGGTCAGCAGGACCACGGCCCGGTCGTGCCGCTTGCGGGCCTCGCGGAAGGTGTCGCGGACGTTCTCCAGCACGGCGGCGGTGCGGCCGAGGACCTCGGCGGACTGCTCCGGCGTGGGACCGGTGTTGCCGGTCCACGGTGCGAGGCTGTTGTTGCTGCCCACGACGTGCACGGCGGCGAAGGAGACGCCCCCGCGGCGGTAGCGGACGTTCTCGGGGTAGCCCTGGGCCGCCTGCGAGTCCACCTGCGCCGCGTCCTGCCCGAGGGTCCACCCGGGGCGGGGGAAGAACACCCGGCGGATCGCGTCGAGGCGCTCCAGCGGGTTGTACGAGCCGTTGTTGGGCCGGTGGCAGTCGGTCCACTCGTTGTCGCCGACGGTGTAGACCAGCGGGTCGCGGAAGGTGTCGAAGTCGGCCTTGATCTGCTGGAAGTACGCGTCGCTGCAGACCGTCGAGCCGTTCTTGATGTCGCCGAGGTGGTCGACGAACCGCACGTCGGGGTCGGCGTTGATCTGCCCGATCACCTTGGGGAACGCGGCGATCTGCGCGTCGCCGTAGGGGATGTCGCCGATCACGGCGAAGGTGAACCGGTGGCCCCCGCTCCCGGCCTGGGCCGGGGCTGCGGTGGCGCCCAGCACGAGGGCGCTCGCGGCGAGGGCGGACAGGGCGGGGGCGGCGGCGCGGCGCCACGGCTTCATGGTGTCCTCCTGGGGTGTGGGAGACACCTTCCAGCGGCCGCGTGACGCCGCGGCGACCCGCGGCCGTGGAGGAGGTGAACAGTTCCCGGTGCGCCGGGGAGGGCGGGGTGACGCCGGGTCAGTCGCGGACGTCCCCGTCGAGGTAGACCCAGGCCCCGTCGTGCCGCACGAAGCGGCTGCGCTCGTGGAGCTCCCCGGCCGCGCCGCGCTCGGTCCAGTGGGCGCGGAACTCCACGGTGCCCCCGACGTGGAACGGGCCGCCGCCGTCCGTGTCCAGGACCTCCAGCCGCACCCAGCGCACCGCCGGGTCGAGGCCGACCGCGGGCGGCCGCGTCGAGGGGTGCCAGCTGCGCAGCAGGTACGCCTCGTCGCGGACGGCGAACGCGGCGAAGCGGGACCGCATCAGCTGCTCGGCGGTCGCCGCGGCCGCCTCCCCGCGGTGCAGCCGGCCGCAGCAGTCGGCGTACGGGGCGGGCAGGCCGCAGGGGCAGGCCGCGGGTGCGGCGGGGGAGCGGCGGGCGGAGTCCGGTCGCGGGCGTGGGGTGCGTCGTGCCATGCGGCCATTCTCCCCGCCGCGCGGGGCGCGGCCCGCGCGCCCGGCGCGCACGGGCCCCCGGTGCGCCCCCGGCGCCGACCCCGCCCCACGGTGCCGCCGCGCGGGCCATGCACCCCGCGCGGCGGCACCCCGCGCGGCGGCACCGGGCGCGGCTGCGCCGGGTCCGCGGCCGCGCTCCCGCTACGCGGTGGCCTCGCCGTGGCCGTCGTGCAGGCCGCCGCCGCTGCCCGCCGAGCCGCGGGTGTCCTCGGCCGCCACCGGCCGGTGCAGGGGGGAGGTGTCCCAGGCGTAGTGGCCGACGGCGTCGGCGATGACGTCGATGTTGGTGTCGAAGGCCCGCATGTCGATGTTGGCCAGGGTGTCGCAGGCCGCGTGGTAGCAGGAGTCGTACGCCCTGCCCGCCGTCCCGCCGAAGAGGGCGGCCTCGGCCTCCGTCTTGACGCCCTCGGCCCCGGTGAAGGTGCCGCCGGCGGGGATGCCCGCCGCGATGAACGGCCCGTAGTCGGAGCGGCCGGTGAAGTCGGTGCCCGCGTGGGGCAGCGAGCGCGAGTCCAGGTACGAGGTGATGGCCCGCTCCAGCTGGGCCGACCCCTCCGGGCCGGGGCCCGCGCCCACCTTGTCGGAGTCGTCGCCGTCGTAGACGAACTCGGCGTGGTTGGGCGAGGCGATCATGTCGAAGTTCAGGTAGAGCGCGATCCTCGACCGCTCGGCCGGGCTGAGCCCGGCGACGTACGCCTCGGAGCCCAGCAGGCCGAACTCCTCCGCCGACCACCAGGCGAAGCGGACCTTGTTCGCGACCGGCCGCCTGCCCAGCTCCAGCGCCACGTCGAGGATGCCGGCCGAGCCGGAGCCGTTGTCGTTGATGCCGGGGCCCGCCGCGACCGAGTCCAGGTGGGCGCCGAACATCACCACGTTGTCCGGGTCGCCGCCCGGTGTCTCGGCGACGACGTTGTAGGTGTGGCGGGTCTCCGACAGGGTGCGGATCTCCAGGTTCACCCGGACCTCGCCCGCCGCGGCCTCGGCGGCCAGCGCCTCGCCGTCGGCCCGGGTGACGCCGCCGGTGGGCACCCGGGCGGCCGAGGGGTCGCCGAGGGTGCCGTTGAGGGCGCCGTCGGTGTTGTTCCAGACGACCGCCCCGACCGCGCCGGCCCCGGCGGCGGCCGCCTGCTTCTGGGCGAAGGTGCAGCCGCCCCGCTTGATCAGCGCGACCTTCCCGGTGAACGCCCCCGCCGCGTAGTCCGCGGCGTCGCAGCCCGGGGTGGCCTCGTCGGAGGGCACCACGGCGACCGGCGCGGTGAGGCCGCCGACGGGCGTGCTCGCGGAGTACGTCATCGCGGTCACCGGGATGTCGCGCCGCTGCGGGGAGACCGTGGCCAGCTTCTGCGCCAGCGTCTGGGTGAAGGGGTAGTCGAACTCGTTGCGCGTCACCTCGTACCCCGCCCTGCGCAGCAGGTCGGCGACGTACTCGGCGGACTGCCGGTGCCCCTCGGACCCGGCGACCCGGGTGCCGCCGTCGGCGTCGGCGAAGCGCTGGAACGCCTCCAGGTGGCGGCGGGCGTCCTCGGCGCTGCTCTTGCGCACCAGCTTCTTGGCGAGCTGGGCGCCCTCCTTCGCGGGGTCGCCGTGGGCGGAGGCGGTTCCGGAGCCGATCATCAGCAGCGGTGCGGTGAGCACCGCGGCGGAGGCGGCGGCGATGGCGGTACGGCGGTTCCGTGCGCTCAAAGCGGGTCCTTCCAGTGGTCCATCGGTGGATGGAGGTACTGAGCGGAGACGGGCTGAACGACGTGCGGTGGTGCGCCGTGCGGTGGTGCGCCGGCACCCGGGGCCGCGGGGCGGCCCGGGGTGCCGACGGGTGAGGAGAAACGTATCCGCTGTTCCGTACCGTGGACACCGGTTCGACGGAATCCGGAGCATCCGCCCCCGCAGGGCGGAGCACCCGCCGCGGTCGGCGGACCGCCGCCGGCCGTCGGACGCCGCCGTCCGTCAGCCGTCGTCGTCCGTGAGCCCGGTCTCCCGCAGGGTGATGTTGAGCCGCCCCCGGCGCATCCCGGTCACGGCCGGGTCGCCGGTGCCGGGCAGGATCCTCGGCACGCCGTGGTACGCGAGCCGGGACGGGCCGCCGAGGACGAGCAGGTCGCCCGAGGCCAGCTCGACGTCCGTCCACGGACGGCCCCGGCCCTCCGTGGTGCCGAGCCGGAAGACGCACGTGTCGCCGATGCTCAGCGAGACCACCGGGGCGCCGGAGCGCTCGTCCCGGTCCTGGTGCATGCCCATCGAGGCGTGCTCGTCGTAGAAGTTCACCAGGGCCGTGTCGGGTGCGTACCGCCCCGCCGCCCCGGGGTCCCCGTACGCGTCGGCGAGGGCGCCGCGCCCCAGGTCCGCCAGCCAGCCGGGCAGCTCCGCCACCCGGCCGCCGCCCGCGTCCACCGCCGTGCGGGTGTACCGGTAGGGGCTCCAGTGCCAGCCCAGGCAGACGGTCCGCACCGACATCACACCGCCGCGGGGCAGCCGGACCCGCCGCAGCGGGACCGGTCCGGCGGCCCACGCGCGGCAGGCCTCCACGAGCCGGCGCTGCAGGTCCGGGCCGAGCCAGCCCGGCACGTGGACCGCGCCCGGGGCGAGGGTCCGCGGACGCCCGGCGGCCGGTCCGAAGAGGGGAAGGGTCACCGCGGGGCCTCCTCCGGTCCGGGCGGGCGGTGCTTGCCCCGTCCACCCTGCCACCCCCGCCACCCGCGCCGCCGACCCGCCCCGCCCCCGCGCCGCCGCCCCCGACCCGTGCCGTTCGGCCGCCCCGCCCCGGCCCGCCCACGGCATGGCACCCCGCCGCCCGGGGCACGCGCCGGAAGGGCCACGCGGGGTGCCGGACCGGCCCCTGGCCGAGAATGGACCCGTCACACCGTCCGGCGGCGCACCGCCCGCCGGGCGTACCACAGCGGACTCCGGGGAGCGCGGTCGCGGACATGGGACGGGTACGGCAGGCGTGCACAGGACTGCGGGACCGCTTCACGGCCTCCGACCCCGGCCTGATCCGGCTGCTGGCGGCCCTCCAGACGGTCGGCACGATCGTCCTGTCCCTCGCCGTGCTCGCGGCCCTCCACGCCCCCGTCATGCTGCTGGTCGTCACCGCGGTCACCGGGCTGGCGACCTCCTTCGCCGTCACCGGGCCGCGGCTGCGCGACCAGGCCGCGACCCTTGCCCTGGGACTGCCGGCCGCCCTGCTGTCGGTCACCCTGGCCGCGCTGCTCCTCTCCCACCGGGTCGCGGCCGACCTGGTCTTCGTCGCGCTGATCTTCGCCGCCGTCTACGTGCGCCGGTACGGCCCGCGCGGTTCGGGGCCCGGCATCATCGCCTTCCAGCTCTACTTCGTCGCCCAGTTCGTCCAGGTCCGGCCGGCGCAGCTGCCGGCGCTGTACGGCGCGGTCACCGCGGCCTTCGCCGCCGCCGCGGTGATGCGGTTCGGGCTCCTGCGCGTCACCCCGGAGCGCACCCTCGACCGGCTGCGGCGCGCCTTCCGGGTCCGGCTCGGCCGTGTCCTCGGCGCCCAGGCCGAGCTCGTCGCCGAGGCCCGCACCGGCACGCCGCCCGCCGAGCGCGACGTCGGCGAGCTGCACCGCAGCATCGCCCGGCTGCATGAGTGCGCGCTGATGATCCAGGGCCGCCTGGAGACCGGCACCGCCGACGCGTGCGCCGCCTCCCTGGTCCAGCGCCGCATCGCGGAGGCCGAGATCGGCGCGGAGCGGCTGGGCGTCCTGCTGCTGCGGGCCCTGGAACCGGGCGGCGGGGGCGCCGACCACACCCTGATCCTCCACCTGCCCGACCACCTCGCGTCCCCGGCCGCCGCCCGGACCCTCCCGCACCCCCCGGACGCCGACGCCGCGGCGCTGGGCACCCTGGAGCGCGAGCTGCGCGCCCTGCGCCTCCTCGCCGGCCGCACGGCGGAGGAGCGGCAGGGCACGGGCCACGCCGCCGTCCGCAACCGCCTGCTCGGCTACCGGGACGACGCCCGCCTGCCGCAGGACGCCTCCCCGCCCGTGCAGGACGCCTTCCGCGCCGTCGGCGAGCTCTCCCGCGCGGTGCTCGGCCTCAACCTCGCGCTCGCCGAGGACGCCGAGGACCCCGCCGACGACAGCCCCGAGACCGTCCGCTCCCGGGAGGAGCTGGAGGCCGAGGACGTCAGCCTGTCCGCGGCCGAGGAGGCGGAGGCGGCGGAGGAGGAGCCGCGCGGGCTCGACCGCCCCTCCACCCGGGCCGCCTTCCAGGTCTCCGCGGGGTCCGCCCTCGCCATGCTCGGCGGCGAACTGCTGTCGCCGCAGCGCTGGTACTGGGCCGTCCTCACCTGCTGGGTGGTCTTCGTCAACACCTCCTCCACCGGCGAGATCCTGGTCAAGGGCTCCCGGCGGCTGTTCGGCACCGCCGTCGGCGTCGTCGCCGGCCTCGCCCTCGCCGTCCCGCTGGGCGGCGAGCCGTGGCCGACCTTCGCCCTGGTGGTCGTCTGCATCTTCGGCACGTCCTTCACCGCGCCGCTGTCGCAGACCCTGATGTCGTTCTTCATCACGCTGATGCTGGCCCTGCTCTACACCCTGCTGCACACCTTCAGCGCGGCCGTGCTGGTCCTGCGGATCGAGGAGACGGCGCTGGGCGCGGCCTGCGGCCTGGCCGCCGCCCTGCTGGTCCTGCCCGTCCGCACCCGCCGCCGCACCGACGAGCAGCTGCGGGAGGTCCTGGAACGCCTGGACGACGTGCTGACCGCGTCCGCGGCGCGGCTCGGCGGGACCGCCCGCCCCCCGGGGGCCCCGGGGAACGGCCTCCCGGACGGCGACCTGCTCGACCTCGCCCGCGCCCTGGACACCGCCCTCGACGGCCTGCGGGCCTCCGTCATGCCGCTCACCCACCCCGTCAGCCCGCTGCGGACCCGCCGCCGCAACGCCCGGTACGTGATGGGCCTGCTGGAGACCTGCGCGTACCACGCCCGCAGCCTCGCGGCCACGGCCGAGCAGGTGCCCGGACAGCTGCGGATCGGCGCCGACCCGCGGCTCGCCGGGGCCGCCGGGCGCATCAGCCGCAACCTGCGCGCCCTGGCCCGCCGCATGGAGGGGACGGGCGGGAGGCCGCCCGCCCTGGAGAGCGGGCCCAACGTCGCCGCCGCCCTGGGCCCGCAGGCGGGCGGCACGGTGGCGCTGCGGGTCCTGCGGCACCTCCAGCGGCTGGACGAGGGCGTCCTCGGCCTGGCCCGGCCGCTCGGCTGCACCACCGCCCCGGAGGACACCGCCGCCGGGGCCCGCCCGGGCCGCCCCCCGCAGGACGTCCCGGCCTGAACCGAGGCCCGTGCGGCCGCGCCCCGGGAGCGCGCACCCGCCGGCGGCGTCCCGGCAGGCGGGCGGCGGATGCCCGCGGGCGGGCCGATGCCGCACACTCGTCCGCATGGCCTTCCAGATCACCGCCGCCTCGCCCGACCACCCCGGCCTCCTGCTGGAGCTGCCCTGGCGGCTCCCGTTGGAGGAGTGGCCGGCCGGGCACCTCGTCTCCCTCCCGCGCGGCATCTCCCGCCACGTGGTGCGGTTCGCCCGCGCCGGCGGCGAGGTGGTCGCGGTGAAGGAGGTGGGGGAGTACAACGCGGTGCGCGAGTACGGCCTGCTGCGCGACCTGGCCCGGCTCGGCGTCCCCGCCGTGGAGCCGGTCGCGGTGGTGACCGGCCGCACGGACGACGCGGGCGAGGCGCTGGAGCCGGTGCTCATCACCCACCACCTCAAGGGCTCCATGCCGTACCGGGCGATGTTCGAGACGACGATGCGCCCCAGTACGGTGAACCGGCTCCTCGACGCCCTCGCGGTCCTGCTGGTCCGGCTGCACCTGGCGGGCTTCGCCTGGGGCGACTGCTCCCTGTCCAACACCCTCTTCCGCCGCGACGCGGGCGCCTACGCCGCCTACCTCGTCGACGCCGAGACCGGCCAGCTCCAGCCGCAGCTCTCCGACGGGCAGCGGGCGTACGACATCGAGGTCGCCCGGGTCAACGTCGCGGGCGAGCTGATGGACCTGGAGGCGGGCGGCTCGCTGCACCCCTCGGTCGACCCGGTGGCCTTCGGCGACGCGCTCGCCGCCCGGTACGGCGACCTGTGGCACGAGCTGACCCGCGCCTCCGTGTACTCGCGCAACTTCCGCCACCGCATCGACGACCGCATCCGCCGCCTCAACGAGCTCGGCTTCGACGTCGCCGAGCTGCAGATCGCGCACTCCGCGGACGGCGCCCGCGTCACGATCCTCCCCAAGGCCGTCGACGCCGGGCACCACCAGCGGCAGCTGCTGCGCCTGACCGGCCTCGACGCCGAGGAGAACCAGGCCCGCAGCCTCCTCAACGACCTGGAGACCTACACGGCTCATCAGGACGACTGGGCGCCGGGCGACCCGCTGGGCGCGAGCCGCGAGGTGATCGCCCACCGGTGGGTGCGGGAGGTGTTCCGGCCGACCGTGCGGCTGGTGCCGAAGGAGCTGCGGGCCCGCATGGACACCGCGCAGCTCTACCACGAGATCCTGGAGCACCGCTGGTACCTCTCCGAGCAGGAGGAGGGCGACGTGGGCCTGGAGCGCGCGGTGGACGACTACGTCCGCACCGTCCTGGTCCACGTGCCCGACCCCGCCGCGCAGGCGGCGGCGGCCGCCGCGGACGGGTGACCCCGCCCCCGGCCCCGCCGCCGCCGGCCCGGCGTGCGCCGCCGGGCCCGCCCTCCGCCCGGCCGTCCGCCGCCCGGTGCCGCGGCCTCAGGCCCGGCGGCCCGGCCGCCGCCCCGGGGGCTGCTTCGGCTCCGGCCGGGCCGCCGGGGCGGGCACCGGCAGCGTCTGCGGCGCCTTGTCCGAGACGGTGACCGGCCGCCCGTAGTGGTTCACCTCCAGCGGCGCCCCCTCGACCATCGTGTAGGTGGTGACCGAGTCGGTGATCTCCACCCGCAGCCGCCGCCCCCGCACCATCACCGTGAAGGCCAGCCGCGCCAGCTTCTCCGGGAGGCTCGGCGCGAACGACAGCACGCCCTCCCGGTGCCGCATGCCGCCGAAGCCCGCCACCAGCGCGATCCAGGTGCCCGCGAGCGAGGCGATGTGCAGGCCGTCGCGGGTGTTGTTCTCCAGGTCCTTGAGGTCCATCAGCGCCGCCTCGCCCAGGTAGTCCCAGGCGAGCCGCAGGTGGCCGACCTCGGCCGCCATCACGGCCTGGCAGCAGGCCGAGAGCGAGGAGTCCCGCACGGTCAGCGCCTCGTAGTAGGCGAAGTTCCGCGCCTTCTGCTCGTCGTCGAAGGCGTCGCCGCGCAGGTACATGGCCAGCACCAGGTCGGCCTGCTTGACCACCTGCTTGCGGTAGATGTCGAAGTACGGGAAGTGCAGCATCAGCGGGTACTGGTCCGGCTTCGTGGCGGCGAAGTCCCATACCTGGTGGCCGGTGTAGCCCGCGGACTGCTCGTGCACGCCGAGCGCCCCGTCGTACGGCACCGTCATGGACTCGGCGGCGTCCCGCCACGCGGCGGTCTCCTCGTCGTCCACGCCCATCGCCGCCGCCCGCTCGGTGTGGCGCTCCACGGCGTCGGCGGCGGCCCGCAGGTTCGCCTGCGCCATCAGGTTGGTGTACGTGTTGTCGTCCGCGACCGCGCTGTACTCGTCCGGGCCGGTCACCCCGTCGATGTGGAACCGGCCGTGGTGGTCGTGGTGGCCCAGGGACCGCCACAGCCGCGCGGTCTCCACGAGCAGCTCCACGCCGGTCTCCCGCTCGAAGTCCTCGTCGCCGGTGGAGGAGACGTAGCGCACCACCGCGTCGGCCACGTCGGCGTTGACGTGGAAGGCGGCGGTCCCGGCCGGCCAGTACGCGGAGCACTCCTGCCCGTCGACGGTCCGCCACGGGAAGGTGGCGCCCTTCAGGCCCAGCTGGCGGGCCCGCTGCCGGGCGGCGGGCAGCGTGGACTGGCGCCAGCGCAGCGCCTCGGCCACGGCGTCGGGCGAGGTGTAGGTGAGCAGCGGCAGCACGAACGTCTCGGTGTCCCAGAAGGAGTGCCCGTCGTAGCCGGAGCCGGTCAGGCCCTTGGCGGGGATGGCCCGCTCCTCGGCGCGGGCACCGGCCTGCAGCACGTGGAACAGGGCGAACCGGACGGCCTGCTGGATCTCCGCGTCGCCCTCCACCTCCACGTCGGACCGGGCCCAGAAGTCGTCGAGGTAGCCGCGCTGCTGGTCCACCAGCCCCTGCCAGCCGGTGCTGCGGGCGGCGGCGAGCGCCGCGTCCACCTGGTCGCGGACGGCGGGCCGCGAGCGGACCTTCGACCAGCCGTAGGAGACGAACTTCTCCACCCGCAGCGCCTGCCCCGGCTTCAGCACCGAGGTCACGGTGAGCCGGGCCACGTCCGGGCCGCTCTCGCCGGAGGTGCGGGTGGTGTCCGGCCCGTTGACGACGTGGTCGGCGGCGCAGGCCACCCGCAGGCCGCTGTTCTCCGTGCGGTGCAGCAGCCGCAGCCGCAGCTCCTTGGCGAAGTCCTCCTCGTGCCGCAGCGGCGACCTCAGGGCCGCCGAGACCCGCGGGTCGCCGCCGGTGTCCGGCAGCTCCTCGTTGGCGACCAGCTCGGACTGCAGGACCACCCGCACCTCGGAGTCCAGCGGCTCCACCTCGTAGCCGATCGCGGCGATCGACCGCTGGGTGAAGGAGACCAGCCGCGTCGAGCGGACCTGCACGGTCCGCCCGGCGGGCGAGGTCCACACGACGGTGCGGTGCAGCAGGCCGGAGCGCAGGTCCAGCACCCGCTCGTGGGAGCGCAGCCGCCCGTAC
Source organism: Streptacidiphilus sp. ASG 303 (assembly GCF_020991365.1). Taxonomy (GTDB): domain Bacteria; phylum Actinomycetota; class Actinomycetes; order Streptomycetales; family Streptomycetaceae; genus Peterkaempfera. The sequence continues at coordinate 26,168 of NZ_JAJLRA010000036.1, forward strand.
CGCAGGTCGAACGGCTCGTCGTCGACCAGCAGCCGGATGACCTTGCCGTTGGTGACGTTGATGACGGTCTGGCCGGACTCCGGGTAGCCGAAGCCCGCCTCCGCGTACGGCAGCGGCCGCAGCTCGAAGACGCCGTTGAGGTAGGAGCCGGGCAGGCCGTGCGGCTCGCCCTCGTCGAGGTTGCCGCGCCAGCCGACGTGGCCGTTGGAGAGGGCGAAGACCGACTCGCTCTGCGGCAGCACGTCCAGGTTGAGCTCGGTCTCCCGCAGGCTCCACGGCTCGACGGCGTAGGAGGGATGGGTGATCACCGCCGGTCCTCCAGCAGCTCGGCGAGGTCCTGGACGACGGTGTCCGCGCCGTGCTTCCGCAGCGCGTCCGCCTGGCCGACCCGGTCCACGCCCACCACGTACCCGAACCGCCCGGCGCGGCCCGCGTCCATGCCGGCCAGCGCGTCCTCGAAGACGGCCGCCCCGTCCGGCTCCACGCCCAGCTCGCGGGCGCCCTCCAGGAACGTGTCGGGGTGCGGCTTGCCCGGCAGCCCCTTCTCCTTGGCCACCACGCCGTCGACCCGCACCTCGAAGAGGTGCTCGATGCCGGCCGCGACCAGCACGTCGCGGCAGTTGGCGCTGGAGGAGACCACGGCGGTGCGCAGGCCCGCGGCCCGCACCGCCTCCGCGAACCGCACCGAGCCGGGGTAGGCCTCCACGCCGTCCTTGCGGATCCGCTCCAGCACCAGGTCGTTCTTGCGCCGGCCGAGCCCCTGCACGGTGTCCTTCTCCGGCGGGTCGTCCTCCGAGCCCTCCGGCAGCCCGATGCCGCGGGAGGCGAGGAAGGAGCGCACCCCGTCGGCGCGCGGCCTCCCGTCGACGTACTCGTCGTAGTCGGCGACCGCGTCGAACGGCCGGAAGCCGTCGCCGTCGCGCCGCCGCAGGAAGTCGTCGAACATCTCCTTCCACGCCGCCGCGTGCACGACGGCGGTCTTGGTCAGCACCCCGTCGAGGTCGAACAGGCAGGCCCGGATGCCGTCCGGGAGACCCAGCTTCGTCATGCCTCACCCCTCCCCGGACAGGGCGCACCGCATGCCGGGCGGACCGGGCGGCGGTCCGCCGTCCGGGCGGGGGGCGCGGGAGCGGCTCACCCTCCCATGGTTCGGTGGACCCCGGCCCCCGGCAACCGGGGCAGGGGACGCGCCGGGCGTCCGCGCCCCGCCGGTCCGCGCACCGGCCGTGCCCGTCCCCCGGCCGGCCCTCCCCGCGATCCGCCCGCCCGGGGCGGTGCCCGCCCGCACCGGGGACGGGGGACGGGAGGCCGGGGGCGGGCCGGGCGGCGGGGGAGCGCGGGCGGCGGCGGGACGCACGGTCCGCGCACGCCCTGGAGGTTGACGGTACGTCAGCGTACGATGGCCCCGCTGCCTGAGGGGGGAGGGGCGATGGAGTCCGGTGAGGTGCTGATCTCCGTCGAGGGGGCGGGAGCGAACGCCGACGCCGTCGGGGCGCTGGACGCGTGGCTCGCCGGCGAGCGCGAACAGGGCCTCGGCGACCGGCCCCGCCGGACCGTGCCGCGGGACGACGGCGAGCCCGTCCAGGGCCTGCTCGCCGACATCGCCGTCAACCTCGGCACCGGCGCCGCGACCGGCCTCGTCGGCGTCCTCCTCCGCTCCCTCCACAGCCACCTGCGCAACCAGCCCGACCCCGACCGCACCCTCACCGTCCGTCTCCGCGACGGTGGAGCGGTCACCCTGACCGGCCGGGACATGGACCAGGGGCAGTTCGAGGCGATGGCCCTGCGGATCCTGCAGGGCCTGGACGCGGACGGCCGACCCGGATAGCGGCGGCATGCCGGGCTGGCTCCCGTCCCCCGCCGACTCGCGCGCGCTCCTGATCGGCGCGGGCGCCTACCCGGCCAAGGGCTTCCCCGACCTGCCCCAGGCCGCGGAGGACCTCGCCGAGCTCCGCTCCGCCCTCGGCGACGGCGAGCACGCCCTGCTCCTGCCGCGCCGCGTCACCGTCCTGTCCGACCCCGAGCTGCCCGGCGACGTCTTCGCCGCCGTCCACCGGGCCGCCGCCGACACCTCGGAGCTGCTGCTCGTCTACTACGTCGGCCACGGCTACGTCGACGCCGACGGCGAGCTCTTCCTCGCCGTGGGCGGCTCCACGAAGGACACCGCCCGCCACAGCGCCGTGCGCTGCTCCGACCTGCTGGAGAAGCTCGCCGACGCCCGCGTCGAGCGGTTCGTCCTCATCCTCGACTGCTGCTTCTCCGGCAACCTCCTCGACGGCCCCCTGCCCGCCCGCCGCCCCTTCGCCGTGCTCACCTCCTCCCCGCACAACCGGGAGGTCTCCACCGGCCACGGCCGCCTGACCCCCTTCACCGAGCAGCTGGTCCACGTGCTGCGCCACGGCGTCTCCGAACCCCGCGGCCACGCCACCGTCCAGGCCGTCGGCCGGGAGCTGGAGGCCCTCTCCCGCGTCCACCAGCCGCCGGACACCGTCTACCCCTGGGCGCCCACCGAGGTCTCCCACCAGGCCGGCGACACCGTGCTCTCCCTCGCCCGCGGCCCCTCCGGCGACCTGGGACGCGCCCTCACCACCCTGCACGGCCTGCTGCGGCGGGCCACCGGCCACCTCGCCTCCGCCTGGCAGTGGTTCTTCGGCCGCGGCCGGCCCCGGTACCGCCGCGTGCTCGGCATCGCCCTCGCGCTCTGCCTGCTCGCCGCCGGCGGGGCCGCCGCCCGCTCCGCCCTGCGCCCCGGACCGTGCCCGCCGCCGCTGGAGATGCGCGTCCTCACCGCCCCGGAGGAGACCGGCCCCCTGTCCGGCGTCGCCGACGCCTACGAGCGCTCGCCCGCCAACCACCGCGACACCGGCGACGCCCGCGACTGCCGCACCGCCCACCTCACCGTCTACGGAGCCGGACTCGACGCGGTCGCCCGGGCCTTCGCCGACCCCGCGGCCTGGGACAGCCCCGACCGCGACACCCTCACCGAGGTCGGCCCCCAGCCCGACCTGTGGATCCCGCAGTCCTCGGCCGAACTGCAGTACGTCGCGCGGCGGGTGCCCGCGGGCTACGGCGGCCTGCTCGGCACCGGGCGGTCCGTCGCCGGCAGCCCCCTCCTCCTCGCCGTCCCCGACCGCGCCCGGCGCGCCCTCGGCCTCGGCCCGGACGGCACGCCCGCCTCCTGGCCGGGCCTGATCGACCGCTGGCTCGGCCTGCGGGCCGCGCGGAGGGAGACGCCCGTGCTGCTGCGTCCCAACCCCACCGTCTCCGGCACCGGCCTCGTCCACACCCTCGGCCTCTACCGCGCCCCGGCCGGCGACCCCGGCGCGCTCCCCGTCTCCGACGACGAGCGCCTCCTGCCCGACCGGCGGATCAACGACCTGGAGCGCACCGTCATCGGGCAGGGCCGCTCCGCACAGGACGGGTACTGGGCCCTGTGCGAGCTCCGCCGCGGCTACGACCCCGCCCGCGGCGGCTACGGCGACACCGCCGCCCTCGTCTCCGCCCGGGAGCTCGACGCCATGGACGCGGGCGCGCCCCTCGGCGACGGCTGCCCGGACGCCGTGCCGTCCGCCGCCCGCGAGCCCGGCCGCCGCCTCGACCGCCACCCGCTGCGCGGCGTCCCCGCCCTGGACTACCCCCTCGTCCCCGTCACCTGGCCCGGCGCCGCCGACGCGGAGCGCCGCCGCGACACCGCCGACCGCTTCCGCGCCTGGCTCACCGGCCCGGACGGGCGCGCCCGGACGGCGCAGGCCGGCTACGGCGCCCCCGCCGGACCGCCCGGCGAGCTCAGCGCGTACGGCGTCGACGTGCGCGTCGACCGGTACCGCCGGGCCCACCCCGACCTGCGGCTGCTGGTCCTCTTCGACGTGTCCGACTCGATGGGCGAGGCCGGGCGGCTGCAGGAGGCCGCCCGTGCCGTGGAGTCCGCCCTGCGCCGCCTTGCCCCCGGCGACGTCTACGGCCTGCGGACCTTCCCCACCGGGGACGGCCCCGACCGCGTCCGCGACGTCCGGGCCCTCGGGGCCGCCGTCCCGGACACGCCCTCCTGGGCGCTGCCCCGCCTGCGGCTCGCCGGGATCCGCACCACCGACCTCTACCGCGCCCTCGGCGGCGCGCTCGACACCCTCCACGACGCGGGCGGTGACCGGCAGAACGCCGTCCTGCTCGTCACCGACGGCGACTGGCTCCCCGACCGGCCCGCGGCCGGGCGCGCCGCCGCACTGCGCGGCCTGGAGGAGCGGCTCGCCCGGGAGGACGTCCCCGTGATCGTCGCCGCCATGCGCCCCTACGGCTGCGCCCGCGAGGCCCAGGCGATCGCGGCGGCCTCCACCGGCGGCGGCTGCGCCGCCTCCGGCTCCCTCGCCGCCGCGCTGCCGCGGATGGTCGCGGGGCTGACCAAGGGAAGGGTGGGACCGTGACCCGCAGCACCGCCCCCGGACGCACCCGGCCCCGCCCCGGTCCCTGGCGGCGGGCCGCCGCCGCCCTGCTCGCCCTCGCCGTCCTGCCCGCCGCCGCCTCCTGCACCGGCACGCCGCCGGCCGGTCCCGCGGCGCCCGGGCCGGACGCCGCGGACCGGACCCTCACCGTCGCCACCGGCAGCGACCTCTCCGGCACCGGCGTGCGCCGACGGCTCATCCTGGACTGGGCCGCCCGCAACCGCGTCCGGGTGCGGATCGTCCGGCTCTCCGACGACGCCGACCGCCAGCGCAGCCAGCTCGTCGCCGCCCTGCAGTCCCGGACCGGCCGCTACGACGTGGTCAACCTCGACGTCACCTGGACCGCCGAGTTCGCCGACGGCGGACTCATCCAGCCGCTGCACGGCAGCGGCTTCGCCGACCTCCTCGACCACGACACCTGGCCCGCCGTCGCCGGCACCGCCCGCCGCGGCGGCCGCATCTGGGCCGTGCCGTGGAACACCGACGTCGGCCTGCTCTACTACCGCCGCGACCTGCTCCCCCCCGACCGCTACCCCCCGCCCCGGAGCTGGGACGACCTGGCCGCCGCCACCGCCCGCTTCGCCCGCTCGCCCGAGCGCGCCCTCCCCGCCGGGCAGCACGTCAGGGCGGGCCTGCTCACCCAGCTCAAGGAGTACGAGGGGCTCACCGTCAACACCCTGGAGGCCGTCTGGCGGGGCGGCGGCCGGGTCGTCGACGACCGCGGCCGGGTCGCCGTCGGCAGCGCCGCCGCCCAGGCGGGCCTCGACAGCCTCCTGTACGCCCGGCGCGACGGCGGCGGCGGCCTGCCGCTGCTGGGCGCCGACTCGCTGCGGGCCGACGAGTCCGCGAGCCTCCGCCGCTTCCTCGCCGGGGAGTCCCTCTACCTGCGGAACTGGCCCTACGCGTACGGGCAGCTGAAGGACGCCCGGGACAAGCCGGAGGACCGCTCGGCGGCCGGACGCGCCGACTACGGCGTCCTGCGGCTGCCGTGGGCCTCCGCCCTCGGCGGCCAGAACCTCGCCGTCGCCGCCGGCAGCGCCCACCGTGCCCTCGCCGAGCAGCTCGTCGCCGACCTGACCGGCCCGCAGGCGGAGCGCTGCCTCTTCGCTGGCGGCTTCGCCCCCGCCCGCCCCTCCGCCCTCACCGGCCGGTGCCGCCCCGGCGACCCCGCCCCCGACCCCGCCTACACGGCGGCGCTGAGGGACTCCCTCGACCGGGCCAGGGCCCGCCCCGCCACGCCCTACTACGCGGCCTTCACCCGGGACGTGCAGGACACCGTCGCGGCGGTGCTGCGCGGGACCGCCCCCGCCGCACCGGCCGCCACGGTCCTCGCCGACCGGCTCCGCAGGTCGCTCTCCGGCCACTGAGCCGGTGCCGCCGGGCGGACCGGCGGGACGGGGCACGACCCGTCCCGCGCGGCGCCGCGGGCCGGTGCGTCAGCGGCCGGCCGGCGGGGTGACGGTGAGGCCGCCGGCGCTGCTGGTGGGCCCGGAGGGGGCCCCGTGGCCGAGGACGCCCTCCAGGACGTCGGCGGCGGTGCGGGCGTCCGGCCCCCCGGCGGGGCCGGTCCGCTCCGCCGCGTGGGCGGCGCTCGGGGCGGTCAGGGAGGCGACCACGCCGACGGCGAGGGACGCGACGGCGAGCATGCTGCGCTTCTTCATGCCCCGCTCAACGCCCCGGACGGCCGATCGGTCACGGGCGTCCGGCCGCTCGTCCAGGGGCGCCGCCGCATCCGCGGGGGCGCGGTGGGTCACGCGGGGGCGCCCGCCCCGCCGCGACCGGCCGCCCACGTCCCGTACGCCTCCCACGCCTCCAGCGTCCGCCGGCTCTCGAAGCGGCGCCGCACCCCCGTCAGCGGGTCGGTGAACTCCAGGACCCGGGCCAGCAGCTGCAGCGGCCGGGTGAAGTCGTCCGGCGCGGGCTCGGGCAGCACCACCGGATACACCGGGTCGCCCAGGATCGGCACGCCCAGGCCGCTCATGTGCAGCCGCAGCTGGTGGGTGCGGCCGGTCGCGGGCAGCAGCCGGTACCGGGCGAGGCCGCCGCGGCGGTCCAGCAGCTCGACCCGGCTCTCGCTGTCGGGCTCGCCGGGGACCTCGTAGGCCGCGATCACGCCGCGCTCCTTCACGATCCGGCTGCGCACCGTCCGCGGCAGCGCCAGCCCCGCGTCGTACGGGGCCACCGCCTCGTACTCCTTGTGCACCAGGCGGTCGCGGAAGAGCGCCTGGTACGCGCCGCGCAGCTCCGGCCGCACCACGAACAGGGCGAGCCCCGCCGTGAGCCGGTCCAGCCGGTGCGCCGGGCTGAGCAGCGGCAGTCCCAGGTCGCGGCGGAGCCGGGCCAGCGCGGTCTCGGTCACGTGGCGGCCGCGCGGCGTGGTGGCGAGGAAGTGCGGCTTGTCGGCCACCACCAGGGCGTCGTCCCGGTGCAGGACCTCGACGGGGAAGGGCACCGGCACCTCGGCGGGCAGCTCCCGGTGGAACCAGACGTACGCCTCCGGCACGAACGGCGCGTCCGGGGCCAGCGGCCCGTCCACGCCGACGAAGGCCCGCTCGCGCAGCATCGCGTCGATCCGCCCCGGCGCCACCGCGGGCAGCCGGTCCACCAGGTGGTCGCGGACCGTGGCCCACGGGCCCTCGGCGGGCAGCCGCAGCCGCACGGGGTCGATCCCGTCGCGCTGCGGCAGCGGTGCCTGCGGCACCCGGGGCTTGCGTCTCATCTCGCCCGCAAGCCTACGGGCCCCGGACCGGAGGGCGCGTTGCCGCCCGGGCGCCCGGGCCGGGAGCCCCGCCCGGACACCCGGGCCGGCCGGTGTCCGACCGGTGCCGGCCGGCACGGGCCGTCCGATATCCGGGCGACACCGGCGCCGCCCGGTGTTAGGTTCCGACCCCATGACCCCGCTCGACGAGAACGACCTCCGAGGATCCTTCGTCAACTGCTCCAAGGGCGAGGCGCGCAGGCTGTGGGTGCCCCGCGACCTGGCGTCCCTGCCCTGGGCCGACCTGGACTTCCTCGGCTGGCGCGACCCCGGCGCCCCCGACCGCGGCTACCTGGCCGCCGAACACCGCGGGGTCCTCACCGGCGTCGTGCTGCGCGCCCCGCAGGGCGCCCGCCGGAGCCTGCTGAGGACCACCGTCTGCTCGGTCTGCGTCACCGCCCACCCCGGCTCCGGCGTCTCCCTCTTCGCCGCGCCCCGGGCCGGTGCCGCGGGCCGCCAGGGCAACACCGTCGGCACGTACCTCTGCGCCGACCTCGCCTGCCCCCTCTACGTGCGGGGGAAGCGGCGGACCGGCCTGGGCGCCCGGTACGAGGAGACGCTGACCGTGGAGGAGCAGGTCGCCCGCATGACGGACAACCTGCACGCCTTCCTCGACCAGGTCCTCGCCGCGGCGTAGCGCCGGCCGCGCCCGACCCGCCGCGCCGCCCGCGCGCCGGGCCAGGCGCGCGGGCGGCGCGGCGGCATGCTGGGGCCATGGCCACCGGCTTCGTCGTGCTGACCGCGCTCCTGGCCGCCCTCTGCTTCGCCGTGGCGGCCGTGCTCCAGCAGGAGGCCGCAGGCGCCGAGCCCGGGGCGGAGTCGCTGCGGCCCCGGCTGCTGCTGCGGCTGGCGCGCCGCCCCCTCTGGCTGGCCGGGATCGCCGTGGCCGCCCTCTCCTACGGGATCCAGGGGGCGGCGCTGGCCTTCGGACCGCTGGTGCTCGTCCAGCCGCTGGCCGCCACCGACCTCCTCTTCGCCCTTCCGCTGGTCGCGTGGCGCCACCGGATGCTGCTGACCCGGACCGACGCGGTGGGCGCGGTCTGCACGGCGGCCGGCGTGGCGGCCTTCCTCGCCGTCCTGCCGTCACCCGGGCCGGCCCGGGTGCCCCCCGCGTCCGCCTGGCTGCCGCCGGCCGCCGCCGCCACCGCGCTGGCGGCGGTGCTCGTCGCCGCCGGGCTGCGCGGCGGCGGCCGGGCGCGCACCCTCCTGTAGGCGGCGGCGGGCCGGGCTCTGCTCCGCCCTGCTGAACGGCCTCACGAGGAGCACCGCGGTCCCGGCACGCGACGAGGGCCCCTGGGTGCTGGGCCGCTGGCAGCCGTACGCGCTGCTCCCCGTCGGCGTCCTCGGGCTGCTGCTCGCCCGGAGCTCCTTCCAGGCCGGTTCGCCGGCCCTCGCCCTGCCCGTGGTCGACACCCTGGAGCCGGTCGGCAGCGTGCTGGTCGGCGCGGCCGTCCTCCACGAGCGGCCGGCTCCCTCGGCGGCCTTCCTCGCCGTCCAGGGGCTGGGCGCCGCGCCGGCCGTGGCGGGGATCGCCGTCCTGGACCGCCCGCCGCTCGTCCGCGGCGGTGCGCAGCCGGGTGCGGCTCAGCAGAGCTCGACGGCCACCACGTAGTTGGCGTTGAAGCCGTAGCCCGCGAAGGTGATGACGTCGCCCGGATCGGCCTCCCGGCAGGGGCTCACCGTGCCGTCGGTCTGCTCGATCTTCAGGGTGTGGTGCTCCGCGCAGCCGTTGGTGACGAGGGTGTACCGCCAGCTCTCGGCCCAGGTCACGCAGGACGGAGCCCGGGTCGCGGTCGGCGTCGGCTCCGCGGTCGGCGTCTGCGTCTGCGTCGGCTCCGCGGTAGCGGTGGCGGTGGCGGTGGCGGTCGGCGCGGGCGTGGGCTCCGCCGTGGCGGTCGGGTCCGGGGACGGCTCCGCGGTGGCGCCCTGCGTCGGCGTGGGCGCCGCGGTGGCGCTCTGCACGGGGGTCGGCTCCGCGGTGACGGTCTCCGCCGGGGCGGCCTGCGCCGGTGCGGCGGTGAGGGCTGCGGCCGCGGTGACTGCTGCGGCTGCCGCGAGGCCCGCGAAACGTCGTGCGGTCGAGCTGCGCATGGGAGTGCTCCTCCTGGGTCGGTCGTGCCCGGTCCGCCGGTGGTCCCCCGGCGTCACGACGACCCTAGGCCGCTCTGCAATTTCTTGCAGCAACTTGCAGAAAGTTGCGCAAGAACCGGCCGGGCCCCTGCCGCCCCCCACCGGGCACGGCCCCGGAACCCCTGCTCGACCCCGCCCGCGGAACGGCCGGAAAACACCCCCGGAACCGGGACTACCGCTTGTGGACGACCGCCACCGGGCACTCCGCGTGGTGCAGGACCGCCTGGCTCACCGCCCCGAGCAGCAGCCCCGTGAACCCGCCGCGTCCCCGCGCCCCCACCACCAGCAGCTGCGCCTCCCGCGACGCCTCGATCAGCGCCGGGCGCGTCCTGGTCCGCAGCAGCCGCTCCTCCACCGCCACCCCCGGCCGGTCCGCCCGGGCGCCCGCCAGGGCCTCCGCCATCAGCCGCTCCTCCTCCGCGGCCACCAGGTCGGCGTCGAACGCCAGCGGCAGCATGTCGCCCGGCCCGCCGGAGACCGGCCCCGTCCAGGCGTGCAGCGCGACCAGCGGCACGCCGCGCAGCTCGGCCTCGGCGAACGCGAAGTCCACCGCCGGGGCGCTCGCCGGCGACCCGTCCACACCGAGCAGGACCGGACCGTCGGGTTCCGGCCGTCCGCGGACCACGAGGACCGGGCAGCCCGCGTGGGCCGACAGCTGCACCCCGGTCGACCCCAGCAGCAGCCCGCCGAACCCGCCCAGCCCCCGGTCGCCGACCACCGCCAGGTCCGCCCCGCGCGACTCCTCCACCAGCACCGCGTCCGCCGAGCCCGTCACCACCTCGCCGGTGGCCTCCACACCGGGCGCGGCCTTCCGCGCGTGCTCCAGGGCCTCGCCGACGATGCGCCGCGCCTCGTTGCGCAGCCCGCCCTCCGGCGGCCCGACCGCCGACGGGCTGAGCGACACCGGGAAGTACGGCCAGAGGAAGCCGTGCACCACGCGCAGCGGGCAGTGCCGCAGCAGCGCCTCGCGGGCCGCGACCGCCACCGCCTGCAGGCCGCACGCCGAGCCGTCCGCCCCCACCACCACGCCCGTCACGGCCGGCCCCCGGCCGCCGTCGCGGTGCGGGCCGCGGTGCGGTCTGCGGGCCCGGCCCGCCCGGTCCGCCGCCGGGTCCGCTGCGGGGTCCGCCGCCCGGCCCGTCGTCCGTCCTGCGCTCCGGTCTGCAGCTGCATGATCCCGTCCTCCGCCTCGTGGCCGGTCCCGCCCTGCTCCCTCCAGCCTCACCCGCCCCACCTGCCCGCGCCAGGGCCGTCCGTCCCTGCCTGCCCGCCCCCTCGCGGGCCTGCCGGACCCCCGCGGGCCCGGACCGGCCGTGCCCTTGACGGCGGGGGCGGGCCCGGCAGGATGGGCCCATGAGCCTCGACATCGACCGCGTCCGCGCCTGCTTCCCCGCCCTCGCGTCCGGCACCGCCCACTTCGACGGCCCCGGCGGCTCCCAGGTCCCCCGGCAGGTGGCGCAGGCGGTGGCGGACACGCTCTGCGGCGGCCTCGCCAACCGCGGCACCGTCACCGCCGCCGAGCGGCGCACCGAGGCCGTGGTGGCCGGGGCCCGCGCCGCCGTCGCCGATCTGCTGGGCTGCCGGGCCGAGGGCGTGGTCTTCGCGCGGTCCATGACGCAGGCGACGTACGACATGGCCCGGGCGCTGTCCCGGCAGTGGCGTGCGGGCGACGAGGTCGTGGTGACGCGGCTGGACCACGACGCCAACATCCGCCCCTGGCAGGCCGCCGCCGAGGCGAGCGGCGCGATCCTGCGGTGGGCGGACTTCGACCCGGCGACGGGCGGTCTCACGGTGGACGACGTGGCGGCCGTCCTCTCCCCGCGCACCCGGCTGGTGGCCGTCACGGCCGCGTCCAACCTGTTCGGCACCCGCCCGGACGTCCCGGCGATCGCGGAGGCGGCGCACGCGGTCGGCGCGCTGGTGTACGTGGACGGCGTCCACCTGACGCCGCACGCGGCGGTCTCGACGGCGGAGCTGGGGGCCGACTTCTACGCCTGCTCGCCGTACAAGTTCTTCGGCCCGCACCACGGCCTGCTGGCGGCCGACCCCGGACTGCTGGAGACCGTGCGCCCGGACAAGCTGCTGCCGTCCAGCGACGCCGTGCCCGAGCGGTTCGAGCTCGGCACGCTCCCCTACGAGCTGCTGGCCGGGACGGCCGCCGCCGTCGACTTCGTCGCGGACCTGGCCGGGCCGGCGGGCGGGTCCGGGGAGCCGGGGGAGTCCGGCAGGTCCCGCCGGGCCCGGGTGCTGGAGTCGATGCGGCAGGTCGAGGCCCACGAGGAGGAGCTCTTCGGCCGCCTCCTCGACGGCCTCGCGGCGCTCCCCGGCGTCACGCTGCACGGCGCGCCGAAGCGGCGCACCCCCACCGCGCTCTTCTCCGTCGCCGGGCACGCGCCCCGGCAGGTGTCCGAGCACCTGGCCGGGCTGGGGGTGAACGCCCCGGCCGGCAGCTTCTACGCCGTCGAGGCGGCCCGGCACGCCGGGCTCGGCGACGCGGGCGCCGTCCGGGCCGGCCTCGCGGCCTACACCTGCGCGGAGGACGTGGACCGCCTCGTCGAGGGCGTGGCGCGACTGGCCGGTTGACGGCCCGTCAGTCCTGCGGCGGGGCCGGGCGGCCGTGCCCGGTCCCGCCCGCCGTGCGCCCGGGGCCCGCGCCCCGGTCCGCCGTGTCCGCCGTGTCCGCCGCGCCCCGGGGGGCGGCCGGGCGGGCGCCGTCCTCGTCGAGGTAGGTCGCCAGGCCGCGGACGATGATCTCCAAGCCGGCCTCGAAGCGCTGGTCCTGGTCCTCGTCGGCCATCACGCCGGAGAGCGCGGTGAGGTGGGGGAAGCGGTCCGGCGGCAGCGAGGCGAAGTACGCCTCCATCTCGGCCCGCATCCGCTCCCAGGCGGCCGTGCCGTCCCCGCCGTCCTGCGCGGCCAGGCGCGCGGCCCACATCTCCTCCTCCAGGGTGAAGCCCTCCAGGTAGGTGGAGAGCATGTCGCCCACGACCGCGGTGATCCGGTCGGGGAGGCCGGCGTTCCGGAAGAGGGCCAGCATCCGCTCCAGCTGGGGGAGCAGGCCGGCGGTGAAGGGGACGTGGGCCATGGAGATGCGCGCCATGTCGCGGTGGGCGAGCAGCCGGGCGCGTCCCGCGCGGGCGAACTCCTTGATCTGCTCCTGCCACCGGTCGGGGTCGGGGTCGGGGATCTCCAGGCCCGCGAACATCCGCTGGTACATCAGCTCCAGCAGCTCGTCCTTGCTGCTGACGTGGGCGTAGAGGGCGGACACGGCGGTGCCGAGCTCGGCGGCGACCCGGCGCATGGTCAGTCCGTCGAGGCCCTCGCGGTCGAGGACCTCGTAGGCGGCGTCGACGACGCGCTCGGGGGTGAGCGGGACCCGCGCCGCCGGCCGCCTGCGGGGCGACCGCTCCCAGGGGGTGGCGGGGAGGGTGTCGTCGCTGGCCGGGCCGGTGCTCATCGGTCCAGTGTAGGACGCGCGGTGAACGGTGATCGGAGCGGGAGAACACCGGTCCGAGAAGCGATATATCTTGTCTGGTGCGCACGTCACGCTATATCGTGGAGAACGTTGTTCGCCGAATGAACAGCGATCGGCTATGGTGAACGTCGTTCACCGACTCGGGGAGTCCCCATGACCAGTACCGGTGTCGCGCTCGACAGCGCCCCGGCCACCCAGCCCGCGCCGTACCGGTGGCGCTGGGCAGCCCTCTTCGTGATCCTGGCCGCCGAGGTGATGGACCTCCTCGACGCCGTGGTCACCAACATCGCCGGCCCCTCCATGCGCGCCGACCTCGGCGGCGGCGCGAGCACCGTCCAGTGGCTGGGCGCCGCCTACACCCTCGCCATGGCCGTCGGGCTCATCACCGGCGGGCGGCTCGGCGACATCCACGGCCGCCGCCTGATGTTCCTGGTCGGCGCCGCGGGCTTCACCGCCGGCTCGCTGCTCTGCGCCGTCGCGCAGTCGCCCGGGATGCTGATCGGCGCCCGCGTCGTGCAGGGCCTCTTCGGGGCGGTGATGCTCCCGCAGGGCCTCGGCATGATCAAGGAGATGTTCCCGCCGAAGGAGATGCAGGCCGCGTTCGGCCTGTTCGGGCCGGTCATGGGCCTGTCGGCGGTCGGCGGCCCCATCCTCGCGGGCTGGCTCGTCGAGGCCGACTACGCCGGCACCGGCTGGCGGATGATCTTCCTGATCAACCTGCCGCTCGGCGCCGCCGCCCTCCTCGGCGCGCTCCGCTTCCTCCCGCGCGGCCGCTCCCCGCAGGCCCCCGGGCTGGACATCCCCGGCATGCTGCTGGCCTCACTGGCCGCCTTCCTGCTCGTCTTCCCCCTGGTCCAGGGGCGCGAGCACGACTGGCCGCTCTGGGCGTTCGCGATGCTGGCGGCCTCCGCGGCGGTCTTCGTCCTCTTCGGCCGGTACGAGTCCCGGCGCAGCCGGGCCGGCGGCGACCCCCTGGTCGTGCCGACCCTCTTCCGCAAGCGGGGCTTCAGCGGCGGCATGGCCGTCGGGCTCGTCTTCTTCTCCGCCATGAACGGCTTCATGCTGGTCTTCAGCCTCTACACCCAGATGGGCCTCGGCTACTCCACGCTCCGCGCCGGACTCGCCATGGTGCCCTGGTCGGGCGGCATGGTGGTCGGCTTCGGGCTGGCCCAGGCGGTCCAGCGGTTCGGCCGCCGCGTCCTGCACGGCGGCGCACTCGTCATGGCGCTCGGCGTCCTCGGCGTCTGGTTCACCCTGGACCGCGCCGGCGCCGGCGTCACCCCCTGGCAGCTCACCCCCGCCCTGGTGGTCACCGGCATCGGCATGGGCCTGCTGATGGCGCCGTTCTTCGACATCGTGCTGGCCGGGGTGGAGCAGCACGAGACCGGCTCCGCGGCGGGCACCATGACGGCGATGCAGCAGCTCGGCAGCGCGTTCGGCGTGGCCCTGCTCGGCACCGTCTTCTTCGGCCTGCTGGGCGGCGGCGTCGCCTCGGCCGCCGACGACGCCGCGCCCGCCCTGCGGGCGCGGCTGGCCGCGGCCCAGGTCACCGGCGCCGCGCAGGACGCCCTCGTCCGGGGCCTGCACGACTGCGGCCGCGACCGGGCCACCGCCAAGGACCCCGAGGCCGCGCCCGCCTCCTGCGCCCGGCTGGAGCGCGACGCCCGGGCGGCCGCCGCCTCCCCGCAGGCCGGCGCCGCGGTCGCCCGGGCCCTGCAGGACACCGGCAGGTCCGCCTTCCAGGTCGGCTTCGGCACGGCGATGAAGACGGTCCTGTGGGTCGTGGACGGGATGCTGCTGCTGACCTTCCTCGTCGCCTTCCTGCTGCCGAGGAAGGCCCGCGAGGACGGCGAGGGGGCCGGCCACTGACGGCCGGCGCGGGCGGGCGCGGACGGGCACGGATGGCGGGGCCGGGCACGGAGGGCGGGGCCGGGACGCCGCAGGGTGTCCCGGCCCCGCCGCGCTGCCGGAGGCCGGCCCCGCCGCGCTGCCGGAGGCCGGCCCCGCCGCGCTGCCGGAGGCCGGCCCCGCCGGGGCCGGGGGCGGGGCGGCCGGTCAGCCGCGGGGCGGCCGGTCCGCCGCAGGGGACAGGGCCTGCTCGAGGGCGTCCATGACGGACCGCCAGTGCCGCCGCCGCTCCTCGCGTCCGGCGGCGTCGGCGAGGCGCTCCTGGTGGAAGCGGACCGTCGCGCCCTCCCCGCGGGGGGTGACGGTGACCTGGACCGTGGACTCGGCGCCCGGCCCGGCGGGGCGCCGGGTGAGGCGGACACGCGATCCCTCGTGCCGGGAGCGGAGTTCGCCTGACGTGCCGTCGGCCGCCGTCCACGCCGCCCCGCGCTCCGAGGGGAGGACGGCCCCGTGGCCGAGCCACAGGGCCGTCCCCTCGGGGGAGACGAGGAACCGCCAGACGGCCTCCGGGGGGAGGGGGAGCGTGCGGGAGACGCCGATCTGAAATCCGGCGTCCCGGGTCAGTCCGGTGGGGCGGGTCGGTCCGGTGGGGCGGATCACGGTCCGGTCCTTCCGTCGGCGGTGTCCTCGGACGCGGGGCCGGCCGGTGCCGCCGTCCCCCCGGTGGCGCGGCGGGCGCGCAGCGCCCGCGTCTTGCTGCGGTTCCCGCAGCGCTCCATGGCGCACCAGCGCCGCCGCCCCGGCCGGGAGGCGTCCACGAAGACGAGGAAGCAGTCGTGGGCCGCGCACTCGCGGATCCGGTCGGCGAGCGGACCGGTGAACAGGTCGACCGCGTCGCGGGCGACGGTCGACAGCGCACCGGTCCCGTCGGCGGGCAGCTCCCAGACGCGGGTGCGGTCGGCGCCGATGCACGGGGCGAGCGGCGGGGCGGCCGCGGCGCGGTTGACCTCCGCCAGGTCCCCGGGTCCCCAGGGGCCGCCGCCCGCCGCGGCGCGGGCCAGCCGCCACAGGGCGTCGCGCAGCCGCCGGGCCGTTGCGAGCTCCCCCGGGGAGACGCGGACGTCGCCGGGGCCGACACCGAGCCGGGACAGGGTCAGCCAGCGGGACAGGTCCTCCGGCGCGTGCAGCACCTCGTGGCGGGCCAGAGGTCCCGGACCGCCGGTGGTGAGGAGCTCCAGGCACAGCGCGCCGGGGTCGAAGAGGTACCGGGTGCCCTCGGGGGAGCGGAGGACCAGGCCGGTGCTTGCCGCCGCCGTCATGTCACCAGTATAAGTGGTTGCACCGTCGGGTGGACAGGATCCCGGGACCCGCAGGACGCCGGAGGACCGCATGGCCGTGCACTGGAAGCTCGTCGTCGACTGCGCCGACCCCCTCGCCCAGGCCGCCTTCTGGGCCGAGGCCCTCGGCTACGAGCGCGAGGACAACAGCGCCCTCGTCAAGCGGCTGCTCGCCTCCGGCGTCGTCGGCGAGGAGCAGACCGTCCTCGTCGACGGCCGCCGAGCGTGGCGGCACGCCGCCGCCGTGCGCCACGCCGAGGACCCCGTCGATCCCGCCACCGGCACCGGACTCGGCCGCCGCCTGCTCTTCCAGGCCGTCCCCGAGGCCCGGGAGGACAAGCGGGCCAAGAACCGGCTCCACCTCGACCTGCACGTCGGGGCCGCGCGTCGCGACGCCGAGGTGGAGCGCCTGAAGGGGCTCGGCGCCGCCGTCCTCAGAGTCGTCGACGAGGTGTCCGGCAGCCACGTCGTCCTCGCCGATCCGGAGGGCAACGAGTTCTGCGTGCAGTGAACCCGGGCCGGCCGCCGCCTCGGCGGCGGCGCGCCCCGCAGGACGTGGCAGGCTCGGGGGCATGCACGCCCCGCCCGACCCGGCCCCCGCCCCGCCCGCCGACCGCGGCCCCCTCCCGGCCCCCGCCCCGCCCGCCGACCGCGGCCCCGCCGCCCTGCGCAACCCCGTCGGCGCCCACGTGCCGGTCGCCGGCCGGGGGCTGGTCGGGACCGGACTGGCCTACGCGCGCCGGATCGGCGCCGAGGCGGTGCAGGTCTTCGTCGCCAACCCGCGCGGCTGGGCCACCCCGCCGGGCGACCCCGGGCACGACGCCGCCTTCCGGGACGCCTGCGCCCGGGACGGCATCCCCGCCTTCGTCCACGCCCCCTATCTGATCAACTTCGGCTCGGACAACGCGGCGACCCGCGAGCGCTCCACCGCCTCCCTGCGCCACTCGCTGCTGCGCGCCCACGCCATCGGGGCGCGCGGCGTCGTGGTCCACACCGGCTCGGCCGTCGGGACCGCCCCGGGCGGCGGCTCCCGGTACGCGGAGGCGATGGCGCAGGTCCGGGCGGACGTGCGCCCGCTGCTGGACGAGCTGGACGGCCTCGGCGACGACGCCCCGTGGCTGCTGCTGGAGCCCACCGCCGGCCAGGGCCGCTCGCTCTGCTCCCGCATGGAGCACCTGGCCGCGTACGCGGACGCGCTCGACCGCCACCCGAGGGTCGGCGTCTGCCTCGACACCTGCCACGCCTTCGCCGCCGGGCACGACCTGGCCGCGCCCGGCGGGATGAAGGAGGCGCTGGACCTGCTGACGGCGGCCGCGGGCGAGGGGCGGCTGCGGCTGGTCCACGCCAACGACTCGAAGGACGTCGCGGGCGCCCGCAAGGACCGGCACGCCAACATCGGCAGCGGGCACATCGGCGCCGAGCCCTTCCGCGAGCTGTTCGCCCACCCGGCGACCGCGGGCGTGCCGCTCGTCGTCGAGACCCCCGACCACGAGGGCGGCGGGGCCGGGCACGCGGCCGACGTCGCCCGGCTCAAGGAGCTGCGGGACCGCGGCTGACCGGCGCGCCGCACCGCCCGGCGGCCCCCGGCCCCCGCACCCCTGTACGCGGGGCGGGCGCCGCCCTACGCTGCCCGTCGTGCCAGGACCAGGACCAGGACCAGGACCGGGACCGGGACCGGGACCGGGACCCGGACCCGGATCCGCGGGGCGGCGGGAGCAGCGCGGGAGGGGCGGCGGTACCGTCCCCCCGTCCGCACACGGGCCCTCCGCGCGCCCGCGTCCCGTCCGCGGGGCCGCCCGGTGAGCGCGCCGGCCGTCCGCACCGAGCGGGCCGGGCCGGTCACCACCGTCGTCCTCTCCCGGCCCGCCGCGCGCAACGCGGTGGACGGCCCCACCGCGCAGGCACTGGCCGAGGCGTTCGAGGACTTCGACGCGGACCCCTCGGCCTCGGCCGCGGTGCTGTGGGGCGAGGGCGGCACCTTCTGCGCCGGGGCGGACCTCAAGGCCGTGGGCACCCCGCGCGGCAACCGCCTGGAGGCCGGCGGCCGCGGCCCGATGGGCCCCACCCGCCTGCGGCTCGGCAAGCCCGTCGTCGCCGCCGTGGCCGGGCACGCCGTGGCCGGCGGCCTGGAGCTCGCCCTCTGGTGCGACCTGCGGGTGGCCGCCGAGGACGCGGTCTTCGGCGTCTTCTGCCGCCGCTGGGGCGTGCCCCTCATCGACGGCGGCACGGTGCGGCTGCCCCGGATCGTGGGCGCGGGCGTCGCGATGGACATGGTGCTCACCGGCCGCCCCGTCGACGCGGCCGAGGCGTACCGCATCGGACTGGCCAACCGCGTGGTGCCCGTGGGCCGCGAGCGGGAGGCGGCGGAGGAGCTGGCGGCCGGCCTCGCCCGCTTCCCGCAGACCTGCCTGCGCGAGGACCGGCTCTCCCTCCTGGAGCAGGAGGGACTGCCCGAGGCGGAGGCCCTGGCCGGGGAGTGGCGGCACGGGCTGCGGTCCCTGGCCGCCGACACGCGCGCCGGGGCGGCGCGCTTCGCCGCCGGCGCCGGGCGCGGCGGCTCCTTCGACGGTGCGGGCGGCGCCTGAGGGCGGGCCCCGCCCGGCTGCTGCGGCGGAGCGTCCGCCGCCGCCCGCCTGGCCTCGGGGCCGCCGTCCGCCGGGCCGCCGTCCGCCGGGCCGCCGTCCGCCGGGCCGCGGTGCGGCGGCCGGGAGCGCCGGCGGGGCGGCGCACGCCGGCGCGGTGCCGGTGTGCGCCGCCCCGGGCGGAACGCGGGTGCGGTGGTGCGGGGCCGCGGGAGGCGGCCCGCCCCCGGCGGGGCGTTACCGCGCGTCCCGGTCGAACGTCGAGGCCGACCAGCGGTAGCCGAGCACGCTGAGGCCGAGGCACCAGGCCAGGGCGATCCACCCGTTGCTGCCGACGGGGGTGCCGAGGAGGAGCCCGCGCAGGGTCTCGATGACGGGCGTGAAGGGCTGGTACCGGGCGACGGGCTGGAACCAGCCCGGCATGGAGTGCAGCGGGACGAAGGCGCTGGAGATCAGGGGCAGCAGGATCAGCGGCATCGCGTTGTTGCTTGCGGCCTCCGCGTTCGGGCTGACCAGGCCCATGCCGACCGCGATCCAGGTGAGCGCCAGGGCGAACAGGACGACCAGCCCGAACGCCGCGAGCCATTCCGGGGCGGTCGCACCGACGGAGCGGAAGCCGATCGCCACGGCGACGGCGCCGACGAGGACCACGCCGGCGACCGACTGCAGGACGCTGCCGACGACGTGTCCGACGAGCACCGACGGGCGGTGGATGGCCATGGTGCGGAAGCGGGCGATGATGCCCTCCGCCATGTCGGTGGAGACGGAGACCGCGGTGCCGACCACGGTGGAGCCGACGGTCAGCAGCAGGATGCCCGGCACGACGTAGGCGATGTAGGCCGCGCGGCCCGCGCCGCCGCTCATCGCGTTGCCGAAGACGTAGACGAAGAGCAGCAGCAGCATGACCGGGGTGAGCAGCAGGTTCAGCGTGAGGGAGGGGTAGCGCCGGGCGTGCAGCAGGTTGCGGCGCAGCATGGTGGACGAGTCGCGCACGGCGAGGGAGAGGGAGCTCATCGCAGGGCCTCCGTGGACCGGTTCGGCTGGTTCGGCAGGTCGGGCGCGCTGCCGCTGTCGGTCAGGGCGAAGAACACGTCGTCGAGGTCGGGGGTGTGCACGGTCAGCTCGTCCGCCTCGACGCCGGCGGCGTCGAGCCGGTCGAGGACGGAGCGCAGCTCGCGCTGGGTGCCGTCGCTGGGGATCTGCAGCGCCAGCGCCTCGTCGTCCCGCGCGGCGCCGGGCAGCGCGAGGGCGGCGGACCGGTGGGCGGCCGGGTCGGTGAAGCGGAGCCGGACGTGCCCGCCGGGGACGAGCCGCTTGAGCTCCCCGGCGGTGCCCTGCGCGGCGATCCTGCCGTCGTGGAGTACGGCGATGCGGTCGGCGAGCTGGTCGGCCTCCTCGAGGTACTGGGTGGTGAGGAAGACGGTGACCCCGCCTGCGACGAGCTCGCGGATGATCTGCCACATGGTGTGGCGGCTGCGCGGGTCGAGGCCGGTGGTCGGCTCGTCGAGGAAGATGATCCGGGGGGAGCCGACCAGGGTCATGGCGATGTCGAGGCGGCGTTTCATGCCGCCGGAGTAGGTGGAGGCGGGCTTCCTCGCGGCCTCGGCCAGGTCGAAGCGCTCCAGCAGCCCGGCGGCGACCCGCCGCCCCTCGGACCGGGGCAGGTGGTGGAGGTCCGCCATGAGGAGCATGTTCTCCTCACCGGTGATCAGGTTGTCGACGGCGGAGAACTGGCCGGTGACGCCGATCGCGGCGCGTACCGCCTGGGGCTCGGCAGCCAGGTCGTGGCCGCCGACGTGGACGGCGCCGGTGCCCGGGTCGGCGGGGACGAGGGTCGAGAGGATTTTGACGACGGTGGTCTTGCCGGCGCCGTTCGGGCCGAGCAGGGAGAAGACCGTTCCCTCGGGGACGGCCAGGTCGACGCCGTCGAGCACGACCTTGTCGCCGTAGGACTTCCGCAGCCCGTTCGCCGCGATGGCCAGGTTGGTCATGAGGGTGCTCCTTCAGGGGCCGCGGGCGGTCAGAGGCTGCGGGCGGTGATGTCGCCGTGGTCGGTGGTGGCGCGGATGTCGAGTGCGGTGGTGCCGTCGTTCCTCAGGGCGTTGCTGATGCGGCCGTGGCCGGTGCCGGCGTCGAGGGCGGCC
>NZ_JAJLRA010000037.1 GCF_020991365.1 Streptacidiphilus sp. ASG 303
GCGCCAACGACCTGGGCGGCACCCTCATGGAGGAGACCATCTCCCGGATGGCGGGCTCCGCCTACGGCTCCCACCGGTCCGTCCGCGACCTGGAGGCCATCGCGCAGGCCGCCGGCCGCCCGGCCCGCCAGCGCACCACCCTCTACGGCGAGGTGCCCGCCGAGCGCCGCGCCGCAGCCCTCGCCTCCGACGGGCACCTGCCGGAACTGCTGCCGCTGCTGGATGCCGGCTCCTCCGACCGGCAGGACCCCCGGGCAGCCGCCCGGTCGGCAACGCAGTGACGGCCCTGCAGGCGGCCTGGACCGTCGTGCTGCCCGTGAAACCGTTCGCGGCGGCCAAGAGCCGGCTGGCCGGTGCGTCCTGCGCCTCCCGCAGGACCCTGGCCCACGCCTTCTTCCGGGACACCCTGGAGGCGGTCCTCGGCACTGCGGCAGTCACCCGCGTCCTGGTGGTGACGGACGATCAGGAGGCGGCGGCAGAGGCCCGGTACGCGGGCGCGGTACCGGTACCCGACCGGCCACCAGCAGGACTCAACGCGGCCGTCCGCACAGCGGCCCGGCATGCGCAGATGCTCGGCCGCAGCGGCGCGATCGCTGTCCTGACCGCCGACCTGCCCGCCCTGCGGAGCACCGAGCTGGCCACCGTGCTGCACACGGCGTCGGGGCACCGGCGGGCCTTCCTCGCCGACCACGCGGGCCGCGGCACCACCGTCCTCACCGCCGCAGGCCCGCAGCGGCTGGAGCCGGCCTTCGAAGGGGACTCCCGCGACCGCCACCGCCGCACAGGGGCGTACGAGATCGTCGGCCTGGACGTGCCCGGCGCCCGGCTCGACATCGACACCCCCGACGACCTCCGGCTCGCCCGGCGACTCGGCCTGGGACCGCACACCCGGGCCGTCATCGCCGGGTCCGGCCCCATCCCGTCCCCATGCCCGCGGCAACGACTCGGCACAAGCCCCACGGATGCCCCTTGAGCCTGCGCCGTCCTGACGGACAGGGTGGTGCGGTGGTCGGGCGGCGCGGGCGGTTCCGTCGTCGTGGAGGCTGCGGTGGCGGCAGGTCACGCGCAGGGCGTCGGCGACCGGCCCGGTGTGCGGGTGGCCGGCGTCGGCCTGGGCCCGGCAGACCCGGTCGCGGACCGCGGTCCCGGTCAGGCCGGCACCCCGGCCGGCCTGCCCGACCGGGCGGTCACCGCGCCCGCACGGCTCGACGGTCCCGGCCTCGGCCCCCGGCGTGAACGGGCGCCGGGGGCAGGGCCTCTCCTCCCCGGTGCCCTCCAGGAGGGACGTCCTTGCGGGGACTCAGCCCCTGCTCGCGGATGCCCGTCGAACCGCACCAGACCCACCCCCTTGCAGTTCCCGCTCCGCAAACAGGCGGCCCTCCTGCACCGGCAGCCCCCCACGGCCCGGGGCGGCCGGGGTGGGGGCGTCGGCTTCCGGTGTCAGTCCGCCGTCGGCCAGGCCTTCATCGCGAGGTCGATGACCCGGTGCAGTTCCTCGCTGCTCGCACCGCCCACGGCCTGGACGGCCAGGCCCTGAAACACGGTGGCGAAGAAGCGGGCGAGGTCCGCGGGGGACGCGTCGGCGGGGATCTCCCCCTCGTCCTGGGCCCTCTCCAGCCGCGCCCGCAGGGCCGTTTCCCCGGCAGCGCGGCGCCTGGCAAGCTCGGCGACGGCCTGCTCCGACCCCGGGGCAGCCGCGAGTCCGCCCTGCAGCGTCAGGCACCCGGGAGGGCAGTCGGGACGGGTCGTGGCATCCGCACCACCATGCAGCAGGGCCTCGACGACCTGGAGGGCGGTGGGCTCGGTGAAAGCCTTCTGCATGTAGCCGGCCGGACCGTCCGCGTAGCGGTCGAGGACCTGCCGGAACAGTTCCTGCTTGTTGCCGAAGGTGTTGTACAGGCTTGGCGGGTTGATACCCATCGCGCTGGTGAGCTGTGAGATCCCGGCGCCCTCGTACCCATGGCGCCAGAACACTTCGAGCGCCCGGTCCAGCACCTCATCGACGTCGAAGGCCCGCGGCCGACCTCCAGCCATGGCGTCCTCTCACACATCGCAGAATTATAGTAGGCGCTATCATATCGGATGCGCCCGTCACCGGACACACCGTCTCCGGACGGAGGCGGGGTCGGACAGGCAGCGTTCGGCGCAGACCGGCCGGACGCGGTCGCGCTCGCCCGGGCAGCGGCGGCCGCCGACCGCCACCACCGGGGTGGTGCCGTGCCGTCCCCGGGTGCCTCCTCAGGGCGGTCAGCGGGTGAGTCCCGGTTCGTCCTCGAAGCAGATCCATGCCCCGCAGGCCGCCGGCGCTCTTCCGCCTCCGCCCGGATCGCCTCCTTCCACACCGCGACGGCCTGCTCGTCGCACTCGGCCACCCGCCGCGCCGGCAGCTGCGGGCCGAAGCTCCGTCGGCGCATGGGCCGAGCGGCCCCGGGGACGCCGGAGAGGGCATGGGACTTCCGGCCGACCGGCGCGGCCACCCGTGCGGCGGTCCGCGCCCGGCCCTCCGCCCGGCCGTGCGCGGCCGGGCCCGGTCGGCCGCCCGGTCAACCGGTCGTCCAGCAGGTCCGCCGCCGGCCCGGCCGGACCCCGTCAACCGCCTCGGCAGAGGCAGTCGCGTCGCTCATGGGGTGCTCCTTCCATGATCGGGAGCCGCACCGAAAACCGTGCGGACCGCTGGACGCGCCCCGGCCGGCTGCCCGCCCCGGACCGACCACCCCGCACCACCTGATCGACGGCTGCTTCACCGGCGCCGGCCTGATCCCGGACGGCCGACCGGCATCACGGATGCACGTCCAGGGTCACCGGCGGAGTGCGACCCGGCGCACCCGGCCGGCCCGGTGCGGCCCCGCCGGTGGGCCCCGATGATGTCGGCGTAACGGCGCCCGCTGTCCTTCACGGTCCGGCGTTGTGTCGGGTAGTCGACGTGGACGAGGCCGAAGCGCTTGCGGTAGCCGTAGGCCCATTCGAAGTTGTCCAGCAGCGACCAGGCGAAGTAGCCGGCCAGCGGGGCCCCGCCGCGCACCGCGCGGGCGCAGGCGGCGAGGTGCTCCTCCAGGTAGGCGGTGCGCTCGGGGTCGTGCACCCGTCCGTCGGGGCCGGGGCGGTCCTCGTACGCCGAACCGTTCTCGGTGACGTAGATGCTGCGCGCGCCGTACTCCTCGGTCAGGCGCAGCAGCAGCTGTTCCAGGCCGTCGGCGTGCACCTCCCAGTCCATCGCGGTGCGCCGGACGCCGGGCAGGCGCACGGGGCGTGCGCGGGGCAGCGGTCCCGAGGGGTCGTCGGCGACGACCTCGCGGAAGTAGTAGTTCAGGCCCAGCCAGTCCAGCGGGGCGGCGATGGCCGCCATGTCGCCCGGGCGCTCCGGCAGCTGCACGCCGTACAGCTCCACCATGTCCTGGGGGTAGCCGCGGCCGTGGACGGGGTCCAGCCACCAGCGGTTGGTGTGGCCGTCGGCGCGCCGTGCGGCGGCGACGTCCTCCGGCCGGTCCGAGGCGGGTGTGCAGGGGCTGAGGTTGTTGACGATGCCGATCCTGGCCTGCGGGACGGCGGCGCGCAGCGCCTGGACGGCGAGGCCGTGGCCCAGGTGCAGGTGGTAGGAGGCGCGGACGGCGGCGGTGATGTCGGTGAGGCCGGGGGCCATGAGTCCCTGCAGGTGGCCGATCCAGGAGGAGCACAGCGGTTCGTTGAGCGTCGCCCAGTGGGTGACCCGGTCCCCCAGCCTTTCGGCGACCACCGAGGCGTACTCGGCGAAGCGCAGGGCGGTCTCCCGCTGCGGCCAGCCGCCGCGGTCCTGCTGGGCCTGCGGGAGGTCCCAGTGGTAGAGGGTGGGGAAGGGGGTGATGCCGGCCTCCAGCAGTGCGTCGACCAGGCGGTCGTAGAAGGCCAGGCCGGCGGGGTTGACCGGCCCTCCGCCCTGCGGCACCACGCGCGGCCACGCGATGGAGAAGCGGTAGGCGTCCAGGCCGAGGCCGCGCATCAGGGCGACGTCCTGCGGCCACCGGTGGTAGTGGTCGCAGGCGGTGTCGCCGGTGTCGCCGTCGGCGACCTTGCCCGGTGTGCGGGAGAAGGTGTCCCAGATGGAGGGGGCGCGGCCGTCCTCGGCCGCTGCCCCCTCGATCTGGTAGGCGGCCGTCGCGGCGCCCCAGACGAAGGTGTCGGGGAGGTCGCTGAGGTCGGGGAACACGGGCTGCCTTTCGTTCGCCGGGTGGTCAGGGGCGGGTTGCGCGGGGCCGGCCACCGGGTGCCTCACTTGACCGCGCCGGCGGTCAGTCCGGCGACGAGGTAGCGCTGGAGCAGCAGGAACCCGCCCACCACCGGCACGCTGACCACGAGCGAGGCGGCCATGACCTGGTTCCAGTAGACGTCGCTCTGCGTGGCGTAGCCCTGCAGGCCGACGGCGAGGGTGCGGGTGGCGGTGGTGGTCATGACGGAGGCGAACAGCACCTCGCCCCAGGCCGCCATGAAGGCGTACACGCACACGGCGACGATGCCGGGTACGGCGGCGGGGACGACCACGCGCAGCAGGGCGCCGAGCGGGCCGCAGCCGTCGACGAGGGCTGCCTCGTCCAGGTCCCGGGGGATCGAGTCGAAGTAGCCGACGAGCATCCAGACGGAGAAGGGGAGCGAGAAGGTCAGGTAGGTCAGGATCAGGCCGCCCCGGCTGCCGTACAGCGCGATGCCGGTGGCGTTGCCGAGGTTGACGAGGATCAGGAAGAGCGGCAGCAGGAAGAGGATGCCGGGGAACATCTGGGTGGACAGGATGGTCAGCGAGAACAGGCGGCGCCCGCGGAACCGGTGGCGGCTGACCGCGTAGGCGGCGAAGACGGCCACGGTGACCGAGCAGACCGTCGCGCCGGCCGCCACGATCAGCGAGTTGAGGAAGTAGTGGGCCAGCGGGACGGTGTGCCAGATGTCGCGGTAGGGGCGCAGGGTCAGGTGGCTGGGGAGCCAGTGGAAGGGTCCCTGCACGTCCTGGAGCGGCTTCAGCGACGAGACGGCCATGACGAAAACCGGTGCGAGCGCGAAGGCGGTGAGCGCGCCCAGGACGACGCGCCGGGTCCACACCAGCGAGCGCGGCGGGGCCATGGGGCTGCGGGCGTCAGGCATCCTTCCTCCTCGAGGAGGTCACGGCCAGGTACAGCACCGTCACGACGAGCAGGAACAGCAGCAGGAGCACGGACATCGCCGAGCCGGAGCCGAAGTTCCAGGTCACGAAGGACGACTGGTAGATGTGGACGGACACCAGGTCCGCCGCGCGGGGTGCGGCGCGTCCGAACAGCACGTAGGGCGTGTTGAAGTCGTTGAACGTCCACAGGAACAGCACCAGCACCAGCACCTGGTTGACCGGGCGCAGCGACGGCAGGGTGATGGACCGGATCTGCCGCAGGACGCCCGCACCGTCCATCGCGGCCGCCTCGTACAGTTCGCGGGGGATGTTCTGCAGTCCTGCGGTGAGGCACAGGAAGGCGAAGGGCCACTGGCGCCAGACCGAGACGGTCACCAGTGCGGCGAAGCTGTTGTCGCCGATGAGCCAGAAGGGGCGCTCCCCGGTGAGGTGCAGCTGGTCGTGCAGGAGGTGGTTGACCATGCCGGTGTCCCGCTGGAACATGAACGCCCAGGTGATGACCGCCGCGTACACCGGGAGCGCGTAGGGCACCAGGAAGACGGTGCGCAGCAGGCCGCGGCCCCGGAAGGCGTCCTGCATCAGGAGCGCGGCGCCCGTGCCGAGCAGCCAGGACAGGCCGACGGACAGCAGGGTGAACCGGCAGGTGACGGCGAAGGACGCGAGCAGGTCCGCGCCGACCGGCGCGTGGACGTCCACCACGAGGCGGTAGTTGTCCAGCCCCGCCCAGGGGGCCGCGGACCAGTTGCCGATGAAGAACTGGGTCAGCTGCCTGAAGCTCATGGCGATGCCGACGAGCATCGGCACCAGGTGGACAAGCAGTTCCAGGGCAAGGGCCGGCAGGAGCAGCGCGTACGGGAGCCAGGCGCGCCGCAGCCGGGCCGGTGGGAGGATCCGGGCCAGCGGGGACCGGCCCGGGGCCCTCTTCTGCGGCGGCCGGGGGGCGCCGAGGGGTGGGGCGGTGGGGCCGTGCTGTGCGGGCAGGGCGGGGCGGGCCACGGGTCGGCGCGTCCTCACGAGGCCGGCATCTGCTGCTGGGCCTTCTGGAGGGCGGTCCTGACGCTGTCGGTGGTGACCGGGCGGCCGGCGGCGGCGTCGGCGAAGAGGTCCTTCACGGCCGTGCCGACGGCGGTCTCGAACTGGCTCTCGTCGGCGACCTGCGGGAGCGGTGCGGCGGTGTGGGCGAGCGCGTCGGCGAGCACCTTCAGGTCGGGGGTGGCGAAGGCCGGGTCGGACTGGGCCGCCTTGGTCGGCGGGAGCGACCCGTAGGCGGCGTTGAGGATCCGCTGCTCGTCGTCGCCGGTCATGAACTTCACGAACTTCAGCGCGCCGTCGGCGTTGGCCGTCTTGTTGAAGACGGCGAGGTTGATGCCGGCGACCATCGAGTTGACCGCGGTGGGGCCGGTGGCGTCCTTGGTCCGCATGGGCACCCGGGCGACGCCGTAGTCGCCGGGCTTCATGCCGTGGGACTTCAGCGAGGAGCCGGCGGCCTGCCACAGCAGCATGGCCGCCTTGCCGGTGGCGAAGTCGGTCACCGCCTGGTTGGCCGCGTACTCGGCACTGCCCGGGGCGACGATCCTGTCGGCGGCCATGAAGTCGACGTACTGCTTGACGGCGGCCACGGCCCCGGGGGTGGTGAAGTCCGGCTTGCCGGCGGCGTCGAAGAAGTCGGCGCCGTGCTGCTTGCCGAGGACGAAGGCGTGGTGGACGTTCTCGGACGGGTTGCCGCCCTCGACCGCGAGGCCGTACCTGCCGTCCTTGGTGAGCATCTTGCCGTCGGCGACCAGTTCGTCCCAGGTGGCGGGCGGCTCGGCTATGCCGGCGTCGGCGAACATCTTCTTGTTGTAGTACAGGCCGTAGGCGAGGGAGTACAGCGGCACTGCGGCCGGGTCCTTGCCCTGGGCGCCCGTCGCGCCGATCGCGGAGGCGACGAAGCGGTCCTTGCCCCCGATGGCCTCGAAGGCCTTCGCGTCGAAGGGGCGCAGGGCTCCGGTCGCCTGCAGGGAGGAGGACCAGGTGTTGCCGATGTTGAGGACGTCGGGGCCCTGGCCGGAGGCGGCGGCCGCGAGGATGCGGTTGAGCAGGTCGCTCCACGGGACGACCTCGAGCTTGACCTTGATGCCGGTCTGCTGCTGGAACTTCTTGAGTTCGGGTGTGAGGACCTGCTGGTCGGCCTCGAGGCTCGAGCCCTGGTTGCTGGCCCAGTAGGTGAGCTCCTCGGGGCCGCCCTGGGCGCTGCCGCCGGTCGATGAGCCTCCGCCGCAGGCGGTGGTGCAGACGAGGAGTACGGCCGCGAGTGCCGCGGGAGCCGTGATACGAGTGGTGCGCATGACCGGGATCGCCTCCGGGGTGAACCGTGGAAGTGAGGTACGTCACGTCTTAATTCAAGGCGTGATTTAACATGGGGGAAAACCCGGCGTCAAGGTCCGGAACAGCACCGGACCGCCAGGGGGAGAGGGCCGACATGGCAGAGCGGGACAGTCGGACAGTGCGCGACCTGCGGCGCGGCAACCGATCGGCGCTTCTGCGCCATCTGTACTTCGAAGGCCCCCTCAGCCGGCAGGAGTTGGCGAGGGACACCGGGCTGAGCACGGGATCCATCAGCAACGTCGTCTCCGAGCTCCTCGCCGACGGCGTCGTCGAGGAGGCCGGCTCGGTCGGCTCCGACGGCGGCCGCCCCCGCGTCATGCTCAAGGTCGCCCCCCGGCACGGCCTCCTCGTCGGCGTGGACGTCGGCGAGACCCGCGTCCGGGTCGCCCTGTTCGACCTCGCCCTCACCGAGCTGTCCTCCGCCGACCGGCCGTTGGCCGACAGCGGCCACGAGGTCGCCACGGTGGTCCGGCTCGTCCTCGACGGCCTGTCCGCCGTGCTGCGGGACGCCCGCGTCGACCCCGCCCTGGTGCTCGGTGTCGGCATCGGCGTCCCCGGCATCGTCGAGCAGGGCACGGACGGCTCCGGGGCGGTCGTGCACGGACAGACCATCGGCTGGAACGCCGTGCCCCTGGGCGCGCTGCTCGCCGAGGGCACCCGGCTGCCGCTCCACATCGACAACGGCGCCATCACCCTCGGCCAGGCCGAGATGTGGTTCGGCGCGGGCCGCGGCGCCCGCAACGCCGTCATCGCCCTGCTGGGGTCCGGCGTCGGCGCCTGCGTGGTCACCGACGGCAAGCCGTACCGCGGGACCGGCACCAGCGCCGGGGAGTGGGGGCACACCACCCTGCAGGTCGGCGGGCGCCGCTGCCGCTGCGGGGCCCGCGGCTGCCTGGAGGCGTACGTGGGCGCCGAGGCGCTGGCCGAGCGCTGGGGCGTGCACACCGGCGCCGGCGAGGAGGCGGCCGTCGGGGCGCTGCTCGAGGCCGCCGGAAGCGGCGACCCGGCCGCCGTCGCCCTGCTGGACGAGACCGCCGAGTACCTGGGCGCCGGCATCGCCGACCTGGTCAACCTCTTCGCCCCCGAACGCATCGTGCTCTGCGGCTGGGCCGGGCTGATGATCGGGCCCCGGCTGCTCGACGCCGTCCGCACGGCCGCGGCCGCCTATGCGCTGCACCGCCCCTTCGCCCGGACCACCGTCGAACTCGGCCTGCTGGGCGCCGACGCCGTCACCGTCGGCGCCGCCACCCTGCCGCTCGCCCGCTTCCTCGACGCGGGCGGCCATCCGCTCGTCGGGAGCGCAGCGGACAGCGCCCCGACCAGGCAGCGGTGACGGCCGCCCGCCACCTCGCTCCGGTCCGCGCGACGCCGCCTGAGCGGGTGCGGTCCACGGCCCGCTCCGCGTGCGGGGTCCGCTTCCCCGCGGCGGAAAGCCGAAGAAGGAACGCCTCCTCCCCCGTCCTCCCCGGCTCGGTCGTCACGCCACGGCCGTCTCTCTCCCCCCACGGTGCCGCTCCGCCGAGCGGGGCCGCGGCCGGTCCGGGGCCGCGGCCGGTCCGGGGGCGGGTGCCGGCGGTGTGGTCGGCGGGCCCGACGACCGCGCCGGCGCCGTCCGGGACGCGCCTGAGGGCGCAGGCCCCCTGACCGGGGCGGACGGTGGGCGGGCGGGTGGTGCCGGAACCTGGGACGGCGGTGGGAGGGAGGGGCGGGGGCGGGGCCGAGGAGTGCGGTGAAAGGGGAGGAAGGAACGGGGGCGGGGCCGCCGTGCGGACGGCGGCCCCGCCGGGTGCCCGGCCGGGCGGAGTCAGGGGCCGGAGACCAGGTCGGTCACGTTGTTCGCGGCGTTGGAGGTGCCGCCGGTGTCGTTGATGACGCGGTTGATGGTGCCGGTGCCGCCGAGCGAGACGGTCACCATGTCGTGGAAGCGGACCCCGGGGACGGCGGGGGCCTCGAAGGCCCGGTCGGCGACGACGGACGGGTTGACGTTGAAGTAGCAGTAGCTGCCCAGGCCCCAGGCCTCGTGCGTGGTCACCGACGGGCCGACCAGGTAGGCGTCGTAGCCGCGCGTGGCGCCGTTCATCCAGGCGGCCTGGTCGGGCGGGTCGTAGGGCATCTCGTTCTGGAAGAAGTACGTGCGCCCGCCGTTGCCGTTCCAGACCACCTGGTGCTGCTGGTAGTGCTCGACGAACAGCCCGTACATCGTCACGTCGGTCCCGTTGACGATCAGGCCGTTGGCGGCGGTGTTGGTGTTCCAGCCGACGCCGCTGCCGTGGTCGGCGCGCCAGAGCCACATGTGGTCGCCGATGACGTCCGAGCTGTTGACCACGAGGCTCCGGGCAGCCCTGCCGACGCCCGCGCCGCCGATGCGGAAGAAGACGTCGTGCAGCGAGGTCGGGTTCGCGGTGTGCCGGGCGGAGGAGCCGGCCGGGCCGATCTGCATCAGCGTCTGCGAACCGGTGGTGCCGGCGTCGACGAGCAGTCCGGCGATCCTCACGCCGTCGACGTCGGCCACGCTGACCGCGGTGACGCCGTTGTCGGGGACGAGGGTGGCCAGGCCCAGGCCCAGGACCACGGTGTCGGCGCGGTCGATCTGCAGGGTGCGGTCGAGGTGGTAGACACCCGGGGTGAAGAGCAGGTTTTTGCCCTGCGCGAGTGCGGCGTCGATGTCGCTCGCGGTGGCGCCGGGCTTGACGATGAAGAACTGGTCGATCGGCAGCGAGGCGCCCGCCTGGTTGCCGCCCGCCCACGTCGTGCCCTGGGTGCCGGTGCGCAGCGCGGGGACGAAGACCTTGTAGGCGCCGGCCTGGTCGACGTACAGGAAGGGCTTCTCGCGGGTCACGGGCGACTGCGCGACCGTGGTGTAGGGCGGGTTGGGGAAGGTGCCGGCGGGCGCGTTGACGTCACCGACGAAGACCATGTTCCAGTTGGAGCCGCTCCAGCTGCCCCACTGGCTGTTGCGCGACAGCCACTGCTGCTGCGAGCCGGAGCGCACTTGTCCGTCGATCAGGGAGTCGGCCATGAAGCCGCCGCTGGACCAGCCGCCGTCGTCCAGTTGCAGGTTGCCGCGTACGTGCATCCGGCGGTACGGGGCGGCCTGCGAGACAGCCCAGCGGTCCGTGCCGCCGGCCGGGTTGACGGAGAGGTTCTCCGCGGAACGCCAGAAGTTCTGGGTGGCGTTGCCCTGGAACCAGTCGGCCTCGGCGTGCACCGCGCCGTTGACGGTCACGTCGTCCGGCGACAGGCCCAGGCCGGCGACCTGGGTGTAGAAGCCGACGTTGGCGTCGACGTCGTAGCTGCCCGGCTTGAAGAGCAGGGCGTAGCGCTGCGGGCCGAACTGGTTCGACTCCTGCTGGGCGAAGACCTGGTCGAGCCGGGCCTGGACGGACGCCGAGGACATCGACGGGTCGAAGACCGAGACGTTGGGGCCGAGGTCGGGGGTGCCCGGCGGGTTCTGCGGGAGGTCGACGGAGCCGAGGGTGAAGGACTGCGCCGCGGTGCCGTTGCAGGTGTACTGCTGGAGGCGCGCTCCGTCGGCGGTGGAGGCGCCGGGCACGTCGAGGCACTTGCCGCTGTTGCGGCTGACGAAGTGGTACGTCCCACCGGCCTCCTCGACGGGCAGCCACTGCTGGTTGGCGCCGCCCGAGTAGGACCAGAGCTGGATCGGGGCGCCGTCGGCCGTGGAGACGTCGGTGACGTCCCAGGCCTTCGCGGTGTCGTTGCGGGTGTCGACCTGGACGTATCCGTCGCTGGTCGGCTGGAGGCGCCACTGCTGGGCGGCGGTCCCGTTGCAGGTGTACTGCTGGACGGCGGTGCCGTTGGCGGTGCCGGCGGCCGCGGCGTCGACGCACTTGCCGCTGTTCCCGGCGGTGACGGTCACCCACCCGGTGGGGAGCGGGGCGGCCTGGGCCTGCGGTGCGCTCAGGAGGACGGTGGACAGGCTCGAGACGAGCAGGCCCGAGGCGAGCAGGGCGCCCAGGGCGGCCGGGGCGGCTCGGCGCCGGGTGCGGCCGGTGCCGGGGGCACCGGCCGCCGGTGTGGCGGAGGTTGTCATGGCTGGCTCCTGTGCTGGGTGGCGATGCGCCAGGGTGGTGGCGTTCGGGCGGGGCCGGGAACGAGAGCGCCAGCAGGGTGGGGCGAGGTCGGGTGCGCCGAGGGGCCGGGAACGCAGGGACGGCGCCCCGAAGAGCAGCAGCACCCTTTTCACACAGCGTGAAATTAGGTTCTTAGAGGGAACACGTCAAGAGGTTGCGCCATGATCTCCGCCCTCCCGCGGCACCGCCCCGGCGCGCAGCCGACTCTTCTCTGCGGGTCAAGGTCTGACGGTCCACCAGCTCCGGAGCCGGTCCGCACCGGGACCTCGGCCACGGCCCGGGTCCGCCCCCTCCCTCACGCATGGACGGAAGCGGCGCCCGCGCCTTGTGCCGTCGGCGCCCGGATCGGCGCCCAGATCGGCGCCCAGGAGAACCAGGCCACCGGCACCCGCACCGGGTACCGCGGCAAGACACCGCCCACGTCGGCCGGCGGCCTGGAGCCGGCCGTCCCCCAGGTCCGCAGAGAGGGCTTCCTCCCCCGCCTGATCGAGCGCCGGCGCCGCATCGGCAAGGTCCTGCACACGGTCGTCATGGGGCCTGCGTCCTCGGCGTGTCCACCCGCCCGGTCGACGACCTGGTCCACACCCTCCGCACGGACACCGGTATCCCCAAGAGCGGGGTCTCGAGGATTCCCGCTCCTCCGGCGCCCACGGATCCGGGCGGGAAGTCGGACGCCGGCCGCCGTGCCGGGCGGCAGGCCGGTCACCAGGCGGACGCGTTCGACGGCGAGCCTGCCGGTGAGGAAGCCGAGAGCCCGGCAGGCCCGGGCGGGCGCGCCGCCGATCCGTTCCGTGGTCGCGGTGGGCGAGAGGGCGCCGGCCGGGACAACGCCGCGGCAGCCGCGGTCGGGGTGGACGGCGAAGAGCACCGGCCGCGACGAGCACAAGGTCGGTAACCCTGCGGCCCTGCAGTCGGGCAGCAGACGACTCCAGGCGATTCCCTGCAGGTCGGACGGGTCAGGCAGTTCACCCGGATCCGCGGCGCCTTCCCCCGTCCACCCGCGGAATTACTCACCACGGCCGTCGTGTTGACCTGATGACCGCCGACCGCCCCCGCGGGAACCGGCGTTCGGCAGAGACGGCGTCAACGACGGAGAAGCCCCGTGCCACAGACCTCGGCCCCCCTGCGGAAGCTCGGCTTCGTGACCATCGGGCTGTTCGACGAGGCCGATCCCCGGCGGGGCCACGAGTCGACGCTGGAGATCATCGAGCTGGGTGAGCGCCTGGGCTTCGACAGCGCGTGGGTGCGTCACCGCCACCTGCAGTACGGCATCTCCTCCCCGGTCGCCGTCCTTGCCGCGGCCTCCCAGCGGACCAGCCGGATCGAGCTCGGCACCGCGGTCATCCCGGTCGGCTGGGAGAACCCGCTGCGGCTGGCGGAGGATCTGGCGACCGTCGACCTGCTGTCCGGCGGCCGGCTCAACCCGGGCGTCAGCGTCGGCCCCCCGATGCACTTCGAGGCGGTGAAGCACGCGCTCTACCCTGACACCGCGGAGTCGGAGGACTTCGGCTACGGCCGCGTGGAGCGGCTGCTGGACTTCGTGCGCGGCACGCCGGCCACCGACTTCAGCGGCGTGGAGGGCTTCGAGGTGTTCTCCGACCGCGTCCAGCCGCAGGCACCCGGCCTGGGCCGCCGCATGTGGTACGGGGGCGGCAGTCTGCGCTCGGCACGCTGGGCCGGAGAGCACGGCATGAACTTCCTGACCAGCAGCGTCGTCAAGGCGGAGGAGTCGGAGGACTTCGCCGAGGTGCAGCTGTCGCACATCCGGACCTTCCGCGCCCACCACCCCGACGGCGACCGGGCCCGCGTCTCCCAGGGCCTCGTCGTGATTCCCACGGACAGTGCCACGCCGGGGCAGCGTGCGACGTACGAGGAGTACGCGAAGGCGCGCACCCCGCGCACGGCCGCCCCGCAGGGCCCGGCCCGGATGATGTTCGCACCCGATCTGGTGGGAGGCTCCGCCGAGATCGCCGAACGGCTCCACGCCCACGCCGCGTTCCAGGAGGTCGACGAGGTCGCCTTCGCGCTGCCCTTCACCTTCGCCCACGAGGACTACGTCCAGATCCTCACGGACATCGCCCAGGGGCTCGGCCCCGCGCTGGGCTGGCGCCCGGCCGGATGAACGCGGCAGCCCGGCAGCGTCGAGGAGCCCTGGCCCGGAGCACCACGTGAGACGTCCTCCCCAGCTCAGCCCGGCGGGTCGGGGTGCTCGGGAATCATGCCGGGCGGCCCCGGGGTGACGTCCCCCGACTCCTCGGGTACGGCCATGAACAGTCCCGCGTCAGGTCCGGTTTCGGGCGTCGCGATGCGAGGAGGCGCGGCACCGCGCGACATCGGCTCCGCGGATCCCGCCGGGGAGGTGGTACCCGGCGCTCCGGCCCCCTCGGGGCCGGCTCTGACGGCGTGAGCCACGCGTGCGGGCATCCCGGGGAGGTCGTCCGAGCCGGGCGTCGGCCTTCCTTGTCCCATGCCGCACCGTCAGTGGCCCTGACGTCGCCCACAGCCGTTCCTCGCAGCGTGTGCGCAGGTGCGGCGGGGTCGAGGAGTCCGCGGGGGCGGAAGGGTCCGTGAGGTCCTGGGCACCGCCGGTCCCTCCGGCGGCAGCCGGCCCGTCGCCGGTACTGGCCCCTGCCCTCTTCGGACCGGTCAGGACTTCCAGTACAGCGTCGCGGCGGCGGTCCGGCGCAGGAAGTGCTCGGCGTGCTCCCACGAGCACGCGTTCTCGACCACGAGGGTGCGCCAGCCCGAGGGGCCGAACCAGAACCACAGCGACTGGGCGGTTTCCTGCTGCGTGCAGGAGGGCGGGGGGAGCAGGGTGTGCAGGTGCCGCGCGATGGCGTCGAGCGCGTCGCGGTAGTCGGAGGTGGCACGGAGCCAGAGCGCTTCACCGTCCGCGTGGGTCGGCAGCGCCTTGTGGATCGCCTCGTGGACGCGGAAGTGCTGCTCGTTGCCCGCCCGCGTGCCGCGGGCGAGAACCTCCAGGACCGCCTCGGGGGTCTCCAGGGCGAGGGCTTGCCGCACGGCCTCCTGGTAGCCCGAGGCGGCCACTCCGCGCGTGACGATCTCGTCCAGGAGGTCGCTCTTGCTGCCCACGCTCGCGAACACCGTCTTCGCCGAGACGCCGGCGGCGGCCGCGATGTCGGCGACGGTGACCAGCCCGTAGCCGCGGCTCGCGAACAGCTCGGTGGCCCGTTCGATGATCCTCTGCCGGGTGAGGGCGGCGGCCTGCTCACGCAGGGGAGACACGTAGACACGCTTCGGGGACACAGGTCCACCCTACATCGAGACACTCAACAAGAAATGATTAGGTAGCATGAAACCTCAATAAGTACGCGTGTCCGAACCACGCGGATTCACCGCTGGACGAAAGGCATCCCCCGATCATGACCATGAACACCGACGACCTCGCCCGTGGCCTCTTCCGCGTCCTGGAGACGGGCGACGCGGCTCTGGCCGCCGCGGTGGTCTCCGACGACTTCCGCAACCGTGAGGCGGCCGTCGCACCCGCCGCCTGCGCCGTGCCGGGACCGGCCGGCGTCCTGGCCTCGGGAGCCTGGATGCGCTCGGCGTTCACCGGCCTGCACTTCGAGATCCTCGACGTGGCCGGCAACGACCACCAGGTGTGGGTCCGGCTGCGGATGCAGGGACACCACACGGGCCCCTTCGTCCGCTTCAAGGACGGATCGCTCGACCAGGCCGTACCCCCGACCGGCAGGGACATCGACTTCGAGCAGATCCACGTGCTCGACGTCCGCGACGGCCGGGTGGCAGGCCACGAGGCCGTACGGGACGACATCACCATGCTCGGCCAGCTCGGCGTCTTCCCGCCCTCACCCGCCGTCGCCCTGCGCATGGCGGCCTGGAAGGTCACCGGCCGCGCCGGCCGCGCCGCGGCGGACGTCGACCGACAGGCCGACGAGGCGGCGCTTCTCGCCCGGTGAAGCCGGACCGCGGGTCGACACGCATGCCGCCGGGCAGGCGCCGCGGTCGGCGACGGGATCGTGGCGGGCCGTCGTGCACGGGCCCGCCTGGAAGGGCGGGCCGGGCGCGGACCGGCCGGAGCCGTCCGGCCACCGACGCCGCGACGGCCCCGTCATGTCTTCCGCGGCCCTGCAACGGGGCCGCCGGCCCCAAGGGCCGGCACGGCTGCCGGACCCCTGTCGACCGGATGGCCCGCGAGGGCGCCACCGGGGCCGGGGGGTGCCCTCGGAGACGCTGACCAAAGGGCCCGACCGCCGCCCGCCGGGCACGGCACCCGGCGGTCCGCGGGCGGCAGGTCTGCACGACGTGGATGCGCGAGAACGGCCACGACGCCGAGGCCGGCACGGCAACGGGACACGGGGATGCCGGCGCGTACCGCACCGGCCGGGCCCGATTCCCGGCAGACGGTGCCGTCGCGGCGGGCTCCGGGGAGAGGCACTCCGACGGCCGGGAGCCGGCCGCGGAGGTCGGCGGCGCGCCGGGAGGTGCGGCCGGTACTGCGGTGGCACGGCAACGGCCCCTCGCTCGCAGCCACGGCCGGTGGAGGAACCCCCGGGCGCTACCGGCAGGGACCGTCGCCACCCCTGCCGCGAGCCGCCACGCGAGCGTTCCGAACCACCCTCCTGGGCTGCGGCCGGCGCAGCTTGCCGGCCACCTGCGGCGCAACGGGCAACGCACCGTCCTGGGCTGATCGGGACAGCCCGCGCCGCGCTCCGCTCGACCGTCTGTGAGCGGGCCCGTCGTATCGAGGACGGTGATGCCGGAGATGGTGGCGCCTGCGATCGCCCGGCTGAGTGGGCCTGTACGCGGGACTGTCTCCTGCGGCTCCCCGGCCGTGGCGTGCCCGGCACCGGGGAGGCGGACCGTCAGCTGTGCAGCAAGGTCGAGATCCGTCGCCGGGTCGCCGGTCAGGGCAACCGTCGCCGGAACGGTCGACCCGGCTTCGTTCACCCGCCGGGCGCGGGCAGCACGTACGGCGGCGGTGTGGAAGGAGGCGGCGTACGCGACGGCGGACAGTCGTTCCGGGTTCGTGCCCATGGTCCCGGCGCTGCCATCTGCGGACGGCGGAACACGGAGATGCAGATCCAGTTGCCGGTCGGACGAGCCGACGCGGCCGCGTCGGCCGGGCCGGGCGGTCGCGGACCCGCCGTACAGGACAGCTCATCGCCCTCCTTGCCACCGGCCGCCACGGAGGCGGGACGGCTGTGTCCGCCGGGTGCGCGGTGGTGTCAGCCGAACTGCCAGGACCGCTTGGACATCGAGTACCAGAACCCGTCGATCACCGACCGTCCGCTGTCCGACGACTGCGCTGCGGCTCCGAGGCTGACGAACAAGGGAGCGAAGTGCTCGACCGTGGGGTGTGCGATGCCTGCGGCAGGCGCCTTCCGCCGAAAGTCGAAGAGACCGTCGAGGTCCTTCGAGGCGATCGCCTCGTGGACCCACTGGTCGAACTCCGCGGACCATGCGGGTACCGCCCCAGGCGACGGGTTCCGCAAGGCCAGCCGGATGTTGTGGGTGGTGAACCCGCTTCCGACGATCAGGACACCCTCGTCCCTGAGCGGGGTCAGGGCGGTGCCCACCCTGTACAGCATGTGGGGGTCGAGGGAGGGCATGGACATCTGCAGGGTGGGGATGTCGGCGTCCGGGTACATCTCCACCAGGGGTACGTACGCTCCGTGGTCGAGACCGCGTCGGGGTTCGTCGTGCACCTGCACCTGGGCCGCGCGCAGAAGGTGCCGCACCGTCGACGCGAGGGCCGGGGCTCCTGGCGCCGGGTACCGCACGTCGTAGTAGCGCTGAGGGAAGCCGCCGAAGTCGTAGAGCAGGGGGACCGTCTCGGTGGCCCCGAGTGTCACCGGGGCGGCCTCCCAGTGCGCCGAGACGATGAGGATCGCGGTCGGCCGGGGCAGGTCCGCCGACCAGTTCGCGAGTTCCGAGGTCCACAACGAGTCATCGGCGAGTGACGGTGCGCCGTGGCTCAGGTAGAGGACAGGGGTGGCGGATGGGGTCATGACGGCTTCCTTCTCTGATGGCGGGTAATCGGTTCAGCGGGCGACGCAGAACCGGGTGCTGCGGTGGGCTGGGGTCCGGATCTCGTCGACCGGCGCCATGGCGGCATCAGGCCCGGGGATCATGGACTTCCCCTGCGCGCCGACCAGCAGCCCGTCCCTGCCGACGCGGAGGGTGTGCCCTTGGCCCATCAGGCGCACGGCTGCCGAAGTCGGCAGCCACGCCGGGGAGGAACCGGCCTGCTCCGGAGCCTGCGGGACGCAGGACGTCCGGGACTTCCTTCCGTGCGACCACCAGGTGCAGGCACTCGGGGAACGGTGGGAGTGTCGGGCAACAGCGGTCCGTCGGGACCCGCGCGCAGGCTGCAGGCACCCCCGCTGCAGCCAGCCGTGGCCCGGTGCGCGGGACCGTCCCCAGCACGGAGGGGATGGCCGTGGCGAGGGTGCCGGCGTTCGGGCCCGGGGCCGCGACGAAACGATCACGTCGGACGTGGCGGCGGGTTCGGCCAGGGGGGCCGGGTCGCAGACCGGTCCGGCGCGGACGGCCGCTCCCGGCCTGGCCCCGTGCGTCCCTCCGCGGTCGACCGCCCCCGCATCGCGGCCCCGGCGCAGCGCTTCTTCGACGATGCGCTCGCCGGCATGTCCGGGCGCTCCCCGCACTGCGATGAAGGTCATGGCTGCGCCTTTCGGGGTGGGGTCCGCGTTCCGTCCGTGAACTGAAGGTTCAGCTCATTGGTCATACGGTGAACTGAAGCTTCAGCTCACCGTACGTCCCAGGTATTTGAAGCGTCAACTGATCGCCGGTACCGTGGTCCCCGTGACCGAACCGGACTGGTTGGACGAGCAGGAGATGGACACCTGGCTGCAGATCGTCCGCGTCCTGACCAGACTGCCCTACGCGCTCGACGCACAGCTGGTCCGCGACGCCGGCCTTCGGCACTTCGATTTCCAGGTCCTCACCCAGCTCTCCCAGGCACCGGCACGAACCTTGCGCATGCATGAGCTGGCAGCCCAGGTCAGCGCCTCCTCCTCCCGGATCGCCCACGTGGTGGACCGCCTGGAAGGACATGGCTGGGTGCACCGCGAACCCTGCGCGGAGGACGGACGCTTCACCAACGCCACACTCACCGACGAGGGATGGCGGAAGGTCGTCGAGACGGCGCCCGGCCATGTTGCGACCGTACGGCGCCTGGTGATCGACACGATGAGCCGCGAGGAGCTCGCCCAGGTGGGCAGCATCGGGCGGCGCATCCTCCAAGCCCTCGACTCTCCCCCGCCCGACGCCCGGCCCACAGGAACCCGCAGATCACGATGACACACATGCCCCTCGGACCGAGTTCGGCGGCCGACCTCCGCTGATCGTCCTCGAGGCATCCGAGCCGGTCGCCCCTATGGAGGTCCTTCGAACACGTCGACGGCCTCCGCTCCACGCTGCGAGATGCCGCTCCGGTCGTCGGTGCCGAGGGGTGTCCGCCGAGCAGACCGCCGGCATGCACCCGCCGGCCGGGGACGGCGCCGCACCGCTCACCCGATGCGGACCGCCGGCCCGGCAGGCCGGCTCGGCGTGCCCGTCCGCGCGCACCCCGCCGCAGGCCGTTTCCACCTGCGCGAAGCGGCGCACCCGCATCCGCAGCGCCTCCCCGTTCACCTCCAGCCCCACGCCGGCGACCCGACCGCCCCGTCCCGCCCCGCCCCTCGCGGACCGCAGCATCGCCACCGCACCCCGCAGGAACTCGTCGCCGCACTTCGACGGACGTCCAACCCGGGGCCCACCCCCTCACGGATCCGCGGACCCGACGGCCAGAGGTGTCCACCCCAAGGGGGCAACCTCACGGCGACGTTGCCCCGGATGACGCTGCGCCGCCTGAGGACCGCCACCGGCACCGTACGGGATGCGCAACCCCGCAGCGGCGCCGCCGCCCGGCTCTCGACGGCGTAGCGGACCACCGGCAGCACGGCGCCGAGTGCGAGCGCGGTCAGGGCCGTCGGGGTCCGTCCAGCCCTGCCGGCCGGCGCGGGTCAGGCCGTGGACGGCACGTCGGCTACGGGCCGAGGTCGACCGAGCCCGGGGACACGGTGCCGACGTCGCCCCAAGGCGAGGTCGAGGTGCCCACGACGACCTCGGCCCCGTGCGCGGCGGTGCACCCCACCGCACCGACACCCAGGGCGCCGGCGGCGAAGACGGCGAGGAACACCACGGCGAACACGACCGCCCCCGCACCGGTACGGCCGTCCTCGGGAACCACGACCGCCCGGCGGGGCCGCCCGGACAGACAGGCGACGATGACCGTGCCGCCCTCGACCACGGTGTCCGGCGCCTGCGCCCTGAGCCGCCGCACCCGCCCGTCCGGGCCGCACTACTCGACCGCATGCCGGCGCCGGGAGCGCACGTGCCCGCCGTGGCTGTCGACCCCGGTGAGGACCCGGACGCAGCGCCCCGCGGTCCGCACGCCGGTCC
This sequence comes from Streptacidiphilus sp. ASG 303, assembly GCF_020991365.1. Taxonomy (GTDB): domain Bacteria; phylum Actinomycetota; class Actinomycetes; order Streptomycetales; family Streptomycetaceae; genus Peterkaempfera. The sequence continues at coordinate 20,032 of NZ_JAJLRA010000037.1, forward strand.
GCAGCACCGCGCGTGCGCGCAGCCACCCGCACACCAGCACGCCGGCCGTGATGAGCGCACCGGCGGCCATCAGCACGGCGACGGCGGCGAGGACAAGAGCGAACACGGACGCAGCCCCTCCCCCGGAAGGACGCGGACCAGTGCCGCGATGACGCCCCCGCGGCCGGAGCCGGCAACCACGGAGCCACGGGTTCAGAGCCTGCCTTGAGCCTTCCCGGCCCCTGCCGCCCAATGGAGCGCAGACCAGGGAGAATGGTGAACCGTACCGGGCTGCCTCCGCGGACAACCGGGGCGACCCGCGCCCCCACAGGGACAGCGGAGTGCCAGAGGTGGCTGACGTCATCGGCGGACGGACCAGGAGCAGCGAGGGAGAGCCATGCCGGTCCCACAGGAAGCGCGGCACACCGTCACGGCCCGCAGGACGTCGGCGTGGCGGCGCGCCCTGCTCGTCCTCGCCGTCGGGCAGGTGGTCAGCTCGATCGCCGGCCAGGCGGCCGGGATGGAGTTGACCACACCGGACCGGGCAGGGGAGCCCCCCGTCGTGCCCGTCGGATGGGCGTTCTCCATCTGGGGGCTGATCGAACTGCTGAGCCTGGCCTACGCGGTCTGGGCGCTGCCCGACGGCCGACCGGACAGGCGGCTCAGGAACGAGCTGGCCGTGCCGCTGACGGTCGTGTTCGCCGGGTTCAGCTGCTGGCTGGCGGCAGCCGAGGTCGAGCCCGTCTGGACGACGGTCGCCGTCTTCGCCGTCATGGTCGCCGGCCTTCTCAAGGCCCTGCAGATCGCCCTGCGCAACCGGGACGCGATCGCCAGGTGGCCCCGGGCCGGGCGATGGCTGGCCTGGTGGACCATCGGGATCTACTCCGGCTGGTCGACCATGGCGATCTGGATCAACCTCACCACCGCCATGGCCGGCTCCGGGGCCCCGGTGGGCGGCGCCCGGGGCATCGGCGCGCAACTCGCCGTCCTCGCCGGTGCGACCATGACCGCCGTGGCCGTCATCCGGTGGAGCAACGGCCTGCTCCCGTACACGCTTGCGGCCTGCTGGGCCCTGGCCACGGCCGGACTCGGCGCCGCGGACGCCGGGGAGGCCCTCCTGGCCGCAGCCGCAGCGGCCGGCCTCTGCACCGCCGCAGCAACGACTGTCCACGCCCGCCGACGCGAGGACTCCGACCGGACCTGACGACGGCCGGAGTCGAAGGTCTTCTCCCCAGCAGGGGTGAGCGCGGCGGCGTGGCGCCCGCCCCTGCCGAGGCCCCGTTCGGGACAGGCCCGGATTCCCCTGATGCCGCCCCCACGGCCCCCCCCTGCCGCTGCGCTCGCCCTCGGCCTCGCCTCGGCATCAGCGCGCCCGCATCCACGCGACGAGGAGCCGCCTCACCCGGAACGGGGTCGACGCCCATGGCCCCGGCCAGCCGCCCGCCGATGCCTCCGACCCCCGGGTCCCCGCTCCGGAGCAGTCCCTCGGCGGCATCGCCGGGCTGCCCCCCGGCCACCGTCATCGACCTCGCCTCCCGCCGCCTCGCCTCCAGCGAGCGCGAGGCCCGACTCGAGCTCTTCCGCTGGCTGCACCGCTACGACACCGTCCGCCGCCGCTCCTGCCTCGGCCAGCGCAGCCCCATCGCCTACGAGACAGCACTCCAGGCGACATCAACTACGCTCACCCAAGCCGCATAACCCCGTGTCCAACATCCGGGGTCAAGGCCCAGATGGGGTGGGAGGGCGTGGACGGACTTCCCGAGCGGATCGGCACAACCATGACGTTCGACGCCCACCCGGGCTGGGACCGGCGACGAGTCCGTTCGCCTCTGCACGACGGCGACCTCGAGCCGCCCCCGAACCGCAAGGGGCAGGAGGCCCTCGGTCGGATATCGAACTGACGACCGGTCAGGGAAGCGGAACGCCACGGGCGGCGACCCAGAGCCGGTACCACTCCTCGTGGGTGAGCGCGGGCTGCTCCTCCGCCGCATCTCGGCACGCCCGGATCCGCTCGGGCCGGCTGGTGCCGATGACCGGGACGATCCCGGCGGGGTGGCGCTGCAGCCACCACAGCACGATCGTCTCCGGGGTGGTGCCGTGGCGGTCCGCGAGCAGCCGCACCAGCGCGGCCGCAGTCCGGTCGGCATCGGTCTCCGGGTTCTCCGTGAACCGGCCCCGGGCCAGCGGACCCCACGCCTGCAGCCGCACCCCGTTCCCGACGCAGTACTCCACCGTGCCGACGGGGAAGCCGAGACCGGCCCCCGCGGCCGTGTTGACCTGGACCTCGCTCTCCAGCCAGTCACGCCGGTGCAGGCTCATCTCCAGCTGGTTGGCCACCAGGGGCAGGTCCAGCGGCTTCTGCAGCCGGGCGATCTGGGGAGCGCTCATGTTGGAGACGCCGAACTCCCGGACCAGGCCCTGCCGGTGCAGCGAGGTCAGCGCCTCGGCGACGTCCTCCGGGTCCGCCAGCGGATCGGGACGGTGCAGCAGCAGGACGTCCAGGTGGTCGGTGCGCAGCCGGGCCAGGCTCTCCTCCACCCGCTGCACGATGCTGCCGCCGCGCAGGTCGTACCAGCCGATCCCGTCCTCCTCGGGCAGGCGGATGCCGCACTTGGTCTGGAGCGTGATCCGTTCCCGCAGGCCGGGGTCGCGGGCCAGCAGCTCACCGAAGACGGCCTCCGCCTTGCCGTGCCGGTAGATGTCGGCGTGGTCGAAGACGGTGATGCCCGACTCGAGCGCCGCCTCGACCGCGGCCCGGGCCCGGTCCACGTCGGCGGCGGTCCAGGGCTCGCGGTCCCAGCTCCCGCCCAGACCCATGCAGCCGTAGACGACCCGGCTCTCCGCCATGTCCGAACCTTCCGTTCCGTGAACCGTCGACGCCGCCCTCGGCGTCCCCGGGCCACCCTAACGGGCGCTGCGGCCTGCCCACGTCCACGGATTCCCCGGAGGGACCGGGAGGCGACGCACCCCGGTCCGCGGTCGCCGCCCGGTCCGCTCCGTGCTCCGCCCGGAGGGCGGGCTCACGCGAGGCCCTACCTCCGGGTGTCCGCGCCCGCCCCTCGGGGCGGCCCGTCAGTGCGGGCGGCACACGGCGCCTCAGCCCGCCGCCGCTTCGCTCACGGCGAGAGGACGACCTTCTCGCAGTCGTCCTGCTTGTTCTTGAACAGGTCGTAGCCGGTCGGCGCCTCGGCCAGGGGCAGCCGGTGGGTGATGACCCGGGTGGGGTCGATCGCGCCCTGCTCGATCAGGCCCAGCAGCGGTTCCATGTACCTCTGCACGTGGCACTGCCCGGTGCGCAGGGTCAGGGACCTGTTCATCCAGGCGCCGGCCGGGAACTTGTCGATCAGCCCGCCGTAGACGCCGATGACCGACACTACCCCGCCGCTGCGGCAGGACAGGACGGCCTGGCGCAAGGCGTGCGGCCGGTCGGTCTCGGAGCGGACCGCCTGCTTGGCGCGGTCGTAGAGGTGGATGTGGGAGGCGCCGTGCACGGCCTCCATGCCGACGGCGTCGATGCACTTGTCGGGGCCCCGGCCGCCGGTGAGGTCGAGCAGGGCCGACCTCACGTCGGCGGACTCGAAGTTGACGGCGGTGTAGCCCTGGGCCTCGGCCATGTCGAGCCGGTAGGCCTCCTTGTCGATCGCGATGACCTTCTCCGCACCCAGGACCCGGGCGCTGTCCATGGCGAACTGGCCGACCGGCCCGGCGCCCCAGACGGCGACGACGTCACCGCGCTGGATGTCGCACATGTCGGCGCCCATGTACCCGGTCGGCAGGATGTCGGACAGGAACAGCACCTGCTCGTCGCTGAGGTCCGACTCGATCTTGAGGACGTTGGCGTCGGCGAGCACGACGCGGGCGTACTCGGCCTGGCCGCCGGCGAAGCCGCCGGTCAGGTGGGAGTATCCGTAGATGCCGGCGGTGGGGTGGCCGAAGAACTTCTCGGAGACACCGGCGTTGGGGTTGGTGTTCTCGCAGCACGAGTACAGCTCCGCGCGGCAGGACGCGCAGGCGCCGCAGGCGATGGGGAAGGGCACGACGACCCGGTCGCCGACGCGCAGCCTGTCGTGGCTGATGCCGGGGCCGACCTCGACGACCTCTCCCATGAACTCGTGGCCCAGGATGTCGCCCTTCTCCATGGTGGGGACGTAGCCGTCGAGCAGGTGGAGGTCGGAGCCGCAGATCGCCGTCGACGTGATCCTCACGATGGCGTCGCGGTTGTTGAGGATCGACGGTTCGGGGACGTGCTGCACCTCGACCGAGTTGCGTCCCGTCCAGCAGTTCGCCTTCATGCCAGGGCCTCCTTCAGCTCGTCCTCGGTCAGCGGTCGCGCCGGGCGCTGCGGGAACTCGCCACGGGCCTGCTTGCCGCCGGGCGCGCCCTCGGAGCGGACGACCTCGCCGGTCTCCACGATCTGCTTGAAGCGGCGGAGGTCGTCGTCGAGCTGCTGGTGCGGCTCCTCGCCGAAGTAGCGCGCGGCGGCCGCGCCCAGCGCCCCGCCGGGCAGGTCGTAGCGCAGGGTCACGCGGATCTCCGTGCCCCGGTCGCCGGGGGCGGGCGTGAAGCGGACCTCACCGGAGTTGTCGATGTCGGCACCGTCCACCGACCGCCAGGCGATCAGTCGGCCGGGGACGTCCTGGGTGGTCTCGGCGTCCCATTCGACCGCCCGGCCGAACGGCGCGACGACCCGCCAGTGGCTGGTGCGCGGGCCGGTGACGCGCACCTCGTCCAGGTGCGCCATGAAGTCCGGCAGGCGCGTCAGGTCGCTCCAGAAGGCGTGGACCTCGTCCGGGGGACGGGTGACGGTGGTGGTCGCGGTCAGTTCCATGGGGGTGCTCCTGCGGGTGCGGGTCACGGCCGCGTAGACGTCCGTGGCCGTGATGGCGGTGACCGCGGCGGTCGCGGCGACGGTGCGGCCGAGGCCGCGGCCGTCATGGTTCCTCAGGGCCCGGCCCAGCATCGCCAGGTCCATGAGGTCGCCGCCGACACGGCCCCAGAGCCAGGCGGGATGCGGCCTTGCCAGCAGCCCGGCCGCCGCGGCCAGTTCACGCACGCCGACGGCGGCCGTGGCCGAGCGGTGCCGGATGGAGGGGCGCTCCACGCCCAGGGCGCGGGCGAAGCCCGCCGGGGCGGCGACCTGGGGCACGCCCAGGAGCGCACTGGCCCAGCCGAGGCCGCGCACGAGCGGGTCGTGCCGCAGGCCGGAGGCGGAACGGATGTCTGTCTTCACGGATGCTCCTCACATGGGGTGAGGTGGAGGGTGGCGGGCCGCTTCGGGGGGACGATGGTCGGGGAGACGGTGAAGGGGGCGCCGCGGACGGGTCCTGGGTATCCGCGTGACCCGTGTTCAACCCCCGTTCCCCTCATGGATCCGGTCCCCTTATGGGTCCGGCGGCGCAGCGGTCCGACGGCGGCACGGACGTGTCACGTGGGACGGGCGTCGTCGTCGGACTCCACGGCCCGGCTGCGTGGACGGGGGCGGCCGCGCGTGCGCACCCTGCCGGACCGGGCGGCGGGGTTGCCCGTCCGTCCCGCCGGGCGGGACGTGGCCGGTCCCCGCTCGCCGGGTGCGACGCGAGGGCGGGCGGCGCCGGCCCGTCCGGCCCCGGCGGCGGCCGGGGCCGGACGCCATGCGTCGGCCGGACCTGGTCGGGCGGCCGTCAGGCAGCCCCGGGGCGCCTCACCGCCGGTGTCCGTTCCCGTGTCCGTCGGGGTGCAGGACCACCTTGGTCCAGCCCTCGTCACGGGCGTCGAAGTGCTCGTAGGCGGTGGAGACCTCGTCGAGGCCGAGCTCGTGCGAGACGACGAAGCTCGGCTTCGCCTTCCCGCCGGCGATCAGATCCCGCAGCGCCCGGTTGTACCGCTTCACCGGCGCCTGCCCGGTCCCCATGTGCTGGCCCTTGAACCACATCGTCCCGAAGTCGATCGGGACCTTGCCCTGCGCCTCCAGCTCCCCCTGGTTCTCCGCGCCGCCGGGGTCCTGGGGCAGGAAGACGCCCACCACGCCGATGTCGCCCGTGAACCTGACCGCGTCGATCAGTCCGTTGAGCGTGAGGCTGGCGTCCTCGTGACCCTGGGGGTCGTGGGCCTGGTAGCCGACGCACTCGCAGCCGTTGTCGGCGCCCAGACCGAGGGTGGCCTCCTTGACGACCTCCGCCGGGTCCTGCTCGGCGGTGTTGATCGGGATGGCTCCGATCTCTTCCGCCTTTCGGAGCCGGTCGGGCTGGTGGTCGGCGGTCCAGACCCGGCCGGCGCCCTTGAGGAGGGCGGAGTAGGTGGCCATCAGCCCGACGGGGCCGGCACCGAAGACGACGGTCTGGTCGCCCGGCTTGACGTGGGCCATCTCGGTGGCGTGGTAGCCGGTGGGGAAGATGTCCGCGAGCATGACGTAGTCGGTCTGCCGCTCGGCGGCGTCCTCGCCCAGGCGCAGGGCGTTGAAGTCGCCGTAGGGCACGCGCAGCAGCTCCGCCTGACCGCCCTGGTAGGGGCCCATGTCGGCGAACCCGTAGGCCGCTCCCGCGAGGGCCGGTTCGGGCTGCATGGTCAGGCAGTAGTTGGTCAGACCCCGCTCGCACTGCTTGCAGAAGCCGCAGGCGATGTTGAAGGGCAGGACCACGTACTCGCCGACCTGGACCTTGCGGACGGCCGGTCCGACCTCCACGACCTGGCCCATGTTCTCGTGTCCCAGGGTGCGGCCGGACTCGAACGAGGTGCGGCCCTCGTACATGTGCAGGTCCGAGCCGCAGATGTTGGTGGCGGTAATCCTGACAACGATGTCACAGGGGTGTTCGATCCTCGCGTCGGGCACGTCCTTCACCGTGACCGTCCGCGGTCCTTCGTATACTGCCGCTTTCATGATGGCGTCTCCTGGTGCCGCGGTGCGTCCGCGACTCTGAAGTGGTGGAGACTGCGCGAGGAGCCCGTCGGCTCCGGCACGTGCTTCGACGGGGTCCGTGACTCCGGCACGTCTCTGCGGGCCGTTCACCCGGATCGGGTGGAACGACGGTTACGCCGCCGGCCCGTCCGGCGGAGCCTCAGCGCTCCGGCGGCGTGCCGCGCGGGTCTGCGTCGGCCTCGACCGCGGAACAACCGCTCGGCGGCCGGTCAGCCGAATCCTCGTACCCGGACGGGGGCGGCCGTCGGCCGAAGGGATTGCCGATTCGGATCACCAGCCGGTTCCCGTCTTCTTCCACCGTACGCCGATATCCCTGCCCGTGCGGGGAGCGGACGGCTGCCCGGACCGCCCCCGCCGCGCCCCGTGCTCGGCACCGCCGCCACGGCCGGTCGATCGGTGCGACCGTCCCGAGGAGCCTTCCGGGCAGCAGCCCGGCTCGCGGACCACGTACCGGAGGGCATCGGGCTCCGCCGCGCGGAGGGGCACGGGGCACGCGGACGGGGAGACAGATCCGAGGCCACGGCGACCGCCCGCCGGCTGCTTCACCGGAAACACGGATCGCGGCGAGGGCGGGGACGGCGGAACGGGGCTGTGGTCACGGGGCAGGGCAGAACGAAGCCGGGAACGCAGGAGGAGTGATGTCGGTTCAGGATTCCCTTGCCGACCCCCTGCGGGCACTCCGGCCGGACGTGGGTTCTGCGCCGCTTTGCCCGGTGCCCCCGGCGCAGCGGCGCCTGCGGGCTCGCCCGGGCGGGAGCGGTCCCCCTCCGCGCTGCGACTGCTGTGCGGGGGCTCCGCTGCAGCGGCCCACCACCGATCCGGCCGAGACCGCTCCCCCTTGGTCCCGCCGCCTCTGCGCGGCGGCCGGAAGGGCCGTACCACCCTGCCGTGCGGGGCCGGACGCGGCCCGTGCCGCCCCGTCCTTCCGGGGTGGAACGCTCCTCCTGAGCGGCGGTACGACGAGCGGCGGGCGCCGCTCGCGCCCGGCCGGGCGGGGACCGGATCCGCGAGGGCTCCGGGGGCGGACGGTCAGGGCCGGGGTGGCCGGGGGTGGGCGGCGAGGTGGTCCTGGAGCTCCCGGTGGCGGAACTGGTGGGCGGTCCCGGAGATCCGAAGGATGCCCAGGTCGTAGCAGCACTCCATGAACCGGCCCAGGCGCCAGGGCAGCAGTGTGCGGCTGCCGGCGAGGAAGGCGAGGTAGCGGACCGTCGCTCCTCCCGCGAAGCGGGACGCCAGGGCGACGGCCAGGGCGTTGCCGCATCCGAAGACCAGACCGAGGACGAGGCCGGCGATGAGCATCACGGCGACGTCGACCGGCAGGCTGCCGGAGTGCGGGAGGACTCCGGCAAGAGCAGCCACGGCGCACATGGCCCCGTCGGCGACGAGGCCGATCAGGAGGGCGGTGGAGAGCCGGCTGGTCCAGTCGCCCCGGATCACGCGGCACGCGTCGGCGTGAAGCGTCCCGTCCTGGTGGCCACTCGCCTGTCCGGCTCTGAACGTGCGGGCGACATCGATCACCATCCCGGCCAGGACACCTTGCACGAGGCCGCCGGCGGGATCGTGCCAGGGCCAGGAGCCGGGGACATGCAGGTACGTGCCCGCGATGCCCGCGAGGATCCCGATCAGCAGCCCGCCCACGACCGGGCCGCCGGTCACCGTGGTGCGGAGACGACGAAGCATCCTCCGCTGGTCGGCGTACTGCGGCTTGGGCCACGACGGCCTCCCCCACACGGCGGCCGGAACGACGGCCGTGAGCACCGCTGCCGTCCTCCAGGTGGCCCGCTCCGTCTTCTCGACGAGCGCGGCCAGGGCCAGGGCGGGAGCCTCGCACAGCGGGACCACGACGGCCGTCACGGCCCGGTCGATCCGGCGGACACGGCGGGGACCGGCGAGGGGCCGCAGCTCGTGGAGGACGAGGTCGGTGGTGGGCAGGGTGCGTCCGGCCAGGGGAGGCCTCCCCCTGTTGCTGTCGAGGTAGGCGGCCAGGACTGCGAGGCGGCGGTGCGCCTGGGCCGCGTTCCCAGCGGCTGCGGGGCGCTGTCCGAGGTCGCCGGGCGTCCTGCCGGTCGCATGGGTTCCGGCTGCGGCCCGGATGCTCGCGGGGATGAAGCGGTCCAGCAGGTACCGCGACAGCTCCCCCGTTCACGCGAGGGTGATGAGCAGGGCGGGGCTGCGCTTGTAGGTGCCGGAGGCGTCCCGCTCCTGGAAGACCACCACGGCCAGGGTCAGCCGCCACGGCGTGCTCAAGGACTCGGCCAGGGCACGTGCCGACCACCCGATCCCCGCCACGGACACCAGGACGGACGCCCAGGCCGCCACCCCCCACCCGCCACGCCCCCGAAGCTTCATGCTGCAGATCCTCTCCGCCGTCGGGCCGGGTCCGCCACTGATCGGCAGACGTCACCGGGGACGTCCGGCGTCGCCTCTCGGGGTGGAACGTCCTCGGCCGCTGACGTGAGCCGGGGGCGACGGACTCGGCGGCCCCGGCTCCTGCCCGGCGGGGACGGACGGATCAGGGCCCCGCGGTGGACGGGGCGGCCCGGTAGACGGCGTAGACGTCGTGGACGTCGTCCCCGGAGTCCTGGCTGTCCGGCCGGTCGAAGCGGACGGCCACGAAGCCGTTGCCGCTGACGCCCTGGATCCGGAAGGACTGCTCCTTGGCCAGCACCCGCTGCGTCGCCGCGTCGAGCACCAGGCCGTTGGGCCGGCCGTCCTGCGTGGTGCTCCCGCTGTCGCTGGGCACCCCGACCGATCCGTACAGCCGTCCCGAGATGCAGGTCTCGGGGCGGAAGGTCAGCTGGCCCTCGCCCTGCTGCCACAGCCGGCGCCCCGTGCGGAGGTCGTAGGCGTAGGCGCGCTCCTGCTCGACCGCGTAGACCCGGTCGTGGTCGGCGTCCCAGGTCAGGTGCAGGGTCTCGGCATCGCCGATCCTGCCGAGCTCGTGCCCGTTGCGCACGTCGTACGCGTAGAGCGGGCCGTCCTGCCACTGGAGGACCACGTGGTCGCCCACGACCCCCCATTCGGCCGGGGAGACGTCGGGGTCGAGCCGGGCTCCTGCCGGCGCCGTCCGGGTCAGGTCCCACAGGCGCTTCCCCCCGGCCGCCAGGTCGTGGACGGCCAGGGTCCGGTCGCCGGAGGCGGTGCGGGCGTGGACGAAGGCCCAGCGCCCGGCCTGGATGTCGTACACCCCGAGGGAGTTCGGGACGTCGCGTCCGCTGGCGTCGGTGGGGACGCTGACCACCGCCCGCCCCCTCGGGTCGCGGATCGCGGTCGTGCCGGCGGCCTTGTCGGTGGTGACGATCCAGCCGTTCAGGAACTGGGCGTCGCCCTTGTCGTCGTCGTAGGTGAACGTGCCGATCCGGGTCCCGTCGAGCCCGTAGGTGTCGACCACGGTGTGGTGCCGCTCAGGTGTGAGGCCGTCGGAGGGGACGGTCGTGCGGTAGGTGAACCCGATCACCTCGGTGCCGTCGATGTAGCCCTGCTGCCACTGCAGCGTGTTGCCGTCAGCACCCGAGGGTTCCGGGACGGTGGCGGTGACGTGGCCGGTGGCGGCGTCCACGACGCGGATGCCGGGGCCGTCCGGGTAGGCGAAGCGGTCGCTGAAGGACATCCACTCGGGGCGGCTGCGGTCGGACGTGCTGTCCGGCCGGGCGCTCCACGCCGGCGCCGGGCCCAGGCCGGTGGCCGCGTCGAGGGCCGGAGGAGTGTTCGCCGCGCCGGGGGGAGTGCTGCCCGCACCGGGTATCGCGGGATCCGCGCCGCCGGCCGGGGAGACGCTGGTGCGGGAACGCTGGTGGGTGCCGTCGAGGCGGAAGTCCCACAGGTCGCCGGAGACCGTCCCTCCGGCCACGTCGCTGAAGGCCACCATGAGGTCGTCGTCCTCCGCTGCGCGCTGGGCGACGGGGACCTCGACCACCCAGGTGACCTGCTGTCCCACCGCGAGCCTCAGGTCCTTCCCCTGCCGCGCCTCGAGCGGCGTGCAGGAGGGCGGTCCGCTCCCGTCGTCGCCGGCCACCTGGATCCGGTCGGTGAGGACCCGGTGGGAGACGGCGTCCGCCAGGGCCATGGTGAGGCTCGGCTGGGGGTCCGTCCCGGACGGGTCGTCCGTCCTCCACGACACGGGACCGGCGTTGCGGACCGTGACCGTGACGGGGAACACCTGGCCGGCGGTCTCCTGCTCGCACCGGGGTTCCGCCGGACCGCCGATGCGGACCTGTATGTCGGCGTCCAGCCTGCGGTGCCCCTGAACGCCGAGGGCGAAGTGGTGTTCCAGCCCCTCGTGCCCCTCGTGGCCGCCGTGCGGGCCGAGCGCACCGGTCAGGACGACGACGCAGGCCGCCGCGGTCAGTGCGAGGACGGTGAGGAGGACGGCGAGTGCGGACGGGCGTCCGCGCCACCGCCCGCTGGGGGGCGCGGGGGCCGCCGGGGCGGCGCCCGTCCGGGGCGGGCGGGCGGGGGGAAGGGGCGGTGCGACGGCGGACGGGTGCGGCGGCAGGGCCGGACCGGCCGGACCGGCGGCTGCGGACGGCCGCACGGTGAACGCCTCGGCCCAGGAGCGCAGTTCGGCGTCCCTGCCGAGCGCCTCGTCGAGGGCGACGCGCAGGGCCGTCGCCCGCTCGGGCCGCTCAGGGTTCTCCCGCCAGGACAGCCAGGCGTCCCGGAGTGCGGGATGGCGCTCCAGGAGGCGTGCGGGCAGCGGCTCGCCCTGGACGCCCGGTTCGGCGGACAGCGTGGCCAGGACGTTGCGGGCCAGGTCGGACGTCTGCACGGGCCTGTTCCTCTCGCTCGGTCGGAAAGCGGCATGGAAGGGGGCACCGGACCGCCCCGGCGGCACCCGGGCGCGGCACCGGGCACACGGACGTCCCCGCGGAAGGCGCCCGGGCGGGATGCAGGGCGCGACTGCGCCTGTCGACATGTCTACGGCACCGCGAGCACCGGCGGCCAGCGTCCGGCTGTCCCCTATTGCGGGGACGGCCGGCGCGCCGTCCCGGCGGGCGGCGGCCGCACCCGGGCGAGCCGGCGGGGCCGTGCGCCCCGCCGGGCCGCGTCCGGTAACTGATCTTGCGGCAGGTCGAGGTGGGACGGCGGATGCGGCGACCGCCGACGACGTGGAGCCCCCGGCGGCCGACCACCCGCCTTCACCAGGGAGATCCAGCGCGACCGCGACGCGGTCGAACGGTGCTTCGCCCGCCTCAAGCGGTTCCGCATGATCGCCGCTTGCTTCGACGAGCCCGCCGACCGCTGCCGCGCCGCAGTCGTCCTGGCCTCACTCATCCTCTGGCTCCACGAACCAGCCCGATGATCCATCAGGAAGCCCCGGTCTCCTGCGGCCAACCCGTCATCACCACGCAAGTTCGCCCGACGGCGACCCCTTCAGTCACGAACTGCTGACCGGGCCCGCCGTCTCGGTGTTCAAGGCAGAACCCCTCCATCCCGACAGGGAGCCGGCGGGCATCGCGGCCGGCGCCGGCATCCCACGATGACGACGTCGCCGGCTGCGCTCCGCGTGCTCATCGGGGTCCGCGATTCCCGTCAGCCTGCGGTGCGAAGGGTCCGGGCGGTCCGGGTGGTCCGGGTGGTCCGGGCAGCAGCAGGCAGGCCGCGAGCAGGAAGGCCGTGGCGGCGGTGGCCGCGGCGAACGCCTGGGTGAAGCCGTGGTCCAGGAGCACCGGATCGGCGTCGGCACTGCGGGTGGCGGCGGCGAGCACGACGGCGAAGGCGGCGGTGCCCAGCGGTGAGCCGAGCCGCTGGGCGATGTTCAGCGTGGTGCTGGCACCGGCGGCTTGGCTGCGGCTGAGCGACCGGTAGGCGGCCGCCACGGGCGGCAGACCGGAAAGGCTCGCGCCCAGTCCCCGGACGAACAGCAGCAGGCACAGCCATGCCAGGGGGCCGGCGGGGGTGAGCACCAGGAGGCCGGCGGTGCCGAGCAGGCCGAGCACGGCCCCGACGGAGGCGGTGCGGCGCGGCCCGTACGTGTCGGTGAAACGGCCCGCCAGCGGCAGCGCCAGCACGGCGCCGAAGCCCTGCGGTGCCAGGACGGCGCCGGCGGTCAGCGGACTCATCGCTCGGACTTGCTGGAGGTAGAGCGGCAGCAGCAGGACGACACCGTCGCCGGTCAGGCGCGACAGGAAGGCGGCGCCGGTTCCTGCGGCGAACGCCTTGTCCTTGAACAGGTGCAGGTCCAGCAGCGCGTCTTCGCCCCGGTGCAGAGCGTGGACGGCGAACAGGCCGAGCAGGCCCAGGCCCGACGCGACGAGGACCAGGGCCGTCGGGTCGGTGAGGTCGCCGCTCCGGGCCGTGCGGGAGACCGCGTGGACGAGCAGGCCCAGCCCAGGTCCGATCAGCGCCAGCCCGGTGACGTCCAGCCGCCTCCAAGTCCCGGTAGGCGGGTCGGCGGGCAGCCGGCGGGCCGCGAACGCGGCGCCCGCGATGCCCAGCGGCAGGTTGACGTAGAAGATCCAGCGCCAGGAGGCGTGCGCCACGATCGCCCCGCCGACGGTCGGCCCGAGGATCGGGCCGAGCAGGGTCGGAATGGCGACGATGCCCATCACCCGCCCCAACCGCTCCCGGCCGGCGACCTGCGCCACCAGGGTCTGGCCGAGCGGCGCGAGCAGACCGCCCACCATGCCCTGGACGATCCGCAGCCCGATGAGCCAGCCGATCGAGGGGGCCGCCCCGCACAGGGCAGACACTGCCGAGAAGGCCGGCAGGCAGCCCAGGTAGAGGCGGCGGGCACCCAGCCTGTCCGCCAGCCACCCCGACACCGGCAGGGTCAGGGCGAGCGCCAGCAGGTAGCCGGTGCCGATCCACTGCACGGCGGTGAGCGTGGTGTGGAACTCGCGCCGGATCGTGTCCAGCGCGATGTTCACGACCGTGCCGTCCAGGGTCGACAGCACCGAGCCGAAGACCGCCGCCGACGCCACCTTCAGCACTGCGCGCTCCAGCCTCGGCGGGGCGGGCCGACCGGTGGACCGCAGGGGCCAGGGCATGGTCACACTCCATAACTGATACAATCCGTATCAGATATAGGGTAGTCGCATGGACCACGCCGACACCTCCCGGCCCCGCCCGCTGCGGGCCGACGCCGCGGACAACCAGCGCGCCATCCTGAACGCGGCGGCCCGGCTGTGGGCGGAGGACCCCGACGCGCCCGTGGCCGCCGTCGCGGACGCCGCCGGCGTCAGCCGGGTCACCGTCTACCGGCGCTTCCCCACCCGCGAGGGCCTGCTGGACGCGCTGCGCGAGCAGGCCGCCCGGGAATCGGCCGACGCGATCGCGGGAATCGATCCGCTCCACGGACCGCCCCTACAGGCACTGGAGCGCATCGTCGGCGCGCTGGCCGAGATCGCCCACCGCTACCAGGTCGTGTACCTGCCGGGGATCACCAGCACCCCGGCCGCCTCCGACCGCGACATCCGCGCCGGCCTCACCGAACTGGTCACCCGCGCCCAGACCGTCGGCGAAGTCCGCACCGACATCCCGGCCGGCTGGGTCGTCACCGTCATCTCCGCCCACCTGGCAGCGGCAGCCCGCGCCCAGCACCGAGGGGACACCGAACCCGCCGCCACCGGAGGGCTGCTGACGGCCACACTGCTGCACGGCATCGCTGCCGGGTCGGACTCCCCGCCCAGGCCCCGTCCGGCGGATCATGCGACTGCCGGCCGGTCGGCTCGTTGCACCTGCCACGGGGCGGGATGACCGACGGATGACGCTTGGGCCCGCCGGGAACCGCATCCGCCCAGGGGCGGGCGGCGGGGCGGGCAGTGGAGTGATCACCGCAGGGTGACCCACGGGATCCCCTTCCGGCAGCGGACCGGTGTCCCGTGGCGGGACCCGCCCGAGCGGCCCGGCAGCGGGAAGACGCTCCACGAGCGGCATCGCCGCCGGCCGGCGGACGGCGCGTGGGACCCGCTGCTCCAGGCCGTGCAGGTCCGGGCCGACGCCGAAGACCGGATCGACCGGTCCACGGTGAGCGTGGACTCCACCTCCCGCCGCGCCCGCCGGCACGCCGCCGGAGCCCTCAGGAAGCCGCCGCGTGTCCCCGGGAAAGAGCGACGCCCCGGCAGCACCGCCGGGACGAAGGACTCGGCCGCTCCCGGAGCGGACCGGCCACGAGGATCCACCTCGCCGGCGAGGGCGAACGCCGCCCGCCGGCCCTGCTGGCCACGCCGGGCCGGCCGGCGGGGCGACGCCCCGCAGCCCATCCCGGTGCCGGAGCGCATCCGCGTCGCCCGCCCGGACGGCGGCCGTCCCCGCGCCCGGCCCGGCCGCGTGGGCGGCGACCACGCCTACAGCTCCCGCCGCAATCGCCGCTGCCTGTGCAGACGCCAACTCGAGCACACGATCCCCGAGCCGGGGAACCGGCGGGCCCACCGCCGGCGCCACGGCAGCAGGGGCGGCCGGCCCTCGCCTTCGACAAGGACGCCCACCGGCGGCGCAACGAGGTCGAGCGCACCGTCAACCGGCTCACGACCTTCCGGGCCGTCACCACCCTGTACGACGAGCGGGCCTGCGTCTGCCACGGCACCGTCACCGCCGCAGCCATCCGCCTTCGGCTCCGCCCGTGATCCATCGGACAGCGCCTGGGAGGGCAGGGGCACCCTCAGTTCCACGACGGTCCCCTCCCCCCACGCACTGCTGACCGAGACGCTTCCTCCGATGTCTGCCAGCCGCCCGCGGACGGAACGTGCCAGCCCGGTGCGCTCGGGCCGCTCGGAGGGATCGAAGCCCCGGCCCTGGTCGGTGACGCTCACCACCAGATGGCCGTCCTCCACTGCGGCGGCCACTGCGGCCCGGTCCGTGCCCGCGTGCTTGCGCACGTTGGTCAGGGCCTCGTGGCAGGCCGCGAGCACTGCGTCGGCCGCCTCGCCCGGCACGTCGGCGAAGTGCGCCCCGCGCCCGGCCGGCAGGTGCACGGCCACCCTGAGTCCCTGCCGGACCCGCTCCTGCGCCAGCGCGTGCAGGGCCGTGCCGAGATCCGTCCCCATGGGCACCCCGTGCGGGGTGGCGGCGTCCGGGCCGTGGTCGATGAGCCAGCGCAGCCATCCGGCCTCGGCCCGGACCTGGTCGCGCATCCATGCGTCGGCCACCCAGCGTCCGTGGGCGAGCGTCTCCAGCGTCTGCAGCACCCGGTCGTGCAGCAGGCGCGCCTGCTTGGTGCGCTCCCCCGCCACGCCTGCCTCCCGTGCCAGCCCGAGCGCCGTCGCCCGGGAGGCGTCGAGCTCCCCGCCCAGGCGCCGCAGTTCCCGCGCCACCAGCCAGGTGACCGGGCCGATGCCGAGGTAGCTGCCCGCGTTGGGGACCGCGTTCCACCACGGCTGGCCGCTCGCCGCATGGTCCGAGACCACGTAGACCGCGGCCAGACACACCGATGCGGCGCCCACCCGCCGGCCGCCGTGCAGCAGCAGCCCGCAGGCGCACGAGGCGACCAGCGTGTACGGGTACGCGAAAAAGCCCCAGGTGTGCACGTCGGGCCCGGACACGAGGAGCGCGTTGACCGCCAGGGCGGCGCAGCCCACCGCGGTGTCCGCCGCCCCGGCCCAGGCGGGCAGGCGGACCGTGCGCAGCGCGGCCAGCGACAGCACGGACGACTCGACCAGCAGGGCGCCCGCCAGGGCGGCGGCCGCGGCCGGCACCCTGCCGCCCTCGATGCCGGTGCCGAGGGCGACGGCGACGTTCAGGAGGGCGGCGACCCGCGTCGCGACCAGGGCCCGGACCTCCAGCCGCGCCACCCGCAGGGACGCCTCCCCCGGCCGCCCGCGCGCAGGACCGGCGGCTGCGGCCGCCCGCTCACCGCCGGCCAGCGTCGCCCCCCTCGTCGAGGCTGCGGGCGAACCAGACGAGTTCGGCCTTGTTGCCCAGGTGCAGGCGTGCCCGGATGCGCTTGACGTAGGTGTCCACGGTCGACGGCTGCACACCCATGCGGCGGGCGGTCTGCGCGTGCGTCAGGCCCCGGGCGATCCACCCGAGGGCCTCCTCCTCCCGCGCGGTCAGCAGCGCGGCGCGGCCTTCGGCCGCCGCGCTCCGGGCGGCCGCACCGACCATCCCGGCCAGCTGCGGGGAGAGGTAGAACTCGCCGCCGGCGACGGAGCGGACCGCGGCGAGCAGCACCTCCTCGTCGCTGTCCTTGGTGACGTAGCCTGAGGCACCCGCGGCGACACAGGCGAGGACGTCGGCCGGACGGCTGGCGGCCGACACCATCAGCACCGCCGTGGCCCCGGCCAGTGCGCGGACTTCGGCCACCGCCGGCCGGTCCGCGGCGAGGTAGAGGTCGCACAGCACGACGTCCAGGGCGTCGTGGTCCCGCAGTTCCGACGGATGCGCCACGGCCTGGGCGACTTCCAGGCCGGGATCCTCACCGAGGATCACCGCGAGCCCCCGGCGCGCCACCGGGTGGTCGTCCACGATTCCCACCACCACCATGGCGCCATTGTCCCGGTCGGGAGGCGTCCGCGACAGGCGCAGGTCGCACTGCCTCGGGCGGCGGTTCCCTGCGGCGGTGAGACTCCGGGGAGCCGTCTCGCGGGCGTCTGCGGGGCCGGGCAGGGCGCGGCGGGCCGCACCGTCCGAGGGCCGCCACTTCCTGCCGGAGCAGGTGCGCGCGGCACGCTGCGCCGGGGCGGGACGGCGGCGCACGGCCGACCGGGTACGGCCGGTCCGGAGGCCGGCGACGTCCACCCCCACGGACGTGCGGGTCCGAGTCCCCGGACCTCGCGGCGGTCGCCGCCTCCAGCAGATGCCGGCCGTCGGTCTCCGGCGCACGCCGCTCCTCCGGCCGCCCCCCCCGGGCCGATGCCTCGTCGAGCAGGGCCCGGACGGCGCCCGGCTGCTGCAGGTTCAGGAAGCCGTACCGGCCGTGTCCACGTCCCCGGAGCCCAAGGAGAGCCCTCCCTGTACGTACGGGCCGGCCCCTCGGTGAGGACGACGCGCAGCCGGCCGTCGCCGTCGGCCTGCGGGTACAGCCCGCGGGTACGGCGTGCAGGTCTCACGGCAGTGCGCGGATCGGCCACCGGCCGGCACAAGGTGGCTGTGGCGGAGTGCCCACAGGTGCACGTGCCCGTCGGCCACCAGTCGACGGGGCTTCTTCGCGCGGCGGGACACGGGGCCGGGACCACGCGGTCCGGTCCACAGGGCACCCCTGGTGCGGTGAATCGGACCTCGACGAGACCTGTCGGGGGTCGGGGCCCGGCGGGACAGTGCAGCGGCAGCCGGCGGGCCGCCGCCGAGGGAGCGGCAGGGACCGGGACCGGCTGCCCGGCACGTGGCAGGCCCCGGTCCGGAGCCCTTCCTCCGTCCTTCGCACGGGGCAGTGGCGGAAGCGACGGAATGTGCGGACCCGCGGCCCCGAGGACGCGGGATGAGGCATGCCCGGGGAATGCGGCGGGCGCCGGCGGGCAGTGTCCTCGGGTGTCCCGGCCGGCCGGAGCCCCGGCCGACCACGGAATCAGCCTGTTCCGGGAGGGGGCAGGGACGGGATCACAGCGGGAGGAGCGCAGGGCCCGGGGCCGGCCGCGTCGGCGGTGGAAGGACGGAACGGTGCGGCCGGCCAGGTCCGCCACCCTCTCCGACTGCCGTCGGTCCAGTCCGGTCCTGCGGTGGTACGGCGACGGCCCCTCGCTCGGAGCATCCGTTGGTGCAGGAACCCCGAACGCTACCGGCAGGAGCCGTTGTCGCACCCACCGTGAGCCACCACACGACCGTTCTGAACAACCTTCCAGATGTCCGTCAAAGAGGATCAGGCCCACCATCGCGTCCCCCGAGTACGGAGCTCCTCGACGACGGCCTCGTCCACCAGTGTCCTCACGTACTACCCTCTTGCCGCGTCACCCGTTCAACCCGTCAACTCAACCACTCACCGGTCAACTGAAGCACTCCGCCACATGACATCACGAGTTCAGCCTGGGCAGTAAGCGCAGATAGGATTACTCCGGCAGCCGGAGGAGGACCACAGGAGCACGTATGAACAGAGATGCATGGCCGATCCCCACGTCGGCCGGCAAGATTCCCGGCCTCTGGCTGGATGATATGACCTGGGACCGGGTCTGCTCCGGTGACCTTGCCGCTCTGGCCGCCGAGGGTGAGGTCGCTGGAGTTACGATAGGCCCTGCCTTCTTCGAGAGCCCCGAAATTCGTGAAGCACCCGCAGCCGGATGCACTCGTTATGCCCGTTCTATTGCGTTGTCCGGAGAGTCGGCACTTGACCCGCAGGCGGTCTTCGCCGCTCTGATCCGGAGCGTCGGAGAGACGTGCCGTGTGCTGCGACCGCTATTCGAAGCGACCACAGGCCGGGACGGTTGGGTATGCCTCCCTGCCGTTCCGGATGACGAGAGCACACCGGAGGCGCTTCTCCAGGAGGTGCGGCGGCTGCACAGAAGCGTGGGCGAGCCCAACCTTTGCGTGGGTCTGCCGGCCACCCTGCCAGGGCTCCAGGCAATGGAGTCCGCGACCGCCGAAGGCATCACAACCAAAGTAGGCCCGATTTTCGACGCTGCACGCTACCGAGGGGCTGTCTACATGTACCTGGCGGGCGTTCGCCAGGCACAGAAGCGGAAGGTCGATCTTTCCACCATGCACCCGGTGGCAACCCTCTCCCTGGGGGCATTCGGCGCAGCGGTGGACGCTCGGCTGTATGCCATTGGTACTCCTGCGGCCTTGGAGCTAATCGGGCGGGCAGGTCTTGCTGGCGCACGCATGGCCTGCGCCGTCTTCCGCTCGCAGTTCGGCACTGGAGGTTCTCGGACCTTCCCGGATTCCCGTGCCAACCCTCTGCGCCCGCTCTGGGACTTCTCTGCGCCCGACCGCTCTTCCCTCGGGAGTGAGACGGGCCGTCCAATGGACTTCACCACGTCCATCACGTTCAGCAGGCGGTCCAGTTGGCAGGCGGGCAGCTCTTCCACCTGGGCGAGTACAGATCCGCTTGTCGACCCTGCAGACGATGCCGATAGCCCGCAGGAGGTCTTCCGGAGGATCTCCACCCTCGGCATCAGCCTCAGTGAGGTCGTGGCCGCGCTGGAGGCTGCCGTCCTGCAGGCCCGCCATGCGTCATGGGAAGCCCTCCTGCACTCGGTCGAGCGAGCATTCGAGGCAGGGCGGTAGGCCCTGAGGATCGTTCAGAACGGTCGCGTGGTGGCTCACGGTGGGTGCTACAACGGCTCCTGCCGGTAGCGTTCGGGGTTCCTGCACCAACGGACGCTGCGAGCGAGGGGCCGTCGCCGTACCACCGCAGGACCGGACTGGACCGACGGCAGTTGGAGAGGCTGGTGGACCTGGCCGGCCGCGCCGTTCCGGCCTTCCACCGCCGACGCGGCCGGCCCCGGGCCCTGCCGCTGGCCGATGCGGTCACGCCGGTGCTGTTCGTCCTGCGCAACAACGCCACCCAGCAGCTCGCCGGTGAGCTCTGGGGCGTCTCACAGGCCACGGTCGCCCGCCTGTGCCGCACCCTGAAACCCGTGATCGCCGCCGTTCTGGACCAGGCCACCCCTGCGGCCCGGCGCATCTGCCGCGGGACACTCGTCCTGGTCGACGGCACCCTCACCCCGAGCTGGGCCTGGAAGAACACCTCCGGCATGAACTCCGGCAAGCACCTCCGGACCGGCCACAACATGCAGCTCGCCGCCGACCTGCGCGGCCGGCTCCTGGCCGTCGGCCGGCCCCTGCCCGGAGCCCGCCACGACAGCACCGCCTACCGGGAATCGGGTCTGGCCGGCGCGATACGCACCGGCATCCCCGTCGCCGACCTGGGCTACCCGGGCACCGACTGCCGCATCCCGCACCGCAAGCCCCGCCACCGCCCGCTGACCGATGCCGAGCAGAACGCCAACCGCCACCACGCCCGCCTGCGCAGCCCCGTCGAACGCGCCGTGGCCCACCTCAAGACCTGGAAGATTCTCTCCACGCCCTACCGAGGACCGCTCGACCGCTTCGGCACCGTCCTCGCGGCGGTCGCGGCACTGGAGATCCACCGATCACGAGGGCCGTTCTGAACAACCTTCCAGAGCTGCCGAAGTCGTCTGGCGCCTGACAGGCGAACAGCGCAAACGTTACCTGATCAGGTGCAATTTCTGCCGTCACCTGGCAATCGGATGCAGAATCGGCGCTTTTTGCCGTGCCGGCCCCTGAGTTATCGGTCCTCATTGCAGCTCGCGACTTTCACGCGGAGCGGGATGCGCGGCGGTCCTTGCGCCGTTGCAGCTCTTCGGGTTCCACCAGGGTGAGCATGGGCTGGCCTGGCGCGCAGATCATGGTGACCAGGAAGCGGCACCAGGTGTCTGTCCGGTTGTTACCGTCCTGGTAGTGGATCACATCGCCGCCGGGTTCCCAGAAGGTGTCTCCGGCGGTGAGCACGCGTTCAGGTTCGCCTTCCAGTTCAAAGCGCATCTCCCCCTCCAGTATGTAGCCGAATGCCGGCCCTGAGTGGCGGTGCGGGGGGGTGCCTGCGGAGCCGGGCGGATGGTCGATGCGAACAGTCATCACCTCTGCGCCCTTCGGCATACGGGGCGCACTCACCGTCTGGAGCACGGTCAGAGCCTTCTCCCACGTGTCGGTCCCTGGCTGTTGGGGAAAGTTGCTCGGCGCATCACTCGGCATCGTCAGGGGTTTCCTCTCCTTCGCGCAGTTCCCAGGGGGCTGTCATGCCGGGTGTGGCGTCCTTTCGGTAAGCCAGCGGACATAGTGGACGGAACCGAGGCGGGCTCCCTTGGGAGCGGTGACGGCACCACCCGAGACGGCTGCGAAAAGACCTGCGCTTTCATCCGTCACGACCCTCAGGTCACCCTCGGGCCGGGCTTTCAGTGTCAGGCGCCCCAATTCGTCGAGGGGGATGACGTCGGGGCCTGCCACATTGAGGATGCTCTTCAACGGCGTTCCCACGCTCACCTCGGCGAGAAATTGGACGGCTTCATCAGCCGCCACCGGCTGGAGTGGCGTGCTGGGAAGCCGCACCGTGTTTCCCTCGGTCGTCCACGACATGATCTTGTCGACGAACTCCATGAACTGAGTCGAGCGCACGATGGACCACGCAACGGCACTGTGCTTGAACCGCTCTTCCTGCAAGAGCTTGGCCCGGTAGTAGTCGACCTGGGGGACGCGGTCGATCCCCACGATCGACAGAAGGACCGCGTGCCTGACCCTCGCCCGCTCGGCCGCCGCAAGGAGATTGTCCGCGGTCGTACGGAAGAACGAAGCAGCGGCAGCATCGAAGGACGGGGCATCAATGGCGTTGACAACGACATCGGCTGATGCCACCGCTTGCGGCAGTCCCTCGCCGGTGAGCAGGTCACACCCCGTGGACCGGTCGTGAGCGATGGCTTCGTGCCCCTCGGCCACCAGCCTCCTGACCAGCCTGGAACCCATGAAACCCGTTCCCCCAATGACAGAGATCCGCATCCTGCTCACCTCCGAAGCCAAGAAGAGAAGCTGGCAGCCCAACGTCGACCTGTGCGTCAGCCTCCAGTGTCACCCCTGCCGAACTGTCTCGCCACGGCCGGGTTACCTAACAAGACGTCTCATTTGGAGAGTCGGCGGTAGCCGATGAGTGCTGCGGCGAGGCCGACGAAGCCGAGGAAGTGCTCGGCTTTGCGCTCGTAGCGGCGGTGGAGACGTCGGCAGCCGCCGAGCCA
>NZ_JAJLRA010000038.1 GCF_020991365.1 Streptacidiphilus sp. ASG 303
TGCCGGTGATCCCGCCACGGACGACCCCGCCCGTCGGCACCCGGCAGCAGCGGCGCGATCCGCTCCCACGCCGCATCCGTCAACTCACCACGACCCACCACAAGATCAATTATCAGACACGGCCTAGTGCTTTGACCGTGAAGGTTCACCGGTTTGGTCAGGTCGCCGAACCGAGGCGGCGAGACCGTGGGTTCGATCGGTTGTCAGCGTCTCCTGCGACAGGCTGACGCCTGGCAAGATCACCTTCCATGAGTTCAGATCGATGGAGCACTCACGCGATCGAGATGGGGCCAACCAGTGTCATCAAGCGGTTCAGCGTGGGAGACCGCGAGCGGTGCGAGCGCGAGTTTCGTGCGCTGACACTGCTTGCCGCGTATGCTCCCGGCTTGGCCGCCAAGCCGCTTCTATCGGAGTTGGCTGCCCCGCAGCCGACCCTCGTGATGTCCCGGCTGAGCGGCTCGCCTCTGCGGGGAAGCTCTCTCGACCACCGGCAGCTGAAGGTCCTCGCGGATGCCGTCACCGCAATGCACAATGCGGTCCCGCCGTCAGTGCTCGCGGGAGTTCCGCTCAGGCCGGGACATCAAGGCGAGCTGATCACGCACCTGCGTACCTGGTCAGCTGTCGAGCGTCGTGACGACAGCAGCGTCGTAGCCCGCGGCAAGGTCGCTGGATTGGCGTGGCTGGCCCAGTCGGGTCTGGAGAACGGCGAGCCTGATGTCCCAGCGGCGTTCGGACCTGGAGACGGCAACCTCGCCAACTACCTCTGGGACGGAAACAAGGTCCAGGTCGTCGACTTCGAGGACTCCGGCCGCAGTGATCGAGCCTTCGAGTTGGCGGAGATCACCGAGCATGTGTCCAGTTGGATCGGACCGCCCCTCGATGTCTCCTCGTTCTTGGCACACGTCGACTTGACCGCAGCCGAGGCATCCCGGCTTCGCGACTGCCGGCGGCTCCTCGCCCTTGTCTGGCTGTTCCTGTTGTCGTTCGATGATCCAGACAGCCCCAGGAATCCACCCGGCACCGCAGAGCGGCAGGCCGACCGCCTGATGGAACTGCTGGGTTGAGATGGCGCTATTTCCCTTCTGACCGCGACGGTTCACCGGGTCGTCAGGCTGCCGTGTCGCGTGGGCGTCCGCCCCAGCGGATGCCCTTCTCGCTGCGGACACGGGCGCGCTCGCGGCGTTGGGCGGCGAGGACGTCGGGGTGGCGGGCGTTCGCGTTCCTCCAGCGGAGGTAGGCGTGCAGGGCCCAGGTCTGGACGGTGTGGTTGCGGTGGTGGGAGTTCGCGATCGTGAACTGCCGAAGCGGCCCGAAGTGGGCCTCGATCGGGTTGGCCCAGGACGCGTAGGTCGGGGTGAAGCAGAGTTCGACCCGGTTCTTCTTCGCCCAACGGCGGATCGTCTCGCCCTTGTGGGCGGAGAGGTTGTCCAGGATGACGTAGATCGGGGCGCCGTCCGGGCGGGCCGCGCGGATCGACCTGAGCGCGGCCAGCGTGTTGCCGGCGCCCTTCCTGCGTCGGTTGACGCCCCACAGCCTGTCGTCGCCGATCGAGTAGCAGCCGTGGAAGTAGCGGACGCCGTGTGTGCGGTGGTAGGTCGCGGGGTGCCGCTCGGGGTGACCGGCGGGTGCCCATCCGGAGCCGCCCGTGGGACGGATGCCGAGGGGCCCGAACTCGTCGAACGCGAAGACCCGGTCAGGGAAGCGGTCCAGGACGTGCTCGATGCGATCCAGCTTGGCGTCGCGGTCGGGATCGGGTGACTCCTTCCAGGTCTTGGTGCGCTGGAAGGTGATGCCGCGGCGGGCGAGCAGGCACCGTAACGCCTCGCGGCCGATCCGGATCACGCGGCCGTGGACTTTCCGCAGGTAGACGGCGAGTTTGCGGATCGACCATCGGGTGAAGGGCTGGCCGAACTTGGTCGGGCGGGTGGTGGCCGTCTGGACGACGAAGTCCTCGTCGTCATGACTGAGAAGGCGGGGACGGCCTCCCGCCCACCGAGGGTCCAAGCAGGCCAGCCTGATCTCGTTGAACCGGTGGATCACGTCGCGGACGGTGTCCTCGTCGGCCTGCACCAGCTGGGCGATCGCCGGGACCCGGTTCCCGCCAGCCGAGGCCAGCAGCATCATCGCCCGCCGGAACCGCACCGAACTGGTGCTACCCCGGCGCACGATCTGCTGCAGCTTCTGCCCCTCCTGGTCGGTCAACCTGCGCACACGGACAGGCTCGGCCACCACACCCCCCAAACGGTCGGACGGACGTCACCGCACATCCAACCGCCCGACCACCAACCCGGCGAACCAACCCGGTCAGAGCACTAGCGGTTCTCTGAGCAAGATGACGGGGACCGATTCCAGGCCAAGTCGAATGGCCACGGCAATCCGATGGTTTCCGTCGAGGGTCCCGAACTCCTCGTTGAACCCGAGGCGCAGCGGTGTCAGGATCCCGCGCTTTCTGATGTCCACGGTCAACGCATCCAGATGACTTGGTGTGTCGACGAGCGCGGAGCCGACGATCTCGCGATCGACCGCTCGGTATCGCGCGACAAGAGCAGTTGGTAGGTGGACCTGGGAGAGCGACATATGGGCATCCTCCACGATGGCCGGAGGCAGTTGCATCAGGTCCCAGCTGTTGCCGCACCGGTTCTGGAAGGCCACAACCGTGCCGAAGGCTCGTGCCGGACTGCCTCTTCGAAGACGACTACGGTCACCCGGATGCGTAAGGCCGGTCGAATGCCTCAGTCAGGGCGAGGGTCTGGGTGACGTCGTTGACGTTCGCGGCGGTGGTGATGACCTTCAGCGGGATGCCGCCGCCGTCGGTGATCAGACATCCGATGCAGTTGATCTGTCAAGCCACTGCGGTTGGCTGTGGTGTCAGTGGGGTGTGACAGCATCCGCCGAATGACGAGTGCACACGCAGGACGCGGCTTGGAGATGTTCCGGGTAGGCGACTTCCCCATCTACACGTTGACCTTCGTACGGGGGCTGAGCCCTGTCGAGTTGCTCACCCGCATGAGAGTTGACCAGGAAACCCTCGCCCTTCGCGACGGGATGGATCTGTCGGACGACTTCGGCGACGACCTTCTCGACGATGAGGAACCCGTCGTCACCACGGGCGTCGATGGAGCATGGACCTGGGCGTGGGAACAGGGTGGTGTGCACGGGCTCGAGGAGCAGATCTTGAGCGCCGTGTCTGTCGGCACCGAGGCCGTTGCGCTGCACTACAACGAGAAGCCGATGTACTGGTTCAAGTACGCGGTCGACGGCGACGTCATCGTCGACTTTCACACGCTCCAGGCGATTGAGCCGACCGGGCTGGACCCGGCACGACTTGATGAGTACATGCGGCCGTTGGGGCTCGTCCCTGGCGAGCGGCCCCTTCGCTATGGCGTCCTGTCGCTTGTTGAGAACGCTTTCGGTATCCGGCTGACGCATCCGGGAGAGGTGGACGATCCGCGTATGAGCGGCCGGTTGAGCCCTTTGCCGGAGTGACTCCTCATGTGACTGGGCGATCCCAGTTCGGTGGAGGGGGCTGTCAAGCAGCCACTGCAAGGGTGACGATCGGCGGGGCCGGGAAGGCGGTGGTCTCGTCGTAGGGGACATTATTGGTGAGGCAGTGGTGGAGGCAGCCGAGCATGCGGTTGAAGAGGTTGCGCTGGGCTGAGATGTGGCGGTCTCCGTCGGCACGGCGGCGGTCGTAGTGGGCTCTGGCCCCCGGTGAGGCGGTCAGTGAGGCGAAGGCCCAGACATACCCGACCGCGGCCAGGCGCTGGTTCTTGATGCGGCGGACCTTGACGGACACGCTCTTGCCCGACGCCCGGGTCACCGGAGCTGCGCCGGCGTATGCCTTGAGTGCTCTCGCGCTGGTGAAGCGGGATCGGTCATCGCCGATCTCAGCCAGCACCCGAGCGCCGGAGAGCGAGCCGAGTCCCGGAAAGCTGGTGATGATCTCGGCGTCCGGGTGCTTCTCGAACAACGCAGTGGTGGCTTCGGCGAGCTCCTCCGCGCTGCTGCAGGCTGCGTCGAGCTTGCGCAGCAGGGCCAGGGCCTGGCGGCCCATCGCGTCCTCGACCAGGGGCAGATGGCGCATCTGTGGGACACGCAGTGCTGTGTGCAGACGCTCGACTTCGGCCTCGATGCCGCGCTGGCGGCCGGCTTTCTTGAGCGCGGCCCTCAGCTGGGTGCGGGTGAGCCGAGCGATCTGGCCCGGTGTTGGTGCGGCGGCCAGCAGGCTGCGGGCCAGGGGCGAGCACAGGCCGCCGAGGAGCGGCTGGACGGCGGCCAGGTAGCCGGGGAAGTACTCGCGCAGGTGGGAGCGGAGTTTGTTGGCTGCCTGGGTGCGGTCCCAGACCGCGTCCTGCTGAGCGCGGGCCAGGACGGCGATGGCCTGCGCCAGCTCGCTGTCGGCGGGCAACTGCCGGTGGGCGGCCGCATCGGTGCGCAGGATGTGTGCCAGCATCGTGGCGTCGAAGTGGTCGGACTTCTTGCGCGCGACGGTGTGGCGTTCGCGATAGCGGGCGGCGGCCATCGGGTTGATCGCGTAGACGGGCCGCCCGGTGGCCCGCAGGCTGGCGACCAGCAGCCCTCGGGAGGTTTCGATGGCCACCGGTACCGGGGATTCGGCGGCGTCTTCGTATTCGGCCAGCAGGTTGAGGAGCTGCTGGAGACCGGCGGCGTCATCGCCGATCCTGGCTCGGGCCACGAGCTTGCCCTCGGTGTCGACCAGGGCGATGTCGTGATGGTCGCTGGCCCAGTCGATCCCGCAGTATGCCTTCATGGGCTTGTCTCACATCCTTCCGTCCGCAGTGTTTCGCTGCTGGTCGCAGCCGTGCGGAGACACGCGACTCCCTAATGGAAGGGCTCTGGTGGCCCAGCATCCGATCAGCCGTTCGTGACCCCAGCTGCCCGCGGGGCCCTCGGTCTTCGCAGGAGCTCTGCGGCTCCCGATGGATTGAGAGGTGACCACTGCGAGAGGCTCGAACCACGAACGTCAACGACCCGGCCACCTGATCGGTGCCGTGTTGGGGGTGCCGGCGGGCAGGCTCTCCAGACATGCGTCAGACCCGCTGCCGGCGGTACGGGAGCCGGTGAGCCCGTCTGATCAAAGGGCTCCACACCCGGTGGTGCTTCAGGCTTCACCGGCCCCGTAGATCCCCATTAGGTGGTGCTTGCTGCCGGTCTTGCGGCGGTCGACCGTGCCCGTCACGGCTCCAAGCACCACCTGATCGTCGACCGGCACGGAACCCCGCTCGCCGTCACGCTCACCGGCGGCAACCGTCACGACGTCACCCAGTTGCTGCCGCTACTCGACGCGGTCCCGCCGATCCGGGGGCTTCGAGGACGGCCTCGTCGCAAGCTGCGGCACCTGCATGCCGACCGCGGCTACGACTTCGACACATACCGCCGCCTGCTGTGGAAGCGCGGCATCAAGCCGGTGATCGCCCGACGCGGCACCGCCCACGGCCCGGGGCTCGGCAAAGTCTGTTGGGTGGTGGAACGGGCCCTCGCCTGGCTGTACCAGTTCAAACGACTCCGAATTCGCCACGAAAGTCGCGCCGACCTCCCTCAGGGCCTGCTCGAATCGGCATGCAGCCTCATCTGCCTCCGTCGCCTGCGGACCTCACGATGAAACGAGTGGTCGGTTGAGGATGATCGGATTGGTGAGTGCGGCGACGTGCCCCTGGGGATGGCGGACCTCGATGCGAACGAACGCCGAGTCCTCCGCTGTCGTGTCCCACTGAACCGCTCCCGCCCCGTCACCGGGGAGAGGAGCGCGGTGGACCTTCCCTCGATCGGTGTGGAAGCTGATGGTCCCCGCCGGCACACCTCGTACTGCCGCGTGGACTTCCACCTGACCACCATGAGTCGCGAGCCGCTCTCCCACCCCGGCAACGCGGCCGGCGGCATGGGCGGTGAACGACACGTCCACATCCGCCGACTCGGCGATCCAACTGCGGCCGGCGCGGATCCCGGCCAGGACTGCCTGGGTGCTCAGTTCCTTGGAGAAGACCACGGTGTGAGGGATCCCGATCTGCCCTTCCAGGTGGGTGTCGCTGTTGCCCATCGCCGGCCGCCACGAGCCTGTGCGGAGGTCCGCCGCAAGGCTCCGCCCCCATGCGGCCAGGGCCGCCTCGTTGTCGGCATTCCAGGGCCGGTCCGACGTCCACAGCCCGTTCCACACCTCGACCACGTCGAAGCCGAGGAAGGAGAACATGAAGTCGCCCGACGGATAGGGCGCATGCGGATGCGCGGCCACGCACAGGCCCCCTGCTCGGTGGACCTGGGCCAGGCACTTGTCCACCAGCCCGTCCCCGGCCTGGTGGTTCCAGCCGACGACCTCGCCGGGATCGAGGCCGAGCGCCAGCCAGTGCCCGGTCTTCGTGGTCACCTCTTCGCCGAGAAGGATCAAGAAGTCATCGGCGGCCAGATGCCCCCAGACACCCGGGACCGCCGCTGAGTTGTGCTCCGTCGTCGCGATGAAGTCGAGCCCGGCCGCGTGCGCCCGGGCAGCCAACTCCTCGGGTGTGAGTTCCCCGTCGGAGTGAACGGAGTGGACATGGCAGTCCCCGCGGTACCAGCCCGCCCCGCGTCCGATCGCCCGCCCCGGCGGGAAGCTCAGGCTCGACAAGGTTTTCCTCCCAGAGTCATCTCGACTCAACGCGCCACCAGGGGCAACCCGTTCCACCGCCCACGGAGCACCACCTCCGCTAGGACGTCAGATTCGGCGGGTAGTTCCGGAGACTGTCGTCCGGCGCCCGCAAGGTGGCGGCCGACGGCGTGCAGGGGACCGGGAGACGATGGCGGCGATCGTGTTTGTGGCCACGTCCGGATGCACCTGGCGGCAGTTGCCGCCGGTGTTCGGGCCGTGCTGGCAGACGGTCTACCGGCGCTTCGCTCAGTGGAGCCGCGACCGCGTCTGGGCCCGTCTCCACCGCGTGATCCTTGACGAGCTCGGAAGCCGTGGGGAACTGGACTGGTCCCATTGCGCTATCGAATCGGTGAGCATCCGCGCGACCAAAAGGGGCTCCTGACCGGACCGAATCCGACCGATCGCGGCAAGAAGGGATCAAAGATCCACCTCATCTGCGACCGGAATGGCTTGCCGATCTCTGTTGCGATTTCTGGTGCCAACCTGCACGACAGCCAGGCTCTGGAGCCGCTGGTGCAGGGCATCCCGCCCATTCGCTCCAGACGAGGACCGGCCGACGACGACCCGCCAAACTACATGCGGACAAGGGCTACGACTACGACCGCCTGCGGAAGTGGCTGCGTGCCCGCGGCATTGTCCCGCGCATCGCGTGCCGTGGGATGGAGAGCTCGGGGCGCCTGGGCCGCCGCCGCTGGGTGGTCGAGCGGGGCAGCCCGCCTTTTCCTGCTCCAGGTGGCGCTCTTCGAGGCGGAGTTGGGGGTCCCCTCGGGCATCGGGCCGGTGGAGGACGACGAGTGCCGGATCGACCCGGTCCTCTTCGAGGGCTTCGTCCACGCCCTGCTAGAGCGTCACCGTGGGGCCCGCCACGTCGTCGTGTCGGCCCTCTCCGAGGGATTCCGCCACGGTGCTGGTGCTCGCCGAGCGCGCCGGAATCACCGGGCACCGGGCCCTGCCCGCGGCCGTGCAGGACGTCCTTGCGGACGTGCAGGTCTCGGCCTCCACGAGGGCGCCCGCTTCACGGGACGAGGACACCTGGGCGGCCCGACTGCAGGAGCGGTCCTGCGAGCTCAGCCGCTTCATGCCACGCTGACCCGGGCCCGCCTGTCAACGGCGAGCCGATCACCCGCCCCTCGTCGGTACGGCCGGCCCAGGAGCGTGGAGTTCTCTGAATGCCTGCGCCGCCGTCGCCGGACCGTGGAGCACACAGCGGGCCCGGCCCGGTGGCCGCCGACGGCTCCGCCGCCGCGACGGGCGCAACGCCGGGCATTTCCTCGCGCTCGACGGCCCGGCCGCCGCCCTCACCGGCCACCGCCGCCCGAGCCGCCGACCCAGCTCACGATGGGGCGGACCGGCGGCAGCCCCCACGGCTCCAGTGCTCCGCCGACCAGGTCCGCCAGGAACTGGACCGCCCCGCCGGTGTAGTGCCACCAGCACCCGTTGCGGGAGGCGACGGTGACCGTCCAGGCCCATGGTCCGGCGGGGCTGGTGGCCCACAGGAAGAAGTCCCCCTCGTTGGAGGTGCCCCAGGGATACAGACCGCCCGGCGCAGGCCAGGGGTGCAGCGGAACGGTCAGCTCCGCGTCCTCGCACCACTCCGCAGCCGTCTCCAGAAGATCTCGGCCTCCCTCGGGCCAGCCCCGTTCCGTGCCCGGTCCGGGAAGGCCGACCAGCAGGAAGCCGCCCAGCTCGAAAGCCGGGTACAACTCGCTCAGCAGCTTGAAGTCAGCCGGCAGCGCCGCCCCCAGGTCCGTCTCCAACTCCGACCAGTCGAGGACCGCCGGCACCGGACGGCAGTGCGTAGCAAGACCGGGCACGACACGTTCCAGCTCCGCAACCGACTCGAGCGGATCGGACATCCGACGGCGAGGCACCTGGGTACCGACAAGATCGTCCATGCGACCAGACTGCCAGAGCGTCTCCGTACCCCCGCCGCGGGTCGATGGCTCATGGTCCCTGGGAGGCGCGCTGCAAGAAGCCGCCACCGCCCCTCATGTGAGCCATGGACCTGCGCCCGGAACTGCTCCCCCCGCCCGTGTCCCGGCGGCGCCTGGATGAGCTCGCCCTTGCCGTCGAGTGGATCGAGGCCCTGCTCGACCGCGGAGAACGGGCGCAGGCGCAGGACGCCGTCGTCGCCTTCAACGCGGTGACCGGACACACATACACGCTCGACGACTTCGCGACCTGGAGCGGCTGGCGCAGCCTGGAGGAGTTCGCCTGCGAGGCCGCGCGGCCGGCCCGCCCGAAGGTGCCCGGCGTCACCCGCGCCGAGCTTGCCGAGATCGCCCGCCGGACCATGGGCGCGTCCCCGGAGACGGACTACTACCTGCGGCTCCTCGAGGCCAACGTGCCGCATCCCCGTGTCGGCGACCTCGTCTTCCATCCGCCCGCCGAGCTGCTGGGCGCCTCCGCCGAGGCGGTCGTCGACGCCGCGCTGGGCTACCGCGCGATCGCGTTGTAGCCGCAGCCCCCCGCGCCTCCCCGGGCGGGGACGCCGCCGCCCGGCGGCCGCCTGAGAAGGGCCTGCCGGGCGGCGCACTGCTCCGTTTGCCGACGACCATCCCCGTAGCCTGAAACCCCGCATCCTGACTCCGCCAATTCCAGGGCGCATCGGGTCGCACAAAGGTTCCCAGGCGGATCGGCCGATCATGGCTGTTTCCGATCAGGAGTTCGATCTCGCGCCGGGGGTCTGCCCTGCGGCGTCGACGATGCCGCGGCCGACGACGGCGATGGAGGTCACCTCGTCCCCCGCCCTGCCCCAGGGGCCGTCCTCCAGGAGGACGGTGCGCTCGCCGAGCAGGCGCAGGCTCCGCCTGTCGAAGATCCACTCCGAGCGCTCGCCGCCGTGGACCCGGGCGACGGCCACGCCGTGCCGGCCGGCCGCGTCGACGGCGTCGTCGACCGTCACCACCCCGGGGATGCGCCCCGCGGCCCGGTACAGCGCCGCGCTGACCCGGGGAGGCGCGACGGAGGAGCGCAGCAGGTCGCCGATGGTGGTGAAGGCCTCCTGGTCCGGCCCGGTGGTCGACCCCGAGCCGGGTCCGTGGTTGAGGTCGGCGTCGGCGTAGATCCGCTTCAGCAGGGCCTGCGGGTCGGTCGGCAGGCCGGCCAGGAACGCGTAGGTGGGCGAGTTGAGCGTGCCGCCGTGGAGGGCCGGGGTCTGCCGGTCGCCGCCGCTGCTGCGCTGGAGGCCGGGCCGGTCGCCGTCCACCGGCGTCCAGTCCTCCCGGTTCTGAGTGATGGTGTCGCGCTGCATCGAGCCGTCGCTTCTCTCGCTCAGCGAGGTGCTGTGGCCGACCGTCCTGACGTAGGTGTACTGGCCGGCGCGGGGCTGCGCCTGGGGCCGGGCGTAGGCGGCCTGCGCCACCCGGTCCAGGAGCTGCACGGATGCAGCGGTGGCCGGCGGCGTCCTCTCACCCGGCGCGCCGCTGCCCTGGGTGGCCACCACCACGGCGACGGCTGCGGCGGTGGCGGCCACTGCCGTCAGGACGAGGCGGACCCGTCGCCGGGCGGCCGGGGCGGAAGGGCGGTGGGAGCGGTCGATCTCGTTCAGCAGGAACTCCCTGGTCGTGCCCAGACGGCCCGGTGGCAGGCCCGGGTGGGGCGGCGGTGGCAGCAGTCGTCCGAGTTCGCGGCGCTCGCGGTGCTCGTCCTGCTCATGGCTGTCCGCGGATGCGGTGGTCACGGCTGCCTCCCCGGGTGGCTCCTCATGGACGACCGGCTGTCGTGGACGTGGTGTCCGCGGCCGCGGTCCGGTTCCCTCGCTCCCCGCTCCGGCGGGCCTTGTGCCGCGACGGTCCTGCGGAGTCTGTCCCGGGCGCGGGACAGCCGGGACCGGACGGTGCCCACGGGGATGCCCAGGGCCTGTGCGGCCTCCGCGTAGCCCAGTCCCGACCACACCACGAGGGTGAAGACCTCGCGTTCGCTGCGGCGCAGCCGCCCGAGCGCCGCCACGGCCGCGGCTGCCGTGGCGGCGTCGGCGATCCTGCCCACGACCTCGTCGGCGAAGTCCGGTACCGGCTCACGGGGAGGAAGGCGGGACATCGCCGCACGGTGCCGGCGCGCGGCTCTCGCGGTGTTGCGGAGCACGTTGGTGGCGATGCCCAGCAGCCACGCCCGCGGGTTGACCACGTCGCCGCGCAGTCTGTCCCGCAGCCGCCAGGCCTCGAGGAACGTCAGTGACACCACGTCATCGGCGGTGTTTCCGTCCCCGGTGGCGCGGGCCGCGTGCGCGTGCACCGTCCGGGCGTGCTCGTCGAAGAGCGCGGCGAAGGCGCGGCGGTCGCCGGTCGGGTTCTGCTGACTGGGCAGGAAGGACTCCACGTCCTTCTGGTGTCCGCAGCGGCAGGAGGGTTCCCGAAGACCTGCCGATCGCCGGGGCAGCGGGCGGGGCCTGCACTCCGCACTGACTTGTGATAACAGCCGTGACAGCGCCACTCTCCTTGCGGAGATGCGCCGTGCCCTTCACGCGCACCTTCCGAACGGTGCTTCGGAAGGTGCCAGGTCCCAAAGGATTTGCTAAGGCTGTTATCACAAGTCGTTCTTCGTGCAAGTCTCTGTCCCATGGAGCCCGACCCCTACGCCGTCCTGCAGGACTGGCTCACCGGCCGCCCCTACGCCGAGGGCACCCGCGAGGACTACGAACGCGAGGCCACCGCCTGGATCGAGCACATCGGGGCGAAGGTGTGGCGCGCCAGCGCCCGCGACGTGAGCCACTGGGCAGCCGCCGGCAACCCCCGCACCGAAGCATGGCGCATCAGCTGCCTGCGCTCCTTCTACCGCCACGCCGCCGAGACCGACCCCCGGGTGAGGAACCCGCTCCCCCGCGGCCTGAGGCCCCCCGTCGCCACCCTGCCCCCCGGCCGGCCCGCCCTCGACGCCACCCAGGCCGCCCTCTTCCTCTCCGCCCTCGACCGCTACCGCGGCCCGCACGCCGAACGCGCCCGCGCCCTCGGCTACCTCATCCTCGGCATGGACCTGCGCGCCCACCAGGCCGTCGCCCTCGACCTCGACGACTGGATCCACGAACAGCACCGCACCACCGCCCGCATCACCCTCAAGGGCGGCGGCACCGCCCTGCGCGAAGTCCCCCCGCCCGTCGCGCTCGCCGTCGCCGAGTACCTCCCCCACCGCCGCACCGCCGCCCCCCACAGCACCCCCGGGGCCGGTCCTCTGCTCACCAGCGGCCGCGGCCGGCGCCTGGACAGCTACAACACCCCCACCGGCATCCTCCGCACCGTCGCCTCCACCCACCCCCTCCTCGCCGATCTCGCCCCCGCCCTCACCAGCGACGGCCTCGCCGCCAGCCCCAGCCCCTTCGCTCCGACGCAGGCATCCGTTACCCCGCAAGGCCGCCCCGTCCGCTGAAGACCGCTCTGCCAGCCTCCAGTCGCCGCCCCGCCAAGCGCACCGGCAAATTCCCTGGTGGACCTCCCACCCACCGCTCGCGAGACAGGCCGCCGACACGTCGGCTGCGCGCCAAGGCCGACCGCGCCCGAAGACACCGTGTCGACGTCCCCGGCGCTGATGCGCCACGCCCTGGACGGCACACACCACGAGGTGAGCGGCTTCGAGGCGGGGCCGGACCCGGGCTGGGATCCGCACGAGGGCCGCCCTCCTCGGCGGCGCATCCGGCGACCACCGGCCGGAGGACCGGTGGCGGACCGCGCGAACCGATTCGCGTTTCACGACGAGGACAAAGAGTGTCCCGCTCTTGCGACTTGAGAGGACCCTGTCGGAAGGCTCCGGTCAGGCTAGAGTCCCTCCTCAGGCACGGCGGCAGGACGCCTCTCAGCCGGCCGTCCCGGTGTCGACGGCCCGCGGGCCCCTCCGACAGGGCGCGCCGCACCCACCAGCTCTGGCAAGGAGAACCCTCATGCGTCAGCCCCTCGCCGTGCTCGGCGCTACGGCCCTGCTCGGCCTGTCGGCCACCGCCTGCTCCTCTTCGGGCGCGGCTCCGTCCCAGGACGCCACTCCCGCCCCCGCGGTATCCCGGGCGGCACCGAGCGCCGCATCGACGCCGGCCCTTGCCGGGCCGACGACCGCGGAGGCGGTCATCCGAGCCGTAGCTGCCCTGAAGAGCGAGCAGACGCCCGCAGAGCTCACCGTGGTCTATGACGAGAACACCGACCAGAACCACATGCTGGGCCGACCCGGCAAGTACACCTCCAAGGCGTCCTTCACCGACCGTCGGATCGCGGTGTCCGAGGCGAACGACACCTCCAAGGGGGCAGTCGACCTCGGCGGGAGCGTCGAGTACTTCCCCACCGAGGAGCAGGCCGCCGCTCGCGCGAAGTACATCCAGTCCGCCCTGAACTCGGTTCCCGGCCTGGGCACTGAATACGACTTCGTTGCAGACTCCGGGGCTCTGCTGCGGGTCAGCGGCGTCCTGCCGCCTTCAAAGGCCAACGCCTACAGGGACGCTCTCGCGCAGGTCACCGGAACCCGGGTCACCACGATGAGCTGACCGGGTGTCGCGCACCGCTCCTGCCATGGGGCCTGTCTGACGGTTCGCGCCGGACACCGCACAGGCGCCCTGATCTGGAGTCCTGTCGGCACCGGTCGTACAAGCCCGGTCGCGGCGGCCGGTCAGGGGGGGGCGGGTGCCATGAGGTCGGTCTTGCGGACCGGTGCGATCCGGGCGAGCCGGCCGTCCGCCTCCGGCCGGGAGAGCCGGCGGTCCCGTGCCGGCGAGGGCTCCATGCATTCGAAGGTGCGGCCGTTGACCCAGCCGAACGAGCCGAACGGCGGGTGCAGGACGAGCACCCGCACGCCGTCGAGCGGCCTGATGTCCCCGGGGACCCCTTCGGGTGCGACGTAGCCCCCATGGCCGTCGAACAGGCGGAAGCGCCGAAGGACGGGCCTGCCGCGGACCGTGTGATCGTCACCTTCGGCCAGTCCTCGGCATCGGCCCAGGCCAGAGCGATCGCCCTGGCCTGGGCCGCGTCGAGGCCGTTCCGCGCGGCGACAGCCGCTCGGACACGCACCACCTCTCCCACGCCGTCGGCTCCCAGCGCCGGCGCGAGCCGGTCCGGCACCTCCTGCGCCCAGAGGACGGGGACCACGGTGAACCTCTGCAGGGCCTCGGTCGTCCGCTCGGGCAGCACGCCGGCAAGCGCGACCGGCGATCTGTCCCACTCGACGCAGGCGCCGGCGAGGACCGCCGCCTTGGTGAACGTCCCGCAGAGGGCGGGCAGATGCGGGGCCAGCGCCTCGACGGCCGCAGTGAGGGCGGCCGGGCCGCCCCCCGCAGGCGGTCTGCCTCAGTGCGGACAGGGCTCGGCGGAACCCCTCCTCCGAGCGCTGTCCGCACCTGCGTGATCAGTTCGTCGACAGCCTGCGGACGGTCTCGGACACGGCCGCGACGGTGGCAGCCCGCCAGGTATGCGTCCGGTCCGGGGCGTCTACGGCCGGAAGGGTGAAGGCCGGTAGGGCATCGGAAGGAATCGCTCCGAAGGCCCCAGACGCAGATGCGGCCTCCTTCCGGCTGCTCACGTGCGGTCGGGCCAGGGGAAGCCGAGCTCCTCGGCGCGTGTGCGGCGGCAGCCGCACACCTGGGCCCAGGTGGTCGGGTGCTCCTCGGCCAGTCAGCGCAGGGCGGCGGCGGCCTGCGCCTCGGGCAAGGTGCCGTCGTCCGGGAGGACCCAGCGGAACTGGAGCGGGTCCGCGGCCCGTACCGGCGTGCCGGAGGCCAGTCCGGGCGCGTACCAGAAGGTGACCACGACGGCGTCCGGGGCGTCGAAGCCGCTGCCGGTCCAGCCCGGGCGCGCGTCCCACCGGCCCAGCAGCCCGGGCTGTCCGGCCAGCCCCGCCCTGATCAGGCGGGCCGTGGTGCGGGCCGGCCAGGACCAGGAGCGGTCGGCCTGCGCCCGGGCGATCTCCGCGTCGTAGGCGGCGGCGTCGAACCGGTGGGCGGGCGGCCGGGGCTCCGGTTCCCGGGAGCCGGGCCCGGCCGGCGGCCGCCGCCAGTCCTCCCACACCACCTGGTCCCCGTCGCGGCGGACGGTGACGTGGAGCGCGCCGCAGCACCCCTCGGTGCAGGAGGCCTCCGCGAGCTGCACCTCGCGGGGCCGCGGCCCGGCGCGCAGCCGGCCGTCGTCCAGCAGGTACTCGGGGCTGTGGGCAGGGCCGCCGGTAAAGAGCTGGGGGACCACGGGGCGGCCGTCGATGAGGAGGCGGGCCTCGACGGGCCGGCAGTCGGCGGGGTCGGCCGCGACCACCTCGATGCGCAGCCCGCCGGGCGCGGCCGGGAGGAGGAAGGGCCGGCGTCCGGTGCGGCGGATCCAGTCGGCGCGCCGCCGCCGGTCCGCACCGCCAGTGGGGGCGTCGGGCGCGCAGGCCCAGCCGGGCTCGGCCAACAGGCATCCGAGTGAGGCCAGCAGCGCCTGGCGCCGGCCGGGCGGCCAGTCCAGCAGCACGGCGGTGCCGCTGCTCAGGTCCAGGGCGAGGGAGAGGAGCGCGGCGTGGTGGTCGAGGGTGGGCGGCAGCAGGTGGGCCCGGGTGACGACGCGCTCGTCCAGGGCGGGCGCGTCGCGGTGGGCGAGGAGGTCGGCCGGGTCGTCGTGCGACCACCCCATCCGGACGAGGAGCCTGACCGCTGCGGCGAGCAGGGCCGCATCACCGGGATGCCGGTCGAGCAGGTCGGGCAGGCGGACGGCCTCCGCGATCCGGCGGGCGGCCGTACTGCCGACGAGCCGCGGCGAGGCGGGGAGTGCGGCCGGCTACGCGCGGACGGCCTGCCGGTCCCGGTCCGCAGAGCGCGGACCAGGAACCGCAGTTCCTCGCGGCTGGCGTAGACGGTGAGCCAGGTGACGGCGGCCGCCCGGCGGTCGAGGGCGTCGAGGGCCTCGACGGCCGGGCGGGTGAGCCGCTGGAGCAGGCCGAGGACGGAGAGGTACGGCACGTCCTCGCTCTCACCGAGGCGGGCGAGCAGGGCGAGGCCGGCGGGTGCGGCGGTGCCGGTCCGGGTGAGCTGCCGGGCCAGAAAGCGGGCCGCGTCCTGCTGCCCGGGCGGGAGCGGGAGTTCGGCGACGGCGACGCGAACCAGGTGCGTGTGGCGGTCCTGGACGCCGAGCCGGGCCAAGCGACGGTGGAGGGCGGCGGAGTCGTCCGGCAGCGGGTCCAGCGCCTCGCGGACGGCGGCCTGCGCCGCCTCCCACGACAGCGGGGCACCGCCCGTGTCGGACTGCTCGGGGAGGACGTAGCCGCGCCGGGGCGGGAGCCCGTCGGGGGATCCGCGCAGCAGCTGCCGCGCGTGGTCGTACAGGGCGGGTGCGGGCGGGAGGGTGGGCGCGTCGCGCTCATCCTGGGCGCTCACCGGGCGGGGTGGGACTCGTTTCCACAGGTCATGCGCGCAGCATGCCAGGGCGGTCCGTGCCCTGTCGAAGGAATGGGAGGAGGGGGCCGGAGTCTGCACGGTGCCTGCCCCCGGCCGGCGGGCACGGACGGGGCGGCCTCCCCCGTGAGGGCATCAGCCGTCCTCCGCTCGGCTCCTCCGGGTGCCGTCCGCCCGGTCCCACCCCCACCGTCGCGGGGGCTGGCGTAGCGTGGCAGCGGTCAGCAACGAGGAAAGGAGCGCTCCGCCATCATGAGCGCGCAGCCCGAGCACCACGGACACGACGAGCCCCTCATCGGCCGGCCGGAGCGCACGCCCGCCGCGCTGCGCGTCGCCCTGGCCCGGGTCGCGCCGCACCGGCTGGCGGAGATGGAGCGGCAGAAGGACGAAGTGATCGCGCTCGCGGCCCGCACCGGTCGCCTGGACCCGATCACCCAGTTCCTGGAGGCCTGGGCCGTCGTGGTGGAGATCGCGCGTTTCCCCGGCGCGGCCGCCCGTCTGCACGCGGCCGAGCAGGCCGTTCAGCGCCTCGACCGCGGCGACCCTGCCTGGAGCCGGGCGGTGGCCGACATCCGGAGCCTGCAGGAGGCCGCGCGGCGGGCGGTCGCGGGTGAGTGACTGGGCCTGGGAGTACGAGCCGGACGAGGAGCACGTGATCGGTGGGGGCCACCCGCCGGGTCCGGCGTTCGTCGCCCGGGTGGAGGAGCGGGCGGACGAGATCGTCAGGGCCGCCGCCGCCCTGTACCTGGACGGCTCCTCCTACCAGGGGTCCGGCGAGGGCGTGCAGACGGCGTTCGTGGACGGCGGCATGTTCCTGCACCTCGTGGTGCCGCGGCACCAGCGGGTGTACGTCCTGCAGGTCACCGCCTGGTGACAGGGTAAGGCTGGACAGCCGACCCCACTGCAGAGCTGCGTAGGGACGGGCATTCGGAGTCTCCCAACGCGATGCTGGTACCACACCAGCTCCAACCGGCCGATCCGGTGCGATACGACCCCATGCCGGTCGATGTCAGGAACGAGAAGAGATCCTTTGAGCTGCCTACTCACGGTTCGAGGCGACGAGGAGAGCCAGGCCCGCCCTGCGGTGGGCCTGGCTCTCCTACGAGAGGTCAGTTCATGGTGGTGAAGTTCTGCCATCCTCCCGTGGTGACTATGGCAGCTCTGCCGAAGCGGTAGCCGCTGGGGCCGGGGGTTGCGGTGCCGTGCCAGGCGTCGAGGTCGCCGTCGGTGGTGGTGGCGTAGAGGTCGCCGAGTCCGTCGCCGTTGGTGTCACCCGGGCTGGTGACGAGTTTGGTGGTGGACGGCGGGAGGGTGCCGACCAGGGTGCCGGCGTCGCGGGTGATGGTGCCGTTGGTGATGTGGAGGGCGAACAGGTCGATGTCGCCGCTGCTGGTGTTCCAGGCCCACACGTCCGGGGTGCCGTCGGCGGAGAAGTCGCCGGGGGCCATGACGCGCCAGCTGCCCCAGGAGCCGCTGATCTGCTGGGCGGAGTTGAAACTGGTGCCGTCGGCGCGGCCGGGGAAGTACCAGAGGTTGTTGTCCTCGACGGTGAGCAGGTCCGGATTGCCGTCCTGGTTGATGTCGCCCGGGGCGATGAGCTGGGTGACGTGCGACCAGTCGGCTGCGAAGGTGCTGCAGGCGGTCCCGGTACCGCAGGTTTTGCGGGGTACTTCGGTCCGATGAGAGGCGGTGTAGTAGTAGCCGCCGTTGGTTTGGACTTCGCCTGGAATGTTGAGGTTGTTGCGGTAGATGTACAGCGAGGGCTTGCCAGGAGTGAGGGCCCAGAGGTCGTCGAATCGTGTGCCGGTGCTGCTCAGCCGATGGGCGATGAGGGATTTTGCCCAGTTGGTGCCGTCGGGGCTGTCGGCCTGGGGGGCTGCTACGGCCGGGGTGTGGGACTCGGTGTAGGTGGGGAACAGGTCGAGGTTGCCGTTGGTGTTGGTGGCGAGCAGGTCAGGGCGCTGGTCGCCGTCGATGTCGCCCGCATTGACGGCGGCGTTCAGGTCGTCGGGGACGTAGAAGCTCAGGTCGGTGGACTGGCTCTGGTTGCCGGCCTTGTCGATGGCGGCGATGTGGAGGACGGTGGAGCCCCACGTGGTGGCGGTATAGGTGATTTTGGCTGCGTTGCTGGTGGCGGTGACGTGAATGCCCCCGTCACCGTCGAGGTCGTGGACGTCGCCCGCGGTCCACAGGAAATGGTCGATGCCGCTGGTGCGGCCGCCGCCGGGGGGCGCGGGATCGGCGCCGGTGACGTTGATGGTCACATCGTGGCCAGCGGTCGGAATGGGGTCGGTCACCGCGGCGGTGCTGATGGTAGGAGCGGTCTGGTCAACGTCGAAGTGGCAGCTGTCGGCGCCCGGCGAGACGTCGATGCCGTCCCAGGCGCGGGCCGTCCAGCCGTAGCGATGGCCGTCTTTGAGAGTGGTGTTGGCCAGAGAGATCTGGCTGGTGCCCCCGGTGCCGGGGACGATGTTGCCTGAGGCTGCGGCATCGGTGTAGTCGAGGAGGGAGACGTCGGGGTCGCTGTCCTTGGCCCCGGAGTCCCACAGGTGGAACTGGGCGAGAACCTTTTGGTAAGAGGTGCCGTCGGACTTCTTGTCCGGGTCGGAGACGTCGGCGTTCAGCCACAGGGACCCGGTGACCTTGCCGATCCAGCCGTAGGAACCGCTGGTGTTGCAGCCCTGGTTGACGGTGCCGTCGGGAGCACTGCGCGGGTAGGGATAGGCGATGAGCTTGGTGGGGGTGTTAGGCGGGGTGTTGTAGTCGATCGTGAGGGTGGCCTTCTTGTCGAAGCGCTTGAAGGCCGCGTTGGTGGACTCGTCCCCGAGCAGGCGGAAGGTGACTGTGCCGTTGCCGTCGGAGGCGACGGCGGACGTCACGTTGAAGGCGATGTTGGCGGCGCCGGCGCAGCCGCTGTTGTAGGTGCCGGTGACAGGCTGGGTAGCCATGTAGGCCCAGACGGCGGGCTGGCTGTTCCAGGTGGTGCCGGTGCCGATGGCGTCGGTGGTGTCCACTCGGACGTCGTACTTGGTGCAGCCCCAGTCGGCCGCGTAGGTGGCTTGGGTGTTGAGGTAGGCCGAGTTGACGTGGAGGGTGCCGATGCTGCCGAGGTTGGTGAACTGGTACCAGGTGCGTTCGTCGCCGGTGGGTGAGGAGTAGCCCTGGTGGCCGACGCCGGGGTCGAGGGCGCCGCTGCTGGTGTCGTTGTAGTGGTTGGTGCTGGGGTATGCCTGCTGGGCGAAGGTGTAGCCGGTGCTGTTCTTGGTCACCGGGACCCATGCCGGGTCGATGTAGACCGGGTAGCGGGTGTCGGTGCCAATGAGCAGGTCGGCGTCAGGGGTGAGTGCGATGTCTCCGTCGGCGGTGATCGAGGTGCCTACGGGGGCGATCTGTGCGCCGGGGGCGGGGGCAGCAGCCTCGTCGCCGCTGCTGCTGGCGGCAGCGGTCTGGACGGTGAAGGACGCCTTGGAGGCGGTGGAGACGGAGGGGGATGGAGCCGCGGAAGCCGTGGTGCTGCCGGTGGTGGAGTCCCACATCAAGGGTGCGGTGGCGTGGAAGACGGCTGCGCCGCCGGTGTCAGCGGCGGTGAGGTTGCCGGCAGTGTCGGCGGAGATGGTCAGTCCGCTGCTGGTGTCCGTACCGAGGACGAGCTGGTGCAGGGCGGGGTTGGCGGCGGCCTGGGCGCTGCGGACGATGAGGACTTCGGAGATGGCCCCTTGGTCGCTTGCCGTCACCTTCAGGTCCACGTCGGGCAGGACCGCGGGGTAGAGGGCGCTGTTGCCGTTGACCTGCGGACGGGGCAGGCCGGTGGACCAGGAGAGCGACAGCTTCCTGCCGTCGTTTTCCATCGTTGCCAGGGGGCCGGTGCCGCCGCCGGAGAGCGTGAGCGGATGGCTGGAGGCGGCCGGGGAGTAGGTGCCGTCGGCGTTGGCGTGGAGTGCGGGGTCCAAGGGAACCCAGGTGTTGTCGCGCTGCAGGCGCTCGGGTTGGTTGCTGATGGTGGCGGTGAAACTACCGTCGG
This sequence comes from Streptacidiphilus sp. ASG 303, assembly GCF_020991365.1. Taxonomy (GTDB): domain Bacteria; phylum Actinomycetota; class Actinomycetes; order Streptomycetales; family Streptomycetaceae; genus Peterkaempfera. The sequence continues at coordinate 19,996 of NZ_JAJLRA010000038.1, forward strand.
GCTGGGCCGTCACCAGGGTGTCCTCGGTGGTGGCCTCGTCCACGGGAACCGGCGTCCCGCTGTTTCTGGCCTGGGCCGATGCCTGTTCCAGCGCAGTCGGCGCCACGGCCGGTACAGCTTCGGCATGGGCCGGAGCGGCCGAAATGGGTGACAAGGCGATCCCTGTCGCCACGGCGATGCCCAGAATTCGCCGCCTCGTCGAGAAGCGTTGCTTCTTCACAGGTGGTACTTCCCCCCTTGGTCATGGATGCGGCCGGGCGTGAAAGGGCTTCGGCCGTCGGGGAACCGTAACGACGCCACCTGGGGCTTTGCAATGCGGTCTCGCGGCACATAGCTCGGCTTGCCGCTTTGTCCGGGGGGGCACGCCTGAATTCCACATGCCGCATAAGTTTAGGAACGCACCAAAATGCACGAATTAAGAAACACGCATTACTAAGTTTTGGGAATTTCTTGACTCTCTTGACCTGGCCATGACGCTACCGTGCAGCGGTTAGCACGTAAGCGATCAAGAGGCGGGGGACTGTGGTACGTCTTCATCGACGACGAACTGGAAGCGGCAGGCTGTTGGCGGGGGCGCTCTCCAGCGCCCTGATCGGCTCTTTGATCGCCGCCGCTCCGGCTCTGGCAGAGACCCCTCGACCTAGTGACCTGTGGTCACCTCGCCCTCTGCCCGACCAGGCCTCCGTATCCGGCACCGATGCGCCCACAACTGCTTCGCCCCAGGTCAAATGGGCCTCGCTGAAGGCGTACCACCCGTCTGCCGTCACATGGCCAGCTGCCGGGACCGTGATGGTTCCCCTATCCGGTAAGACACTGGCGAAACCAGCGGCGTCCGCCACAACAACGACAGCAACGCCCCCCAGCCGAACCGTGAAGGCCGGCACTCTCCCCGTACGAGTCGCCGCCGCCGGCGTCCTGGTAGACGGCCACTTGCCGGGCAAGCTCGCAAAGACACGCTCCCGGATCGATGCGGCGGCCAAGGCACCTGCTGCACTGCGCGTCAGCACTGTGAGTCGCGCCACGGCGGAGAAGGCCGGAGTGCGCGGCCTCCTGGTCACGGTTGCCCCCGTGGATACGGCAGCTCGTACCCAGGCCTCGATCGAGGTGGACTACAGCAGCATTCAGGACGCCTTCGGCGGCAACTGGTCCTCACGCCTGCGCCTGGTCCAGCTCCCTCCCTGTGTGCTGACCACCCCTGCCAAGCCCGCGTGCCGCACTCAGAGCCCGATACCAGCATCCGCCAATGACCTCGCCCACCGCCACCTGGTGGCGGACCTCGACCTGCCCGCATCCCCTACGCCCACCCCGCCGCCAGCGGCCCAGGATGTGATCGCTTCCTCGAACACGCTGGTGCTGGCCGCTACTGCCACACCCGGCGGCGGGGAGGGCACCTACGCCGCGACCTCGCTTGCGCCTTCATCCCAGTGGTCGGTAGGCAACACAGGAGCCTTCACCTGGTCCTACCCCGTCACGGTGCCACCGGGCCTGGGCGGTGAAGCGCCAGCGGTGACGCTGTCCTACGACTCGTCCTCGGTGGACGGCCGCACTTCGGCGACCTCGGCCCAGGCGTCCTGGATCGGTGACGGCTGGGACTACAGTCCCGGGTTCATCGAACGCTCCTACCGGTCGTGCGACGACGACGGGCAGAAGGACGACTACGACCAATGCTGGGCAGGGACGAACGCCACCGTTTCCATGGGTAGCCACTCCGGCACCCTGATCCCGGCGAATGCGGACGGGACATCCTGGCGTCTAGCCCACGATGACGGCTCGCGCATCGACCTGGTCTCCGGTGCGGCCAACGGTCTGCAGGACGGCGAGTACTGGCGCCTGTCCGACCCCGACGGCACCCGATACTACTTCGGCGCCAACCACCTCCCCGGCGGCGACGGAAGCGACACCGCCACCCAGTCGGCCTGGGGTGTCCCGGTCTACGGGAACGACTCAGGTGAGCCCTGCCACGGTGCGACCTTCGACACCTCGCTCTGCGCCAAGAACATGGGCTGGCGCTGGAATCTCGACTTCGTCGTCGACCCCCATGGCAACACCACTGCGTACACCTACGCCCCCGAGACCAATTACTACGCCGCCGGCCCCACCCACGACCTGAAGCAGTACGTCCGCGGCGGCACCCTGGCGAAGATCACCTACGGGCAGCGCACCGGCGACTACGCCACCAACACCCCCGCCGCCCGCGTCACCTTCACCACCTCGCAGCGCTGCCTGTCGACCACCGGCACCAACGCCTTCAACTGCGAGACCACCGCGATCAGCACCACCAACGCCAGCCACTGGCCCGACGTCCCCTACGACCAGAACTGCGCCTCCACCGGCGCCTGCACCAACTACGCTCCGTCCTTCTGGTCGGCCAAGCGCCTCACGAAGATCGCCACCGAGGTCTACGACGCCGGCACCAGCGCATACCGGGCGGTAGACACCTACACCCTCACGCAGTCCTTCCCCGACCCCGGCGACGGCACCAAGCCCGCCCTGTGGCTGAACTCCATCGTCCATACCGGCAACGACACCGGCGCCGGCGGCAGCGCCGTCACCCTTCCCCCGATCACCTTCGGCGGCACCGAGCCCAAGCCCAACCGCGTCGACGGTCTCGAGCAGCCCCAGAACATCCCGCCGCTCAACCGCATCCGCCTGGGCTCGCTCACCACTGAGACCGGCGAGCAGATCACCGTCACCTACAAGGACGACGCCTCCTGCTCGCGCACCGCCCTGCCCGCCGAAGACGCCGACGACCAGCTGTGCTATCCGGTCAAGTGGACGCCGCCCGGCTACAGCGACCCCATCCTCGACTGGTTCTACAAGTACCCCGTCCTTGAGGTCGACGAGTCCGACTCCTACACCCACGGCGCGGCGCCGAAGTACACCACCTACGACTACAGCCAGGGCAAGCCTGCCTGGCACCACAACGACGATCCGCTCACGCTGAAGAAGAACCGGACCTGGGACCAGTTCCGCGGCTTCAGCAAGATCATCACCCGCACCGGCCACGTCCCCGACCCGGTCACCCAGACCGAGGCCCTCTATCTGCAGGGCATGTCCGGCGACCTCAAGGCCGACGGCAGCCGCCCCGCCCGGACGGTGAAGGACGCCTTCGGCGAGGACATCACCGACGACCCAGCTCTGGCTGGCGCAGCCCTGCAGACCACCATCTACAGCGGCTCCGGCGGCACCATCCAGTCTCAGCAGGTCGCCACTCCGTGGCTGTCGGCCCCCACCGCCACCCTCGACCTGAGCGGTCACAAGGCCCCGGACGGCGCCGCGGACCCACTCCCCGACCAGACTGCCCGCCTCAGCGGCATCAGTAGTCAGCGCATCCGCGCTCTGCTCCATGACGACACCTGGCGCATCACCCAAACCGATACAACCCATGACCCAGACACCGGCCAGATAACTGCTGTCGATGACAAGGGCGAGGTCGACAGCAGCGGCACTCCGAAGGCTGGTAGCGGCACACCGGAGAAGTGCGTCCTGACCAAGTACGCCGAGCTGACCGCCGAAAGCGCCAACGCCGACCGCTACATGATCGACCGGCCATACGAGATCCTTACTCTCGCCGGTGGATGTGACACAACCCCGAGTTCGAGCACCGTACTCGCACTTACGCACACGTACTACGGCAGCAGCACACTCGGCGCAATTCCCGCCAGCAGCACCGGCGACCCCACTGCCAGCCAGGTGGTCAAGCAGTACGACACCAGCGGAAACGCGGTGTGGACCCAGGCCACGACGACGACTTACGACCTCTACGGCCGGGTCAAGAGCGTCACCGACCCGTTGAACCGCACCACCACCACCACCCCCAGCCCCCTGACCGACTGGCTGCCCACCAGTCTGACCACCAGCAACCCCAAGACCTGGAACACCACCTCCAAGGTGGACCCGGCCCGGGCGCTGTCCCTGTCCACCACCGACCCCAACGGCCGTGCCACCAGCTCCACCTATGACGGCCTGGGCCGCCTGACCGCCGCCTGGGGCCCCCTGCAGCCCCAGGCCAGTAACACCGCCACGCCCAGCGCACGCTTCTCCTACACCGTCCCCGGCAATGGACCGGTCACGATCAAGAGCGAGACGCTCCGGGAGAACAAGACCTACGCCGTCGACTACAAGATCTACGACGTGATGCTGCGGCTCAGGCAGGAGCAGGCCACTACGCCGGACGCCTCAACAGGCAGCCGTGTCATCACCGACACCTTCTACGACACCGCCGGCCGCACGGCCAAATCCTCCGCCGGCTACTACAACGGGGACTCGGCCCCGACGGGCATCGTCTTCGACGCCGTCGATGGACAGGTTCCCAACCAGACGGTCACCACGTACGACGGGCAGGGCCGCCCCATCACAGTGGCCCAGTACTCACTGGGAACCAAGCAGTGGCAGGCCAACACCGCCTACCGGGGCACGGACGCAGTCGACACCACGCCGCCCGCCGGCGGCTACCCCGCGACCACGCTGAGCGACGGGCGCGGCCAGAAGAGCGAACTGTGGCAGTGGCACGGCTCCACCCTGCCCGGCACGATCACTGACGCCGACAGCACCGCCGTCGACAAGACCAGTTACCGCTATGACGCGCTCGGCCGTCTGGTCAGCGAAAGCGACACTGTCGGCCGGCACGCCGACGGCAAGAAGTCCAACACTTGGACCACTGCCTACAACCAGCTCGGCAAGCCGGTATCCACCACCGATCCCGACGCCGGTGCAAGCACCTCCGCCTACGACGACGCCGGCCAGCTCATCACCACCACCAATGCCAACGGCACCACCCTGTGGTTCGGCTACGACGAACTGGGCCGCAAGACCGAGGAACGACAGAACTCCGCGGCCGGCAACCTGCTCGCCGCGTGGGAGTACGACAAAGCCCTGACCGCGGGCAGCTCCACCGTGCAGGTCCTCGGCCAGCCCTCGAAGTCCGCCCGCTACAACGGCACCAGCGCCGACCTGGCCACCGCCGTCCCCACCTCCACCAGCGAGGTCACGAGCTACAGCACCGGCTACAAGCCGCTCAGCACCACCACGACGCTCAACTCCAGCAATACCACCGGCAAGATCACCTACACGGTGGCCAACTACTACACCCCGGTCACCGAGCGCCTAGACTCCACCGATTACCCCGCCGAAGGCGGCCTGCCAGCCGAGACCGTCTCTTACGGCTACAACGACAACGGCCTTCCCGTCACCTCCGGCGGCGCTAACAAGTACGTCGCCTGGACCGACTACACCCACCTTGGCCAGACCCTGCGCGCCACCATGGGCGTGATGCCGAACCAGGTGGTCCAGACCTACAACTGGGAGAGCGCCACCGGCCGCCTGCTCGACTCCTTCCTCGACAAGGAGAACGCCGCGGCAGCGGTCGAGCACACCCGCTACACCTACAACGCGGCAGGCCTGATTACCGCAGCCTCCACCATCCAGGACGGTGCCACCACGGCAGCGGGTACCGACACCCAGTGCTACACCTACGACTACCTCGGCCGTCTCGCCCACGCCTGGACCGACACCGGCGGCATCACCACCGCCGCCTCCCCCACCATCAACGGCATGGGCGGCTGCACCAACCCCGCCGCTCCCACCTCGGCCACCGCCGCCAGCCGCATCGGCGGCCCGGCGCCTTACTGGCAGTCCTTCACCTACGACGCCACCGGCAACCGGCTCACTAAGACCGTCCACGACACCAAGGGCAACACGGTTGCCGACGCCACCACCACCGAGACCTACAACCCTTCCGGTACGGCCGGCTCCTCACCCCACGCGGTCCAGACCACCCGCACCGGCAGCGGTCCCGCCGACACCTACGCCTACGACAACAACGGCCAGCCCACTGCCATCACCGGCAGCGGCGGGGCGGCCACCAACCTGGCCTGGGACACCACAGGCAAGCCCACCACTGACACCCAGGCCACCGGCGCCGCCGGTCACCTGACCGGCAAGGCCTCTGTCTGCCTGGACGACCCCGGCGCCAGCACCACCAACGGCACCATCATCCAGATCCTCGCCTGCAACAGCACCACCCAGCAGAACTGGACCGTCAAGAACAACACCCTCAAGGTCCTGGGCAAGTGCGCCAAGGCCACCGGCACCGCCAACAACTCCCAGCTGCAGATCGCCGACTGCGACGGCAGCCCGGCCGAGGTCTGGCAGTCCCGCGGCGACCGCAGCCTGTACAACCCCGCCTCCGGCAAGTGCCTCTCCCTGCCCGGCGGCGTCACCACCGACGGCACCAAGCCCAACCTCTACACCTGCAGCGCCAATGCTGAACAGCACTGGATCCCCACCGGCGTCCACGCCTCCAGCTACACCTACGACGCCGAAGGCAACCAGCTCACCCGCACCACCGACGGCACCACCACCGTCTACCTCGGCGCCGACCAGTACACCGTCAACGCCGCCCGCACCATCACCGGCGCCACCCGCTACTACACCCTGCCCGGAGCACCCACCGCAGTCCGCACCGCCACCACCGGCAACACGACCACCACACTCAACTACCAAGCCGCCGACCCCCATGGCACCGCCACAGACAACATCAACGCCACCGCCCTCACCCTCACCCGCCGCCTCACCACCCCCTTCGGCGAGCCCCGCGGCACCAACCCCACCGGATGGCCCGGCGACCACGGCTTCGTCAACGGCACCCAGGACACCACCACCGGCCTCACCAACCTCGGCGCCCGCGAATACAACCCCGCCCTCGGCCGCTTCCTCAACCCCGACCCTCTGCAGGCTTTCGATAACCCCCAGCAGTGGAACGGATACGCTTACGCCGGGAACAACCCCGTCAACAGCAGCGATCCTTCCGGACTGATGGGATGCATGTCCCCAGATGAATGCAACGGCGGCCCTCAAGTTGGCGTCAACAACCCTCGCCCCAAGAAGCCCGTAAAGAATCCGGGCAACAACAAGGGATCAAGCCATCCCGTCAGTGATCAACTCGACGACTGGATTGCCGATCACACACCACACACCACTGATGTCCGCCAGCTTCAGTTCTGGTTCGATCTTTGGATAGCCGGCCCTAGGCAGGGCAGCGGAGACTTCTGGAACGGCGCCGTAGTCGGGGACAAAGACGGGGTGCAGCAACTTTGCTTCGGGCGATCTGCATGTGCCGAAGCCGGGCGGTATCTCAGAGAAACTGGAGATGTCGTTGGAGCAAAGTACATTGCCGCCACCTACTGCCTGACCAGCGACTGCGGAAGCTCCAAGGGATCGTACGAAGCTCAGCAGCAACTCGCTGAGTTCTTTCCCATGGCACTCTCCATGGGGGCTGGCTCGCTGGCAAGGGGCGCGGTGGAGGAGCTCTCGGCCCGCTCTGGCCGTGGTCGCGGCGGACCATGCAGCTTCTCGCCCGACACGCTCGTGCTGCTGAAGAACGGGCACAGCAAACCCATTGCAAAGATCAAGGTGGGCGACAAGGTTGAGGCGGCAAGCCCTAGCAGCGGCCGCCACCGCGGCCCGCGCCCAGTCACCGCAACCCACATTCACCATGATTACGACTTGGTCGATCTCCGCATACGCACAGCGGACGACAGCATCGCAATCCTGCACACAACGTCCAAGCACCCCTTCTGGGACGAGACCCTCCACACCTGGGTCCCGGCCGGCCATCTCAAGGCCGGTCACGCACTCGAGACTGCTACCGATCGGCATGTCACCGTCATCGCTGTAGCCCCCCGGCCCGGCAACCAAGACATGTACAACCTCACTGTCGCCGACCTCCACACATACTATGTACTGGCTGGGTATACACCGATCCTGGTTCACAATTCCGATGCGGTTTGCGATCTGGGTGAGAGTTGGGCCCCAAAGAAGGCAGAGCAGGTTTGCGGGACTGGTGGATGCACTGAAGTTGCGAAGCAAATACAAGCCCGAATTGGCGGGACTGTGACCAGAATTACCGATAAGTACGGCGCGCCGTGGCTGGGCAAGTTCCGTGGAGTTGATAGCCAGTGGCAGTATCACGACGTTCTCGTAAAGGACGGGCGGGTATTTGATGCGACTACGAATAGATATGGTGAAGCGATAGACGAATATCGAAGCCACTTTGAATATGGGGATGACCTCATGTTCACGCCGCAGGAGTGAGCGCCATGGACCCGCGCGATCGTTTCGCTGACATGCTACGTCGCCCTGGCGCCTACGGGCTGAGGACGTTCGAGCAGGCGGCGGCGTTCATTACTGGATTTGACGCAGCCACAGAATGGGAGATGCTCCGGGGTTTCCAGGAGTGGCTGGCGCGAGAGGTTGGAGAGGGTGAAAATCTTGCGTGGCCGGTACTGGCTTCCCGCCTACCGCAAGCAAGCCCTTCAGATTGCTTGCGCGGATGCGGATGCCAAGGGCTAACTGACGCAAGAATGGTAGCTCTAATTCACGCCCTAAGGAGATTTCTAAATATCCCGGCCAAATAGACTTCAGGTCTGATTTCTGTGCCGGAAATTTATGAACTGATGCCCCGCCGGAAATGGATCCGGTGGGGCATCAGCCACGTTTGACGACAGTATTTGACGGCCATGCCAGCGGATAAATTCTGTATGAGGTGGCGATTCTTTACAGTCGTCGGGGTAGGTCATCTCGCCTGTCGGGTGCGGAGAGCGATGCTGAGGGTGTCGATGGCTTGGCGCCGGAGACGGAGTCGGTCGTGGCGTAGACGGAGGCGGTGGCGGTGGCGGTGGCGGTGGCGCCGATGTAAGCGTGGCTAAGGAGTTCCTTGATGACAACAAGTTCGAAGCCCTGCTCAAGCTCCGCACAGGTCTGCAGCACATGGACGTCGTGACCATGTACAGAAAGGTCCTCACGAGGATCTCCATGGTCCTGTGGCCCGGAGGCCCGCAGACCACATGATCGACTCAATGCGCGCTGGGCTGGGGCGCTTCGTGGCCGGGGTCAACATGGCGGTACGCAACGTCGCCACTCGTGAGGCCGAGAAGATAGCGGCGCAAGATGCGCAGGAGAGGATGTACCGCTCGCCAAGAGGGGGTGCTCAGCGGCGGAGAGGCGAACCGGAGAAATGCGAGTGCCAGACGTTCCCTCTCCGTTAGTGCTGGGTCGCGATATGCTCACATATCGCGACCCAGAAACGGCCCCTGACCGGCCGTCCGACCGCCGAGGAGACCCCTTGCCCGTTCCCTCCGCCACCTTCTTCGTCGGCCTGCGCACCCGCCTCCGGACCGAGTTCCACGGCGCCACGGTGATGAGCGTCCTCCACCTGCGCAACGCCGTCCGTGCTGACCGCATGGGCCCGCACGTCGCCGCCGTCATCGCCGCCGCGCTGGCCGAGGCCGGCATCAGCCACCTGCCCCGCGCCATCCCCCAGCACCAGGACAGCGAGGTCCTGCTGTACCTCGACGACCCCCACCACAGCCTCGGGTTCCTCATCGCCCAGGTGCGCGACCTCATGGACCCGCCCAAGGGCCCGCACAACAGCGTCGGCCAGGCCCGCTGGACCCTGGAGCGGCTGAACGCGGGCCTCGCGGGGGACGGGCGCTGAGCCGATGGACGCCGACCTGGTACCCGTCACGGCGGCCGAGCTCCTGCCGGCGCGGCCGCCGCGCCCGGAGGAGTTCGACGAGGAGCTGCGCGCGCGCCTGGCCGTCCTCGACGACGCCTCGGACATGGAGGCCGCGGCCCGGCGGCCGAAGAACACCCAGCGCTCCTACGCCGGGGACTGGCGCTGCTGGGAGCGGTTCTGCGCGGGGATGGGCATCCCGGTGACCGCGGCGACCCGCGGCACGCTGCGGGCGTTCGTGAAGTGGCGGTGGGAGGTGGAGGGCCGCGCCTACGCCACTGTCGACCGGAACCTAGCGGGGATCGTCGTCACCCTGCGCGGCCCGCAGTACCGGGTGGTCGTGGACCCGGCCGCCACCCAGGCCGCCCGGGAGCTGCTAGGCGACTACCGGCGCGAGGCCGCCGAGCGCAAGGAGAAGCCGCGCGGCCGCGGGAAGGCCCCCGCGCTGCGGGTGGAGCCGCTGCGCCGGATCGTCGAGGCGTGCCCGGACACCCCGCGCGGCCGGCAGGAGAAGGCCGCGGTCCTCGTCGCGTTCTCCATCGCGGCGCGCTCCCACGAGCTGGCCGGGCTGACCGTGCGCGCCATGGAGGAGGTCGAGGAGGGGCTGCGGGTGGACGTGCGGGTCTCCAAGACCCACCCGCGGGTGGTGCCGGTCCCGTACGGGCTGAACCCGGCCACCTGCCCGGTGCGCGCCTGGCAGGTATGGCGGGACACCGCCCGGGAGATGGGCCGCCTGCTGGACCCGGAGGAGCCGGCGTTCCGGCAGATCCACCGCTCCGGGTCGATCCTCGGCGCCCTGGCCGCGCCGAGCTGCGCCGCCATCATCACGCGCGCCGGCGCCCGGGCCGGGGTGCCGGTCCGGTTCACCGGCCACTCCGCGCGCTCCGGCCTGGTCACCACCGCGGCCCGCTCGGGGAAGGACCGCAAGGCCATCGCCGAGATCAGCGGCCACCGGCCGGGCTCGCCGGTCCTGGAGGGCTACATCCAGCTCGCCGGGGAGTTCTCCGACGACAACGCCCTATTCGGCCTGGGCCTGTGACCCGTGCGGGCACGCCGCTGGCGGGCGCACCCGCCGGGACCGGCACGCGAAACCGGTAGAACTGCCGCGTGGGGACGGTGTATCCCTGGTCCGTGGAACTGATGGACAACGGGGCCAAGGCCCGGGGGCTGTGCCCGAACTGCAACCACCACTCCGGCTTCGAGCTGGAGGACCGCCGGCAGGTGTGGCCCCTCCTGTGGAGCCCAGCCTCAAAGAATCCGCCGATCATGAGGCGGCGCTGGGTCGAGGAAGATGTCTACACCTGCCTCCACTGCAAGCACACCTCGGTCTTCCTGGTGGGTAAGTCCCGCGTCCTCACTAAGAGACAGGGCGAGCCACCCACGGTCTTCGAGACGAGCCGTAGACGCGTCCACCCGGCTCCCCAGCCTCGGGAAATGGCTGAGACCGTCCCCGAAGAGGTCCGCGGTCTCTTCCTCGAGGGGAGTCGGTGCGAGCAGGCCGACGCCTACCGGGCCGCCGCTGCCATGTACCGCGGCGCCGTGGAGCGCATCTGCGACGACCGCGGAGCCTCGGGCCCGAAGCTCTTCGAGCGAATCAACGATCTGGCCAACTGCGGGGTGTCCGCCGACATTGTCGCCGACCTGCACGAGGCGCGGCTGCTGGGGAACTGGAGCGTGCACGACGGACTGGAGTTCTCCGCCGAGGAGGTCGCGGACGTCGCCGAGCTCATCACGGAGGCCGTGCACGTGCTGTACGTGCAGCCGGAGGAGCGGCGCCGGATGCGGGAGTCCCGCAAGGCGCGCCGCGAGGCCCACAAGGCGGCGGGCACCACGTAGGGGCCGGCCGGTCACGCGTCGAAGAGCGGGTCCTGGTCGACGTGGTGGATGGGGACGCGGGCGGCGCGGCGATCGCGGCACTCGGGGCCGAGGCGGAGCGTGCGGGACTCGGCGTCGTGCAGGGGGCGGTGGCAGGCGCGGCAGCGGACGGTCGCCTGGAGGGTGGTGCGGCGCTGCTCGGCGAGCTGGTGCTCGTCGAGCAGCGCCTCCTCGGGGTGGCGGGTCATGCGGCGAGGGGCTGCTCGCCGCGCCAGGCGCGGTGGTGGTTCACACGGTCGCGGACCCGCTGGATGCGGGCGGTGAGCTGGTCCTCGGGGGAGTTGGCCCACTCGATCAGGACGTCGGCGTGGCAGTGCTCGGCGGTGGCGGGGCAGTAGCAGACGAGGTCGAGGCCGCGGAGGGAGGGCAGGCCGGCGAGGATCCGCTCCCGGATGCGGTCACCCTTGTCGCTCTGCCACCAGTCGCGGTTGCCAGCGAGCCAGTCGTGGAAGGCGGCGACGGCCTGACGGACCTGGGCGATGTCGCCACGCCGGGTGTAGTTGAGGTTGTAGGCCGGGGCGCTGCGGGTGCCGCAGCACGCCTTCTACCGGGAGGCGTATGCGGTCGCCGCGACGGTCGAAACGTGCCCGATGCGGACGCGGACCTGCTTGTGGGGGTGATTGTGCCTCCTCGCCCCGCTGGGGAACTCGCCGCTCACAGGGCGGCAGTGCGAGGTGACAAGGGTGATATCCGGATAGGGAAGGGCCGGCTGGCTTAGCCTCGATTCGTCAGCGGCGAGCGGACGCTGATCGGCTCGACCGGGTGCCCGTAATGTCCCCTCGTCGTTCGGGGCGGGCCGTCGCGTGTCGCTGCGGGGACGCCGGGTTCCACGGGCCCGGACCTGCGGTTCCCTTCTGATCGTCGGGGTCGGGGGCCGGCCGTCAGGTGACGGCCGGAAGGTGCGTGAGCCGCTGCCAGGCCAGGACGAACGCGTCGGCCCAGGGCCAGGTCCGGTCGATTCGCAGCCAGTGGCGCCGGGCGTGGGCGGCGAGGCGGGCGGGCAGGTGGTAGAGCCGGTAGCGCATGGTGTCCGGCTCGGCGCACTCCAGCCCGGGCTGATCATGCAGGGCCAGCAGGCGGACCCAGCAGTCCAGGTCGTGCGCGAGGTTCGCCGTCAGCATCCAGCCCTGGTTCACGGTCCAGTTCTTGCTGGGCAGGTTGCGCAGGCCCATCGCCTTCTCCGTGCGGACCCGGTCCTCGACGGTGGCGTGGGAACGGGCCAGCGCGTCGAGCCACTGGGCCTGGTGGGAGCCGGCGATGCCCCACATGTGGCGGATGTTCGTGGCGGTGACCGAGTAGCGCCAGCCCGTGCGCTGCTCGAACGCGGTGAGCTTCGCGAGTTGTCGCCCGGAGGGGCGGACCCGGCGCACGATCAGCCGCATGCCCTCCGGCCAGCCCTCGCGCGTGTTCAGACCGGTCAACTCCGCGCAGTGGTAGCCGTCCTGGATGTCGCCGTCCTGCGTGAGGGAGTCCTCCCACGCGGCCTCGGGAAGGAGCGCGATCGCCTGCTCGTCGGCGTCGGTCAGCTTCCAGCCGACCGTGTAGCGCACGGTCCGGCGGGCGGTGTTCAGGGCTTCGAGGTGCCCCAGCAGGTCGTGGGTGGCCCCGGCGCCGTCGACGCGGACGAGGACCTTGGCCTGGCTGGAGCCGGGGACCTGTTTGAGCGCGTCGGTCAGCACGGTGATGTGGTCGGCGACGGTGTTCGCGCCCGCGTTGCCGGGTCGCAGCAGCATGGCCAGGGATTCCTGGGTGTTCGCGCACCAGGCCGCGAGCGGGTGGAAGCCCCAGGTCTTCTTGAACGTGGCCGCCGTGCCCTGCTTCTTGGACGCGGCGGTGATGACGGGGGCGTCCAGGTCGATGACGATCCAGCCGGTCAGCCGCTTGCCCGCCACGGTCAGCCAGGGGAAGCCGCCCGGACGCAGGTGCAGCAGTCCCCAGACGTGGCGGCGGACCCGTGCTCGGACCCGGGCGATGCGCGCGAGGGCCGGGGTGTCCAGGGCGAGCAGGGTTCGGCGGGTGGTGGAGTCCGAGGCAGCGGTCCCGAACAGCGCCGCCTGGTGGCGCTGGAGCTGTTCGGCCTCGGACAGGTTCGTCGCCCCGAGGGTGATCGCCGCGGCCAGGCCCACCACCACCTCGGCGCGGTCCCGCCAGGTGCCGACGCCGTCCGGCAGCACCCGGCCCAGCCCTGCGGTCAGGCCCAGCCGGTCCGCGCACGCCCGAAGCAGCACCGCTCCCGCGTGCCCGATCAGGCCCTTCCCGTCAGCGGTCACGGACAGCCGCCGGTCCCACCCTGTACGCTCTGCCACCAGAAAGGTGCCCCTGGTTCTGTGCCGGATACGACGTCGCAATCGCATCCTCGCAGGTCACGGGCACCTTTTGCTAACCCTGCGCCAGATCAGCCCAACTGCTGAATATCCAGGGTTAGAGCAGCAACCGGTGATCGCCGAAGTAGGAGGTGTTCACGGGGCCTGACGCCCCTCGGACCGGCGGCCTTGCTTCGGGTTCAGGTCGGAGCAGTCGTGCCCGTCGCCCGGAAGGCTCACGACGTTCAGCACGAACTCACCGTCCGGCAGGAGCTCGAAGGCGAAGTCCATGGCAGACGGCGTCGCCGTGAGGGTGCGCTGACTGTCGAAGGTCAGTGAGGGGTTGGGCTGCCAGGGGCAGCCGCCGCTGTCCAGGGCGGACACCACATCCGCATAGCTGATGGCGGCAGGGAACATGCCGGTCCCCCCAACGATCGATGAGGGGAGGTCGATGTCATCGCGCCAGGTCTGTATGCAGATGATGTTGATCCTGGAGCAGCGGCAGACGCTCAGCTCGAGATCTCCGTAAGCCAGGAGGCGCGGCCATGTTCCGAGCCGGTCCATCGACCCGATCTCCAACGGCTCACCGGCGACTGCGGCCACATCGTCCAGGCGCGCACCGACGAACACCGGGCCCAGTCGGCCCGTCTTCGCCACTTCGGTCAGGACATCGAGGATCGGCACGAGGCGGAGCCTGACAGGTACGGCTCTCGGAGGTCCAGCGGATTGATCCGGCTCGCTGCGGCCGACCCGGCGTGGACGCGAGCGCTGGCCGGGTGGCCGGAGTCGGTTCCGGTGTCGATGACAAGGCCCTTGAAGATGAGGCGCTGCCGACGGCGGCCAGCTGACAACGTCCTGCCCAGGCGTGGCCGGTGCGCTACCCGTCCACCGTCGGTAACGCCTCAATCCCGGCCGAGGAGCAGGGAGGGCTGCACGCTGTGCTGCCTGGTCGGTCATCCGTAGAGCTGGCGGCAGGCGGTCAGGAGGCCTCCGGGCAGGCCGCCCTGCTTGCCGAGGGCGTTGCACGAGCCCTTGGGGACGGTGAGTGTGGGCTTCTTGGCCGACGGGCGGACCTGGTGCTTCACCGGCTGCCGGGCCGGGGCCTTCGGGGACGTGTTCGTCGGGGCAGCGGGACGCAGTACCGGCAGTTTCGACGGGGTGGTGGCGGGTGCCGAGGGCTCGTCGGCGCTGGTCGGCGGGAGGGCGTTCGGCTGTGGTGCGGCAGGGCGTGCGGCTGGTCGAGCGGCGGAGTTGGGAGCAGTCGACGGCATCACGGTGGGCACGGTCACCGCAGGATGCGGCACAGGAGAGTGCGGGACTGCCGGGTGTGGCGCCGCAGGGTGCAGGTCGGGATGGGTATGGGCGGGAGGCTGAGGGGCTGCCGGGCGCGGTGCGATGGGACGTGTCGGGAGCCTGCGGACAGGCTGGGAACGGGCGGGGGCATTGCCGCCAGCCGGGACGGGGCCCGGGAGGGGCGGGGTGGCCTCGTCGGTGGGGTCCGGGCTCGGCGGGGAGAGGGGGACGCCGTAGGCGGGTGCCGGGATCTGTGCGTCCGGGGGCCAGGCTGCGTCCGGTGGGGCCTGGTCGGCGGGGTCGGCGGCGGCCGGGGCGGAGGGCCGGGGCACGGCGCGGGACGGGGAGGGAGCCCGGCCGGTGGACGGCCCGGCACAGGCCGCCGTGGTGAGCAGGGCGGCGATCAGGGGCAGGGCTGCGGCGGTGCGGCAGCGGTGGGGCGGGCGCATCCGGGACTCCTCCTCGGGCAGGACGTGCGGGGCGTGGGGCAGGACGGGGACGGGTTGCCGTCGACGCGGGTGTCGGGCGCGGTGCACCGCCGTGCTCAGCCGCGGCCGGGCGGGAGGGGGCTGGCGACGACGGCGGGCGGGGAACCACCGGGGCCCGTACCGACCGCCGCACCCGCGTCCGCGCCGCCTCTGCCGGGCAGCAACGCGTAGAGCAGGTGCTGCTGCAGCTTGTCGGCAACGACCAGGGCCTGCCCGGCGGCGACGCCGACCGGGACGGCGGCGCCGGCGGGCAGCGGGGTGCTGGCGGAGGCGGTGGTGTCGTACCAGGTCTGCGTGGCGTCCTGGAGGTAGATCCGGCCGCCCGCGGCGGCGCAGCGGACGGCGGCGGCCGGGCCGGTGCGGGAGGTGTGCGCGGCGGTGTCGAGCACCAGCGGGCCGAGGGCGATCAGTCCGGTGCCGACGCAGGCGGTGGCCTGTTCCAGGCCGCCGCCGGGGGTGGCGGCGCGGGCCAGGATCCGGCCGGTGGCGGTGTCGTAGACCGCAGCCTGCTGCCGGCCACCCGTCTGCCACAGTCCGGCGAGGCGCCGGCCGTCGAGGCCGACCACCCGCAGCAGGCGGGCTCCGCGCGCGGGCGGGGCCATGGTGCGCGGGCGGCCGGGGCGGCGGCCGGGGGTGAGGGTGAGCCAGCGGCCGGAGGGGGCGGCGGCGGTGACGGTGGTGCCGTCGGCGGCGAGGGCGGTGGCGCCGACCGGGACGTCCAGGGTGCGCAGGCCCCCTGCGGACACCACACCGGCGGTCTGGTCGGGCAGGGAGACCAGCGGGGAGGTGCCCAGCACACTGACGGCGGCCGTGTCGGGCAGCGTGACGGTGGTGCGCGGGTGGGCGGGGCCGTCCAGCGGCCAGGAGTACAGGCGGGCTCCGGCGAGCAGGGCCGCGACCGGGGCGTCGTCGATGCGGGTGAGGACCAGGGTGCCGTCGGCGCCGGCGGGCAGGCCGGTGCTCCAGCGTTCGCCTCCGGTGGCGGGGTCCAGGACGGCCAGGCGGCGGTCCGGGGTGAGGACGGCGACGGCGGAGCCGTCCGGGGCGACGGCGGGGCGGCTGTAGGGGGCGAGGGCCACCGCCCAGCGGGCCCGGGTGGTCCAGCCGGGCGGGGCGGGGACCGGGAGGTTGGCCCCGGACGGGGCGGTGGGCCGGGGCGGCGCGGCCGGTCCCTGCGGGGCCTGGTCGGGGTGGTGGCCGCCGGAGGTGAGGACGAGGCCCAGGGCGCCCAGGCCGAGGGCGGCGGCGGTGAACACCGCGGCCGCGGCCAGCCCGCGGGCCTGGGTGCGGCCGGGTCGGGGCGGCGCAGCGGTCACGCGCCGCAGACGGCGTCCCGCCGGCGGCGCGGGGGCCTGGACGGCGGTGCCGTCGGGGTGGACGACCATCGGCCAGCGGGTGCCGTCGGGGTCGACGGCGGTGACGCGGATGGGGCGGCCGAGCCGCTGGTGGCGTTCGGCGACGTGCCGCAGGATCCAGGAGCGGACGCCGTCGGGCGGCACGTCCCCGGGCACGGGCACCGCGATGCCGTCGACCTGCACCCGGCCGTGGGCGTCGACGGCGACGGTGGGGCACGGCCAGTCCGGCACCTCGAGGACCTCGGGCGCCTCGGCCGTCTCGGACGCCTCCGAGGCCCGGGCGGCGGTCACCGGGCCACCCGCATCTCGGCGACCCGCCACGGCGCCCCGGGCCCGGTGCGGGTCAGGAGCGCGTACTGCACGCGGGTGGAGGCGGGACCGCGCCAGCCGTCCCGGCCGTGGGCGGTGACGGTGACCAGGAACTGCCGGACGGCGGAGCGTTCCCCGTCGGGGACGGGGTCGTCGAAGGCCTGCCGGGTGCGGACGCTCGTCCAGCCCCGGTGGGCGGCGAGCGCGGCCCAGTCGGCGCCGGGGGCCGCGACCGGCCGGGCGGCGGCGACCAGGGCGGCGTAGCCGGGGATGAGCCAGGGCGCGGAGCGGCGCTGGGCGTCGGCGGGCGAGATGTCGAGCGCGGTGTCCCAGGTCCAGTCGGCGGTGACGGCGGCCCGGGCGACGGCGGTGGCGTCGCCGGGGTCGGCGGCGGACGGCAGTCCGGCAACGGGGGTGCCCGGACGTCCGGCGGGCAGCGGGCGCTGGACGGCGGCCGCGCCGTCCCCCGCGGCGGCCGACGGGGTCGGCGGCAGGGGCGGCAGGGCGGCGCCGGGGCTGCAGCCGCAGGCGGCGAGCGCGATCAGGACCGCCGCCGCTGTGCGGGCCGGCCGGTGACGGGTCATACGACCCTCCTCACGTCCCAGGGGATGGACTGCCAGTAGCGGGTGGTGAGCGGCTCGACCCGGACCGCGGAGCCGGGGTGCGGGGCGTGGATCATCTGGCCGCCGCCGGCGTAGATGCCGATGTGGCCCCAGGGGGCCGGGTCGGTGGGCATGTCGAAGGCGATGAGGTCGCCGGGCCGCATCTCGACGACGGGTACCCGGCGGCCGGCGCGGCGCTGCTGGTCCGAGGTGCGCGGCAGGACCAGGCGGCCGCCGGTGGCCTGGTAGACGGCGTACTGGACCAGCCCGGAGCAGTCGAAGCCGCCGTGGGTGGGGCCGGTGGCGCCGCCGCCCCCGTAGACGTAGGGCCGTCCGATCTGCCGCTCGGCGGCCGCCACGACCGCGACCCCGGCGCCGGCCGCCGGGGCGGGCGCCTGCTGGTAGCCGGCGGCCAGGGCGAGGATCCGGGCGACGTAGTCCTAGGTCTCGGGGTACGGGGGGACGCCGCGGGCGGCGAGGACGGCGCCCACGCCGGCGTTGTACGCGGCGAGGGCGAGCGAGGTGAGGTCGCCGCGCAGCCGGCCGGAGCCCTGGCCGGTGCTCAGGTCGGCGGCCAGGGCGCAGTCGTAGCGGCCCATGGCCATGATCGCGTCGCCGGGCTCCAGGGGGTCGGCGGTGCCGCTGCCGTCGTCGTCGCGCCCGTAGCGGGCCCAGGCGGCGGGGAGGAACTGGGCGATGCCCTGGGCACGGGCGGGGGCGGGGCCGACCGCGCGGGGGTTCCAGTCGGACTCGGTCTTGACCTGGGCGGCGATCACGGCGGGCGGGAAGGCGGCGCACAGGGCGCCGGCCCGTCCGACCCAGCCGGCGTACGCGTAGGGGACGGCGCCAGGCAGGAGGCCACTGCCGACGGGGCCGGCCTGGGCGACGGCGCAGGAAGCCAGCAGGAGGCCGGACAGGCCGAGCACGGCGCGGCGCTGCGGTGCGGCGGCCAAGGGCGGTCTCCGATCTGCCGTCGCGTCAGGTGGCCGGGCACCAGGGTGGCCCGGCCGGGCGGCGGGGAGGGCGCCGCGCTAGCCCGTCCCGGGCACGTCACCCGGACCGAAGCACCGTTTCGGGTGAACGGCGCGACAGGGCCGGGGTGCGCCGCTGCCCGTCCCTGAGGCGGGTGGAGGCGTCCGTCGGACGGCCGGGACGCGCCGTCCGCTGCCCGGGAACCACGCCCACCAGCGGTAACGTGCTCTCCGCGATCACATGGTGACGTAGGGTGAGGAGCTTTCGGCGGCATGACGGACCGGGTGAACCTCTGGATCACCCCGCAACCCGGGGAGGCGGGCGCCGTTCCGCCGGACGGCACGGGGCATGGCCCCGCCGCGCCCGGGTCGCGGCCGCCCGCCGTGCCCGGCCGGGCGGACGCGCTCCCGCCGCCCCCGGACCCGGTGCGCCGGCCGGCGCACCCGGCGGCGACCGCGGCCTGGTGGGCGCTGGGCGTGCACGGCGGGGCCGGGGTGACCTCGCTGCTGCGGGCGCTGGGCAGCGGCGCCGACGCCGAGGGGCGCTGGCCCGACGTGCAGGGCGCTCCCGGCGGCGTCCCCGTGCTGCTGGTGGCCCGTACCGACGCCCGGGGCCTGGACGCCGCGCAGGCCGCCCTCCAGGAGTGGGACCGCGGCACGGTCCCGGCCTCCGTCGTCCTGCTGGGCCTGGCGCTGCTCGCGGACGCCCCCGCACGGCCGGGCCGGGGTCTGCGCGAGCGGATCCGGACGCTGTCCGGCGCGGTGCCGCGGCTGTGGCAGGTCCCGTGGATCCCGGCCTGGCGGGACGGCGCGGAGCCGCGGCGCCCGGTGCGGGCGCTGCTGGAGCTCGCGGAGGCGGTGCGCGACCTCGCCCCGGCGGGGGCTCCGGCCCCGGCGCCGGCCGCACCGGTGCTTGCTGTGGCCCCCGGCGCGGCCTTCGGGGCGGTGTCCGTCCCGTCCCGCGGTCCGGCCCCCGACGACCGGGGCGCGGAGGCGGGCACCCCCGGCGCCGACAACCTCCGGAAGGCCCCCGCCCGCCCGGTGCTCGCCGCGCCGACCCGGACGGCCACCGCCGCCTGGCTCACCCCGCTCGTACCGGCCGGGCCGCCCGCACGGCCGGCCCCGGCCGACCGCCACCGCCCGCTGCGCCCCGTGAAGGAGACGCGATGACCGCCACCACCGTCCTGACCGCCCTGGGCACCCCGCCGCCGGGCGTCGGCACCAAGCTGGACACGATCCTGGGCTGGATCACCTTCGTGGCCGCCTGGTCCGCCGGCGTCGCCTTCGTGGCCTGCGGCGGGACCCTCTGCTGGGCCTACTTCAGCGGCCAGGGCAGCTCGCGGGCCATGAAGGCGCTGGGCGGCGCGTGCGTGGGGTCCGTCGTGATCAGCGCCGCCGGCATGATCGCCAACGCGCTGCTGACCTGAGGGGCCACGGAGATGAGCGAACGCGCAACGGGCGAGCGGCGCCTCCCGGCGGGGACGGCGGCCGCGGTCCTCCTGGTCGCCGGGATCGCGGTCCTGGGCCTAGTCCTGGCGCTCACCGGCCGCCCGTCGCGGTCCGCCGCCCCGGACGCCGGCAGCGCCCCTGCGGCGACGGCCGCCGCCGGGGACGCGGTCCCGCCCGCGACCGGCTGCGCACCGCGCGACACCGACCCCTCGCTGCCGCAGGAGCCGCCGGCCGACGTGACCTGGTCGGTCGTCAGCACTGCCGTCCTGCCGACCTCGGCCGCGGCCGGGCCGACGCGCTTCGAGGGCCCGGTCGCCCGCTGCTACGCCCGCACCCCGCGCGGCGCGCTGATGGCGGCGGTCAACCTCTTCTACCGGGTCGGACTCGCGGCGCCGCGGACCACCGTGGCGCAGCGGCAGGTGGTGGCCGGTCCGGGTCGGGACGAGATGATCCGGCAGCTGCGGCAGGTCGACGAGCAGGTCCGGCCCGGAGAGCTGGCGCAGGTCGCCGGGTACCGCTTCGTCAGCTACACCCCCGACACCACCGTGGTCACCCTGGTCAACGGTTCGGCCGCCGCGGGCTCGCTCAAGTCCCTCGACGTCACCGTGCAGTGGCAGGACGGCGACTGGAAGCTGGTGGCGCGCCCCGACGGCTGGACCTCCACCCCGGCCACCTCGCTGCACTCCCTGGTCGGCTTCACCCCCTTCGGCGGCGTCTGATGTCCTGGTGCTCGGTCCCGGTCGTCGGCGCCGCGTGCGACGTGGTCGGCGAGCAGGCGCAGAACGCGGTGCAGCAGTTCCTCGACTGGTGCACCGCGGGCCTGGGCAAGGTCACCGCGCTGATCACCTCCGGCTGGCTCGAGGTGCCCACCCCCGGCGTGGAGCCGCTGCCGGGGACCGGGATGGCCGCGGGCCGGTCCGCCAACGGCGCCACCACGACGGCGGCCTGGCTGCAGGAGCACACCCTGTGGCTGAGCTCCTGGGTCTCGGCGGCCTGCCTGGTCGTCGCCGGGGCGCGGATGGCCTACCGGCTGCGGGGTCTGCAGGACCTGCGGGTGATCGTGCAGAGCCTGGTCACGCTGGTGCTGGTCAACGGCTGCGTGGTGTCCGGGACGCACGTCCTCGTGCAGGTCGGCGACGGCTACAGCACCTGGATCATCCAGCAGAGCCTCGGCGGGGACGCCGGACGGAAGCTGGGCACGGTCGTCGCGGGCATCGGCTCCCTCACCACGGCCATGGGCGGGCCCGCGGTGCCGCTGATCCTGGTGGTCGTGGCCCTGGTCAGCTCGCTGCTCAACCTGGTCGTCGGCTACTTCCGGGCCGCGATCCTGGTGGTGCTGGCCGGCACGGTCGGCATCCCGGCGGGCAGCGCGCTGACCGACACCGGGCGGCGCTGGCTGGCCCGCTGGCTCGGCTGGCTGCTGGCCTTCCTGTGCCTGAAGCCCGCGGCGGCGACCCTGTACGCGGCGTCCTACCGGCTGATCGGCAGCGCCGCCGGGGCGCAGCCGGACGTCGGCTCGACCATCGCGGGCCTGGCCCTGCTGTCGGGCACCGTGGTGGTGCTGCCCGCACTGCTGCGGCTGTTCCAGCCGGCGGGCCTGGCCCTGGCCGGCGGCAGCGGCGCGGCCGGCGCCGGATCCGCCCGGGGCGGGGAGCCGAGCGGCGCCCGCGCGCCCTCCGGCTCCGCGGCCGCGCCCGCGCAGGGCTCCGGCTCCGGCGGCGGGCCGTCGGGTGCGGCGGCCGGCGGGCGGACGGGGCTGACCTCGGCGCTGCCCTCCGGCGTCTCCGGCGGCGGTGCGTCCGGCGGCGGCCTCTCCGCAGGCTCAGGGACCTCGGGTGCCTCCGGCGGCGCCGGACCGGGCGCCGCAGCAGCGGCGGCCGGACACCGCCCCGGTGCGGGAGCGGGCGCGGCCGCCGGGGGCGCCGGGTCCGGCACGGCCGGCGGAGGCGGTGCGGCCGTGGCCGGCGGCCGGGCCGGGGCGGCGGGAGGTCCCGTCGGCGCGGCCTCCGGCGCGGTGGCCGGGGCGGTCGTCCAAGCCGGGCAGCGGGCCCGGCAGCAGCTGGTCGACGGCCTGCGGGAGGGCGCGCAGGGCCTGGACCGCGAGCTCGGGGACGGTCCCAGTGGCTCCTAGGCCGTGTCTGACAAATGATCATGTCTGGGGTTCGCGGAGCCACAGGATGAGTGAGGCCAGGACGAGGCCGGTGCGGTAGCGGGTGGCGAGCTTGTCGAAGCGGGTGGCGATGGCGCGGAACTG
>NZ_JAJLRA010000039.1:0-3287 GCF_020991365.1 Streptacidiphilus sp. ASG 303
ATATCTGGCGTTGACTTTTGGCACGCTGTTGAGTTCTCAAGGAACGGACGCTTCCTTCGTGACCCCTGCGGGCCCCTCCGGGCGCTTCGTTCTTCCGTGTCTCCAGCTTATCAGACCCGCGGAGTTTCTCTCTCCGCTTCGCTGACCCCCGCCGGCGGGGTTCCTGCGTTTTCCTGCTTTCGCCTTCCGGCGCTTTCCGACTCTATCAGACCGATCGGATCGCTCCGTGAGCCGAATTCCCCGAACATGTCGAATGCAAATGCACCGGATGTTCGACGGGAGGTGCCGCTGCGCGGAGTCCGCGCCGAGCGACCGTGGAACTGTACGGCCGCGGCGGCGGCGGAAGCAAATCGACCCTCCGGACCGCCCGAGGGCGGTCCGGAGGGTCTCGGTCCTGCCGTTGCGTGCTCCGGTTCCGTGGTCCCGGAGCGCGGGTCAGCGGACCTCGGTGATCTCGGGACCCCGGTCGAAGGGGTTCAGGTGGGAGCCGGCGAAGCGGGAGTCGCCCTCGACCGGGGCCGCACCGGTGTCGGCCACCATCTGGGCGTCCTCGGGCAGCTTGAGCACGATCGGGTCGCGGGGTGCCATCGGCGACTCACCGCGGACCACCACGGTCTCCCGGAACACCTGCTCCAGCACGCCGGCGGTCTCCGGCTGCACGGCGGCCTGGCCGGAGATCACACCGCGGAGGAACCAGCGGGGGCCGTCGCAGCCCACGAAGCGCACCAGCTGGACCCCCTGGGTGCCGTCCGGCAGCTGCACGGGCACCTGGGCGCGGAGGTGCCAGCCCAGCGGGCCCTCCTCCTCGTCGACGATGCCGCCCTGCTGGGTGATCCCGCCGGCGATCTCGTCGCGGACCTCCCCCCAGATGCCCTCCGACTTCGGCGCGGCGAACGCCTGGAGCTGGATGGCGCTGCTGCCCAGGACCAGGGTCGCGGCGACGATCGAGTCACCCGCGACCTCGACCCGCAGCTCCATGCCCTCGACACCGGGGATCAGCAGACCGCCGAGGTCGACGCGGCCCTCCTCGGGGCTCTCCAGCTCGGAGACGTCCCAGGGCCCGTCCGGCCGGGGAGCGGGCGGCAGCCCGACACGCTCCGCCGGGTCGGCGTCCGATCCGGTCTCGGCGTAGGCGGCACCCTCGACGTCGTCGGCATACTCATCAGCGCCGAAGGCGTCCTCTGCGAGCTGCTCGACAGCGTCCTCGCTCTTGTGGCGACGACGGAACACGGTCACTGTCCTTCCCGGTCGGGGGCCGAAGTGAATACCTGCCCGGCCGCGGGCATGCTAACCGCGGCATGGCCGCCCGTCGACCCGAAGCCCCCGTCGGCGCGGGCCGATCCCGGCAGCTCGGCCACCTCGTGGAAGCGGGCCTTCTCGACCTGCTGGACGACCAGCTGGGCGATCCGGTCCCCGCGGCGGAAGCCGACACGCTCGCGCGGGTCGAGATTCACGACGATCACCTTGATCTCACCACGGTACCCGGCATCGACCGTTCCCGGGGCGTTGACGAGCGCGACCCCGCAGCGCGCCGCGAGGCCGGACCGCGGATGGACGAAGGCGGCGTAGCCGTCGGGCAGGGCGATCGCGACACCGGTGGGCAGGACGGCGCGCTCACCCGGTGCGAGGTCGGCGTCGACGGTGGTGCGCAGGTCGGCGCCGGCGTCGCCGGGGTGGGCGTACGCCGGGAGCGGGAGGCCGGGGTCGAGGCGGCGGACCAGGATGTCCACGGGCGGCCGGGGGTGGGAGGCGCTCACGGGTTCACCTCGAAGGCTCGGGCGCGCTTGAGGACGTCGGGGTTCTCCATGGCGGCCTTGATGTCCTCCGGCCGGCCGTGGGTGGTGAAGTGCTCCAGCCGGACCTGGACGAAGAGCGCCTGGGCGCGGATGGCGACCGGTCCGCCGGGGCCGTCGAGGCGGCCCTCGGCGGCACAGTAGATCTTGCGGCCGTGCACGCCGGTGACCCGCGCGTGGATGTGGAGGACGGTGTCCACGGGGACGGGCCGGACGAAGTCGGTCTCGAGCCGTCCGGTCACCGAGGCGGTGTGCAGCATCCAGTTGAGCGAGCCCAGCGCCTCGTCCATGGCGGTCACGAGGACCCCGCCGTGGGCGAGGCCGGGACCGCCCTGGTGCACGGGCTTGACGGTGAACTCGGCGGTGACCTCGACGCCCTCGCCGGCCCGCGCCTCCAGCTGGAGTCCGTGGGTCTGCCGGGGGCCGCAGCCGAAGCAGTGGTCGTAGTGGGAGCCGAGCAGCGTGCCGGGCGCGGGGGCCTCGGGGTGGCGCACGGGGGGCTGGGCGTCGGGCGGCGGGGCGGTCGCGGGCCGCGCTGCGGCCTGGCCCGCGTCCCGGGCCTCTGCCGCCCGGGGTGCAGTTGGTCCGGTCACAGGCGTTGACCCTACCGCCGCACGGCCGGCGGTCCGCACGTGCGCGGGGCGGCCCGGGGCGGGGGCGGGCACGGCGCCCGGGCGGACCGGGCGCCGCGGAGGGCGGCCCGGCGGGGGCTGCGCGGGGGCCGGCCCGGAGGCGCCCACAATGGAGCCATGTACGACGAACGCCTCTCCGCGCCCCGCTCCTGGTGGCTGCTGCCCGTCGCGGCCGGGCTCTCCCTCGCCCTGATCCTGCTGCGCTTCGGCCCGGTGCCGGGGGTGATCGGCCTGGTGGCCGGCGTGGTGCTCGGCGCCGCGGCGCTGAGCGGGTACGGGGCGGCCCGGATCCGGGTGGTGCAGGGGTCGCTGGTGGCGGGGGACGCCCGGATCCCGGTGGACGCGCTGGGCGAGGCACGGCCGCTGGACCGGGCGGAGGCGCTGGCGTGGCGGACGGCGAAGGCCGATCCGCGGGCGTTCATGCTGCTGCGGAGCTACGTGCCGACGGCGCTGCGGGTCGAGGTGAGCGACCCGGAGGACCCGACGCCGTACGTCTACCTCTCCACCCGGTCGCCGGAGCGGCTGGCGGCGGCGCTGGAGGCCGCCCGGGCGGAACTGCCGCGCGGCTAGGCACTGCCCGGCCGTTCCCGCCGGGCCCGCGACGCGCCCCGGGCCCGTCCGGGAGGCGCCCCCGGGCACGGGCGCCCGCCGCGTCGCCGTGCCGTCCGGGCAGGGCCACGACGCGGGGCGGCCCTCCGCCCTGCGATCCACCGCACCGAAGGTCTCCGGGCCCTGCCCGGCCGCTCGCGTCGGGCAGGGCCCGGAGCGGCCCGGTGCCCGCGGGCCCTGTGCAGGCCGGGGGACGGCCGGCCGCCCGGCCGCGGGGCCGGGGGCGGGCCGGGGCGGGCCGCCGGCCCGGCGC
>NZ_JAJLRA010000039.1:3297-40828 GCF_020991365.1 Streptacidiphilus sp. ASG 303
TGCAGGCCGTCGGACGGCCTGCACAGGGCCCGCGGGCACAGAGACGGGCAGGGGAGGCCCGGCGGCCCGGCTGCGGGGCGGTGTGCGGTCCTCAGCGGTCGCCGGGCAGGGCGCGGTCCCAGTAACCGGGGTCGGCGGGGGTGCGCCTGCGCAGGTCGTGGCGGACCTCGTCGGAGACCCTGCGGGTGTCGCGGCTGTTGATGGTGGCGCCGATGCCGGCGCCGATCAGCAGGGGCGTCAGCGACGGCACCCGGCGCAGGGTGTGCCGGGTGAGGCGGCGGCGCAGCTGCTGCTTGAGCTCCCCGCTGAGCCGGAGCGCGGCCATGCCCACCGGCCGGGTGACGTCGATGCCGCGGCGGTTGGTCCAGGCGTTGACGTAAGCGCCCGCGCGGTCGGTGGCGCCTCCGGGGGCGCGCATGCCGTAGGCCTCGTGGAGCTCGGCGATGAGCTTCACCTCGATCGCGGCCACGGCGAGGGTCTCGGCGGCGATCTCGAGGACCATCGTGGGGGGTGTGGGCAGCATGGCGGCGGCCCCGACGCCCGCACCGACGGCGGCGGAGGCGCGGACGGCGCCTGCGGTGAGGCGGTCGGCGAGCTCCTCGGCGTCGCCGGCCTCGGGGTGCTGGGCGCGCAGGGTGGCCAAGTCGCGGACGGGGATGCGCGGCGCCGCGTCGAGGAGGCGGTCGCTCAGTCCCCTGGCCCCGAGGGCCGCGCCGCGTGCGGCGGTGCGGCCGCCGCGGCCCAGTCCGCGGGCCAGCGCGCCTGCGAGCGAGGCCAGGCGCTGCCGGCCCCGCTCGCGACGGTGGGACGGCTCCGCCGCGGCGGTACCGTCCCAGTGCTCCATCTCCGCGGCGATCGATGCGATCTCTTCCGCCGCTTCTTCGGCCGCCCGGTCGGCGGCCTCACCTGCCTCCGGTCCGGACTTCCGGAACCGGTGGGCGCTGCTGAGTCTCCGGATGCGTGCCATGGCTCTCCGGTTACCCGCCGATCAGGCGGCGCAGTCCCGGCAGATGGGGTTGCCGTTCTTCTCCGATGCCAGCTGGCTGCGGTGGTGCACCAGGAAGCAGCTCATGCAGGTGAACTCGTCGGCCTGGCGCGGCAGCACCCGGACCGACAGCTCCTCGTTGGAGAGGTCGGCGCCGGGCAGTTCGAGGCCCTCCGCCTGCTCGAACTCGTCGACGTCGACAGAGCTCGACGTCTTCTCGTTCCTGCGGGCCTTCAGTTCCTCGATGCTGTCCTCGTTGAGGTCGTCATCGGTCTTGCGTGGGGTGTCGTAGTCCGTTGCCATATCACTCTCCCCCTCCGGGTGTCTGCGGTATCTCCAGCGCACGTAACGCATGGGAGGCCGGACTTGTGCCCGACCCGAGGCGGAGATTTTGCCTTACTTCAAGGCCTGTTACTCAATCGACACCCAATCGCACCCCCGAAGAGGTGACGGCGGCGGGCGCCGGTGGAGGGTCGCGGGGGGATGCGGGAGGGGCGCCCCGCCGGGCCCACTGTGCACTTACCGTGATCGAGGCAGAGGGAAACGTTCCATCGGAAACCGTCGCGAAGGCGGTGAATCCAGGGCTTCCGGCCCAGCACGGCCCACACGGGACCCGGGAGACGGCAGGGCACTCACGGTCACCTTCGGTGACGGTCGCCGACCGCCCCCGGGTGACCCTCCGCGCCCGCCCGGACGCCGGGGGCGACCGGGTGTGACCTTGGTCACCTTGGCTCGGTGTCCGGACAAATCATGGAAAAAAACCCCGGGAGGAGAGGTCCTCACCCCTCGGCACGGGCGGCCCGGCGGGCCAGGAGTGCGGCGCGGCGCTCGTCGAACCGGGCCGCCTGGCCGTCCAGCCCGTCGAGGAAGGCCCCGAGCTCCTCCTGGGCCCGCAGCCCCTCCGGACCGAGGCCGCCGCGCTCCATGACCTTCAGGTGCCGCAGCACCGGCTGCAGCACGTCGTCGTGGTGGATGCGCAGGTTGTAGACGCCGCCGACGGCGATCCGGACGGCGGCACGCTCGAAGCCGGGCATGCCGTGGCCCGGCATGCGGAAGCCGGTCACGACGTCGGCGACGGCCCGCATCGCCTGGTCGGGGGCCAGCTCCAGGGCCGCGAGCAGCAGGTTCCGGTAGAAGACCATGTGGAGGTTCTCGTCGGTGGCGATCCGGGCCAGCAGACGCTCGCAGACGGGGTCGCCGGAGAAGGTCCCCGTGTTGCGGTGCGAGATGCGGGTGGCGAGCTCCTGGAAGGCCACGTACGCCACCGAGTGCAGCATGCTGTGCCGGTTGTCGGACTCGAACCCGGCGGACATGTGGTCCATGCGGGCCCGCTCCAGGGCCACCGGGTCGACGGCCCGGGTGGTGAGGAGGTAGTCGCGGATGGCGATGCCGTGCCGGCCCTCCTCCGCGGTCCAGCGGTGCACCCAGGTGCCCCAGGCGCCGTCGCGGCCGAACATGGTCGCGATCTCGTGGTGGTAGCTGGGGAGGTTGTCCTCGGTGAGCAGGTTGACCACCAGGGAGACGCGGCCCACGTCGGTCAGCCCGGACTGCTCGGGCGCCCACGCCTCACCGCCCAGGACGCCGTCGAAGTCGCGGCCCGCGCTCCACGGCACGTACTCGTGGGGCATCCACTCCTTGGCCACCCTGAGGTGGCGGTCGAGCTCCTGCTCCACCACCTCCTCCAGGGCGTGCAGCAGCCGGACGTCGGTCCAGGCGGTCGAGTCGCTCTGCTGGCTGGGGGCGATGGTCACGGCGGTGGGCTCCTGCGGCGGCTCGGCACACCTACGGATCCGTAGGTTACGCCACCGTAAGTTGAAGCGACCGGAAATGACAAGCGGTGTGCCAGGGGCAGCGGGGCGGCGGTCCCGGCGGGCGGCGGAGCAGGCCGGCCCGCGGGGACGGGCGCACGGGGGGACGGGGCTCGCGGGGGCGTGCTGCAGGCGCACGGGAGCGCCCCCGGAGCGCGGTGGCTCCGAGGGCGCGGGAGGGTGCGGAAGGAGGTGCGGGCGGGCGCCCGGGCGCCGTCAGGCGCCGGGGATGTACACCCGCACGTCCAGGCCGCCTCCGGGGCGCGGAACGGCCTCGATGGAGCCGCCGTGCGCCCGGACGACCGAGCGGACGATGGAGAGGCCGAGGCCCACGCCCTTGTCGCTGCGGGTCCGCTCGGCGCTCTTCACCCGGCGGAACGGCTCGAAGATGTGCTCCATCTCGTACCCGGGGATGACCGGGCCGGTGTTGGACACCACGAGTTCGCCGCCGCCGGGCACCGCCGCCGTGGAGACCTGCACCCAGCCGTCGGGGGTGTTGTAGCGCACGGCGTTCTGCACCAGGTTGAGGGCGATGCGCTCCAGGAGCACGCCGTTGCCGGAGACGGTGGCCGGGGCGAGCGAGGTCCGCAGCGCGACCCGGCGGGACTCCGCCTCCGCCCGGGTCTGCTCCAGCGCCTGGGAGGCCACCTCGGCGAACTCCACCGGCCGCCGGTCGGTGATCTCGTTGTCGCTGCGGGCGAGCAGCAGCAGGCCCTCGACGAGCTGCTCGCTGCGCTCGTTGGTGGCCAGCAGCGTCCTGCCGAGCTGCTGGAGCTCGGGCGACGCCTCCGGGTCGGAGAGCTGGACCTCCAGCAGCGTCCGGTTGATCGCCAGCGGGGTGCGCAGCTCGTGGGAGGCGTTGGCGACGAACTTGCGCTGCGAGTCGAAGGAGCGGTCGAGCCGGTCCAGCATCTCGTCGAAGGTGTCGGCCAGCTCCTTGAGCTCGTCGTCGGGGCCGTCCAGCTCGATCCTGCGGTGCAGGTCGGAGCCGGCGACCTCGCGGGCGGTGCGGGTGATCCTGCCGAGGGGGCTGAGGACCCGGCCGGCGACGGCGTAGCCCAGGGCGAAGGCGGCCACCGCGAGGCCCACCAGGACGGTGATGGACCTGCGCAGCAGGGCGTCCAGCGCGGCGTGCTGGGCCTGGGCCTGCCAGAGCTCGATCTGCTCCTGGAACTGCTGGGGGGTCCAGACCTGGTTGGTGCGCGGGTCGATCACGCGGGTGTTCTCGGGGATGGTCGTCATGGGGAGCTGCGCGCCGACCTGGAGGGCCTGCCGGGCCAGCATGTAGATCACCAGGACCAGCAGCACCCCGGCCATCAGGAACATCCCGCCGTACAGCAGGGTGAGCCGGATCCGGATGGTGGGCCGGAAGGGCAGCCAGCCGAGGCCGGAGCCCGGGGTGTGCCGCCCGGGGCCCGGCGCCGCGGACGCGGCCGTGCGCGGCGGGTGGTCGGGGCGCGGGGGCGCCGCCGGGACGGCGCGGGCGGGGCCCGCGGCGGGGCCGGACGCCGCGGTGGAACCGGAGGCGGTCCCGCCGTCCGCGGCGCGGGCGGGGTCCGAGGGGGCGGCGGGGTGCCGGGTGGACATGGTCGGCGTGCCTCCGTCAGATCCGGTAGCCGGAGCCGGGCACCGTGACGATCACAGCGGGCTCCCCGAGTTTGCGGCGCAGGGTCATCACGGTGACCCGGACCACGTTGGTGAACGGGTCGGTGTTCTCGTCCCAGGCCTTCTCCAGCAGCTGCTCGGCCGAGACGACGGCGCCGTTGGCGCGCAGCAGGACCTCCAGCACGGCGAACTCCTTGGGGGCGAGCTGCACCGGCCGGCCGTCGCGGGTCACCTCGCGGCGGCCCGGGTCGAGGGAGATCCCGGCCCGCTCCAGGACGGGCGGCAGGGCGGTGGTGGTGCGCCGTCCGAGGGCGCGCACCCGGGCCACGAGTTCGCTGAAGGCGAACGGCTTAGGGAGGTAGTCGTCCGCTCCCAGTTCGAGGCCCTGCACCCGGTCGCTGACGTCGCCGGCGGCGGTCAGCATGATCACCCGGGTCGGCAGGCCGGAGTCGACCACGGCGCGGCAGACGTCGTCGCCGTGGACCAGCGGCAGGTCGCGGTCGAGGACGACGACGTCGTAGTCGTTGACCCCGATCCGCTCCAAGGCGGCCTCCCCGTCGTACACCACGTCCACCGCCATCGCCTCGCGGCGCAGGCCGGTGGCGACGGCTTCGGCGAGCAGCTGCTCGTCCTCGACGACGAGTACCCGCAAGGCGGTCTCCCCTTCCCCGGGGGCACCCGGTCGCCCGGGCCCGCCCGGCTGCTCCGGGCCGGGGCGCGGACGGCCCCGACGGTGCTCCCATCCTGCCTCGCCCGGGTGTAAAGCAGTGGTAAGCGGGCAGGCCGTCGGTGCAGCGACCCCGACGGAGGCGGTCGGCCCGGCCGGAGCGGCAGGGTCATCCGGCATTTGCCCGGAGGCCGAGGTTTCCGGCGACGCCGCGATGGGGAGGACGACTGCAACCCGCGATCGCGCCGCCCGGCGGCGGATCGCACCCACCCGCCGTGCGGCCACCGCCGCACCGGGTCGGGAAGCCGATCGTCCGCGGTCGCTGCCCCCCGGGCCGCGACCGCACCGGGAGCCGCTGTCCGGCGGATCCACTCCCCGGTCCCATGCCGTATCCCGAAGCCCGGGGTCGCCCGACATCCCATAGGGGGTCTGCCGATGGACGCCTTCACCGCCGGCATCCTGCAGCGCATACGGAAGACCGAGCAGGACCTGAACCGCGCCCTGGAGTCCGGGGACGAGTTCCTGGCCGAGGTCGAGCAGTCCGAGCTCGACGACCTGCGCCGCCTGGCCGCCGAGCACGGCGTCAGCGTCGCGGAGGAGGCCCTGCCCAGGATCGCCTGAGCAGCGGCCGGCCGCCGCGGCGCGCAAGACCGTACGGGAGCCCCGGACACGTCGGCGTCCGGGGCTCCCGCCGTGTGCCGCCGGGGGTCCCGCGGGCGGACGTCCCGGACGGGCGCCCCGGACGGGCGTCACCGGCGGGTGCCGCGGACGCCGTCCGGGAACGGCGTCTCAGTCGTGCCAGGCGCCGAGCTCCTCCAGGAGCTCCTGCAGGGGTTCCAGCAGTCCGGGCACCGCGGCGACGGCGAGGTCGCCGGACGGCTCCCGGCCCGGGCGGCCGCCCGCCTGCGCGCCCGCCTCGCGGGCGATCAGGACGCCCGCGGCCATGTCCCAGGGACGCAGACCGCGCTCGTAGAAGGCGTCCAGCCGGCCGCAGGCGAGGTCGCAGAGGTCGACGGCGGCCGCGCCCGCGCGGCGGATGTCGCGGACCTGCGGCATCAGGCCGGCCAGGACCCGGGCCTGGTGGGTGCGGACCTCCCGGACGTAGTTGAAACCGGTGCCCACCAGGGCCTGGCCCGGCGCCGGGGCGGGACGGCAGGTGATGCGCCGCCCGTTGAGGTACGCGCCCCCGCCCGCGACGGCGTGGAAGACCTCGTCGCGCGCCGGTACCGCCACCACGCCGACCACGGCCCGGCCCTCCAGCTCGGCCGCGATGCTGACCCCCCAGGACGGCAGTCCGTAGAGGTAGTTGACGGTGCCGTCCAGCGGGTCCACCACCCAGCGCACACCGCTGCTGCCGGGGCTGCTGGCGCCCTCCTCGCCGAGGAGGCCGTCGTCCGGCCGGCGGGCGGTGACCAGCTCGACGACGAGCTTCTCCGAGGCGGTGTCCATCTCGGTGACCACGTCGACGGGGCTGCTCTTGGTGGCCGCGACGCCGAGGTCCTCCGGTCGGCCGTCGCGGAGCAGCGCGCCGGCCTGCCGGGCAGCCTCCAGGGCGGTCTCCAGCAGTTCGGCGGTGAGCCGGGCGTCGGGCTCGGGCTCGGTCATGGCGGTTCCTCCTGGGGTTCGGGGGCCGGGGCGGCCGCGGCCGCCCGGGGGCAGGTCCCGGCCCGGCCCCGGCCCGCCGGACCGGGCCGGGGTCGTCCGGGCGCCCTCCCCGGAGGCCGGGCGCGGGCCTCCGGGGCGTCCGGGCGGGGGTGTCCAGGCGGGGTTCAGGCCTGGGCGGCGGCGGGGCGGGGTCCGCGCGGGTTGGGGCAGCAGTCGACCGGGCACACGTCGTGGCTGGGGCCCAGCGCGCCGAAGGCGCAGCGCGGCGGCCGGGTGCCCCGCTCGGTGGCCGCGCGCTCCAGCACCAGTTCGCGGACGGCGGCGACGAAGCGGGCGTCGCACCCCACGGTGGCGGCGCGGGCCACGGGCAGGCCGAGCTCCGCGGCCTTGGCGCGGGCCTCGGTGTCGAGGTCGTACTTGACCTCCATGTGGTCGGAGACGAAGCCGATCGGCACCATCACCGCCGCCTCGGCGCCCTTCGCGTGCAGGGCCTCCAGGTGGTCGCAGACGTCCGGCTCCAGCCACGGGATGTGGGGGGCGCCGCTGCGGCTCTGGTAGACGAGCTCCCAGTGGCGGCCGATGATCCCGGTGGCCTCGGCGACCGCGCCGGCCACCAGCCGGGCCACGTCGAGGTGCTGGGCGACGTACGCGCCGCCGGGGGTGCCCCGGGCCGGGTCGTCCGGGGCGCCGGAGGTCTCGGCCATGGCGGTGGGCACGGAGTGGGTGGTGAAGACGAGGTGGGCGGTGTCGCGCACCTCGTCGGGCAGCTCCGCGAGGGCGGCCAGGGTGTTCTCCACCATCGGGCCGACGAAGCCCGGGTGGTTGTAGAAGTGGCGCAGCTTGTCGACGCGCAGCTCGGGCGCGCCCTCGGCGCGGAGCTGCTCCAGGGCGTCGGCGAGGTTCTCCCGGTACTGGCGGCAGCCGGAGTAGCCGGCGTAGGCGCTGGTGGCGAGGGTGAGGATGCGGCGGTGGCCGGCCTCGGCCATCTCGCGGAGGGCGTCGACGAGGTAGGGGTCCCAGTTGCGGTTGCCCCAGTACACGGGCAGGTCGAGGCCGTGTGCGGCGAAGTCCTTGCGCAGGGCGGCCAGGAATTCGCGGTTCTGCTCGTTGATGGGGCTGACACCGCCGAAGAGGAAGTAGTGCTGCCCCACCTCGGCCAGCCGCTCCTTGGGGATGCCGCGGCCGCGGGTGACGTTCTCCAGGAACGGCACCACGTCGTCCGGGCCCTCGGGCCCGCCGAAGGAGAGCAGGAGCAGGGCGTCGTACGGCGCGGCGTCGGGAGCGGTCTGCAGGGGCTCGGCGTCTGCGGCGCCGGGAGTGCGCGAGTCGGACATGGCACCGATCCTGCCACTGCGGACGGCTCCCCGGTGGGCAGGACCGGGCCGGGGCGGGCACCGGGTGCGGGCACCGGGCCCCGGGCCGGGGCGGGCGGCGGACCGCGGGAAACCCCTTGCAGGACTACGTAAGCTGTGTGGAGCAATCACATTCCTTACCGGAGCCCCCGTGCCATCCATGCTGTCGACCTACCGCCGGATCTTCGCCGCACCCGGCAGCCTGGCCTTCTCCACCACGGGCCTGGTCTCCCGGCTGCCCATCTCGATGAGCGGCGTCGGCATCGTCACCATGCTCGCCCAGCTGCGCGGCGCCTACGGCCTGGCGGGCGCGGTCTCGGCGACGCTGGCGCTGGCGGCCGCCGCGCTCGGCCCGCAGGTGTCGCGGCTGGTGGACCGCCACGGGCAGCGGCGGGTGGCGCTGCCCGCGGTCGCGCTGGCCGCGGCGTCGGCCGTGGGGCTGCTGCTCTGCGCCCGGCTGGGGGCGCCCGACTGGACGCTCTTCGCCTGCGCCGCCGGCATGGGGGCGATGCCGAGCATGGGCTCCCTGGTGCGGGCGCGCTGGGCGCACCTGTACCGCAGCCGGCCGGCGCTGCTGCACACCGCCTACTCCTTCGAGTCGGTGATGGACGAGGTGTGCTTCATCGTGGGGCCGATCCTCGCCATCGGGCTGTCCACCTCGGTCTTCCCCGAGGCGGGCGTGCTGCTGGCGGTGGTGTTCCTGACGGTGGGGACGGCCCTGTTCACCGCCCAGCGGCGGACCGAGCCGCCGGTGCACGCGGCGGAGCACCGCGGGGGCGGCTCCGCGCTGCGGTCGCGGGGGCTGCAGGTCCTGGTGCTGACCTTCGTCGCCACCGGCGCGATCTTCGGCTCGGTGGAGGTGGTCACCGTGGCCTTCGCCCAGGAGCGGGGCAGCACGGCCGCCTCCAGCGTGGTGCTGGCGGTGTACGCCTCCGGCTCGTGCGTCGCGGGCATCGTCTTCGGGGCGCTGCGGCCGACGGGGCCGATGGCCCGGCGCTTCCTGCTGGGCGTGTCGGTGATGGCGGTGAGTATGCTCCCGCTCCTACTGGTGGGAAACCTCGTGGCGCTGGCGGCGGCGCTGTTCGTCGCCGGGCTGTCGATCTCCCCGACCATGGTCACCACGATGGGGATGGTGGAGCGGCTGGTGCCGGCCTCCAGGCTCAACGAGGGGATGACCTGGACGATCACCGGGCTCGCCGTCGGCGTGGCGGCGGGCTCCTCGGTCGGGGGGTGGACGGTGGACCGGGCAGGGGCCTCGGCCGGCTACTGGGTGCCGGTCGTGGCGGGCTCGCTCGCGGCGCTCACGGCGTTCCTCGGGTCGCGCCGGCTGCGGTCGGCGCCGGAGCAGGAGGCAGAGCGTGTCGAAGACGGCGACCGGAAGCCGCAGCACCACCCCTGAGCCGTACCGCTGGAGCAACTGGGCGGGCAACCGCAGCGCGCGCCCCGCGCGGGTGGCGGCGCCGTCCTCCGCCGCCGAACTGGCCGAGGAGGTGCGGCGGGCCGCCGAGGACGGCCTCGCGGTCAAGGCGGTGGGGTCCGGCCACTCCTTCTCCTCCATCGCCTCCTCCGACGGCGGGCTGCTGGTGCTCCCGGACCGGCTGACCGCGCTGCGCTCCGTCGACCGCGCGGCGGGCACGGTGACGGTGGAGTCGGGCATGACGCTGGAGCGGCTCAACGTGCTGCTGGAGGCGGCGGGCCTGTCCCTGACCAACATGGGCGACGTCATGGCGCAGACCGTCGCCGGGGCGATCGGCACCGGCACGCACGGCACCGGCCGCGACTCCGGTTCGCTGGCGGCGCAGGTCCGCGCCCTCGAGATCGTGCTGGCGGACGGGACCGTGGCGGCCTGCTCCCCCGCCGAGGACCCCGAGCTGTTCGAGGGCGCCCGGCTGGGGCTCGGCGCGCTGGGCGTGGTCACCGCCGTCACCCTCGCGGTGGAGCCGCTCTTCCTGCTGGCCGCCCACGAGAGGCCGATGCGCTTCGACGAGGTCCTGGAGGGCTTCGACGACCTGGCGGCGGTCAACGAGCACTTCGAGTTCTACTGGTTCCCGCACACCGACCGGTGCACCACCAAGCGGAACAACCGCAGCCAGGGGCCGCCCGCGCCGCTGCCGCGGCTGCGGGGGTGGCTGGACGACGAGTTCCTGTCCAACACGGTGTGGGAGGGCGCCTGCCGGGTGGGGCGGCGGTTCCCCGCGGCCGTCCCGGCCATCGCGCAGGTGGCGGGCCGGGCGTGGTCCGAGCGGCGCTACACGGACGTCGCGTACCGGGTCTTCACCAGCCCGCGCCGGGTGCGCTTCACGGAGATGGAGTACGCGGTGCCCCGGGCGGCGGCCGTGGAGGTGCTGCGGGAGCTGCGGGCCCTGGTGGAGCGCTCCGACTGGCGGATCGGCTTCCCCGTGGAGGTGCGGACCGCGCCGGGGGACGACGTCTGGCTCTCCACCGCGTACGGCCGCGACACCTGCTACGTGGCGGTGCACCTGTACCGGGGGACGGCCGAGCAGGGCTACTTCGCCGGGGTGGAGCGGATCATGACGGCGCACGGCGGACGCCCGCACTGGGGGAAGCTGCACACCCGCGACGCGGAGTACCTCTCCTCGGTGCACCCGCGGCTGGCGGACTTCCGCGCGCTGCGGGACCGGGTGGACCCCGGGCGCCGCTTCGGCAACGCCCACCTGCGGCGGGTGCTCGGCGACTGACGGGGCGGGGCCTCGTGCCGGGGCACGGGGCCCGAAGGCCCGGGGGCTCAGTGGCCCGGGAGTTCGGGGGCCCGGGAGTCCGGGGGGCGGAACGGCCGGGACGGGACGGCCGCGACGGCCGGCGCGGGACCCGCTGACCGGTTCGGTGCGCTCCCTGTGTGCAACCGGGGGCGGTGTTGGCAGAAACGGGCCCCCGGTTGGCCGAAAGATGTGAAGATGATCACCGTCCACCCGTCGGCGGTCGGCCATCGGAGTGGCGGCCCTTGAGATTCCGCGGATTCGCGGGAGACTTGAGCGGCGAGCCGGACGGCCGGTGCACCACGGATGGAGTACTGTTCGGGGAGCCTGGCCCGCAGGCTGCCGCCCGACCGACCGTCACCCGGACGGGCCGGACGGGTGACGGGGAGGTGGAGGGCGGCACTCGTCCCGGGGCCGCCCGCTCGCGGTGCAGCCCGCCGGGAGCGACTGGAGCGGCACCGGCCGACGGCGCCGCAAAGAGGTAACCGTGCCACAGCGGCGCGTCGGGGCAGAACCCCGACACGCCGGGTAACTCTGCAATGTTGTGGCCAGCCGCCCGTCGGCAGGTCACACTCGTTACGGGAGCAGCGACGCAGGTGACGTCGGCAGGCACCACCCGGGAGGTAACCGTGCCCGAACTGCGTGTCGTGGCCGTCAGCAATGACGGCACACGGCTGGTGCTCAAGGCTGCCGACAGCACGGAGTACACCCTCCCCATCGACGAGCGGCTGCGCGCCGCCATCCGCGGCGACCGCCCCCGGCTGGGCCAGATCGAGATCGAGGTGGAGAGCCACCTCCGCCCCCGCGACATCCAGGCGCGCATACGAGCGGGCGCCTCCGCGGAGGAGGTCGCGCAGCTCGCCGGGATCTCGGTGGACCGGGTCCGCCGCTTCGAGGGTCCCGTGCTGGCCGAGCGCGCCTTCATGGCGGAGCGGGCGCGCAAGACGCCGATCCGGCGGCACGGCGAGTCCACCGGACCGCAGCTGGGCGACGCGGTGATGGAGCGTCTGGTCCTGCGCGGCGCCGAGAAGGACAGCGAGCGCTGGGACTCCTGGCGGCGGGACGACGGCACGTGGGACGTGGTGCTGCGGTACCGCGTCGACGGCGAGCCGCGCAGCGCCTCCTGGACGTACGACCCGCCGCGCCGGCTCGTGCAGGCCAACGACGACGAGGCGCGCGCCCTGGTCGGCGAGTCGCCCGAGCGCGGCGAGGACCCGGTCTTCCCGTTCGTGCCGAGGATCGCCCGGCTGCCGCAGGAGCGCACCGCGCGCCCGGCGCTGGAGCGGCCGTCCCCGGACCGGATCATGGAGCGGCCCGCCGCCGAGGCGCGCGACTCCCTCACCAGCCTGCTGGACGTGGTCCCCAACTTCCGGGGCGACCTGGTGGTGGACCCGGCCGAGGAGCCGGCCGCGCAGGAGGAGGCGGACGAGTCCGCCGCGGCGGCCCCGGCGGCCAGCGCCGGCGCGGCCTACGCGGACATCCTGATGCCGCGTGCGGTCGCGCCGCACCGCGACCGCCTGGTCGGCACCACCGACCGGCAGGCGGAGGCGGACGGCGTGCGGCCCGGGCGGCGTGCGACGGTCCCCAGTTGGGACGAGATCGTCTTCGGCAGCCGCCGCAAGAAGCAGGACTGATCCGCCCCTGACGGACGCCCCCTGCGGGCGGCCGCACGGAGCGGGGGGCGCGGGGCCCCGGGGCGGGGCCCGGGGCCCCCCCCCCGTTGACCCCCCGGGGGGGTGGGGGCCGGGACCCCGGGGCGGGGGCGGGCGGGGCCGCGGCCTCAGCCCGCCTGCGGACCGGTGGCCGCGGGACGGGCCGGGTCGGCCGACCACTCGCTCCACGAGCCGGGGTACAGCGCGGCGCGCAGACCGGCCGCCTCCATGGCCAGCACCTGGTGGGCGGCGGTGACCCCGGACCCGCAGTAGACACCGGTCTCGGCGGTGTCCGCGCCCAGGGCGCGGAAGCGGTCGGCGAGCGCGGCCGCGGGCAGGAAGCGGCCGTCCGGACCGAGGTTGGCGGTGGTGGGCGCGCTGACCGCGCCGGGGATGTGCCCGGCGCGGGGGTCGACCGGCTCGGTCTCGCCGCGGTACCGCTCCCCCGCGCGGGCGTCCAGCAGTAGGCCGGTGCGGGCGAGCCGGGCGGCGCCGTCGGCGTCGAGGACGGGCATGCCGCCGGGTGCGGGGGTGAAGTCGCCGTCGCCCGGCGGGGGTTCCTCCGTGGTCAGCGGCAGTCCGGCGGCGGTCCAGGCGGCCAGGCCGCCGTCGAGGACGCGGACCCGGGTGTGCCCGGCCCAGCGCAGCAGCCACCAGGCGCGGGCGGCCGAGGTCGCCGGTCCCGCGTCGTACACGACCGCGTCGCGGTCGGCGGAGAGCCCGACGCGGCGCAGGGCGGCGGCCAGCACGCCGGGGTCCGGCAGCGGGTGGCGGCCGGCCGGACCGGGCGGGGCCGCGAGGTCCCGGTCGAGGTCGAGGTAGTGGGCGCCGGGGAGGTGGCCCGCGCGGTACTCCTGCTCCCCCGGCGGGCCGCCGAGCTGCCAGCGGACGTCGAGCAGGACGGGCGGACGCGCGTCCCGGAGGGCCTCGGCGAGTTCGGCGGCCGCGACCAGCGGGTAGGGGGTGGGGTGGCTGTCCATGGCGTCATTGTGCTCCGGTGTCCGGGCACGGCGCGGACGGCGCTTCTTTTCGCGCTCTTTGCCCGGGTGTCCCGCGCGGCCCGGGGCCCGTGGGGGCGGTGGGTGGCACCATCCGTCCTGGGGCCGAATCACGCCGGTACGCCGTGGAGGAGAGCCGCCCATGACCACAGTCGGAACGCGCTGCGTGCAGGGGGCGCCCTGCTGGGTGAGCCTGATGGCGCGTGACGTGGGGTGCGCCCAGGAGTTCTACGGGTCGCTGCTGGGCTGGGAGTTCACGGCCGGACCGGCCCGGCTGGGCCCGTACGTGCGCGCGACGCTGCGCGGGGTGCCGGTGGCCGGCATCGGGGTGGTCCCCGAGGGGCCCGGCTTCCCGGTGGAGTGGACCCCGTACTTCGCGGCGGACAGCACGGACCGGACCGCGCAGCGGATCCGCGCGTGCGGCGGCACGGTCGCGGTGGGCCCGGTCCAGGCGGACGACGCGGGCCGCCTGGTGATCGCCTCCGACGTGACCGGCGCGGTCTTCGGCGTCTGGGAGGGCGGTCGGCACCTGGGCTGGCAGGCGGTGGGCGAGCCGGGCGCCCCGGCGTGGACGGAGCTGGTGACACCGGACCGCGGGATGGCGGAGGCCTTCTACGGCTCGGTGTTCGGGTCGTCCGTGGCGCGGTCCGGGGACGGCTCCGTCCTCCGGGTGGCCGGGCGCGACGTGGCGGGGATCCGGGGCGCGGGCGAGCTGCGCGGCGGTCCGCCGCGGTGGCGCACGTACTTCGCGGTGGCGGACGCGGACGCCGCGGCGGCGCGGGCCGTGGAGCTGGGCGGGCGGATGCTGGTGGGGCCGCAGGAGTCGCCGTACGGGCGGGTGGTGCGGCTGGCCGACCCGGAGGGCGGGCACTTCTCGCTGGTGCAGTCCGCCTGACGGGCCGCCGCGCTCCTTCC
This sequence comes from Streptacidiphilus sp. ASG 303, assembly GCF_020991365.1. Taxonomy (GTDB): domain Bacteria; phylum Actinomycetota; class Actinomycetes; order Streptomycetales; family Streptomycetaceae; genus Peterkaempfera. The sequence continues at coordinate 17,602 of NZ_JAJLRA010000039.1, forward strand.
GGAGTGTCGGACCCCGGTGCCGCGGAACCGGGTGCGGCGGACCCGGGTGTGGCGGACGGTCAGGAGAGGGCGCCGTCGCGGTCGTCGGAGCCGAAGGGCAGGACGTCCGGGGAGATGGCGGCGGCCCGGGCGGTGGCGGCGGTCATCCGGCGCCGGTGGTGGCGGCGGCAGAGCACCTCGTACCCGATCTCGTCACTGCTGACCGCGACGTCGCCGACGACCACCTGGGCGCCCTCGACGACCATGACGCCGCCGACGGTGCGGGCGTTGTGGGTGGCGCGGGCGCCGCACCAGCACAGCGCCTCGACCTGGAGCACCTCGACCCGGTCGGCGAGCTCGACGAGGCGCTGGGAGCCGGGGAAGAGCCGGGTGCGGAAGTCGGTGGTGATGCCGAAGGTGTAGACGTCCACGCCGAGCTCGTCGACGACGCGGGCGAGCTGGTCGACCTGGTCCGCGGAGAAGAACTGGGCCTCGTCGCAGATGAGGTAGTCGGCGCGGCCGCCCGCGGAGAGCAACTGGACGACGTGGGCGTGGAAGTCGAGGTCGTCGGTGACCTCGACGGCACCGGTGGCCAGGCCGAGGCGGCTGGAGAGGGTGGCGGCGCCGGCCCGGTCGTTGCGGGTGAAGATGATCCCCTGGCGGCCGCGGGCCGCGTGGTTGTGGTCCATCTGCAGGGCAAGGGTCGACTTGCCGCAGTCCATCGTCCCCGAGAAGAACACCAGCTCGGCCATCAGGGGTGGGGAAACCTTTCTTCCGGGGCGCGGCGGCAGGGTGCCGCCGGGCGGGGAGGACCGCCTCAGCGGCGGACCTCCAGGAGGGGGACGTACTGCTCGACCGGGGTCATGGAGCCGTGCAGCCCGACCATGGCGGACTCGTTGGGCTCGCTGCGGGAGGCGGTCACCGCGACGTCGTCGCAGGCGGCGGCGACCACGTCGCCGATCCGCCGGTACACCCGCTCCTCGACGACCGGGCCGAACCAGCCCGCCTCGATCGCCTGGTCCCGGGTGGCGACCCACATGCGGTCGCCGAGGACCTCGCTCCACACCGCGTGGACGTCGGCGGCGGCGCCCGGCACGGCGTAGACGTGGCGGGCGCGGGCCTCGCCGCCGAGCAGGGCGACGCCGGCGCCGAGCTCCCAGTCCTCGTCGAAGTCGATCCGGTCCTCCGGGGCGACGTCGATCATGCCGTGGTCGGCGGTGACGTACAGCGCGGAGCGGGGCGGCAGCTGCTCGGCCAGGCGCTGGGCGAGCCGGTCGACGGTGTCCAGCATCATGCGCCACTCGTCGGAGTCGACGCCGTGCCGGTGGCCCATGGAGTCGAGGTCGCTGACGTACGTGTAGACCAGGGCGCGGTCGGCGGCGCCCAGGCACTCGGCGGCGAGGTCCATCCGCTCCTCGCCGGTGAACCGGCCGAGGAAGGTGCCGCCGGAGAGCGCCACCCGGGTCAGGGGCGTCTGCGCGAAGAGCGGCGAGGAGACCTGGCAGGTCTCCACCCCGGCCTCGTGGGCCCGCTGGAAGACGGTCGGGTGCGGCTGCCAGGCGGCCGGGTCGACCGGGGGCTGCCAGCGCAGCTGGTTCATCAGCCGGTCCTCGCCGGGGATGGCGACCGTGTAGCCGGCCAGGCCGTGGGCGCCCGGCGGCAGCCCGGTGCCGACCGAGGCGAGGCTGGTGGCGGTGGTCGCAGGGAAGCCCGCGGTGAGCGGCCGGCCGGTGCCGTTCAGCGAGGTGCCGAGGAGCGAGGTGAGGAACGGCGCGTACTCGGGGTGGGCGCGCAGCACCTCCCAGCCCAGGCCGTCCACCAGGAAGACGCACACCCGGTCGGCGGGCGCCAGCTCCAGGCCGGGGGCGGCGGAGGCGTACGGCGGCACGCCGAGGCCGGCCGCCACGGCGGGCAGCAGGTCGGCGAGGGAGGCGGTGCCGTAGGCGGGCGCGGGGGCGGCGGCCGGGTCCAGGACGTCGTACGGCTCGGGCGGCGGGGGCAGCAGGGGGCTGGTCACGGTGCGGTGCGGTCCGGCCTCAGGCGCTCTGGGCGATGGTGGCGTCGGACAGGGCGCGGGCGAAGAGCAGCGCCTGCGCGACCGTCTCCGGGCCGTCGCCGGCCTCGCTGACCCGCAGCGACAGGTCGTCGGCGGTGGAGGAGCCGGTGTAGCCGTGGTCGGCCTCGCAGTCCGGGTCGGAGCAGCCGGCGGGCTCCAGGTCGATGCGCTGGACGGCGCCCCAGCCGATGGTGAGCACGACCTCGCGGGGCAGCGTGCCGGGGGTGTACGTCTCCGGGTTGGCAACGACGCGGCTGAGCACCACCGAGGAGATCCGGTCCAGGCGCACGCTCTCGGTGGAGGTGGTCGCGTAGGGCACCGGGGAGGTGTCGTCGGCGGCCTGCTCGTCGGTGTGGCTGACGATGAACCGGGTGGCGGTGAGCACCAGCACGGTCACGTGGCGCCGGACCTCGTTGGCGTCGAAGGTGGTCTCCTGGTGGACCAGGTACGAGCTCATCGGCTCGGTGCCCACCGCCGACTCCACGGCCTCGGAGACGAGCGCGGGGTAGTAGCCGCTGCGCTCGATCGCGGCGCGCAGGCCCTGCGTGGTGGTCGTGCCGGTCTTCGCCATGTCTCCATCCTGGCATGCCCGGGGGCGCATCCGGGCCGCGCGGGCGTGGCGCGGCCCGGAGGGTCCGGGCTCTTCGGGGGCTGCGGGCCTCTGACGGGCGCCGCCCAGGAAGGTTACAGGGTGCTCATGCTGCGCGGCCCCAGATCACTGCGGGCGGGCAGCGGCGCGACCCGCACCCGGGCGGAGAGGACGGTGAGGCCGCGGGGCGCCACGACGACGGGCTCCAGCTCGACGGAGGCCACCTCCGGCAGGTCGTCGACCAGGCGGGAGACGCGCAGCAGCAGCTCCTCCAGGGCGCCGGTGTCGACCGGGTCGGCACCGCGCCAGCCGAAGAGGAGCGGGGCCGCGCGGACCTCCCGGACCAGTTCGGCGGCGTCCCGGTCGGTGGCGGGCAGCAGCCGGTGGGCGACGTCGCCGAGCAGCTCGGCCGGGGCGCCGGAGAGGCCGAAGGAGAGGATGGCGCCCACGGCGGGGTCGACGGCGGCGGCGACCACGGTGTCCACGCCGCGCGCCGCCATGGGCTGGACCACCAGCTGCGCCTGGGCGGCGCCGCCGAGCAGTTCGGCCATCTCCCGGTGGGCGCGGCGCAGCTCCGCCTCACCGGTGAGGTCCAGGCGGACGCTGCCCAGGTCGGGGCGGTGGCGCAGGTGCCCGGCGGTGGCCTTGAGCGCGACGGGGTAGCCCAGCTCGGCGGCGGCGCGGGCGGCGGCGTGCTCGTCGGGGGCGGGCAGGGCCCGGACGACGTCGATGCCGTAGTCGGCGAGCAGGGCGGCGGCCGCCGCGTCGTCCAGGGTGATGCGGGCGCCGGACCGGGTGCGGGCCGCGGCGGCGGTGCGGGTCGCCAGGGCGGCGTCGACCCGGGCGCGGGCGGCGGCCTCGTCGATCCGGTCCAGTTCGGGGACGCGGGCGGAGGTCTCGGCGGCGACCGCGGCGCGGCGCCAGGCGGCGTGGCGCACGGCGTGGGCCAGGGCCCGCACGGCCCGTTCGGGGGCCGGGTAGGCGGGGACGGTGCCGGGGAGCAGGGCGCCCGCGGCGTCCTCGCGGCGCAGCCGCGCGGGGAGGTCGGCGAGGGCCAGGTGGGCGAGGAGCAGGGGCTTGCCCGCGGCGGCGGCCCGGTCGGCGGCCTCGGTGAGGGCCTCCGCGATCGCGGGGGCGTCGGAGGTGAGGGCCGGGTCGCCGGCGGTGGAGCCGAAGAGGGTGGAGCCGGGGAAGCCGGGGGTGCCGATGGGCGGGATCGCCACGGTGATCACCGCGTCGACGGCCGGGTCGTCGAGGGCGGTGGCCAGGGCGATGCGGAAGTGGTCGCCGGTGGCGGCGGTGGTCAGGTCGACGGGGGTGCGCGGGCGCAGCCCGGCGCTGAGGCAGGCGTCGTGGGTGAGCAGGCCGAGGGAGTCGGAGTTGCCGACGATGGCGATCCGGTCGCCGGGCGGCAGCGGCTGGTGGGCGAGGAGCTCGGCCGTGTCGAACATCTCGGTGATGGTGTCCACCCGGACCACGCCGGCCTGCTGGAAAAGGGTGTCGACGGTGGCGTCGCGCAGCGCGGAGGCGGTGGCGGGCACCGCGTGCCCGGGCGGGACGCTGCCGGTGTGGCGGCCGCCCTTGACCACCACGACGGGCTTGGAGGCGGCGATCCGGCGGGCGATGCGGGTGAACTTGCGGGGGTTGCCGAAGGACTCCAGGTAGAGCAGGACGATCCGGGTCGCCGGGTCCTCCTCCCAGTACTGGAGCAGGTCGTTGCCGGAGACGTCGGCGCGGTTGCCGACGGAGGCGAAGCTGGAGACGCCGAGGCCGCGGCGGTGGGCGCTCTCCAGGAGGGCCGCGCCGATGGCGCCCGACTGGCTGAACAGGCCGAGGCCGCCGGTCCGCGGCAGCATCGGGGAGAGGGAGGCGTTGAGGGGCGCCTCGGGCGCGGTGCTGATCAGGCCGAAGGCGTTGGGTCCGACGACGCGCATGCCCGCGGCCCGGGCCTGGCGGACGAGCGCCCGCTGGCGCTCGCGGCCCTCGGGGCCGGTCTCGGCGTAGCCGGCGGTGACGACGACCAGGCCCTGCACGCCGTGGGCGCCGCAGTCGGCGACGGTGTCCGGCACGGCGGCGGCGGGGACCGCGACCACGGCCAGGTCGACCGGGCCGGGGATGTCGCGCACCGAGCGGTGGACGGGGACGCCGTCGAGCTCGGTGCCGGGCGGGGCGGCGCTGTTCACGGCGTACACCGGGCCCGGGAAGCCGGAGGCGAGCAGGTCGCGCAGCAGGGTGCGGCCGACGGCGGCGGGGTTGCGGGAGGCGCCGAGGACGGCGACCGAGCGGGGGGAGAGCAGCCGCTGCACGGACCGGGCCTCGGCGCGGTGCTCGCGGGCGCGCATCACGGCGAGGGACTGCGCGGTGGGTTCGAGGTCGAACTCCAGGTGGACGACGCCGTCGGCGAAGCTCCGCCGCTGGGTGTAGCCGGCGTCGGTGAACACCTTGATCATCTTGCGGTTCTCGGGCAGGACCTCGGCGGCGAAGCGCCGGATGCCGCGCTCCCGGGCGACGGCGGCGATGTGCTCCAGCAGCGCGGAGGCCACGCCGCGGCCCTGGTGGGCGTCCTGCACCAGGAAGGCGACCTCGGCCTCCGCGGCGCCCGTCGAGGCGTCCGCGGGGCGGCCGTCGGCGTCGATGCGGTCGTAGCGGACGGTGGCGATGAAGCGGTCGCGCACCACGGCCGCCAGGCCGACCCTGTTGACGTAGTCGTGGTGGGTGAAGCGGCGCACGTCGCGGTCGGAGAGGCGCGGGTAGGGGGCGAAGAAGCGGAAGTACTTGGACTGGTCGGAGACCTCGCCGTAGAACTCCACCAGCCGCTCGGCGTCGTCGGGCGTGATCGGCCGGATGCGGGCCGTACCGCCGTCGCGCAGCAGGACGTCGGCCTCCCAGTGCCGGGGGTAGGCCCGTTCGGGATCGCCGTGTGCCGGGGTGTCGTCCACCTCGACAGGCTATCCGGGGAGGAGGGCGGAGGCAGGCGGCGGCGGGCCGCGGGCACCGGGGCGGGCCGTCCGCCGCCGGGCGGCGGACCGGCCGGGCGGGGCCCGGCGTGCCAGACTGGTGCGGCCAGCGAGGCTTCCACGGAGGGCAGCACCATGGCCGAGCGCCGCGTGACCGTCGGATGGGCCGAGGGCCTGCACGCCCGCCCCGCCTCGATCCTCGTCCGGGCGGCCACCGCGGTCGGCGTGCCGGTGGCCATCGGCCGCCCCGGCGCGCCGCCGGTCAACGCCGCCTCCGTGCTCGGCGTGCTGGCCCTCGGCGCCGGCGCCGGGGACGAGGTCGTCCTCTCCTCCGACGCGGACGGCGCCGGCCCGGCCCTGGACCGCCTCGCCCGCCTGGTGCGGGACGGGCTGGACGAGCTGCCGCAGGGCTGAGCCGGACGGTGGCGGACCGCCGCGCCCCGGCGCGGGCGGAGGTCCCGGCACCGGGGCGGCGGCCCCCGCCGCCGGGGCGTCAGCCCTTGACGCAGACCACCTGCTTGAGCTGCGCCACGACCTCGACGAGGTCGCGCTGCTGCTCGATGACCTTCTCGATCGGCTTGTACGCGCCGGGGATCTCGTCGACCACGCCGCTGTCCTTGCGGCACTCCACCCCCCTGGTCTGGTCCTCCAGGTCCCGGGTGGTGAAGCGCTTCTTGGCGGCGGTGCGGCTCATCCTCCGGCCGGCGCCGTGCGAGGCCGAGTTGAAGGCGGCGGTGTTGCCGAGCCCGCGGACGATGTACGAGCCGGTGCCCATCGAACCGGGGATGATCCCGTACTCGCCGGAGCCGGCCCGGATGGCGCCCTTGCGGGTGACGAGCAGGTCCTCCCCGTCGTACTGCTCCTCCGAGACGTAGTTGTGGTGGCAGGAGATCACCTGGTCGAAGGAGACCTTCGCCCGGCGGAACTCCCGGCGCACCACGTCCTGGAGGAGCGCCATCATGATCGCCCGGTTGTGCTTCGCGTACTCCTGCGCCCAGAAGAGGTCCCGGCGGTAGGCCGCCATCTGCGGGGTGTCCGCGACGAACACCGCGAGGTCGCGGTCGGCCAGGCCCTGGTTGTGCGGCAGCGAGCGGGCGACGCCGATGTGGTGGTCGGCCAGCTCCTTGCCGATGTTGCGCGACCCGGAGTGCAGCATCAGCCACACCGAGCCCTCGGTGTCCAGGCAGACCTCGACGAAGTGGTTGCCGCCGCCCAGGGACCCCATCTGGGCCAGCGCGCGCTCCCGGCGGAAGCGGACCGCCTCGGCGAGGCCGTCGAAGCGCTCCCAGAAGCCGTCCCAGCCGGCCGTCGGCAGGCCGTGCAGGCGGCCCGGGTCGACCGGGTCGGCGTGCGCCTGGCGGCCGACCGGGATCGCCTCCTCGATGCGCGAGCGCAGCCGGGAGAGGTCGTCCGGCAGGTCGCGGGCGGTGAGCGAGGTCTTCACCGCGCTCATCCCGCAGCCGATGTCGACGCCGACCGCGGCCGGGCAGACGGCGTCCTTCATGGCGATGACGGAGCCGACCGTCGCCCCCTTGCCCAGGTGGACGTCGGGCATGACGGCGAGTCCGCTGATCCAGGGCAGCGAGGAGATGTTGCGCAGCTGCTGCATGGCCTGGCCCTCGACGGTGGCCGGGTCGGTCCACATGCGGATCGGCACCCGGACGCCGGGAACCTCGGTGTACGACATGGCTGGGACGACCTCCAAGGTCGGTGTGCCCCCTCTGGCGGGAGCGGACGGGAGTCGCCACGCGTGCGTCCGGCGTGGCCCGGGAAGTCTGCGCACCCCGGGTCCGCCTCCCGAACCTCCCCGGAGGGAGGCTCCCCCGTGGGAGGCGGGCCCGGGCGCTGCGGGGCGCGCGCCCCTCCTATCGGGGGGCGCGCACCGGATTCGGCGCGGTGCGGCGGAGCCGCGGGGAGCGGCGGGTGCCGCTGCACCCGCTGCGTGGCTCGACCCGCATGGTTTCCGCCTCCCTCCGCCGAACGGGGGACCGGCTCGGTGCCGTCCCCTGGCCCGTGTGCCGGGCGCGGACCCATCTACCCACGGCGGCGGGGAGGGCCGCAACGGGATTTCCGGCGCGCCGGGCACGGGCGGCCGACGCGCGGTCCGGGCCGGGATCGGGGCCGGTGCGAGAGCCGGGGGCTGGGCCGGACAGCAGAAGGCCCGGCCCCGGCGGGGACGCCGCCGGGGCCGGGCCTCCCGGTCGGGGTCAGCGGACGACGGTGACCTCGCCGATGCCCAGCTCGCCGACCGGTCCGGCGATCTGCGAGGCGTCGCCGACCAGCACGGTGACCAGCCGGTCCGGCGGGAAGGCCGCGACGACGGCGGCGGTGGCCTCGGCGGTGCCGGTGTCGGCGAGCCGCCGGTAGACCTGGGCCTGGAAGTCGTCGGGCAGCCCCTGCTCGACCTGGTCGGCGAGGGTGCCGGCGACCGCGGCGGAGGTCTCGTACCTCAGCGGCGCCACGCCCACGAGGTTCTGCACGGCGACGTCCCGCTCGGCGTCGGTGAGGCCCTCGGCGGCCAGGGTGCGCAGCACGGTCCAGGCGTCGGCGAGCGCCGGGGCGGTGGAGGGGGTGTCCACCGAGCCGGTGATGGCCAGCAGGACGCGGCCGGAGCCGTCGGGCGCGGAGCGCAGCGGCTGGCTGAGGGCGCGCACGCCGTAGGTGTAGCCCTTCTCCTCGCGCAGGACCTTGTCCAGGCGGGAGGTGAGGGTGCCGCCGAGGCAGTAGGTGCCGAGGACCTGGGCCGCCCAGACGTCGTCGTGGCGGTCGGGGCCGACGCGGCCGATGAGCAGCTGGGTCTGCACCGAGCCCGGCCGGTCGACGACGATCACGCGGGCGGCGTCGTCGGCGGTGACGGGGGCGGAGGTGCTGGGCTCGGCCTTGTCGCCGGTCCAGGCGCCGAGGGTGCGGTCGAGGACGCCGGGCAGGTCGACCCCGTCGAGGTCGCCGACGACGACCGCGGTGGCGGTGGCCGGGCGGACGTGGGCGGCGTAGAAGGCCTGCACGGCGGCGCGGTCGATGCCGCGGACGGTCTCGGCGGAGCCGGCGCGGGGGCGGGAGAGCCGGTCGGCGCCGTCGAAGAGCTCCCCGTACAGGGCGAGGGCGGCGCGGCGGGCCGGGTTGGCGAGCTCGTGGACGATCTCGTCGAGGCGGTTGGCGACGAGCCGCTCGATCTCGTGCTCCGGCAGCGCCGGGGCGCGCAGCGCGTCGGCGAGGAGGGTGAGGCCGCGCTCCAGGCGGGAGGCCGGGACCTCCAGGGAGACCCGGACGCAGGGGTGGTCGGCGTGGGCGTCCATGGTGGCGCCGGCCCGCTCCAGCTCGCCCGCGAACTCCTCGGCGGTGAGGGTGTCCGTGCCCTGGTTGAGGGCGCGGGCGAGGATCGTCGCCACACCGTCCAGGCCCGCGGGCTCGGCGGCGAGCGGGGCGTCGAGGAGCACCTCGACGGCGATGAGCTCCTGGCCGGGGCGGTGGCAGTGCAGGACGGTGAGGCCGTTGTCCAGGGTGGTCCGCTCGGGGGCGGGGAACGCCCACGGCGTGGGGGTGCCCGCCTGCGGGCGGGGGTGGAAGGTCATGGCGGGCTCGATGCCGGTCATGCGGCGCCTCCCTCGGTGGCGTCGTCGGAGGCTGCGGGGGCGGCGGGGGCCTCGGCGTCCCCGGCCGCGGAGATCTCGGAGGTGTCGGGGGTGGCGGGTGCCGGCCCGGCCTCGGGGTGGACCGGCTCGTAGACGAGGACGGACCGGTTGTCGGGCCGCAGCCGGGCCGCGGCCACGGCACGGACCTCGTCCGCGGTGACCTCCATGACCCGGGAGAGGGCGGTGTTCACCAGGCCGGGGTCGCCGAAGAGGACGGCGTACCGGCACAGCTCGTCGGCGCGGCCGGAGACGGTCTGCAGCCGGTCCAGCCACTCGCGCTCGATCTGGGCCTGGGCGCGCTCCAGCTCCTCGGGGGTGGGGCCCTCGGCGGCGAAGCGGGCCAGCTCCTCGTCGACGGCGGCCTCGACGGCCTCGACGGTGGCGTCGCCGGAGGTCTTGACGTCCAGCCAGCCCAGGGAGGGGGCGCCGGACAGGCGCAGCAGGCCGAAGCCGGCGGCGACGGCGAGCCGGTCGCGGCGCACCAGCCGGTTGTACAGGCGGCTGGACTCGCCGGAGCCGAGGACGGTGAGCGCCAGGTCGGCGGCGTCGGCCTCGCGGGTGCCGTCGTGCGGCAGCCGGTAGGCGGCCATGAGCGCCCGGGAGGGGACCTCCTCGCGGACGGTGAGGCGCAGCTCCTCCCCCGCCGTGTCCGGCAGCGAGCCGTCGCGCGGGGCGGGCTTGCCGTCGTGGGCGGGGATGCTGCCGAAGTACTTCTCGACCCAGCGCAGGGTCTCCTCGGGGTCGATGTCGCCGACCACGGAGAGCACCGCGTTGTTGGGCGCGTAGTAGGTGGAGAAGAAGGCGCGGGCGTCGTCGAGGGTGGCGGCGTCCAGGTCGGCCATGGAGCCGATCGGCGTGTGGTGGTAGGGGTGGCCCTCGGGGAAGGACATCGCGGTGAGCTTCTCGAAGGCGGTGCCGTAGGGCACGTTGTCGTACCGCTGGCGGCGCTCGTTCTTCACCACGTCGCGCTGGTTGTCCAGGCTCTGCTGGTCGAGGGCGGCGAGGAGCGACCCCATGCGGTCGGCCTCCAGCCAGAGGGCGAGCTCCAGCTGGTGGGCGGGCATGGTCTCGAAGTAGTTGGTCCGCTCGAAGCTGGTGGTGCCGTTGAGGGAGCCGCCGGCGCCCTGGACGAGCTCGAAGTGGCCGTTGCCGGGGACGTTGGCGGAGCCCTGGAACATCAGGTGCTCGAAGAGGTGGGCGAGGCCGGTGCGGCCCTGCACCTCGTGGCGCGAGCCGACGTCGTACCAGAGGCACACGGCGGCGACCGGCGTGAGGTGGTCCTCGGAGAGCACCACGCGCAGGCCGTTGGCCAGGCGGTGCTCGGTGATGGCGAGGCCTCCGGAGGAGGCGGGGGCCGGGTTGGCCATGCTCGTCGGGTCCTTCCCGTCGCTGCTCGGTGGTGGTTCCTGCTCGCGGGCGGGGGCGCTGCGCCCTCGTGGTGCCCCATTGTGGTGCAACGGACGGGACGCCCGGAGGTGCCCGCGCGGGCGGGGTGTTCGCCGCGGGCGGACACCGGGCCCGGGACCGGGGGCCGCGGGGCGGTGGGCGGGGGTGTCGGCGGGAGGGGCCACAATAGGGGTCCCGCCGTGCCCGCCGCGGCGACGATCGACGCTGAACACGCAAAGGAGCCCGCCCGCGATGGCCCGCCGCAGTTCGCCTACCCCGCCGCCCGGCGACTTCGAGGAGCGGATCCTCGACGTCGACGTCGTGGACGAGATGCAGGGCTCCTTCCTGGAGTACGCCTACTCCGTCATCTACTCCCGGGCGCTGCCCGACGCGCGCGACGGCCTGAAGCCGGTGCACCGCCGGATCGTGTACCAGGCCAACGAGATGGGCCTGCGGCCGGAGCGCAGCCACGTGAAGTCGGCCCGCGTGGTCGGCGAGGTGATGGGCCGGCTTCACCCGCACGGCGACGCGGCGATCTACGACACGCTGGTGCGCCTCGCACAGCCGTTCTCGATGCGGCTGCCGCTGATCGACGGCCACGGCAACTTCGGCTCGCTGGGCAACGACGACCCGCCGGCCGCGATGCGGTACACCGAGTCGAGGCTGACCGCCGCCGCGATGGCGATGGTGGAGTCGATCGACGAGGACACCGTCGACTTCGGCCCCAACTACGACGGCAGCGAGCGGGAGCCGGTCGTGCTGCCGGCCGCCTTCCCGAACCTGCTGGTCAACGGCGCCTCCGGCATCGCGGTCGGCATGGCGACCAACATGCCGCCGCACAACCTCTCCGAGGTGGTCGCCGCCGCCCGCCACCTGATCAGGCACCCGGGCGCCGACCTCGACACCCTGATGCGGTTCGTCCCCGGACCGGACCTGCCCACCGGCGGCCGGATCGTCGGCCTGTCGGGCATCCGCGACGCCTACGAGTCGGGGCGCGGCACCTTCAAGATCCGGGCGACCGCGACGGTGGAGAACGTCACCGCGCGGCGCAAGGGGATCGTGGTCACCGAGCTGCCGTACAACGTCGGCCCGGAGAAGGTGATCTCCAAGATCAAGGACCTGGTCGGCTCGAAGAAGCTCCAGGGCATCGCCGACGTCAAGGACCTCACCGACCGCGAGCACGGGCTGCGGCTGGTGATCGAGGTCAAGAACGGCTTCGTGCCCGAGGCCGTGCTGGAGCAGCTGTACAAGCTGACGCCGATGGAGGAGTCCTTCGGCATCAACAACGTGGCGCTGGTCGACGGCCAGCCGCTGACCCTGGGCCTGAAGGAGCTGCTGGAGGTCTACGTCGACCACCGCTTCGAGGTGGTCCGGCGGCGCAGCGAGTTCCGGCGCGGCAAGCGGCAGGACCGGCTGCACCTGGTCGAGGGCCTGCTGGTCGCCCTCGTCGACATCGACGAGGTCATCGCCGTCATCCGGGCCAGCGAGAACGCCGCGCAGGCCAAGGAGCGCCTGATGGAGCGCTTCTCGCTCTCCGAGGTGCAGACCGCCTACATCCTGGACACCCCGCTGCGGCGGCTCACCCGGTTCGACCGGATCGAGCTGGAGGCGGAGAAGGAGCGGCTGCAGCGGGAGATCCAGGAGCTGACCGCGATCCTGGAGTCGGACGCCAAGCTGCGCAGCGTCGTCTCCAACGAACTCGCCGCCGTGGCCAAGCAGTTCGGCACCGAGCGGCGGACGGTGCTGCTGGAGGCCGGCGCGGTGCCGGCCCCGGCGTCCGTGCCGCTGCAGGTCGCCGACGACCCCTGCCGGGTGCTGCTCTCCTCCACCGGCCTGCTGGCCCGCACGGCGGACGGCGAGCCGATGGAGCCCGCGGAGCGGCGGGCCCGGCACGACGTGGTCGTCTCGGCGGTGCCTGCCACCGCCCGCGGCGACGTCGGCGCGGTCACCTCCGCCGGGCGCGTGCTGCGGCTGAGCGTCATCGACCTGCCGGCGCTGCCGCCGAGCTCCACCGCGCCGAGCCTGGCGGGCGGCGCCGCGGTCGGCGAGTTCCTCGAGCTGGCGGCGGGCGAGCGGGTGCTGGCACTGACCACCCTGGACGAGTCCTCGCCGGGCCTGGCGCTCGGCACCCTGCAGGGCGTGGTCAAGCGGGTCGTGCCGGACTGGCCCGCCAACAAGGACGAGTTCGAGGTGATCGGCCTCCGGGAGGGCGACAGCGTCGTCGGCGCGGTGGAGCTGCGCACCGGCGAGGAGGACCTGGTCTTCATCACCTCCGACGCCCAGCTGCTGCGGTACCCCGCGGGGCAGGTGCGGCCGCAGGGCCGGCCGGCGGGCGGCATGGCCGGCGTGAAGCTGGCCGAGGGCTCCCGGGTGCTCTCCTTCACCGCGGTGGACCCGGCGGCGGACGCGGTGGTGCTCTCCGTCGCCACGGCCTCCGGGACGCTGGACGGCGGCACCCAGACCACGTGGAAGCTCACCCCCTTCGAGCAGTACCCGCGGAAGGGGCGCGCCACCGGCGGCGTCCGCTGCCAGCGGTTCCTGCGCGGGGAGGACGCCCTCGCCTTCGCCTGGGCGGGCGCGGCCCCGGCCCGCGCCGCCACGGCGGCGGGCGCCCCGGTCGACCTGCCGGAGCGGGACCCGCGCCGCGACGGCTCGGGCACGCCGGTCGAGAAGCAGGTCGCGGCGGTCGCCGGACCGGTCTGACCGGAAGCGGCGGAAGCGGCGGAAGTGGCAGAAGCGGCGCCACGGGCCCCGGCGGCGGGAACGCCGCCGGGGCCCGTGGCGCGGACGGCGCACGCGGCCGCACCGTGCGGCCCGCCCCGCGCGGGGGCGGGACCGGACGCGCGCGGGGCCGCCGGCCGCGGGCGGGAGGGGCGCCGGCAGCGGGCGGCCCGGGGCGCCCGGACGGCGCACCGCAGGGCGCATGCGGACGGCGGCCGGGCCCCGGTCGGCGGCGCGGACGTAGGGTGACGCGGGTGAGCACCTGTGCGACCCTCTCCGCCGAACTGTCCGAGCCGCTGGCCGGGACCGCCGCCACCGCCGCCACCTGGCTCCTGCTGGAGCAGCACGGCCCGTGGGGCGCCAAGGCGCTCACGCAGAGCCATCTGGACCCCGAGGTCGGCCGGGCACTGGACCGGGCCGCCGACGGGACCGGGGTGCGGGTGGCGCTGATGCGCCGACCCGGACGGCACGCCGACCGCCGCACCGGCGGGCGGCACGAGGTGGTCGTCGCCCACACCGCGCCGGGCGCGTCCTGGGTGCGGCGGGAGGCCGTCGCGGACCCGGGCGACCTGCTGGGCCTGGACTTCGCCGCACTGGGCGCCGGCAGCCACGGCGGCCTGGGCCGCGCGCACGGCGGCGACCCGCTGGCCCTGGTGTGCACTAACGGCCGCCGCGACCGCTGCTGCGCCCTGCTGGGCCGTCCCCTCGCGGCGGAACTGGCCGCGTCCGGCCACGGCGAGGTGTGGGAGGTCACCCACCTGGGCGGGCACCGCTTCTCCCCCACCATGCTGGTGCTCCCCCACGGGTACGCCTACGGCCGGCTGGACGCCGCCTCCGCCAAGGAGGTGCTGGCGGCGACGGCCGAGGGCCGCACGGCCGTCGAGCGGTGCCGCGGGCGCTCCTGCTGGGACCGTCCCGGCCAGGCCGCCGAACTGGCGGTGCGCAGGCTGGCGGGCGAGGACCGCGCCGAGGTCCTGGCCGTGGAGCAGCACGAGGAGGCCCCGGGGCTGTGGCGGGTGCGTGTCCGGCACGCCGACGGCCGGGCCTGGGACGTCGGGGTCGTCCGGGGCGTGTCCGAACCGCCCCGGCCCGAGAGCTGCGGCAAGGCCGCCGGCACTCCGGCCCGGATGGTCGTGCGGACCGTCGCCGCCGTCGCCGTGGCGGACGGCCCGGGGCGGGAACGGCGCTGAGGGCGGGAACCCGGCGCGGCCCGGGACGCGGACGGCCCCCGGCGCCCCCGCCCGCTGTCCGGGCGGCGGGGGCGCCGGGGGGCCGCCGCGGGTCGGCCGCGGATCAGCCCGCCGCGGCGGCCTTCTCCACGAACTCGGTGGTGTAGGTCCTGCCGAGGTCGATCTGCCTGCCCTTCACCTCCGGGTTGAAGGAGGAGAGGACGTCGAGGACGGTCTTCGGGCCGTCCGCCGGCATCACGCCGTCCTTGGTGAACATCGGCAGGCTGGTGCCGATGGACTTCGCGTACAGCTCCTGGCCGCCCTGCGCGTAGTCGGCGGGCATCTTCGCGGCGATCTCCGCGGGGGTGTGGGAGGACATCCACGCCAGGGTCCTGACGAAGGCGTTCGCCAGCTTCTGGGTGGTGTCCTTGTGCCCGTTCACCCAGTCCGTGGCCATGTAGAGCGACGAGGACGGGTAGAGGCCGCCGAGGGCCGCCCTGGAGCCCTCGGGGGTGCGCATGTCGTACAGCACCTTGCCCAGGCCCTTGTCGAGGACGTTGGCGACCGTCGGGTCGGTCGTCATGCCGCCGTCGATGCTGCCCTGCTGGAGGGCGGCGATGAAGGTCTGCCCGGCGCCGACGGCGACCGGGCTGAAGTCGCCCGCCCCGACGCCGTGCTTGACGGCGAGGTACTTGGTGAGGAAGTCGGTGGAGGAGCCGAGGCCGGTGATGCCGAGCTTGCGGCCCTTGAATCCGGAGGCGGACGTGACCGACCCGGCGGCCTTGGCGGAGACCAGCTCCACCTCCCCGGGGGCCTGGGCGAACTGCACCACGGACTCCACCGACTTGCCCTTGGCCTGCAGGTCGATGGTGTGGTCGTAGAAGCCGACGGCGCCCTGGACGTCGCCCGCGAGCAGCGCGGTGGTGGCGTTGACGCCGGCCGGCTCGGTCATCAGCTCGACGTCGACGCCCTCGGCCCGGAAGTAGCCGAGGCGCTGGGTGAGCATCGCGGGCAGGTAGATGACCTTGTCGAGGCCGCCGACCATGATCTTGACCTTGGGACCGGCGACGGCCGGTCCGCCGTCCTTCGGCACGGAGGCGCCGGAGGTGGACGCCGCGTCGTTCGCACAGGCGGCGAGGGACAGGAGCAGGGCGGCCGCGGCCGCGGCGGCGAGGTGTCTGCGCATGGTGGGGATGCCCTTCACGGGTGGGGTGGGGTGACGGGTGGGTGGCGCCGGGGGGAGGGGGTTCAGCGGCCGTCGCCGGCGTCGGCCGGCTTCCAGCGGAAGAGCTTCCGCTCGGCGAGGGTGAGCAGGCCCTCGGTGAGCAGGGCGACCACCGCGAGGATGGTCATGGCCGCGTAGACGCCGGCCGCGTTGAAGGTGCCCTGGGCGGCGGCGACCAGCAGGCCGAGGCCCTTGGTGGCGCCGATGTACTCGCCGACGATGGCGCCGATCAGGGCGAAGCCGAAGGAGACGTGCAGGGAGGTGAAGATCCAGGAGGTGGCGGCGGGGACGACCACCTGGAGGGTGACCTGCCGGTTGCGCGCCCCGAGGATGCGGGCGTTGGCCACCAGGTTGCGGTCGACCTCCCGGGCGCCCTGGAAGGCGTTGAAGAAGACGGGGAAGAAGACCAGCACGACGGCCGAGGCGACCTTGGAGGCGGGGCCCAGGCCGAACCAGATGAGGAAGATCGGTGCCAGCACGATCCTGGGGATGGCGTTGAGGACCTTCACGTACGGGCCGAGCACGTCCGCGAGGAACCGGATCCGGCCGAGGGCGATGCCCAGGACCACGCCGGCGACGACGCCGACGACCCAGCCGAGGAGCGCCTCGTAGAGGGTGTAGCCGATCTGCTCGCCCAGGGAGCCCTGGGCCGTTCCGTGGGCGACCCACTGCCAGATCTGGTCCCAGATCCTCGACGGCATGGAGAAGTTGAACGGGTCGACGACGCCGGTCCGGGCGGCCGCCTCCCACAGGCCCAGCACACCCGCGAGCACCGCGGCGCGGGCCGCGTGCACGCCGATCCGGCGGTGGCGGGCGGCCCGCTCCCGGGCCTCGGTCCTGGCGGCGGCCGACGTGTCCCGTACGGGCGCGGCGGCGGGGGCGGTCTCAAGCGGCACTGCCCGCTCCTCTCTCGCGGGTGATGCGCACCTCTTCGCCGAGCGAGGCCCAGATCTCCCGGTAGGTCTCGATGAACCGCGGCTCCAGCCGCACCGCCTCGACGGTGCGCGGGCGCGGCAGGTCGATGTCGAAGACCTGCTTGACGGTGGCCGGTCCGGCGGTCATCACCACCACCCGGTCGGCCAGCGCGATCGCCTCCTCCAGGTCGTGGGTGACGAAGACGACCGACGCGCCGGTGCCCGACCACAGCTCGAGCAGCTGGTCGGACACCAGCGCCCGGGTCTGCACGTCGAGCGCGGAGAAGGGCTCGTCCATCAGCAGGATCCGCGGGTCGTTGACGAGGGTCTGGGCGAGCGCGACCCGCTTGCGCATGCCGCCCGAGAGCTGGTGGGGGTAGCGGTCCTCGAAGGCCGCCAGGCCGACCCGGGCGAGCCAGTCGCGGGCCCGCTCGCGGGCCTCGGCGGCCGGGACGCCGCGGAAGCGCGGGCCGGCCGTGACGTTGGACAGCACGGTGCGCCAGGGGAAGACGGCGTCCTGCTGGAAGACGAAGCCGACCTGCGTGCCGATGCCGGCGACCGGCCCGCCCTGCACCCGCACCTCGCCCTCGCTGGGCTCCTCCAGGCCGCTGACCAGGGTGAGGGTGGTCGACTTGCCGCAGCCGGTGGGGCCGACGACGGCCACGAACTCGCCCTGCCGCACGGTCAGGTGCAGGTCGCGGACGGCCGTGTGCAGGCCCCCCGACGGGGTGCGGAAGCGCTTGGTCGCGCCGACCAGCTCGATCGCCGGGACGTCCCGTCCGGCCGCCGCTCCGCCCGGCGACCCGGGGTCCTTCGCGCCGCTCATGTACCACCTCCGGTCCCGGCGCCACCGCCGGGAATCGCTGTCGCCGGGAGGCTAGGAGCGGCACGGCGGGGTGCGGCAGCCTTGCGCGCGTACTGCGGGTTCCTGGCGTTGGCGGCTGTTCTGCTCGTTTTGCTTCCGCTACAACAGCGGGAGGCCCCTGGCCGGAAACGCTGCCGAAACATAGGGTGGCCGCCGGTCCGCGCGCGGCCCGCGGCCCGGCAGGGCCCGGAGCTGCACGGCACGGCCTCGTAAGGCGCGGCACGGCGTCGTACAGCGCGGCGTCGCATGACGGCATGCACGGCTCCGCGCGGCGGCACACGGGACAGCGGCACACGGGACAGCGGCACACGGCACGGCGGAGAGGAGGGAGCAGGCGATGAGGCGACCGCACTGGCCGCGCCGGGTCTCCGCTCAGCTCCTGCTGAGCCAGACCGTGGTCACCGTGGGGGTGACCGCCCTCACCGCGGGGCTCTTCCTCGCCCCCGTGAGCGCGGAGCTGGACCGCGCCGCCATGCAGCGCGCCCTGGCCATCGCCCAGGTCACCGCCACCGACACGCAGCTCGCGGACGCCGCCGCCCACCGCGACTCCGGCCGTATCCAGCCGGTGGCCGAGCGCATCCGGCGGTCCACGGGCGCCAGCTTCGTGGTGGTCACCGACGACCGCGGCGTGCGGCTGTCGCACACCGACCCGGACCGGATCGGCCAGCGGGTGAGCACCGACCCCGGGCCGGCGCTGAGCGGGCGGACGGTGACGGCCATCCAGCAGGGCACGCTGGGCCGCACCGCCCGCGGCAAGGTGCCGCTGCGGCTGGCCGGCGGGCGGATCGTCGGCGAGGTCTCCGTCGGCATCAGCGACCGCTCGATCCGCAGCCGCCTGGCCTCCATGGTCACCGGCATCCTGCTCTGCGCCGCCGCCGGCCTGGCCGCGGGGACCCTGGCCACCGTGCTGCTGGCGCGCCGGCTCGGACGGCGCACCCACGACATCGCCGTCGCCGACATCTCCGCCCTGCTGGTGGAGCGGGAGGCGATGCTGCACAGCATCCGCGAGGGGATGGTCGCCCTGGACCGGCGGGGGCGGATCCGGCTGGCCAACGACGAGGCCGTGCGGCTGCTGGCGCTGCCCGAGGGGGCCACCGGGACGCCCGTCGACGAGGTGCTGCCGGCGGGCCGGCTGGCGGACGCGCTCACCGGCCGCAGCACCGGGGAGGACCTGCCCGCCGTGCGCGGGGACCGGGTGCTGGTGGTCAACCGGATGGACACCGCCGACGGCGGCGCGGTGGTGACCCTGCGGGACCGCACCGAGCTGGAGGAGCTGGTGCGGGAGCTGGACACCACCCGGGGCCTGACCGACGCCCTGCGGGCCCAGGACCACGAGCACGCCAACCGGATGCACACCCTGCTGGGGCTGCTGGAGCTGGGCCTGCACCGGGAGGCGGTGGAGTTCATCACCGAGGCCTCGGGAGCCGCGCGGGCGGCCGCCGGGCGGATCGCCGAGCAGGTGCAGGACCCGCACCTGGCCGCACTGCTGGCGGGCAAGGCCGCGGTGGCCGCCGAACGGGGCACGGCACTCACGATCACGCCCGGCAGCCACCTGCCGGACGCCGCGGTGGACCCGCGCGAACTGGTCACCGTCGTCGGCAACCTGGTTGACAACGCCCTGGACGCCGCCGGGTCGGCGGCCCGGCCGCAGGTGGCGGTCACCCTGGTCGCCGAGGGGAGCACGGTCGTGGTCCGGGTCGCGGACAGCGGGCCGGGGGTGGCCCCGGAGCTGCGCGAGGCCGTCTTCGCCGAGGGCTGGACCACCAAGGAGGCGCCGGCGCACCGCCCGCGCGGGCTGGGGCTGGCGCTGGTGCGGCGGCTGGCGGAGCGCTCCGGGGGACGGGTCGCGGTCGGTACGGGGCCGCTCGGCGGGGCGGAGTTCACGGTCGAGCTGCCGGAGGCCCTGCACCGGCGGTCCACCGGGGCACCGCCGGCCGGCGCGGCGGGGCCGGGGGCCGTGACGGCGGCGGTCTGCGGGGCGGAGGCGGCCTGCGGGCCGGGGCCGGGGCCGGGGGCCGCGGCGGGGGCGGCCGGCGCGGCGGGGGCGGCGCGGTGATCGACGTCCTGGTGGTGGACGACGACTTCCGGGTCGCCGACGTCCACGCCGCCTACGTGGCGAAGGTGCCCGGCTTCCGGGTGGTGGCCAAGGCCCACAGCGCGGGCGAGGCGCTCGCCGTGCTGGAACGCCTGCCGGTGGACCTGGTGCTGCTCGACCACTACCTGCCGGACGGGACCGGCCTGTCGCTGGTGCGGCGGATGCGGGAGCAGAGGCTGCACGGCGACGTGGTGATGGTGACCGCAGCCCGGGACGTGTCCACGGTGCACGAGGCCATGCAGCACGGAGCACTGCAGTACCTGGTGAAGCCGTTCACCTTCGCCGGGCTGCGGGAGAAGCTGGTCGCCTACGCCGAGCTGCGCCGCGCCCTGGCCGGCGGGGAGCGGGAGGCCGGGCAGGAGGAGGTGGACCGGCTCTACGGCGCGCTCCGGCGCGCGGGAGGCCCCTCGGCGACCCTCCCCAAGGGCCACTCGGCCCCGACGGCGCACCTGGTGCTGCGGATGCTGCGGGAGGCGGGCCGGCCGGTGTCCGCGCAGGAGGTGGCGGAGGCGACCGGCCTCAGCCGCTCCACCGCACAGCGCTACCTGCGGCAGCTGGAGCGCGACGGGCGGCTGCGGCTGACGCTGCGCTACGGCGACACCGGCCGCCCCGAGCACCGGTACGGGCTGGCCGACGGGCGGCGGTGACGGGACGGGCTGGCCGGACGGGGCAGCCGCCGGGCCGGACGGCCGGGGGTTCCGGCCCCGGGGGCGGCACGGCCCCACGGGGACGCGGCGGGATCAGACCGCCCCGGCCCCGGTGAGGGAGCGGACCTCCAGTTCGGCGTAGCGGTCGGGATCGGCGGGGGTGCGGGAGGTGACGGTGCCGAGCCATCCGGCCAGGAAGCCGAGCGGGATGGAGACCACCCCCGGGTTCTCCAGCGGGAACCAGTGGAAGTCGACGGCGGTGACGAGGGCGTCCGGCCCGCCGGAGACGACCGGGGAGAAGACCACCAGGAGGACCGCGGGGAGCAGTCCGCCGTAGACGGCCCAGACCGCGCCGCGGCTCGTGAAGCGGCGCCAGAAGAGGGTGTAGAGCAGGGTGGGGAGGTTGGCGGAGGCCGCCACGGCGAAGGCGAGCCCGACCAGGAAGGCGACGTTCTGCCGCTGCGCGGAGAGGCTCAGGGCGATCGCGAGGGCGCCGACCACCACGGCGGCGAGCCGCGCCACGGCCACCTCCTGACGCTCGGTCACCTGCTTTCCGTCCGGTCGGCGCAGGGCACGGGCGTAGATGTCGTGGGCGAAGGACGCGGACGAGGCGAGCGTGAGCCCGGCGACCACGGCGAGGATGGTGGCGAAGGCGATCGCGGAGATCACCGCGAAGAGCACGAGCCCGGCGGTGCCGTCCCCGCCGCCCGTCACCTCCAGAGCGAGCAGCGGCGCGGCGGTGTTCCCCGCCGGGTTGTCGGCGCGCACGCCGGCGGAGCCGACGAGCGCGGCGGCGCCCAGGCCCAGCACGATGGCCATGAGGTAGAAGCAGCCCACCAGGCCGATGGTCCAGACCGTGGAGCGGCGGGCGGCCCGGGCGGTGGGGACGGTGTAGAAGCGGGCCAGGATGTGGGGCAGGCCGGCGGTGCCGAGCACGAGGGCGAGGCCGAGGCTGATGAAGTCCAGGCGGCTGGTGGCGGTGGCGCCGTAGCGGAGGCCGGGCCGGAGGTACGCGTCGCCCGCGCCGCTGCCGCGGGCGGCGGCGCGCATCAGCTCGGCGGGGTCGCCGTGGAACCGGACCAGGACCAGCACCGTGAGCACGGCGGTGCCGCAGAGCAGCAGGACGGCCTTGACGATCTGGATCCAGGTGGTGGCCTTCATGCCGCCGACGGTGACGTACACCACCATCAGGGCGCCCACGCCGACGATGGTCCAACTGCGGGCCGGGCCGTCGCCGGTGCCGAGCAGCAGCGAGACGAGGCTGCCCGCGCCGACCATCTGGGCGACCAGGTAGAGCAGGGTGACGACCAGGCCGGCGCTGCCGCTCGCGGCACGCACCCGGCGCTCCCGCATCCGGACGGCGAGGACGTCGGCGAGCGTGTACCGGCCGCAGTTGCGGACCAGTTCGGCGACCAGCATCAGCACGACGAGCCAGGCGACCAGGAAGCCGATGCTGTAGAGCAGGCCGTCGTAGCCGTAGAGCGCGATGAGCCCGGTGATGCCGAGGAAGGAGGCCGCGGAGAGGTAGTCGCCGGCGAGGGCGAATCCGTTCTGCAGCGGACTGAAGGCGCGGCCGCCGACGTAGAAGTCCTCCGCGGCGCGCGTGCGGCGGCCGGCCCACAGGGTGATGGCCAGCGTCACCAGGACGACGCCGGCGAAGAGCGCGGTGGCCAGGCCGTGGTGCTGGGCGGCCGGGCCTGCCGCGAGTACGGTGCGGCCGCTCACCGCAGCCGGTCCTGGGTGTCCCAGCGCAGGCCCAGCGCGGCGCGGTCGCGGGTGGCGCGGGCGTTGCGCCCGTACAGCCAGGTGAGCAGGAAGGTGGAGGCGAACTGGAGCAGCCCCAGCAGCCAGGCCAGGTTGAGCGGGCCGGCGACCTGGCGGCGCATCAGGCCCGGCGCGGTGGTCGCGGCGACGAGGAAGAGCAGGTACCAGAGCAGGAAGAGCACCGACACGGGGAGGACGAAGCCGCGGTAGCCGCGGCGGATCTGCCGGAACGCCTCGCTCTGCTGCACTCCGCGGTACACCTCGGCCGGTGCGGGCCGCCACGCCTCCTCGGCACCGGCCGGGGCACCGGCGGCCCGTGCGTCCGGGCCCTGCACGTCGACGCCCTGCACGTCGACGCCCTCCTCCACGTGGATGTCCTGCACGTCGACGTCCTGCACACCGGCGTGCCGCACGTCGGCGTGCCCCGCCCCGGCGGTCCCGGCCCGGACCTCGCCCGACGCGGCGGACCGTCGGCCGGACCCGCCGCCCCGCGGCGCGGCCTGGGGGCCCGCCGGGCCCGCTGGTGCCTGCTGTCTCGACGGAGTGCTCAACGGTCTGCTCCTGGAGTGGGGCGCGCCGCGGACGGCGGACGCGGTGTCCCTCCCAGGGTGGCCGTCCGGGCGTGCCCGCGCCGTCCGCAGCAGGCATCTTCACCCCATCCGGTGAAGGGCCGGTGACGACGGGTCAGGATCGGCGGGTCAGGCGCGGCGGGAGAGGCCGTGCCGGTAGGCGCAGCCCACCGCCTGGGCGCGGCTGCGCACCCCGCTCCTGGCGAAGAGGTTGGTGATGTGCGTCTTCACCGTGGCCACGCCGACGAGGAGCTCCGCTGCGATCTCCGCGTTGGAGAGGCCGTCGGCGAGCAGCGCGAGGGCCATGGCGGCGGCCGCCCAGCCGGCGAGGCGGCCGGTGCCGGAAGGGGCGGCCGCGGCGGACCGGACGGGGCCGGAACTGCCGGACGAGGACCGGGGCCGCCGCCGCGGCGACGGCGGGTACGGGGACGGTGCTGCCGCCCATCGGACCTCTCCTTGTCGGGCGCTGCGACGCGGACGACGCTACGGGCGGGCGGGCCGGGGCGCCTCGGAGCGGCGGTGGAAGTCCGGGTGGAGAGCGGGAGCGGCGGCCCTCCCCCCCCCGGGGGGGGGGCCCCCCCCGCCCCGCGGGGCCCGGGGGCCGGGCGCCCCCGCCCCCCCCGGCGGGCACGGCGGCCCGGCGGGGCGGCGGCTCCCGC
>NZ_JAJLRA010000003.1 GCF_020991365.1 Streptacidiphilus sp. ASG 303
CGTGTCGTATCCGGTATTAGCACCGGTTTCCCGGTGTTGTCCCAGAGTGCAGGGCAGATTGCCCACGTGTTACTCACCCGTTCGCCACTGATCCGCCCCGAGGGGCTTCACCGTTCGACTTGCATGTGTTAAGCACGCCGCCAGCGTTCGTCCTGAGCCAGGATCAAACTCTCCGTGAATGCTTCATCAGCAATCAGCGGAAGAGCGGCGCGGCCCCGGGCGGAATAGGCCCGGTCCGCGCACAGCGTCCTCGCTGCTGTGTATCTTCAAAGGAACCCAGAGGGTTCAAATATCTGGCGTTGACTTTTGGCACGCTGTTGAGTTCTCAAGGAACGGACGCTTCCTTCGCGGCCCCTGCGGGCCCCTCCGGGCGCTTCGTTCTTCCGTGTCTCCAGCTTATCAGACCCGCGGAGTGTTCTCTCCGCTTCGCTGACCCCCGCCGGCGGGGTTTTCCGCTTTTCTTCGTTCCGAAGCCTATCAGGCTCTCGGCACTCCGTTTAACGGATTCACCGTTCCGGACGCACGCCTCCGCAGAGGAATTCTGAATTCACTGCGGATTCGGCGGTCTGCAAACCGGACCGGCGGTGTCGTAGACACTAACGCCGACTTCCGACCTTGTCCAGTCGGAGGCAACCGTTCGAATCTACTGGTTCGCCCGACCGAAGTCAACGGTCCGGCGGACGATCACGAGACTACCAGCTCGGCCGCGCCGTCCCGCGCAGGCCCTCACGCGGCGACGGGAAGTTCGTCGGCTCGGTCCGCGGCCTCGACGTCCCCGACGTGTCCTGCGCGGAACGCCCGGCGGCCGACCACGAAGACGTAGGCGAGGAAGAGGGCCTCGGCAAGCCCTCCGATGCCGATGCGTGCCCAGGTGGGCAGCGGGGAGGGAGTGACGAAGGCTTCGAGGACCCCGGAGACGAGCAGGACGGCGGTCAGGCCCACGATCGTCCCGATGATCGCCCGCCCCTCCTCCGCGAGAGCGACCGCACGGGTGCGCGGCCCCGGGTCGATGACGGTCCAGGCAAGGCGCAGGCCCAGGCCCGCGGCGACAAAGACGGCGCTCAGTTCCAGCATGCCGTGCGGGAGCAGCAGTCCGAGGAAGAGGCCGAGCCGCCCGGCCGAGGCCATCACGCCGACACCGATGCCGAGGTTGACGACGTTGACCACCAGTGCGTAGAGGACCGGCAGGCCCAGGAAGACGCCGCCGACCAGGCAGAGGGCGGCGGCCCAGGCGTTGTTGGTCCACACCTGGGCCGCGAACGAGCTCGCCGGATGGCTGGAGTAGTAGGCCTCGTACTCGCCCCCGGGACGGGTCATCTCCCGGATCTGCCCGGGTGCGGCGATGGCCGCGCGGACGTCCGCGTCGGTGGCCACCCACACCGCGACGACCGCGACGAGGGCGAGCGACGCCAGAGCGGTGGGCACCCACCAGTGCCGCGTCCGGTACAGCGCCGCGGGGAAGTCGGCGGCGAAGTAGCGCCCGGCGTCCCGCCAGCCCGCCGACCTGGCACCCGTCACGGCGCTGCGCGCGCGGGCCACGAGGGAGGTCAGGCGGCCGACGAGCAGGGGGTCGGGGGCGGCCGACTGCACCTGGGAGAGGTGGGAGGCCACCCGCTGGTACAGGTCGACGAGTTCGTCGGCCTCGGCGCCGGTGAGGCGGCGGCGTCCGCAGAGCTGTTCCAGGCGGGCCCACTCCGCGCGGTGGGTGGTGACGAAGACGTCCAGATCCATGCGCGGGCTCCGGGCTCGGGGGCGTTCGGGGTCGGGGACAGCTTGCCAGAGCACCGTCCCGGCTATCGGCGGTCCGCACCGCGGCCTTATCTTGGGCGCCCGGAGAGCACGGGGGCGAGGACGGGTGGGAGCGGCAGTGAGCGACCTGGTGACCGGCGAGGCCGTGGTGCTGGGGGTGCAGCCGGCGAGGCTGCCCAGCAGGATGCTCGCCTGCGCCCTCGACCTCACGGCACTGTTCGCCCTGCTGATCGCCCTCACCGCCGGTCTGGCGTTCGCCGTGCCGGACCTCGACTCGGCTGCCGCCGCAGCGGTCACCCTGAGCCTGACCGTGGGGATCCTGGTGGGCATACCCGTCGCGGTGGAGACCCTCTCGCGGGGGCGCTCGCTGGGGAAGCTCGCCCTGGGACTGCGGGTGGTCCGCACCGACGGCGGGCCGGTCCGCTTCCGGCAGGCGCTGGTCCGCGGCCTGGTGGGGTTCTTCGAGATCATCGCGCTGACCGGGGTCCCGGCCGTCGTCTGCTCCCTCGTCTCGGACCGCGGGCGCAGGCTGGGGGACGTCTTGGCGGGGACCCTGGTGGTGCGCGAGCGGGTGCCGGGGGCGGGCGCCGGGCGGGCACCGCTGCCGCCCCTGCCGCCGCAGGCCGCGGGTGCAGCGGGAGGGGAGCTGTCCTCGCTGGACCTCTCCGCCGTGCCTGACGCTCTGTGGCTGGCCGTGCGGCAGTACCTCGGACGGATCCGGGAGCTGGACCAGCAGGTCGCCTGGAACCTCGGCCGGCGGCTGTCGGCCGACGTGGCGGTGCGGACGGGCCGGGCCGTTCCCGGGGGAGTGCACCCGGCCGCCTACCTGGCGGCGGTGCTGGCCGAACGGCAGCACCGGGAGTGGGTGCGGACGGCCGCCGCGCACCGGGCCGCCGCAGCACCCGCAGCACCCGGCGTGCAGACGCCCGCGTCCGGAGCCGGACCGGCCGCACCGGCACCCGGGCCGTGGGCCGGGCCCGGCGCGGCCCCGCAGGCTCCGGTGCCGACGCCGCCGATCCGGTCGGCGGCGGAGCCGTCGGACACCGGTGCCGGCCGGAGCGGCGGCGGTACGGCCGGAGGGGGCTTCGCGCCGCCGGCCTGACGGCACGCACGACGGCTCCGCAGCCCCTCCCGGTCCTGCCCGGTCCTGCGCGGCCTGTCTTCCCGGCTTCCCGCTCCCCCGTTTCCCGTTTCCCCTGCGGTCAGTCCGCGGAGGCCGCCGGGCGCTGCTGGTTGGGCGGACCGTCGAGGGCCTCCAGCTCGACCCCGGGCGCCGCGAGCACGACGTCGCCGGCCAGGTGCACCGTCTGCTGCTCACCGGTCTCGAGGTCGGCGACGGTGTAGCGGTGGACGAGCAGCGGGCCGTTGTCGGTGGCGTGTGATTCGATGCCGTCCAGTGACCAGCCCTGGTCGAGGGTGCGTGGTGCGAGTACGGGTTCGGTGAGGGCGACCAGGCGCAGCCTCGTCCTGTCGCCGGGTTCCAGCCGGAGCAGCCGGGCGGTGGCGACCAGGAACGCGGGCGAGCGCCCGGTGAAGGTGTGGGCGCGGTCGTGCCCCTCGGTGGCGTCGGGAGGCACGTCCCCCGCGTCGGGGGCGGCGGCCCGGGTGCGTACCCAGGCGAGGCCGTCGAGCATGCCTCCGCGGACCTGCCAGTCACCGGTCCGCAGGTGGAGGCGGAGCGGTCGGCCGCGGGAGTCGAGGGTGAGGTCGACGGAGCCTGCGGGTGCGCCGTCGGGGGTGAAGGTCTGCGAGGTGTAGCGCCAGCCGGCGGGGCCGGGGGCGCAACTGAAGTGTTCCTCTCCGAGGGGGGTGTCGTCGTGGGGGTCGTACAGGGAGTACCGGCCGCTGGGCATGGTCGCATGCTACGGCGGGGACGGGCCGGGCCCCGGACCTGGCTGCAGGTCCGGGGCCCGGGGTGGCGCGCTGCCGCGCGGCGGCTGTCAGTAGCGGTAGTGGTCCGACTTGTACGGGCCCTCGACCTTGACGCCGATGTACGCGGCCTGCTCCTCCGTGAGCGTGGTGAGCTTGACGCCCAGCGCGTCCAGGTGGAGGCGGGCGACCTTCTCGTCCAGGTGCTTGGGGAGCGTGTAGACGCCCACCGGGTACTCCTCGGTCTTCGTGAAGAGCTCGATCTGGGCGATCGTCTGGTTCGCGAAGGAGTTGGACATCACGAACGACGGGTGGCCGGTGGCGTTGCCCAGGTTGAGCAGGCGGCCCTCGGACAGCACGATGATCGTCTTGCCGTCCGGGAAGGTCCAGGTGTGGACCTGGGGCTTGACCTCGTCCTTGACGATGCCGGGGATGCGGGCCAGGCCGGCCATGTCGATCTCGTTGTCGAAGTGGCCGATGTTGCCCACGATGGCCTGGTGCTTCATCCGCTCCATGTGGGAGGCGAGGATGATGTCCTTGTTGCCGGTGGTGGTGATGAAGATGTCGGCGGTCTCGACGACGTCGTCCAGGGTGGTGACCTGGTAGCCGTCCATCGCGGCCTGGAGGGCGCAGATGGGGTCGATCTCGGTGACGATCACGCGGGCGCCCTGGCCGCGCAGCGACTCGGCGCAGCCCTTGCCCACGTCGCCGTAGCCGCAGACCACGGCGACCTTGCCGCCGATGAGCACGTCGGTGGCGCGGTTGATGCCGTCGATCAGCGAGTGGCGGCAGCCGTACTTGTTGTCGAACTTCGACTTGGTCACCGCGTCGTTCACGTTGATCGCCGGGAACAGCAGGCTGCCGTCGCGGTGCATCTCGTACAGGCGGTGGACGCCGGTGGTGGTCTCCTCGGTGACGCCCTTGATCGCGGCCGCGGCCTCGGTCCACTTGCGGGGCGACTCGGCCAGGGTGCGGTTGAGGAGCTCCAGGATGATCCGGTACTCGTCGTTGTCGGCGGTGGAGGGGTCCGGGGCCGCACCGGCCTTCTCGAACTCCACGCCCTTGTGGACGAGGAGGGTGGCGTCGCCGCCGTCGTCCAGGATCATGTTCGGGCCGACCTCACCGGGCCAGGTGAGGGCCTGCTCGGTGCACCACCAGTACTCCTCCAGCGTCTCGCCCTTCCAGGCGAAGACGGGGACGCCCTTCGGGTTCTCCGGGGTGCCCTCGGGGCCCACGGCGATGGCCGCGGCGGCGTGGTCCTGGGTGGAGAAGATGTTGCAGGAGCACCAGCGGACCTCGGCGCCGAGGGCCGTCAGGGTCTCGATGAGCACGGCGGTCTGCACGGTCATGTGGAGGGAGCCGGTGATCCGGGCGCCGGCCAGGGGCTGCTGAGCGGCGTACTCCTTGCGGATGGCCATCAGGCCGGGCATCTCGTGCTCGGCGAGCTGGATCTCCTTGCGGCCGAACGGGGCCAGGGACAGGTCGGCGACCTTGAAGTCGCCGGTGGTCTGGGACGCCATGCGTCTGCTCCTCGGGCTGGTTGTGGGGCGTTGCGGGCGCGCCGGGCGTGCCCGGCGCTGTGGGCTGGTCCGGTGTGCTGCAGCGGGACGGGATCGGGCTCGGGCAGGTGCGGCCGCGGAGCCGGCGGTGCCCGACGGCGCGGACACACCGATCCCCACGGGGTGGTGCACTCCCGTGGTCCACGGGGCCCGGCGGACCGGTCCCCTCGCTCCAGCACAGCCCGTCGGAGGCCCTCTCTCCCTCGACCGGAGGACGCGTCGGAGCGCGCACCGTCCGATCGACCGCCATCAGCAGCGACGTCTGGCTCTGCCCACGAATCTACACCGGCGGCTCCGAAGAGGACCCGGGACGCCGGTCGATCCGGCCATCCGGAGTGCCCGCCGCCCCGGGGCGCGGGCGGGACGCGCCGCTACGATCGCGGGCGCTCCCCCGCAGGGAGGAGCACCACGGGAAGGGACGGCGTCCATGGCGGAGAACGGGTGGGACCAGGTGTGGGCAGCGCCGCAGGACGGTCCGGGCCGGGGAGTCGCCCCATCGGGGGTGCCGGTGCAGGGCGGTCCGGTGCAGGACGGTCCGGCACGGTGGCCGACGGGACAGCCGTGGGCGGGGCAGCGGCGTCCCGCCCGGCCCGGCCGCCGGGCGGCGGCCGTCTGCCTGGCGGTGGCGGCGGCGGGCGTGGTGGCCGCGGTGCTGGGTGCGGCCCTGCTGGTGACCGGCTACCACCGCTACACGATGGGCGGCGCCTCGATGCAGCCGACGCTGCGTGCGGGCGACCGGGTGTGGGTCCGCAGGATCAGCACGTCGGAGGTGCGGCGCGGCGATGTGGTGGCGCTGTCGGTCCCCGCGTGGGGATGGGGACGGCAGCCGGTCGTCACGCGCGTCGTGGGGGTCGGCGGGGACCGGGTGTCCGCACGTGCCGACGGACGGCTGACGGTGAACGGCAGGGCGGTGGAGGAACCGTACACGGCGGGGTCGGGGCAGTTCTCCGGTCCTCCGTTCGCGGTGACGGTGCCGCGGGGGCGCTTCTTCGTGATGGGCGACAACCGGGAGGACTCCAACGATTCCCGCTACCACCTCGGGGACGGCATGGGCGGCGTGGCCGCGGCGGGCTTGCGCGGGCGCGTGGAGCGGGTGGAGGACGTCTCGGGCTTCCACGCCCTGGTGCCGACGCGGGCGTTCGCCGACGCGGGCGTCGGGCCGGCTGCCGGGCCGGGGACCTTCGGGGCGTACGTGACGGTGCTCGGCTCGGGTGTGATGGCCGCGTTCACGGGCCTGGCCGCGCTGCCGGTGTCGCTGTGGACGACGCGGAGGCGCGCCCGGTCCCGGGCCGCTGGAATCCCCGGGTCCATGGCGGCCTGACGGCTCCGTACCGCCTCGGGGGCCCGGGAACCCGAGAACCAGGGAGCCCGGGGGCCGGAGTGCGGCACGGACGCGGAGGCACGGGACGCGGAGGCACGGACGCGGAGACCGGGACCGGCGTGGGAGCCCCGGGCCGGACGGGGCAGGTCCGCACGCGCCGGAACCGGGAACGGCGCCGCCTCCCGGGGCACGGGGTCCCGGGAGGCGGCGGGTGCCGACGGGCGCCCGGGTCCGGCACGGGTGCCGGACCCGCAGGACGGCGGGCGTCAGTGGGTGTCGGCGGGCGTCGGTGGGTGTCAGTGGGCGCCGGAACCGGGAGCGTCCGGAACGGGACCGCCGGGGGTGGCCAGGCGGTCGGGGCCGGCGGCGGCCTTGTCGGCGCTGTAGACGTCCGGTTCGAGGTAGATGACGCGGGCGATGGGCACCGCGCGGCGGATGCGGGCCTCGGCCTCGTCGATGGCACGGGCCACGTCGGCGGCCGTGTCGTCGTGCCGGACGGCGATCTTGGCCGCGACCAGGAGCTCCTCGGGGCCGAGGTGGAGGGTGCGCATGTGGATGAGGCCCGTCACGGTGTCGTGGTCGACCAGCGCCCTGCGGATGTCGGCGACGGTCTCCCTGGTGGCGGCCTCGCCAAGCAGCAGGCTCTTGGTCTCCACCGCCAGCACCAGGGCGATGGCGATCAGCAGCGAGCCGATGCACAGGGTGCCGACCCCGTCCCAGACGCCGTTGCCCGTGAGGACGGCCAGTCCGACGCCGAAGAGCGCCAGGACCAGGCCGATCAGGGCGCCGAAGTCCTCCAGCAGGACGACGGGGAGCTCGGGCGCCTTGGCCCGCCGGACGAACTGCGACCAGGTGAGGGAGCCGCGGATCTCGTTGGACTCCCTGATGGCGGTGCGGAAGGAGAAGCCCTCCGCGACGATGGCGAAGACCAGGACGCCCACGGCCCAGTACCAGCTGTCCAGCGGGTGGGGGTGGACGACCTTCTCGTAGCCCTCGTAGAGGGCGAACATGCCGCCGACGGTGAACAGGACGATCGACACCAGGAAGCCGAAGATGTAGCGCTCACGCCCGTAGCCGAACGGGTGCTCCTCGGTGGCCTCCCGTTTGGCCCGCTTGCCGCCGAGCAGCAGCAGTCCCTGGTTGCCGGAGTCGGCGACGGAGTGCACGGCCTCCGCGAGCATCGAGGAGGAGCCGGTGACGACGAACGCCACGAACTTGCTGGCAGCGATCGCGAGGTTGGCCCCCAGGGCCGCGACGATCGCCTTGGTGCCGCCGGATGCACTCATGGTGCGGTTCAGTCCTTCCGCCGGGCCGCTGCGGGCCTGCTGTCTCGTCGCCGCGGCGTCCCGTGCCCGGGATCGCCGCCGCGGCGCGCCATTCTCGCACCAGGCGCCGCCGGTTGCTCCTGCCCGCCCGGGCGCGGCGTCAGTCGCGGCGCAGGCCCCCGCGCGGCGCGGACGTCACCCGAGGGCGACGGTGGCGCGGAAGACGACGGCGCCCTCACCGGTGAGGACGGCGTCCTCACCCGCCGGGAGGTACGCGGACCCTCCCCTGGGCAGGACGAGGGACGCGCCCCCGGGGCCGGTGACCACGGCCTCGCCCGCGGTGCAGAGCAGGATCTGCGGCGCCCGGCCCGCCACGGACCGGTCGGCACCGGTGAGGTTGTACCGGGAGAGGCGGAACTCCTCCGTCGGGGCCGGGTAGACCTCCTCGCCGTCCGCCCCGGGGACGGGGACGGGCTCCAGCACGGCGGGCTCGGCGGCCCGGAAGTCGACGACCCGCAGCAGCTCGGGCACGTCCACGTGCTTGGGGGTGAGGCCGCAGCGCAGCACGTTGTCGGAGTTGGCCATGAGTTCCACCCCGAGGCCGCGCAGGTAGGCGTGGGGGACGCCGGCGCCGAGGTGGAGCGCCTGGCCGGGCCGCAGCGTGACGTGGTTGAGCAGCAGCGCGGCGACGATGCCGGGGTCGCCGGGGAAGTCGCGGGCGGCGACGGCGTAGGCGGCGCAGGCGGCGGCGTACGGGCCGTCGCCAGCAGCGGCCTTCTCCAGCGCCTCGGCGACCTCGGTGGCGCAGGCGGCCGTGCGGTCGCGGTCACCGCCGAGGACCTCGGCGAGGACCGTGCGCAGGGCGGCCTCCTCCGGCTCGGAGCGCAGGACGGCGATCCACGGGGCCAGGGAGGGGACGCGGAGGGAGTCCATCAGGTCGGCGGTGGCGGCGGGGGCGCGGAAGCCGCAGAGCCCGTCGAAGTCGCTCAGCGCGCAGATCATCTCGGGCTTGTGGTTGGCGTCCCGGTAGTTGCGGTGCGGGGCGTCGCGGGGGACGCCCCGTGCCTCCTCGTCGGCGAACCCGGCCCGGGCCTGTTCGAGGGTGGGGTGGACCTGGAGGGAGAGCACGTGGCCGGCGGCCAGGACCTTGAAGAGGAACGGCAGGGCCGGTCCGAAGCGGTCCACCACCGCGTCGCCCAGCTCGCCCCGCGGGTCGGCGGCGATCACGTCGGCGAGGGAGCGGTCGCCGTCGCCGCGGTCGACCCGCGACGGCGCGCCGGGGTGGGCTCCCATCCACAGTTCGGCCTGCGGCTCACCGGTGGGCTCCTGGCCGAGCAGCTCGGGGATGGCGGTGGTGGAACCCCAGGCGTACGGGCGGACGGTGTTCGCGAGGCGGTCCATGCGCGCTGCTGCCTCTTCCTGTGTCGGGTGCCGTGGCGGGCGGTGGTCCGGGAGCCTGCCGGACGGGCGCGCCCGGCACGCCCCCGAGGGGCCTGCCGGGCGTCGCCGTACCGGAGGCACGACCCTAACCGACGTGGATGACATCGGGCCGCGGCATCGGGAAGGTGTCCACGATGCGGCCGCCGGGTGTCGGCGGGGCGGCGGGGCGGCACACCGGTGAGGCCGGTGAGGCCGGTGAGAGCGCGGCACCCGGCCCCGGCGGGAGGGGGGCCTGGGCCGGCCCCAGGAGGGTCCGGGCCGCGGGGGCCGGGGCTGCGGGGAGGCGCGGGGCCGGGGAGCACCGCCGGGGGCACGGGCGAGGGGGCCGATGCGGCCCCGGTTCAGGAACCGGTGGCGAGGCCGAGGTAGACGGCGGCGAAGTCGGCGGTGCCGACGAGCTCGGCGAACGCCCCGACCGGGTCGTCCTGGGCGACGGCCAGCTCGCTCAGCACGACGCCGTGGTCCTCGGCGAGCCGCTGGGCGCGGGCGACGGCGCGGTGCAGCGCGGCCGCGTCCCGGTCCTCCCGCGTCGGCGCGCTCCCGCCCTCCGCACCACCGGCGGCGGACGGGCCGGAGCCCTCGAGGTCGGGCTCCTCGGCGGGGACGGGCTCGGCGACGCGGCGCAGCAGCAGGACGTGGAGCCGGAGCGGGTCGGGCTCGTCGACGCGGTCGCGGAAGAAGTCGTCGGTGCCGGTACCCCCGCCGAGGCGGGCGGAGAACAGGCCGCGGTGGCCGGTGAGGACCTGCGGCAGGACGCCGGTGAGGGCCGGCTGCCCGGCCCGGTCGGCGAGGAGGGAGGCGAAGCGGCGGGCGGCAGCGGCGGTGAGCGGACCGTCGCCCCAGAGCAGGGGGAGGACTCCCGACAGGCGGCCGGCCAGGCTCTTGCCGGGGTTGAGGTAGGCGGCGGCGTCCGGCCGGCACCGCACCGCGACCTCGTCCAGCCGGTCGGCGGCCGCCTGGAGCGACCGCTCGTCGACGGCGGCGACGCCGATCCGCCCGGCGAGGGCGAGGAGCGGGGGGAGGAGGGACCACAGGGCGGCCGGGTCCTCGGCCGGCAGTTCGCCCGCGGCCTCACCGCGCGCTCCCTCCCGGTCCCGTTCCCGCTCCCCGTCGGGGCCTTCGGCCGCGGCGGAGTGCAGCAGGGGAAGGGCGCGGGCCTGGATCGCGGCCTCGGCGAGCGGACTCCCGGCGGGGGCGACGACGGCGGCCGAGCAGCCGCGGATGTAGGCCTGCTCGACGAGGGAGCAGAGGCCGGGTTCGGCTCCGTCCGCGGAGACGGCGACCACCAGGTCGAGGGAGCCGACCCAGCCCGGCAGGTGCCAGCCGAGGTCGAGGAGGCCGGCGGGGCCGGCGTGGGTGGAGGCCCCTTCCTCGGGGGCCGCGGCGGCCGGGCCCAGGGGCAGCACGGGGCAGGTGACGCCCCCGAGGGCGGCGAGGACGTCGGCGGCGGTCAGCGCGCTGCCCTGCCCGGCGACGAGGACGGTGCGGGGGCGGCCGTCGGGCCGGAGCCGGCCGAGCCCGGACTCCTCGGCGCGGCGCAGGGCGTTGCGGACCCGGGCACCGGCGCCGGCCAGGGCCAGCAGGGCGCCGCCGGTGTCGGCGCGCTCCAGCGCCGCCGGGTCGTCGAGCAGGGCGTCGTCGAGCATGCGCCGGTCCTTCCGGGGAGGGCGGAGGGCCCTGGGTGCCCTCCGCTGCGGGGCGCGGTGGCCGCGGGTGCCGGGCCGGGCGGCCGGGTCAGGCGGGGCGGCGGGCCTCGTCGACGAGCAGGACGGGGATGCCGTCGCGGACGGGGTACGCCAGCCCGCACTCGGCGGAGGTGCAGACCAGCTCGGGCCCGTCCTCGTGCTCCGCCTCGGTGAGCGGGGCCCGGCACTGCGGGCAGACGAGGATGTCCAGCAGGAAGGGTTCCAGCTTCATGCGCTGCGGCTCCGGAGTGCGGGGGCGGGGTGGTTCGTAGGGCATTCTCAGCCTACCGGCCGAGGGGTCCGGTGCCCTGCCGCGCGGCGCCCCGGTCGGGGAGCCGCGCGGCGGGGAGGGCCGGTCGCGGGCGGCGGCGCGGGGCGCACGGCACGGCCGGGCGGACGGGTCAGCCGGACCGGCCGGGCGGACGGGTCAGCCGCGGACCAGGGCGAGGACCTCGTCGCGGAGCTTCTCCATGGTGGCCGCGGAGCGGGCCTCGACGTTCAGGCGCAGCAGCGGCTCGGTGTTGGAGGGCCGCAGGTTGAACCACCAGTCCGGGCCGGCGACGGTCAGGCCGTCGAGCTCGTCGACGGTCGTCCCGGGCACGTCGGCGTAGGCGGCGCGGACGGCGGCGGTGCGGGCCGCCTGGTCCTCGACGGTGCTGTTGATCTCGCCGGAGGCGGCGTAGCGGTCGTACGCGGCGACCAGCTCGGACAGCGGGCGGTCCTGGCCGCCGAGGGCGGCGAGGACGTGCAGGGCCGCGAGCATGCCGGTGTCGGCGCGCCAGAAGTCGCGGAAGTAGTAGTGCGCGGAGTGCTCGCCGCCGAAGACCGCGCCGGTGCGGGCCATCTCCTGCTTGATGAAGGAGTGGCCGACGCGGGTGCGCACCGGGACGCCGCCGTGCTCGCGGACGACCTCGGGGACGGTCCACGAGGTGATCAGGTTGTGGATGACGGTGGGCTGCTCCTCGCCCGCGGCGCGGGCGCGGGCCAGTTCGCGGACCGCGACCAGGGCGGTGATCGCGGAGGGGGAGACGGGCTCGCCCCGCTCGTCGACCACGAAGCAGCGGTCGGCGTCGCCGTCGAAGGCGAGGCCGATGTCGGCCCCGGTCTCCTTCACGCGGGCCTGCAGGTCGACCAGGTTCTTCGGGTCGAGCGGGTTGGCCTCGTGGTTGGGGAAGGTGCCGTCGAGCTCGAAGTACATCGGCACCAGGTCGACCGGCAGGTCGGCGAAGACGGTGGGCACGGTGTGCCCGCCCATGCCGTTGCCGGCGTCGACGGCGACCTTGAGGCGGCGCAGCGAGCCGAGGTCGACGAGGCCGAGCAGGTGGTCGGCGTAGGCCTGGAGGAGGTCCTGGCTGCTGAGGGTGCCGTGCTCGCCCGGGTGGGCGGGGACGGTGACGGTGCCGTCGGCGGCGGTCCAGCCCTCGACCAGTTCGCGGACGCGGTCGAGGCCGGTGTCCTGGCCGACGGGGGCGGCGCCGGCCCGGCAGAGCTTGATGCCGTTGTACTGCGCCGGGTTGTGGCTGGCGGTGAACATGGCGCCGGGCAGGTCGAGCTTGCCGCTGGCGAAGTAGAGCTGGTCGGTGGAGCAGAGCCCGATCTGGACGACGTCGGCGCCGCGGGCGGCGGCGCCCTCGGCGAAGGCGCGGGCCAGGCCCGGGGAGGAGGGCCTCATGTCGTGGCCGACGACGATCGCGGTGGCCTCGGTGACCTCGGTGAACGCGGCGCCGAAGGCGCGGGCCAGGTGCTCGTCCCACTGGTCGGGGACCACGCCCCGCACGTCGTACGCCTTCACGATCTGCTTGAGGTCGCGCACTCCGGCTCCACCCTGCTCTGCGCGGCTGGGCCGCGGCGGTCTCCTGGCACCCACGTCCGTGGGGGACTGCACGGCGGACCACCTCCGCCCCGGCCCGCGGGCCCGGACGGGTGGCTGCGCCTCGGCGGCGGGCGCGCGGGGGCGCAGGTGTGCGTGCGGTGGAGAGACTACCTGCTGCGCGGCGGCCGGCCGGTTCCCGGGCGGGGGTGCCGTCGGGGCAGGCGGCACGGCCGGGGACGGCGGGAGCGGGCGGACCCGGAGTCCCGCCGGCAGCCGTACGCGCGGGCCAGCGGGACTCCGGGGGCCGCGGGACTTCAGGAACCGCGGGGAGCGGCGGCGCCGGGCCGCCCGGCGCCGTTCAGCTGTCGGGCGAGCGGAGCACCCGCAGATGTCCGCGGCGCGCGACCTCCAGCGGGTCGCCCGGTCCGTCGGGGCGCTCCCGGCCGCGCTCGGGGCGGGGCTGGGGACGGGCGGCCTCGCGGACCGCGTTGGCCAGCGCCTCCAGGTCGTCGCTGCTGGGCCGGGCGGGCCCGGCGTCCACGGCGAGGCGCACGACGTCCCAGCCGCGCGGGGCGGTGAGGCGCTCGGAGTGCTCGGCGCACAGGTCGTAGCAGTGCGGTTCGGCGTACGTGGCGAGGGGGCCCAGGACGGCGGTGGAGTCCGCGTAGACGTACGTCAGCGTCGCGACGGCGGGACGACCGCACGCGGTCCGCGAACAGCGACGTACAGGGCTCACGACGATGGACGGTACCGCACTCCTGACCGGGCCGCGACGACTCTCCCCCACCCGTTTGCGACGTGTCGCCCCGCAGCAGGGGCGCGGGGGCCGCCGCAGCCGTGCGCGGAGGCCGCCGGGGACGCGGCGCGGGGGCCCCGGGGGCCGCGGTTCGGATGCTCCGGCGGGCGGGTGCCGGCCGGAGCGGGCGGTGCCGTGTCGGCCCCGGGCGGGCTCCGCGGCGACTAGGCTCGTGCCTGCTATGGACAGGTCCGCACCCCACCGCCCCCCCGGTCCGCGCCCCCGGCGCCGCGACCGCCACGGCCGCGGCCTGCGCGGCCCCCTGGCCCCGCCGCAGGTCCCGATCGCCCTGACCCGCGCCGAGGTCTTCGACGACTTCGTGCGGGACTCGGTGGAACGGCTGGAGCGGCGCTGGCCGCAGCTGGGCGAGGTGGAGTTCGCCGTGCAGGAGGTGCCGTGGCCGCCCACGGCCCCCGAGGAGGCGGCGGGCGCCCTGGGCGAGAGTGTGCCGCTGGGCCGGCTCGTCCCCGCGGGCAAGGACCGGCCCACCCGGATCGTGGTCTTCCGCCGTCCGGTGGAGATCCGGGCCAAGGGCCGCGACGAGCGGGCGGCGCTGGTGCACGACATCGTGGTGGAGCAGGTCGCCGAGCTGCTCGGCCTCTCCCCCGACACGGTGGACCCCCGCTACGGCGAGGAGTGACCCGCCGCCCGGCGTGTCGCCGGGCGGCGGGGGCGGCGGGAGGCGGCCGCGGGGCCGGGTGCGGCCGGTTCAGCCCGGGAGGACCGCGATCCGCCCGGTGGTGGTGCCGTCGGCGACCCGCTGCACGGCGTCGGCCGCGCCGTCGAGGGGGACGCGCTCGCTGACCAGCGGCCGGACGACGCCCTTGGCGGCGAGTCCGGTGAGTTCCGCGTGGGCCCGGTGCACGGCCTGCGGGTCGTGGGTGTTGTACAGGCCCCAGTGCAGGCCGAGGACCGAGTAGTTCTTGATCAGGGCGTGGTTGAGCGCGGGCGCCTGGACGGCGCCCCCGGCGAAGCCGACGACGAGGATCCGCCCCTCGAAGGCGGTGCACCGGGCGGAGCCGGTGTAGGCGTCGCCGCCGACCGGGTCGAAGACCACGTCGGCGCCGCGGCCGCCGGTCGCCTCCTTCACGGCGGCGGTGAAGTCCTGCTCCCGGCGGTCCACGACCAGGTCGGCGCCGAGCGCGCGGGCAACGGCGGCCTTCTCCGGTCCGCCGACCACGCCGATCACGGTGGCTCCGGCGGCCTTGCCCAGCTGGACGGCGGCGCTGCCGACGCCGCCCGCCGCGGCGTGCACGAGGAGGGTCTCGCCGGGGCGCAGCGCGGCACGGCGGTGCAGGCCGAACCAGGCGGTCTGGTAGCCGATGTGGAGGGCGGCCGCCTCGGCGTCGTCGAGCGCCGGGGGTGCGGGGAAGGCGGCGGCGGCGTCCATGAGCGCGTACTCGGCGTACGCGCCGTGGGGCAGCAGCGGGGTGCCGATCACCCGGTCGCCGACGGCGGGCACGCCGTCCCCCGCGCCCTCCCTGCCGGGACCGCCGGGACCACCGGGACCGCCGGACCGGCCGCCCTCCGCCGGGCCGCCCGCGGCGACGACCTCGCCGCACAGCTCGACGCCGGGGGTGAACGGGAGCGGGGGCCGCACCTGGTACTGGCCGCGGCACATGAGCGCGTCGGGGAAGTTGACCGCGGCCGCCCGCACCCGGACCAGCAGCTGCCCCGGGCCGGGCTCCGGCCGGGCGGTCTCCGCGAGCCGCATCGCGCCGCGGGGTTCGCCCGGCTCCGCCACCTGCCATGCCTTCACGCCGTCCTCCTGTTCGCCGATGCCCTTACTAAGCGCTTGCTCAGAATAGGAGCGGCCCCGCAGGATGGGAACCCCGGACCGGGACCGCCCCGGACCGGCCGCCCGCCGAGACGGATCTGCGAGGATGCCCCCCATGACCGCGACGCCCCCCGCCGACCTCTGGCCCGAGGTCCGGCCCGAGGCCGCCCGGCGGCTGCTGCTGGCCGCCGTGGAGTCCTTCGCGGGCCGCGGGTACCACGCCACCACCACCCGCGACATCGCCACCGCGGCCGGGATGAGCCCGGCGGCCCTGTACGTGCACTATCCCTCCAAGGCCGCCCTGCTCTCCGAGATCAGCCGCACCGGGCACCAGCGGACCCTCGCCCTGGTGGAGGACGCGGCGGCGGGCCCCGGCGGTCCCGACGACCGCATGCGCCGCCTCGTGGAGGACTTCACCGCCTGGCACGCGCGCACCCACACCGTGGGCCGGATCGTCCAGTACGAGCTGCAGGCGCTGCCGCCGGAGGACTTCGCCGCCGTCGCGGAGCTGCGCCACCGGATCGAGGAGACCGTGCGGGCGATGATCGCGGAGGGGGCGGCGGCCGGGGTCTTCGCCGTGCCGGACGTCCGGACGGCCGCCCGGGCGGTGCTCTCCCTCGGCATCGACGTCGCCCGCTGGTACAACGAGCGGACGGCCGAGCCCCCGGAGGAGCTCGGCCGCCGCTACGCCGACCTGGTGCTGGGCATGCTGGGCGCCCGCGGCAGCGCCTGAGACGCCGCCTGGGACGCCGCCCGCGGCGCCGCCCGCAGGACCGTCAGGAACCTTGTCCGGAAGGCCGCCGGCCCCGCCGACGGCCGGGGCGGGCAGCGGGGGCCGTCAGCCCCCGACGAGGATCGCCGGGTCCTGCGCGGCGTGCGGCACCAGCACCGTGGAGCGGTCGTCCTGGAGCGGCTGGACCGTGAACGCCGCCCCTCCGCCCGTACCGCCGGTCAGGATGCGGGCGGCGGCGACCGGTCCGCCGGAGAGGGTCTCCACCGTCACGGCCCACGGTCCGGCCGCACCGGACGGCGCCGGGGGGGCCAGGGCGACGGTGCCCCCGGCGGGCAGCTGCACCTCCTTGACGGCGGGGCTGCCGCCCCGGGCCCCGGCCGACGAGGTCACCCGGACCTTCGCCGCCTCGCCGGTGGAGGTCAGGACGAGCGTCGAGGCGCCGGCCCGGTTCTCGGCGGCGGTGGCCCTGGCGCCGACCGGCGCGCTGGAGGCCAGCCAGGCCGCGTCGGACGAGCCGCCCTTGCGCCGGTCGACCCGCAGCCCGGCGACCACCGGTGCGGCGTGCTTCGGGTCGGTGGGGCTCAGCCGCAGCGCCGACGCGTTGCCGCGGGTGACGGCCCCCAGGTCGGCGGCGGCCACCATGCCGGCCTTGACGTGCAGGGTCTCGTGGCCGGCGGGGGTGAACCAGCCGTTGGGTCCGGAGAGCTGCACCTTGAGGTCCGCGTCGTCCTCGCCCGGGGCGAGGACGACCAGCCGGGCCGAGGCCAGGTCGCCCGGGAGGCCGGGGACGACCACCGTGCCGGCGGGCGCCGCCGCGGCGGGCAGCCAGTCGCCGCCCCGGCCGGCGTCGGAGGCGTGGAGGGCGGCGGCCACCCGGCCGGTGCGGGCGGCCACGTGGACCGCCAGGTCGGGCGCGGGCGTCCTGGTGAGCGTGGAGAGCAGGATCGGCATGGAGGCGCCGGGCGGCACGGTGACGCTGCCCGCGGAGCCGCCGTCCAGCTCGCCGTCGGCCCCGTACAGGACGACGTCGACGATGGCGGGCTGGTCCTCGGGGTTGACGAGGTCGACGTAGTCGGCGCGGCCGCTCGCGGTGGAGGCGCCGGCGAACCAGAAGCCGGTGCCGGAGGCGCCGCAGGTCAGGCCGGACATGCCCCGGCCGGGGCCGACGGTCGCGGTGGTGGTCTGCTGCACGGTGAAGCCGGGCGCGAGGCCGCCGTCGGCGACGGCCGCCACCGCGGGGGCCTCGTCGCCGCCGGGCGCCTTGGCGGTGACCGGCGCGCCCGCCTTCGCGAGGGTGGCGAGCGGGCCGCCCCGGGACGCCCCGGCCCGCGGCGCGGCCGAGGCGCTGCGGCCGGGCTTCGCACCGGCCCCGCCGCCCGGCGTTGCGCTCGCGGACCCGCTGGACGAGGGGGCCGGGGAG
The DNA here is from genome assembly GCF_020991365.1 of Streptacidiphilus sp. ASG 303. Classification (GTDB taxonomy): domain Bacteria; phylum Actinomycetota; class Actinomycetes; order Streptomycetales; family Streptomycetaceae; genus Peterkaempfera. The sequence continues at coordinate 17,428 of NZ_JAJLRA010000003.1, forward strand.
CCGCTGGGGACGGCGCCCGCGGCGACGGGGACGAGCGTGCCGTGGCCGCCCGCCGCCCCGCCGGCCGGGGTGAAGGCGGTGTACGCGGTGGTGCCGGAGAAGCCCTGGAAGGGCTGCGGGCACACGGCGGAGGTCCGCTCCACCGTGGCCCGGGTGGTGCCGGCGGGACCGTCGGCGGCCGGGTCCGCGGGCGGCCGCAGCTCGGCGACGCCGAACGCGGCGGCCAGCACCGCGGCGGCGGCGAGCAGCGAGGCGGTGGTGCGGTTGGAGGTCAGGTTCCTCATCACTCGTCAGCTCCCGGATCCGTCGCGGCGGCTGTCGCCCGGCCCGTAGGGGTCGGCGTGGCCGCCCTGCTGCAGCCAGGGGTCGTCGGCGTCCAGCGAGCCGTAGGCCCCCTGGTCGCCGTCCTGCCCGGCGCCCTGGGCGTAGGGGTCCCAGCCGTAGCCCGCGGCCTGGTCGTAGCCCGCGGCCTGGTCGTGGCCGGGGTGGGGTGCCGGGGCCCCGTAGGGCTCCTGCCGGGGCGCCGCGTACGGGTCCCAGGCGGCGGGTCCGGCCTGCTGGTAGGGCTGCTGGGCGTACCCCGGGTCCGCGTAGGCGCCGGCGGGCGTGTGCGGGTCGTAGCCGTACGCGTCGGCGGCGGCCTGCGACGGGACCGCCGCCGCGTACACCGCGCCGTCGGCCTCCGCACCCTCCGGCAGGGAGGCGTCGCCGGGGCCGTCGCCGTCCGGGTCCGCCCCCTCGGCGGCGGCGAGACGGCGGGCGCGGCGGCTGCCGGGCACCGGCGGCTCGGCGGCCTGCGGGGCCTCCTCCTCCGGCAGGTCGTCGTCGTTGGTGGAGCGCCGGGCGGGCAGGGCCAGCACGACGAGGGTGAGGGCGAGCAGCACCTGCACCCAGATCCGGCCGGTGTGCAGGGCGCCGCCGCGGTGGGTGACGGCGAGGGTGCCGCCGGAGGCGGGCAGCCGGAAGCCCTGCGCCCAGCCGTCGACGGCGGGGACCGCCGGGAGGGCGCGGCCGTCGAGGGTGGCCTGCCAGCCGTCGTCCGCACGCTCGGCGAGGCGCAGCACCCGGCCGTCGGGGCCGGCGGGGACGGCGGTGCGGATGTCGGACGGCCCGGAGGGCACGGGGGTGACCGTGCCGTCGGGGGCGGTGAGCACGGCGCGGGCGGCGGGGGCGCCGTCGATCCGCCACAGGGCCGTGCCGCCCTCCTGGCTGACCCGGGTGAGGCCCGGGGTGGTGTCCAGGACGTCCTGCACCTTGGCGGTGAGCGGGTCGTGGACCAGCACGTACTGCACCGCGTAGCCCGCGAGCCGCCCGGACTGGTCGCCGCCGGAGCCGGCCAGCAGGTTGCCGACCAGGGTGGTGAGGCCGGGCGCCGGGGTGTCGGTCTCGGCGTCGCCGAGGGACAGGCCGGAGCCGCGGACCAGCGCGTAGGTGACGGCGCTGCCGTCGGCGTCGCCGTGCAGGACGAGGGTGCGGGTGCGGTCGACGGTCCCGGACTCGGCGGCGACGAACGCCGGCACCTGCACCGGGCTGGTGCGCCGCAGCGGGTCGCCCGCGCCGCGCACCGCCCACCACAGGGCCGTACCGAGGGGGGCGAGGACGGCGGCGAACACCACCAGGGCGGCGACCGGCTGCCGCCAGCCGAAGTCGATGCCGGCGACGCGGGCCTGCGCGCCGTCGGCGCCGATGCAGGCCGCGGCGAGCAGGGCGGTTCCGGTGAGCAGGGTGGCGGGCCCGGCCCAGGCGGCGACCGGCAGGGCGCCCGGCCCGGGGGTGACCGCGGTGCCCGCGACGACGACGGCGAAGAGCAGGCCGACCGCGGCGCCGGCCCAGGCGGCCAGCACGGCGCGGCGCCGGTCGGCGCGCAGCAGGGCGGCCAGGGCGGCGAGCACCACGCCCGCCGAGAGGAGCAGGGGCGGGGTGCCGGCGCCGCCGGGATTGACCAGGACCAGGCCGAGGGGGGTGGCGGCCGCGCCGGCGCCGCGGGGCAGTCCGGCCTCCAGCAGCAGCCGGGAGGGCGAGCCGAGGACGTCCAGCGACCAGGGCGCCAGCACCAGGACCGGCGTGGCGGCGACGGCCAGGCAGCGCAGCCCGAGGCGGCGCACCGCGACCGCGCCGCTGCCGTACGCGCCGCCGCGGACCGCGGCCGCGGCCACCGCCGCGGCGCACAGCAGCAGGGCGAGCACCCAGACGGCGGGGACGAAGGCGGTGACCGCGGTGAGCAGCAGGGCGGCCGTCCACACGCTGCGCCAGCCGGGGCGGGCGCCGCGGGCGGCGGTCTCCCGGCGGATGCCGAGGCCGGCGGCGACGGCGGCGGCGCGGGCCAGCGGCGGCAGCAGCACGGCGAGGACGGCGGTGCCGATGCGGCCCTGGGCGAGGGCTCCGGTGGCGGCGGGGAGGAAGGCGTAGGCGGCGCCGGCCCAGGCGCGGACGGCGCGGGACTCCACCAGCGGCCGGGTGACGAGGTAGGCGGAGACGCCGGCCAGCGGCACGGAGAGCACGAGCAGCAGGGTGACCGCGAGGTCGGCGTCGCCGCCGAGGAGCCAGGAGAGCACGGCGAGCACGCCGAGGTAGGGCGGGGCGGTGGCGGTGGACCCCGCGCCGACGGGGTGCCAGGCGTCGGCGTACGCGTGCCACAGGGCGGCGGCCCGGTCGGCGGGCAGGAGGGCGCCGCCGAGCAGGGTGCCGCCGCCGACCAGGTCGCGGCAGGCGGCGAGGGCGACCAGCAGCAGTCCGGCGAAGAGCACCGGGGCGGGGCGGCGGGCGATCCGCTTGAGCCGCGCGAACTGCTCGACCTCCAGGAAGTCGGCGTCGTCGTCGGTGGGTCCGCTCTCCGCGCCGCCGTGGCGTCCGGCGCCGGAGTCGTCGCCGCGGCCGGCGCCCAGGGCGCCGGCGGCCTGCTCGACGGTGAGGCGGACGGTGGCGCCCGGGGCGGGGAAGAGCGTCCGGTCGTCGAGGGCGTCGGCGGAGCGGGTGCGGGAGCGGCGGACGCGGGCGCCGAGGACGCCGGGCAGCCGCAGCAGCACGTGGCCGAGGCCGGCGAGCTCGTCGAGCGACTGGCCGGGGGCCTTGCCCACGAGGTAGCCGACGGCGCGGACCAGGGTGGAGAGCAGCACCCGCAGCAGGACGTAGGGCAGCAGCAGGCCGCGGGAGTTGGCGAGGAGGGTGAAGACGGCGCCGGCCTTGTCGACCCGGTGGGGGTGGTCGGGGGCGCAGTCGATGGGGCGGCGCTCGCGGCTGGCGGCCTCGGCGTGGCGCAGGACGGCGTCGGGGGCGACGACGACGCGGTGGCCGGCGGCGTTGACCCGCCAGCACAGGTCGACGTCGTCGCGCATCAGGGGCAGCGCCCGGTCGAAGCCGCCGAGCTGCTCGAAGACGTCGCGGCGGACCAGCATGCCGGCGGTGGAGACGGCGAGGACGGGGCGCACCTGGTCGTGCTGGCCCTGGTCCTGCTCGCGGCGGTCCAGGCCGGTCCAGCGGCGGCCGGAGCGGGCGATGGTGACGCCGACCTCCAGCAGCTGGCGGCGGTCGTACCAGCTGCGGAGCTTGGGGCCCACGACGGCGGCGGAGGGGGTGGAGTCGGCGACCTGGAGGAGGCGGCGCAGGGCGTCGGGCTGCGGCTCGGAGTCGTCGTGGAGGAGCCAGAGCCACTCCACGGGCTCGCCGGAGCCGCCGTGCCCGCCGCCGTCGAGGGCGTCGTCGCGGCCGAGCGGGTCGCCGTACTCGTCCCAGGCGCCGGCGGAGGCGGCGGGCCCGGCCGGGGCGAGGTCGTAGGGCAGGTCCTCGGGGCGCAGCGGCGCGGTGGAGCGGACGGCCTCGCCGACGGCGGCTCCGAAGCCGGTGCGGCGGGCCAGGTGGAGGACGCCGCCGCCGAGCGCGTCGGCGAGCAGCCGCGGCGAGGCGTCGGCGGAGCCGGTGTCGGCGGCGACGACGCGCTGGACCGGGCGGTCCTGGCCGAGGAGGCCCTGGAGGGTCCTGGGAAGCCAGCGGGCGCCGTCGTGCGCGACGACGACGGCGGTGACCAGGTGCCTCGGGTAGGCCGGCGGTCGGGTGTGGCTGTAGGCAGTCATCGCGTGAGCGGGCCCCGGTTCGCATGGACGGCAGGTTGCGCGCGCTGTGCCTGCCGGGGGCGGGGACGGCCTGCCCGGGTGCCGGCGGTGCGCGGTCCGGACGACGCTTCTCCGGATGGCGCACCACACTAACGGCTCCGCCGGGGGCGGCGGGCCGCGAGGCCCGCACACGGCTGCGCCCCGCCGGTCGGGCGGGGCGCAGCCGTGGTGCTCGTGTGCAGATGTCCTGGCGCCGGTGTGCCGACGGCCGGTCAGGTCGCCCTGCCGGACCGCGGGCCGGGCGCGGCCGTCAGACCGCGCTCTTCTTCAGCCGGCGGCGCTCCCGCTCGGAGAGGCCGCCCCAGATCCCGAACCGCTCGTCGTTGGCGAGGGCGTACTCCAGGCACTCGGAGCGGACCTCGCAGGACAGGCAGACCTTCTTGGCCTCCCTGGTGGAACCGCCCTTCTCCGGGAAGAACGACTCGGGATCGGTCTGGGCGCACAGGGCGCGCTCCTGCCAGCCGAGCTCCTCCTCGGTGTCCTCACCGATCATCAGCTCAAAGAGCTCGCTCATGCGGCGCGCCTCCTAGCCCCTCTTCAGCTTCCCCGTGTGCCGCCCTCGTCCGTGGCGGTGAACGACACGAGTGAAATTACAAGTGCGTCACTCTGGCTCAGTCAAGCCGGGCTCTGGTATTGGCCGGTGGATTCACTCCCCGGAACCAAGGGGCCACGAATAGTGTGCATATTCGGGCAAACCGGAACCATCACCTCGGGGAGGAGCACTGCCGGCCGGACCCCCGCCGTCTCCTCGGGAAAGACGGTCTCCGCAGCCCGGCGGTTGCCCGGTCGGCGGCGGAGGCGGTGTGGATCACAGCCGGGCACGGGACCGCCCAGGGCTGATGACGCGCTGCTTCCCGGGGGCTCCGGCATGCAAACACCGTGCCCGCAACATCCGTCGATCGAGTGACGGCCGGCGGTACCCGCGCTGACGGTTTGACATCCGGCGGGCCTCCGGGGTCTCCTTGGCCCCATGTCCGCGCGCCTCGCCCACCGGAGCCTCCACGTCGAGCTCCGCCGTGCCGCCAGCGCGCTCTGTTGTCCTCGCACCCGCCGTCCGTAGCGCCCGCTCCGCCGGGCGCCGGCACGCACCCCAGGCCCCTGCCCCCCGCGCGCCCGGCCCTGCGGCCCGAGCACCGCCTCCCGCTCCCGGCCCGCGCGCACGCCTCCGCGAGGACCCACCCGTGCACCGCACCCCCGAGCACCCCGCCGCCCGTCCCACCGCGCCCGCGCCCCGCTGGTCCGACGGCCTCAGCGACCTCTCCGTCGCCGGCGACCCCCTGGCCTTCCCGCACCTCGCCGTGGACGCCGCGCCCGCCGGGCCGGCCACCGTCGCCGACTTCGCCGCGCTGGTCCGCGGGACCGCCGCCGACCGCGGCCGCTGGGAGCCGCTGGTCCGCTACGACGCCCTCACCCGCTGGTACGCCCGGCTGGCGACCGGCCCCGGCCACGAGGTGTGGCTGCTGAGCTGGCTGCCCGGCCAGTCCAGCGGGCTGCACGACCACGGCGCCTCGCTCGGCGTGATGACCGTGGTCCGCGGCGAGCTGGCCGAGCGCTCGCGGGACCGCTCCGGCGAGCGCTCCCGCACCCTGCGGCCCGGCACGGTCCGCGTCCTGCCGGGCCGCCCGGCGCACGGCGGCGCCGGGGCCGGGCGGGCCGGCGGCACCGGGGCCGTCCACGAGGTGGTCAACGCCTCCCTGGAGCCCGCCGTGAGCATCCACGTCTACGCACCCGGCCTGGTGGAGATGAACCGGCACCGGCCGTCCGCGGAGCCCGTGCGGCCCCCCGCGCGGCTGCCCGCCGGCGGCCCGCCCGGGCCCGGCGTGTACGAGGGCGCCTGACGGCGGGGCGCGCCGCGCCTGCGAGGATGGCCGCATGCGCATCGTGGCACTGGCCGGAGGGATCGGAGGGGCGCGCTTCCTGCGCGGCCTCAAGGAAGCCGTCGCCCCCGGCGGCGACCCGTCCCCGTCCGCTCCCGCCGAGATCACCGTCGTCGGCAACACCGGCGACGACATCCACCTCTTCGGACTGAAGGTCTGCCCCGACCTCGACACCGTGATGTACACCCTCGGCGGGGGCATCCACGAGGAGCAGGGCTGGGGCCGGGCCGACGAGACCTGGTCCGTGAAGGAGGAGCTGAAGGCGTACGGCGTCGGGCCCGACTGGTTCGGCCTGGGCGACCGCGACGTGGCCACCCACGTCGTCCGCACCCAGATGCTCGCCGCCGGCTACCCGCTGAGCGCGGTCACCGAGGCGCTGTGCGCCCGCTGGCGGCCGGGCGTGCGCCTGCTCCCGATGTCCGACGACCGGGTCGAGACCCACGTCCTCGTCGAGGACGCCGAGGGCCGCCGCGCCGTGCACTTCCAGGAGTACTGGGTGCGGCTGCGGGCCGAGGTCCCGGCGCTCGCGGTGGTCCCGGTCGGCGCCGAGGACGCCAAGCCCGCGCCGGGCGTGCTGGAGGCGATCGCGGAGGCCGACGTCATCCTGCTGCCGCCGTCCAACCCGGTGGTCAGCGTCGGCACGATCCTCGCCGTCCCCGGGGTCCGGCAGGCCGTCGCGGAGGCGGACGCGCCCGTGGTCGGCCTCTCCCCCATCGTCGGCGGCGCCCCCGTGCGCGGCATGGCCGACAAGGTGCTGGCGGCCGTCGGCGTGGAGTCGACCGCCGAGGCGGTGGCCCGGCACTACGGGCCCGGGCTGCTGGACGGCTGGCTGGTGGACACCTCGGACGCGGACGCGGTGCCCGGCGTGGAGGCGGCCGGCATCGCCTGCCGGGCGGTGCCGCTGATGATGACCGACACGGCGGCCGCCGCCGCCATGGCCCGGGCCGCCCTGGACCTCGCCGAGGAGGTGCGCGGATGACCGGCTACACGGTCCTGCCCCTCCCCGGCGTCCCCGAGGTGGCCCCCGGCGACGACCTCGCCGCCCTGGTCGCCGCCGCGGCCGCCGCGGAGGGCGGTCCGGGCCTGCGCGACGGCGACGTGCTGCTGGTCACCTCCAAGGTCGTCAGCAAGGCCGAGGGCCGGGTCGTGGCGGCCGCCGACCGCGAGGCGGCGATCGACGCCGAGACCGTCCGCACCGTGGCCCGGCGCGGCCGCACCCGCATCGTCGAGAACCGGCAGGGCCTGGTGATGGCCGCCGCCGGGGTGGACGCCTCCAACACCGCCCCCGGCACCGTGCTGCTGCTGCCCGAGGACCCGGACGCCTCCGCCCGCGCCCTGCGCGCCCGGCTGCGCGCGCTGACCGGCGCGGACGTCGCCGTCGTCGTCACCGACACCGCCGGCCGGCCCTGGCGCAACGGCCTCACCGACATCGCGATCGGCGCCGCCGGGGTCGCCGTCCTCGACGACCACCGCGGCCGCACCGACAGCCACGGCAACGAGCTGGCCGTCACCGTCACCGCCACCGCCGACGAGCTGGCCGCCGCCGGGGACCTCGCCAAGGGCAAGACCTCCGGCACGCCCGTCGCGGTCGTCCGCGGACTGGCCGGCGTCGCCACCGCCGAGGACGGGCCCGGCGCCCGCGCGCTGATCCGGCCCGCCGCCGACGACATGTTCCGCCTCGGCACCTCCGAGGCGCTGCGCGAGGCGGTCACCCTGCGCCGCACCGTGCGGCGGTTCACCGGCGAGCCGGTGGACGGCGGGGCCGTGCGCCGCGCGGTGGCCGCCGCGGTCACCGCGCCCGCGCCGCACCACACCACGCCCTGGCGGTTCGTGCTGCTGGAGACCGAGGCGGCCCGCACCAAGCTCCTCGACGCGATGCTCGACGCCTGGCGCACCGACCTGCGGGAGATCGACGGCTGGGACGAGGAGCGGATCGCCCGCCGCACCCGCCGCGGCGACGTGCTGCGGGACGCCCCCTACCTGGTGGTGCCCTGCCTGGTCGCGGACGGCGCCCACGCCTACCCGGACCCGCGGCGCAGCGCCGCCGAGCGGGAGATGTTCGTGGTCGCGATGGGCGCCGCGGTGCAGAACCTGCTGGTGGCGCTGGCCGGCGAGGGCTACGGCTCGGCGTGGGTGTCGTCCACCATGTTCTGCCGGCCGACGGTCCGCGGGGCGCTCTCGCTGCCGGACGGCTGGGACGCCATGGGCGCGGTCGCGGTCGGCCGGCCGGCCGAGGCCCCCGCGGTCCGGCCCGCCCGGCCGGCGGACGCCTTCGTCGAGGTCCGCTGACCCCGGATCCGCCCTTCCCGCCCCTCCCGGCGCCGCCCGGGACCTTCCGGCGGTGGACGCACGGCGCCGCCCGGACCCCGAGGGGTCCGGGCGGCGTGCGTACGGGCACGGGGACCGCACGGCAGCCGGCCCGCCGGAGGGGGAGAGGACGGCGGGCCGGCTGCGGGGCCCGGCCTGGTGCCGGAACGGCCGGAGAGTGTCCGTACCCGTGGGGCCGTTCCGGCGGCCGGGCGGTCCGTGGGACCGCGGCCTGCGGGGCCGCGGTCAGCGGGGCGGCATGCCGCCGCCGCGCGGGTCGGCGTACGGGTCGTGCGGGTCGGCGTACGGCTCCCGCGGCGCGCCGGCCGAGCCGGGCTGCCCGCCGGGGGTGTCGCCCCACTGCGGGGTGGCCTCGTGGGCCTGCGGGCCGGGCTTCGGTGCGCCGGTCCCGTACCCGGACGCGGCACCGCCCTGGCGCTCGGCGCCGCCGGGCACCTCGCCCCGCCAGGCGCCACTCTCGGCGCCCCGCGACTCGATGTACTCCTTGAACTTCTTCAGGTCGCCGCTCACCTGCCCGCGGACCACGCCCAGCTTGTCGCCGGCCTGCTCGACGATGCCCTCCGGCTCGAAGTCGAGCTGCAGCATCACGCGGGTGTGGGTGTCGTCCAGCCGGTGGAAGGTGACCACGCCGGCCTGCTTGGTGCCGCTCAGGCTGTGCCAGGCGATGCGCTCGTCGGGCCGCTGCTCGTCGATCTCCGCGTCGAACTCGCGGCTCACACCGGCGATCTTCGTGTGCCAGTGCGTCAGCCTGTCGGAGCGCTGCTCGATGCGCTCGACGCCGGACATGAACCTCGGGAACTCCTCGAACTGCGTCCACTGGTTGTAGGCCGTGCGGACGGGCACGTCCACGTCGATCGAATGCTCGACGGTCGTCACGCCGGATCACTCCTCACCCTGTCGGGGATCACTCTCGAAGGTCGCTCACTGGATCGGCTGCCCCTGGCCAACCGGGCAAAACGCCCGTTTCTCGGGGGATGCACCGGGTAGAAACGGGCCTTCGCGCCCGGGGTGCCCGGCTGCCCCCGGCGCCCGGCGGCCGGGTGCCGGGCGGCCTCCGGCGGGGTGCGGGGAGAGTCCTCCGGCGGGGTGCCCGGCGCGTTGCGGACGCGCTCCCGCCCCGGCCCGCGGCCCCCTCCCCGCAGGACCGCCCGGTCCCCGTGCCGGACGGCACGGGGACCGGGCGGCGGGGCGTCACACGGCGCGGAAGTCGCGCGGCGCGAACCGGGGGGCCCGGCGCGGCGGGCGCGCCCCGCAGAGCCGGACCAGCCGGCAGGCGCGGTGCCGGTGCCCGAGGTAGGGCTCCAGCAGCTCCAGCATCCCCGCGTCGTCCGTGCGGTGCCGCCCGGCCAGCACCCACCCCACCGTGTTCGGCAGGTGCAGGTCGCCGACGCTGACGGCGTCGGGGTCCCCGTTGCTGCGCTGCAGCGTCTCGGCGGCCGTCCACACGCCGATGCCGGCCACGGTGGTGAGGCGGGCGACGGCCTCGGCGGGGCCCATCGCCGACGCCTCCTCCAGCCGCGGCGCCAGCCGCGCCGCCCGGACGACGGCCGCCGCCCGCCTGGCGTCCACGCCCGCGCGGTGCCACTCCCAGGAGGGGACGGCCGCCCAGTCGCGGGCCGCCGGGGCGACGCGCATGCGGGCCACCGGCGAGCCGGGGGCCGCCGCTGGGCCGGGCGCGGGCGTGCCGAACCACTGCAGCAGCAGCCGCCAGCCGCGGTGCGCCTCGACGACGGTGACCTTCTGCTCCAGCACGGCCGGGACGAGCGACTCCATCACCAGCCCGGTGCGGCCGAGCCGCAGGCCGGGATGGCGCCGGTGGGCGTCGTGCAGCAGCCGGTGGCGCGGGTCGGGGGCGAAGCCCGACGGGTCGTCGGCGGCGCCGAGCAGGTCCGGCAGCCGGTCCAGCAGCCATGCGGCGCCCGGCCCCCACGCCTGCGCCTCGACCACGCCCTCGGCGGGACGGGCGGCGATCCGCACGGTGCCGGGTCCCGCCGGGGTGCGGGAGGCCCGCCACACGGCGCCGTCCGGCGCGGTGCGGTACGCCGGGTCGCCGGGCCCCCGGCACAGCACGCCCAGGGTGAGCGGCACGTCCACCGGGCCCGGCGGGCGCCAGGTGCGGCACGGTCCGGCGCCGGCGGGCTGCGGGCCGGGCGCGGACCTGGGCGGGGGGACGGTCATGACGGCCCCAGCGTACGCGGCGGGCCCGGTCCGGGCCCGCACGACGGCCCCGCACGGCGGATCCGGCCGGCGGATCCGGCCGGGTCCGCCGGGGCGGGACGGCGGCCCGGCGCCCGTCCGCACGGGGCTACCGGCCCTGCAGGTCCGCGGCCTCGCTGCGGACGTCCTCGAGGTCCGCGTAGAGGGCGTCGCCGGGGCACTGGGTGGCGAGGGCGTCGCGGTGGCCGGAGATGCCCCTGAACTCCGCCTTCTTCGACCCGAGCACGGCGGTGCCCTTCGGGTCGCGGCCGCCGAGGCCGAGCTTCCAGGCGGCGAGCCGGGCGATCGCGTCCAGCATGTCCTGGGGCACGTCGCCGTCGCCGTCGCCGAAGCTGCCGATGGCCGCGATGCCGGCGGAGTCGCTGTTGTAGCCGAGGGTGTGCGCGCCGAGGACGGCCCTGGAGACCCCGCCCGCGCGGCCCTCGTAGAGGGTGCCGCACTTGTCGACCAGGAAGTTGTAGCCGATGTCCCGCCAGCCGTTGCTCTTCACGTGGTAGCGGTAGATGCTCCGGACGATCGCGTCGGCGTCGGAGCACGCGTAGTCGTTCTCGGTGGCGGTGTGGTGGACGAAGACGACCCGCACCGTGCCGGTGTACTGGGGCGGTTCCGTCCGCAGCTTCTCGTCGGCGCCCCAGCCGGCCCGGGTGACGATCTCCGGCCGGTCGGCGGCGTACTCCCGGCGGGTGAGGCGCCGGCCGACGGCCGCGGCGCCCGCGGCGGGCAGGACGCGCGGCAGGGCGGCGCTGTGCACCCCGGTGCCGGGGTCGACGAGGTCGACCCGCAGCCCGGCGGGCAGGGCGCGGCGGCCGGGCACCACCTCGACCTCGACCCCGTCGGAGGGCCCCGTCCACAGCGGGGCGGTGCCGCCGCGGGTGCCGGGGGCGTCGCGTTCGGCGGCTCCGACGTCCGGCGCGTCGTCGGAGCCGCCGGAGATGCGGTGCCAGCCGCTCCAGCGGCCGGTCCGGCTGTCGCGGGTGCGGGCCCGCACCGTGCCGTCGAGCTCGGCCCGCGGGTCGTTCCAGGTGACGCCGAGCAGGGAGAAGCGGTGGGTGCGGCGCGCGGGGAGCTCCCGCGGCCCCCGGGCTCCCGCGCCGCCCGCCGGGGAGGCGGCGAGCAGGCGGCGGGCGGCGCCCGCCGGTGCGGCGGTGAGCGGGATGACGGTGGTTGCTCCGTCCGGTCCGCCGCCGGGGGTGGCGGCCGCCGCGTCGCCGGGGAGGAGGCCGGCCCGGACGGCCGGTCCGGCGGCGGTGCCGGTGGCGAGACCCTGCAGGGCGAGGGCGGCGGCACAGCCCGCCCCCAGTACTGTCACGAGAGCAATGCGCATAAAAAGGATATTGAGCCCAATGAACTCATGACGCCACCTCAACTGGCGAACCGCCAGTTCCGCCCGGCCGCCGCCGCGACCGTGGCCATTCCGTGCCTCGCCCGCGCGCACCGCCGGGGGGTCCAGGCCTTAGTCTGGGGCGCACCATGACTGCGACATTCGCCGCCGACGCCCGCACCCCCGCCGACCTGCTGCGATCCGCGCTCGACGGGGACCCCGCCCGCCCCCTGGTGACCTTCTACGACGACGGCACGGGGGAGAGGGTCGAACTGTCCGTCAGGACGTTCGACAACTGGGTCGCCAAGACCTCCAACCTGCTCCAGGACGAACTCGGCGCCGGTCCCGGCGACCGGGCGGCCCTGCTGCTCCCCGCGCACTGGCAGACCGCGGTCTGGCTGCTCGCCTGCTGGTCCGTCGGGGTCTGCGCCGCCCCCGGCGCGGACCCGGCGGAGGCCGACCTGGTGGTCAGCGGACCGGACGGCCTGGAGGCCGCCCAGGCCTGCTCCGGCGAACGGGTGGCGCTGGCGCTGCGCCCGCTCGGCGGACGGTTCCCGCAGCGGCCCGCCGGGTTCCTCGACTACGCGGCCGAGGTGCCGGCCCAGGGAGACCGGTTCGCGCCGTACTCCCCCGTCGACCCCGAGTCGACGGCGCTGGAGGTCGACGCCGGGGGCCGGGTGGAGCGCCTGACCGCCGAGGAGGTCGTGGCGCACGCCCGCGCGGGCGCGGCGCGCCTGGGCGTCGGCCCCGGGGACCGGGTGCTGTCGACACTGCCGTACGACACCTGGGACGGCCTGGAGGCCGGCCTGCTGGCCCCCCTGGCGGCCGGCGCGTCGCTGGTGCTGTGCCGCAACTCGGACGGCCTCTCCGCCGAGCAGTGGGAGAAGCGGGCCGCGTCCGAGCGGGTCACGCTGCGGCTGGGCTGACCACCGCGCCGGGGCGGCGCCCCATCCGCGCCGGCGAGCCTTGGGCGGCGCCTGCGCGGGTAGGCGCCGCCCGGGACGAACACGGCTTCGCGGGCTCGTGCAACCTTGCGATCCGCCGGTGTGTCTCACGGACGTATCCGTCGGGCGGCTGCGGCTCCAGCAGGGACGCACCCCCGGCCACGACGCACAGGGGGAACGAGAACCGACGTGTCCACTTCATCAGGCTCACCGAACACCCCGGGCACCCCCGAGCCCCACGCACACCCCGAGGGGACCGCGCCCGACACCGAGGCCGCGCCCGCGGCGGGCGCCCCCGCGGGGCAGCCCGCGCCGGCCGGGCCCTCCGCCGGGTCGGGGACCGACACCGAGGCCGAGGCGGCGGACCCCGAGATATCCGGCCCGGACAAGTCCGGCCCCGGGGCCTCCGGGGCACCCGCCCCGGACGGTGCCGCCGGCCCCTCCGGGGACGCCGGAGACACGGACGCCTCGGACACGGGGGACGCAGCCGCGGGGGACGCAGCCGCGGGGGACGCCGACGCCGACGCCGGGACCGGGAGCACCGCCACCGCCGGCGGCCCCGACGCCGGCCGGGACGGCACCGGGTCCGACCACGCCCCCGCCCCCGGCCGGCCGCACCGGCGCCGCCGCAGGCTGGTCGCCGCCGGCGCCGCCGCCCTGATCCTGCTCGCCGCCACCGGCGGCGCCGGGGCCTGGTGGGCGTACCACCGGCTGGACGGCAACATCCGCACCGACGCGGCCACCAACCGCATCCTCCAGGACGAGGAGTCCGCCCGCCCGGCCCGGGGGGCCGACCCGAAGACCTACGGCGCCGAGAACATCCTGCTCATCGGCAGCGACGACCGCAGCGGCGCCAACGCCGCGTACGGCGCGTCGGGCGGGCAGCGCTCGGACACCACGATCCTGCTGCACCTCTCCGCCGACCGGCGGCGGGCCGTGGGCGTCTCCATCCCGCGCGACGCCATGGTGCACGTCCCGGCGTGCGAGCGGCCGGACGGCTCCCGCACGCGGCCGGCGTTCGTCCAGTTCAACTGGGCCTTCGAGCGGGGCGGCGCGGCCTGCACCATCCGCACCGTGGAGGACCTCACCGGCATCCGCGTCGACCACCACATGATCGTCGACTTCACCGGCTTCAAGCGGATGGTGGACGCCGTCGGCGGCGTCGACGTCTGCCTGGACCGGGACGTGCACGACAAGGACGCCAAGCTGGACCTCACCGCGGGTCCGCACCGGCTGGACGGCGAGCAGGCGCTCGGCTTCGTCCGGGTGCGGGAGACCCTCGGCGACGGCAGCGACACCGCGCGGATGGGCCGCCAGCAGGAGTTCCTCGGCTCCCTGGTGAAGAAGGTGCAGACGGACGGGGTGCTGCTCAACCCGACCCGGCTGTGGCCGCTGCTCGACGCGGCGACCTCGTCGATCACCGCCGACCCGGGCCTCGGCTCGCTCCACGCGCTGTACGGCCTGGCGCAGAGCCTCCGGTCGGTGAGGCCCGAGAACGTGGCCTTCCTCACCGCGCCCCGCGAGCCCTACGCGGCGGACCGCAACCGCGACCAGCTGGTGCAGCCCGCGGCGGACCGGCTGTTCGAGGCGCTGAAGGAGGACCGGCCGGTACAGGTGGCGCCCTCGGCGACGCCCTCCTCCCCCACCGGCTCCTCCCCCGCCGGATCCGCCTCCCCGTCCTCCCCGTCCGGCTCGCCATCGCCCTCCGCCGGCGCGGACGCCGGGGCGTCCCCGGTCTTCGGAGGACGTACGGCGGATCAGCAGGTCTGCGGCAAGAGTTGACCATGCACCCCTAAAATCCTCGCCACTCTGCACCGTTTTGCCCGTTCCGGCGAGGGCGGGACTTGTCACACGGCTGCCGACCGGCTGAACTAGGCAGCTAGTGTGTGCCCGGTCGGCCCAGGGGGCCCGTCCGGCACAGGCGCCCCGGGGGGCGGCGGACGCACCGGACGCCGCGGGCCCCGACAGGGGGGCGCGTGTCTCAGTACTACCCAGGAACCACAGGATCCACTCGCGCAGGGGGAGCGCGGTACACCGGCACAGCGGGAGAGGTTGGAACCGTGAACGCGGGAGACGGCCGTACGCACGGCGCCCCGGGCAGCGGCCCGGACTGGTCGGGCGGCGACCCGGCGGACCAGTGGGTCCTCGACCCTGCCACCGGCAGCTACCGGCTGCGGGGCGAAGCACCCGGATCCGGGGCAACCGGATCCGGGGCGCCAGGCATCGGGGCACCCGGCCGCCGGTCGGGCGGCGTACCCCGGCAGGGCGGCCCCGGAGGCCGCCCTGCCGCCGGTACGGCGGGCCGCCCGCGCGGCGCCGCCCCCGCCGAGGACCGCGCCGCCTCCGGCGTCCCCCCGCAGGGGGGCCGCGCCGCGGCCCGCAGGGCGCGCGGCGCCCGGCCCGGTCCCGCCACGGCGGTGCCGGAGGCCGGCGGCAGGGCCGCGCGCCGCAAGGCGGGCCGGGCGCCGTCCCGGAAGGGCCGCGCCCTGAAGTGGACGGCGGGCGTGGGCGGCTTCGTCCTGGTGGCCGGCTGCGCCGGGGGCATCTACGCCTACCAGCACTTCAACGGCAACATCACCGGTGTCCGGGTGAACCTCGGCGACGAGGCGGACCGCCCGAAGTCCGCCAACAAGGCGATGAACATCCTGGTCATCGGCACCGACAGCCGGAAGGGGCTGGGGAAGAAGTACGGCGACGCGGGCAGCGTCGGCCACGCCGACACGACCTTCCTCTTCCACGTCTCCGCGGACCGGACCAACGCCACCGCCGTCTCCATCCCGCGCGACCTCATGGTGAAGATCCCCGAGTGCAAGACGGGGGACAAGGTCATCCCGGGCCAGGAGAACGCCATGTTCAACACCAGCCTGGGCCAGGACGACCGCGACCCCGGCTGCACCTGGAAGACGGTCGAGCAGCTGACCGGCGTGCGCATCGACCACTTCGTCGAGGTGAACTTCGAGGCCGTGAAGACCATCTCCACCGCCGTCGGCGGCGTCGAGGTCTGCGCCGCGAAGAACCTCGTCGACCCCAAGTCGCACCTGAACATGACGGCGGGCCGGCACACCATCATGGGCGACGAGGCGCTGGCCTTCGTCCGCACCCGGCACGCGGTCGGCTTCGGCGGAGACCTCACCCGCATCCCGCTCCAGCAGCAGTTCATCAGCGGCCTGATCCGCAAGGTGAAGAGCGACGGGACGCTGACCAGCCCGACCAGGCTGCTGAAGCTCGCGGACGCGGCCACGAAGGCGCTGACGGTCGACGACGCCATCGCCGGCGTGTTCAAGCTGAAGGACCTCGCCCAGGACCTCGGCGGAGTCGACACCAAGCACATCACCTTCACGACCGTCCCGGTCCTGGACGACCCGACGGACAAGAACCGCCTCGTGCTCAAGCAGCCGGACGCCCGGCAGCTCTTCGCCCTGGTCGCGGCGGACCAGTCGCTCACCAAGGTGAAGAAGAAGCACGCCGCGCCCGCCGGCACCCCCTCGCCGCAGGCCACCGCCAAGGCGGCCCCCGCCGACGTGCGGGTGACGGTGAAGAACGGCAGCGGCGTGACCGGACAGGCGCAGACCACGGTCGACTGGATGCAGAACACCCAGGGCTTCCTCCGCAGCAGCAACGGCGCCAACGCCCCGGAGACGGAGAAGACGGTCCTGTACTACGCCCCCGCCCACGCGGACCAGGCCCGCACGCTCGCCGCGGCCCTGGGCCTGCCCGCCTCCCAGATGAAGGCCACCGACCAGTACGGCACCGGGGAGAGGGACCCGATGCTGCTGGTGCTCGGCAAGGACTTCCAGGGTCCCGGCGTCCCGCTGACCGTGCCGACGGCCGCCCCCTCGGGCCTGCAGCGCGTCGAGGCGTCCGACACCAACGCCTGCGCGAAGTGACGCACCGTCAGTGACGGTCCGCACGCGGTGCGCATTCACCCCGCCGGAACACCCGCACGCAATTGCGCGGCAAAAGGTTGCACCGCGCCGTGCGTGATCTGCATCACAGCGCCCTATTGCCCCCCTCATTCCCCCGGACATGTGCGCGGAGGGTCCGCAGAAAGGTAGATTGCGGAATGGCGGCGGCCGGCCGGCCGCCGGCGTCCTCCGGGGGAAGGTGAACCGACCGATGGCCACGCATGACCGCGCCGCCCCGGTCGGCGGGACGCCCGACCCCCGCGGAACCGCCCCCTCCGGCCGCCGGGGCGGCGGCCCGGCGGCGTCCGGAATTCCGGTCCAGCGTCCGGCGGATGATACGCCGAAAATACCGGGAAGCCGCCGGAGGCCCAAAACCGGCGCCCGGCGGTACCTGAAATGGGCTGCCATCGGAACCGGCGCCTGCGTGGCGGTGGCCGCCCTTTCCGGGTGGCTCTACTACGAGCATCTCAACGGCAATATCCAGTCGTCGAAGAAGAACCTCAGCGACGCCACGGGACAGCGCACCGCACCCAACGCCTTCGGCCAGGTCCCGCTGAACATCCTGCTGCTCGGCTCGGACAGCCGGGCCACCGAGCGCGCCCGGGAGCTGGGCGGCGGCAAGGACCTGAGGAACGACCCGCCGCTCGCGGACGTGCAGATGCTGCTCCACGTCTCCGCCGACCGCAGCAACGCCTCGCTCATCAGCATCCCCCGCGACACCATGGTGACCATTCCCGAATGCCGCAGCGCGGACGGGAAGCAGGACTGGAAGGCCTCGCCCTACACCCGCATCAACGCCTCCCTGGCCCACGGCGGCCCGGGCTGCGTGCTGGGCACCTGGACCGAGCTGACCGGTCTCGAGATCGACCACTTCATGATGATCGACTTCGGCGGCGTGGTGGACATGGCGCAGGCCGTCGGCAAGGTGAAGGTCTGCGTCGACGAGAACCTCTACGACCGGAGGAACAGCCACGGCGGCACCGGCCTGAAGCTGCCCGCGGGCGACAACTACCTGGACAAGGAGCAGTCCCTCATGTGGCTGCGCACCAGGGACGCCTGGGGCAGCGACCTCAACCGCACCAAAGCCCAGCACATGTACCTCAGCTCGATGATCCGGATGCTGAAGGAGCAGGGCACGCTCACCAACCCGGGCAAGCTGATGGACCTGGCGGAGGCCGCCACCCGGGCCCTCAAGGTCGACGACGGCCTCGACAGCATCAGGAAGCTCTACGACCTGGGGACCGAGTTGCGGAAGGTGCCGACCAACCGCATCTCCACCCTCACCATCCCGGTCCTGCCCGACCCGCGGAACCCCAGGGCGACCGTCGTGCTGAACAAGCCCGACGCCGACCGGATCTGGCAGATGCTGCTCGCCGACACCCCGCTGGACGGCAACGGGAAGCCGAAGGCCGCGAAGCCCGCGTCCGCCTCCCCGACGGCCTCTCCGGCTCCGGCCGTCGACCGGGCGGCGGTCGCCGTCACCGTGCAGAACGGCACCCCCGTCCGCCGGCGGGCCTCCGTGGTCGCCGGCGCGCTCACCGGCGCCGGCTTCACCAAGGCGGCCGTCGGGGTCCCGGGGAACGCCCCGGCGCAGGCCAGGACCACGGTCTCCTTCGGTGCGGGGCACCGCGCCGAGGCCCAGGCCGTGGCCGCGGCCCTGAAGCTGCCCGCCTCCGCGCTGTCCCGATCGGCCGGCGGCGGCGCCGGCGTGGCGGTCGTCATCGGCGGGGACTGGACGGAGGGCACCGCGTTCCCGGTGCAGGCCGCACCGAAGGCGGGCGCCGTCCCCAGGTCGGCGGACGCGAGGACCGCGGACGAGAAGGGCTGCATGCACGTCGTGGACCAGGGCGGGTTCTACACCTACTGACCCCGGACCGCGGCCGGCCGCCGGGCCGGACCGCGGGACCGCCCTCCGGGCGGAAAGGGGGACCGCCGCCCCCGGATTCCGGGGAGGGTGCCGGGCCGTTCCGCAGGCTGTTCCGCGAACCGCTCCGGGGCGCGTTCCGCGAACCGTTCCGCGAACCGTTCCGGGGCGTCGGCGGTCCGCCGCGTCCGACATCCCGTCCGAAACCCGTCAGGAAAGGGCAGTCGGGCGGCCGGAGCCCTGCGACCTGCGCTTTCACCTGCGTTCCGGGGGCACGGAAGAGCCTCGCGCGACCCGCCCCTTTCCGCACGGACCGACGGGCGAGTCACCTTCCGTGCACGTTCCGCACATTCCGGTTCGTGCACGAAAGGTTGCATGCGGGGCGCGTGACATACATCACCGGACCATAAGGGTTTGCATTCCCTCCGGGCTTACTGAGGGATCGTCACCCGGTGTTAGATTGAGCGCCCCCGGCCGCGCACGACAGTTCCGGCCTTTCCGCGGACAGGTGGAGGGACCCCGATGGCCTCGCACGACGGCTCCGGCACCACGGGCGGCGGACACGCCGCCCGGACCGGCACCACCGCCTCCGCCCGGACCGGCGCCACCCCCGCGGCCGACGCCCCCCGTGTCCCGGGACCGCGGCAGCGGGCGCGTCAGGAGGCCCGGCAGCGGCCGGGCCGCCGGAAGCGGAAGACCGGCGCGAAGCGCTTCCTGAAGCCGGTCGCGATCGGCGCGGGCACCTGCCTCGTGGCCGCCGCCGCCTCGGGCTGGTTCTACTACGAGAGCCTGAACGCCAACATCAAGCACGGCGCCCTCAACACCAGCGACGTCAACGTGCCGCAGACCCGGGCGAACGCCGCCGGGCAGACCCCCCTCAACATCCTGATGCTCGGCTCGGACGGCCGCGGGGACAAGCGCGACTGCGCCCTCGGCGGAGCCTGCGACAGCGGCCCGCCGCACGCGGACGTCGAGATGCTCGTGCACGTCTCGGCCGACCGCAGCAACGCCTCGGTCCTCAGCATCCCCCGCGACACCAAGGTCGACATACCGCCCTGCAGGGATCCGAAGACCGGCCAGTCCTTCCCCGCGGTGCACGACATCATCACCACCAGCCTGGGCCGCGGCGGCCCCGGGTGCGTGGTGGGCACGTGGGAGCAGCTCACCCGGATCCACATCGACCACTACATGATGGTGGACTTCGGCGGCGTGGTGGACATGGCCGGCGCCGTGGGCGGCGTACCGGTCTGCGTCGACCACAACGTCTCCGACAACCAGGTCTCCGTCGACCGGCAGGGCCGCCGGCACGTGGTGGGGTCGCACCTGAGGCTCCCGCAGGGCACCCACGTCATCCGCGGCGTGCAGGCGCTGGAGTGGCTCCGCACCCGGCACGCCTTCGAGGACGGGACCGACATCGGGCGGACCCACGCCCAGCACCTCTACATGAACTCGCTGATCCGGCAGATGAAGGCGGCCAGCACGCTGGCCAATCCGCTGAAGCTCAACGCGCTGGCCCAGCAGGCGACGAAATCCCTCACCGTGGACGACGGGCTGAGCAGCATCAAGGCACTGGCGGACCTGGCCCTGGACCTGAACAAGGTCCCGACCCGGCGCATCACCATGACAACGATGCCGTTCTCCTACATCCCCACGGACCAGGCGCACGTGCAGCCCAGGCCCGAGGCCGCCCGGGTGTTCGCGATGATCGCGAACGACATCCCGCTGGACCGGAACGGCCCCGCGAAGGCCGCGGGCGGCAGGGGCGCGGGCGCCGCGGGGGGCGCGTCCCCGGCCTCCTCCACCGCCGCGTCCCCCGCCGCCGCGCCCTCCGCGCCCGTCGACAAGGCCGCCGTGCGGGTGGCCGTGCGCAACGGCGGCGGGGTCAACGGCCGTGCGCGCGCCATGGCGGGGTTCCTCACCGCCCGGGGCTTCTCCCAGGCGTCGGTGGACGCGACCCCGCTCACCGCGAAGACGACCTCCGTCTTCTACCCGGCCGCCGACAGGGCGCAGGCCCTCGCGGTGGCCGCGGCGCTCGGCATACCCGTGTCCCGGACGACCGCGTCCCCCCGCGTCGACCGCACCACGGTGGTGATCGGCGCGGACTGGAGCAGCGGGACCGACTTCGCGAGCACCCTGCCGAAGGCCGGCGACCTCCCGGCCACCGCGGTCTCCCAGAACGCCGAGACCGACAAGGGCCAGTGCATGCGGGTGAACACGGCGAAGTACGCGGACGGCCGCTACATCTACATCTGGTAGGCCCGGCCGCGTCCGGCGGGTGCGCGGGCCGGGCGGCGCCCCGCCGGTCAGGCCCCCGCCCGGTCCCGCCCGTCAGGCCTGGACCAGCGCCCCGTCCCGCTCGGCGTACTCCTCACCCGTGCGGGGGCAGCGCCAGCGGAGGGTGCCGTCCCCGTCCCCGCCCGCGGGCTCCAGCGGCTCGCCGGCGCGGCCGACCCACTTGATGCGGCGGGCCGGGACCCCGGCGACCAGCGCGAAGTCCGGCACGTCGCGGTGGACCACGGCGCCCGCGGCGACCAGCGCCCAGCGGCCCACGGTGACCCCGGCGACGAGCACGGCCCGCGCGCCGACGGAGCAGCCCTCGCGGAGGACGACCCCGCGGGCGTCCCAGTCGTCGCCGCGCTTGAGCTTCCCGTCCGGGTCGACGGACCGCGGGTAGAGGTCGTTGGTGAGCACCGCGGCCGGGCCGACGAAGACGCCGTCCTCCACCACGGCCGGCTCGTAGACCAGCGCGTGGTTCTGCAGCTTGACGCGGTCGCCGAGCCGCACGCCGGGGCCGACGTAGGCGCCCCGGCCGATGATGCAGTCGCGGCCGACCACCGCGCCCTCCCGGACCTGGGCCAGGTGCCAGACGAGGGTGCCGTCGCCGATCTCCGCGCGCGCGTCGACGTCCGCGCTCGGCTGGATGCCCCCCGTACCGCCCTGCGACGCCATCGGCCGCCCCTTCCGGTCGTCCCGTGCCTGCGGATGGCGCGAGCGTACCGAGCGGGGGCGGCCGGTGCGGGGAGGTTCAGCGGTCGGCGAGGCTCCCGTCGAGGGTGCGGCTGCCGACGGCGCCGGCCTCGGGGGCCCTGCTGGCGATGACGCGGCGGGCCAGCGAGCGCGGCGAGGTGAGGAAGCCCCAGCCCCAGGACATGTGCATGGTGGCGAGGGCGACCGGCAGCCGGAGCCGGGCCCGGGCGGAGAGGCCGCGGCCCTCCTTGAGCGAGCCCAGCAGGATCGCCGCGGCGTAGGCGCCGGGGACCGCCAGGAACACCGGGTGCACGGCCGCGCCCAGCATCAGCCCGCCGACGACGCCGGCGAGGGCCGCCGGGGGCGCCAGGTAGCGCAGGTTCACCGAGCCGCGGTGGTAGCGGGTGACGACCCGGCGCCAGCGGCCGTAGTCCTTGTACTGCTTCGCCAGGGCCCGCACCGAGGGGCGCGGCCGGTAGGAGACCCGCAGCTCGGGGGTGAACCAGATGAGGCCGCCGCCCTGCCGGATGCGGTAGTTGAGCTCCCAGTCCTGGGCGCGGACGAACTCCTCGTTGTAGCCGCCGAGGCGCTCCAGCACCTCGCGGCGGAAGACGCCGAGGTACACGGTGTCGGCCGGGGCCGCCTCGCCCCCGGTGTGGAAGGCGGCGTTGCCGACGCCGATGCGGGAGGTCATGGCGGCCGCGACGGCCTTCTCCCACTCCGTCTCGCCCTCGGCGTGCATGATGCCGCCGACGTTGGCCGCGCCCTTCTCCGCCAGCAGCCGCACCGCGGTCGCGATGTAGCCGGGGGTGAGCATGCCGTGGCCGTCGACGCGGACCACCACGGGGTGGCGGGAGCCGCGGATGGCCGCGTTCAGCGCCGCCGGGGTGCGGCCGGTGGGGTTGGGGACCGTGCGGACGCGGGGGTCCTCGGCGGCGAGGGCCGCGGCGATCTCGTCGGTCCGGTCGGTGGAGGGGCCGAGCGCGATCACCACCTCCAGCCCGCCGGCGTAGTCCTGCTCCAGGATGTGGCGGACGGCGGTCCGCAGGTGTCGTTCCTCGTTGAGCACCGGCATGATCACGGAGACCGCCGGCAGCTCCTCGGCAGTGTTGGCGCTCATCGCGCCCACCGTACAGGTGGCCCGCACCCCGCCGCTCCCCGCCCGCCACGGTGACGCAGTTCATGTCAAGGAGAAGCGGATCCATTCACCCGAAAAGGCGCAACGGGGCGCGCGGCAGCGTGTGCTGCGCCCCCGGCGCCGCGGACACGCCTACCGTCGCAGGAGTGCCCGACGACTCCCCCGTCCCCGATCCCGCCGCGACCCGACGGCGCCGCTGGGGGGCCCGGCTCGCCGGCGCCCTCTCCCTCGGCGTCCTCGCCACCTCGGGCGCGGGTTGGAGCGTCCTGAACGGCGTCGGGGACTCCCTCGGCCGCGTCGACGCCTTCGCCGGGGCGCACGACCGGCCCGCCGCCTCCGACGGCAGCGCGCCCACCTTCCTCCTCGTCGGCACCGACGACCGCGAGGGCATCCCGCGCCGGCGCCTCAAGGAGGTCCTGCACGCCGGCGGCGAGTCCTGCCACTGCACCGACACGATGATGCTGGTCCACCTCTCGCGCGACCGCTCCCGGGCCACCGTCGTCAGCATCCCCCGCGACTCCTACGTCACCATCCCCGCCCACACCGACCCCGCCACCGGCAGGCCGGTGAGCGCCGGACGCGGCAAGATCAACGCCGCGTACGGGATGGGCGGGGCGCCGCTCACCGTGCAGACCGTGGAGCAGGCCACCGGACTGCGCGTCGACCACTACCTGGAGGTCGACTTCCGCACCTTCGTCTCCACCGTCGACGCCCTCGGCGGCGTCGAGGTGTGCAGCGCCGTCCCCCTCCACGACACCTACGCCGGCCTCGACCTGCCCGCCGGGGCCACCCGCCTCGACGGCGCGGGCGCGCTGAAGTACGTCCGCGCCCGGCACGTGGACGCCAGCTCCGACCTCGGCCGCATGCAGCGCCAGCAGCGGCTGGTCGCGCAGGTCCTGCACGAGGCCACCTCCGGGGGCACCCTGCTCAATCCCGCCAGGCTCGGCCGGGTGATGGGCACCGCCCTGGCGTCCGTCAAGGCCGACCGGGGCCTGTCCACCCGGGACCTGCTGGACCTCGCCTCCTCGCTGCGCGGCTTCTCCACCGACGACGCCGCCTTCACGACCGTCCCGGTCGCCGACGTCAACCACGTCGTCCCGGGCTGGGGCTCCACCGTGCTGTGGGACGCGCCCGCCGCCCGGGCCCTCTTCGACGCCCTGCGCCACGACCGGCCGCTGCCGGCCGCGCCGGGCACGGGGGCCCCGGGCACGGGCGGGACGGGCCCGGGCGCCCCCTCCGCCGGGAGCACGGGCGGCGCCGCAGCGCACCGCACCGCCGCCCCGGCCCCGGGCGGCCGCGCCCTGACCGTCCCGCCGCTGCAGGTCCGGGTCCAGGTGCTCAACGGCACCCGCACCCCCGGCCTGGGCGCCCGCGTCGACCGGGAGCTCCGGCAGGCGGGCTTCGCCACCACCGGACTGGCCTCCAACGCCGCGGGCGGCGGCGCCGCCCGCACCGCCGTCCGGTACGACCCCCGGTGGGACGAGTCCGTGCGGACCCTCGCCGCCGCCCTCCCCGGCGCCCGGCTGGTCCCGGTGCCCGGGCTCGGCGCCGTCCTCCAGGTGGTCGTCGGCTCCGACCACACCGCGCCCCGGCGGGTCACCGTCGCCCCGCACCCGGCGGCCGTCCCCTCGGCCACCACCACCGCCACCCGGGCCGCCTGCCCCTGACCCGGGCGGGGGCGGGCGCGGGGCGGGACGCGGGGGCGGGACGCCGGCCGCCCGGGACGGCCCCGCACGCCTCTCCCCTTCCCCCGCACGCCTCTCCCCCCGCACACGGACAGCAGGGCGGCCCCGGCGCACGCGGGGTGCACCGGGGCCGCCCCCGTCCGGCGGACCGGCGTCAGTCGGTGGCGATGGCCGCCAGCACGTTCATCCGCGAGGCGCGGAACGCCGGGCCCAGGGCCGCCAGCAGGCCGACCAGCGCCGCGCCGGCGAAGACCGCGGCGATGGTGCCGACCGGGACCGTCAGCAGGTCGAGGCCCTGGGACTCCAGGACCCGCTGCGCCGCCGTCCCCCACGCCAGGCCCAGACCGGTGCCGAGGACCGCGCCGAAGACCGCGATCACCACCGACTCCAGGCGGACCATGCGGCGCAGCTGGCGCCGGGACAGTCCGAGGGCGCGGAGCAGGCCGATCTCCCGGGTCCGCTCCACCACCGACAGGGCCAGGGTGTTGACGACGCCGAGCACCGCCACCACGATCGCGAGTCCCAGCAGGCCGTAGACCATGGACAGCAGCTGGTCGACCTGCTTGCGGATCAGCGCCTTGTAGTCGGCCTGGTCCTTGACCTGCACCTGCGGGTAGTCGGCGAGCGACTTCTGCAGGTCGGCGTAGACCTTGCCGGTGTCCGCGCCGGGAGCCGCGGCGGCGAGGAGCATGACGTCCAGCGGCAGCCGGTCGGCGGGCAGCGCCCGCTCGGCGACGGCCAGGCCCACGAACAGCTGGCCCTTGTACAGCTCGCTGTCGTCGGCGGTGACCGCGGCGACCGGCAGGGTCTCGGTCGCGCCGCCCCGGAAGGCGACCTTCAGCGGGTCGCCGACCTTCAGGCGGTGGGCGTCGGCGAAGCCCTGGTCCACCGAGATGCCGCGGGTCAGGGCGGCGCCGAAGTCGCCGGAGGCCGCGGGCACCCGCAGGTCCCTGGCGTAGGTGGGGCTGACGGCGTTGACGCCGGTCTCCGTGCTCCTCCCGTCCGGGGTGGTGACCGTGGCGGGCACCTGCTTCTGCCGGCTGACGTGGTCGAGCCCGGAGGTGCCGGTGACCGCCCGGACGACCTGCGGCGGGAGGGCGCCGGAGGCCGAGCGGACCACGTAGTCCGCGCCGACCGACCGGTCGATCTGGCTGGAGGCGGAGGAGACCATCGAGGAGGTCACCACCGACGCGCCCGTCACCAGGGCCAGGCCGATCATCAGCGCGGCGGCGGTGGCGCCGGTGCGGCGCGGGTTGCGCAGCGCGTTGCGCTGGGCGAGCGTCCCGGCCGGGCCGAACAGGGCCGGGAGCGCCGCGCCGAGCACCCGCACCACCCCGGCCGCCAGCAGCGGACCCGCCACCACGAAGCCGACCAGCGTCAGCACCACGCCCAGCCCCAGCAGCGACCCGCCGGCCGCGCCGCCGTGCGACGCCGCCGCGCCGGCCAGCGCCGCGGCGCCCGCCGCGGTGAGCACCAGGCCGACGGCGGCCCGGACCCGGTGGGCGGAGGGCTCGGCCGGGGTGCCGTGGTCGCGCAGCGCGGCCATCGGCGAGATCCGGGACGCCCGGCGGGCGGGCAGCCAGGCGGCGAGGACCGTGACGACGACGCCGATCGCGTACGCCACCGCGGGCACGTAGCCCCGGACGGAGAGCTCGGAGGCGTCCAGGTGCATCCCGAGCGACCCGATCAGCCGGACCAGGCCCACCGCGAGGCCGAGGCCCGCCGCCAGGCCCAGCGTGGAGCCGAGGAGGCCGAGCAGCAGCGCCTCCGCCAGCACCGAGCGGTTGACCTGGGCGCGGCTGCCGCCGACGGCCCGGAGCAGGCCGATCTCGCGGGTCCGCTGGGCGACCAGCATGGAGAAGGTGTTGACGATGAGGAACGCGCCGACCAGCAGCGAGATCCCGGCGAAGCCGAGCATCGCGTACTTCATGAAGTCGAGGAAGCCGCCCACGCCCACCTTGGCCTGCGCGGCCGACTCGGCGGCGGTCCGCACCGTGTAGGAGGGGCCCAGCTCAGCGGTGACCTCCGCCTTGACCCGGTCGTCGCTGCGGCTGCCGTCGCCGTACGCGGCGACCGAGGTGAAGACGCCGGTCCGGCCCAGCAGGTACCGCTGCGCGGTCGGGGTGTCGAAGAAGACCAGCGCGGCGCCGGGGTTGGTGGTGGTGAAGGTGGCGACGCCGGAGATGGTGAGGCGGTGGTCGCCGAACGGGGTGACCACGCGCAGCGCGTCCCCGGTCCCCAGGCCGGCCTTCCCGGCGGTGTCCGCGTCCAGGACCGCCTCGCCGGGGCCGTGCGGGACCCGGCCGGAGGTGATCCGCAGGGCGGGGTTGGGGGTCTCGTACCAGTTGCCGGCGATGGTCGGGGCGCCGCCGGTCGGGCCGATCGCCTTGCCGGTCGCGGGGTCGACGACGGTGGCGTCCTGCACCGAGACGTCGCCGGCGGCGCTGCGCACGCCGGGCTGCGCGGCCACCCGCCGCACCACGGAGTCGGGCAGGGTCGCGGCCCGGGCGCCGCCGTACTGCCGGTCGTCGTCGGAGCCCGCGCCCTTCGGGCTCACCGAGACGTCGGCGGCGGTGGAGGCGAAGAGGCGGTCGAAGGTGGCGGTGGCGGTGTCCGCGAAGACGAGGGTGCCGGAGACGAAGGAGACCGAGAGCACCACCGCGACCAGCGAGAGCGCCACCCGGCCCTTGTGGGCGAGGAGGTTCCTGAGGGAGGTCCTGAGCATCATGGCCGTGTCCCGTCCCCGTCAGCCGGCGGTGCGGTCGTCGGCGCCCTTGCGGAGGGCGTCCGGGGCGGGGGCGGGCCGGGCGCCCGCGGCGGGGGCGTCGGCGCCGGAGAAGCGCAGCATGCGCTCCAGGACGGCGTCGGCGGTGGGGTCGGCCATCTCGTCGACGATCCGGCCGTCGGCGAGGAAGAGCACGCGGTCGGCGTAGCCGGCGGCCACCGGGTCGTGGGTGACCATGACGATGGTCTGGCCGAGCTCGTCCACCGAGCGGCGCAGGAAGGTGAGCACCTCGGCGCCCGCGCGGGAGTCGAGGTTGCCGGTGGGCTCGTCGCCGAAGATGATCTCGGGCCGGGAGGCCAGGGCGCGGGCCACCGCGACCCGCTGCTGCTGGCCGCCGGAGAGCTGGGCGGGCCGGTGCCGCAGGCGGTCGGCGAGGCCGACGGTCTCTACGACCTGGTCCAGCCACGCGCGGTCGGGACGGCGGCCGGCGATGTCCATCGGCAGGGTGATGTTCTCCAGCGCGTTCAGGGTCGGCAGCAGGTTGAACGCCTGGAAGATGAAGCCGATCTTGTCCCGGCGCAGCCGGGTCAGCTGCCTGTCCTTCAGCCCCGTGATCTCGGTGTCCCCGATCAGGATCCGGCCGGAGGTGACCGAGTCCAGGCCCGCGAGGCAGTGCATCAGCGTGGACTTGCCCGAACCCGACGGGCCCATGATCGCCGTGAACCGCCCGCGGGCGATGTCCACGTCGACCGCGTCCAGCGCCGTCACCCGGGTCTCGCCGGTGCCGTACGCCTTGGTCACCTGCCGCGCGCTCGCCGCGACGGCCGGCGCGCCGCCGGCCGCTCCCGCGGGCGCTCCCGCCGCAGGGGACCCGAAGGGGGCTGCTGCTGCCGTCGTCACTGGTCTCACTCCTCGGTCGCGGTCCTGCCCGGTGCCGCCCGGCCGCGGGGCCGGACCGCGGCGGCACGCCGCGCACGGTCCTCCGCAGCCGGGGGTCCTCCCCGTCCGGCCCGGTGGGCCGGCGGGATGCCACGACGCTACGGGGTGCACCGCCCCCCGCGACTCCTCCGGCGGGAGGAACCCGGCACCGGAGGTTGTCCGGGGTGCCGGACCGCGCCCCCTAGGGGGGCCGGGGACGCCGTCTCGGGGTGCCCCCGCGCCCCGGCCGGTCCCCGCCCGCCGGTCCGCCCCCACCTGCACCGCGACCGGCCCGCGACCATGCCCCCGGGCCGTCCCGTACCTGCACCAACTCTGCTACAGCGGCCACCCGGCTGGGGTTCGATCGGCCGGATGGGGCATCCTTCCGGCATGAACTCGTGGGAGGACGGCCGCTACGGCGGCGCGCAGCAGGGCCAGGGTGGCGGCGGGTACGGAGGCGGCGACGCCGAGCCGACCCGCTCGATGCCGCACGTGCAGCGGCAGCGCCGCCCCGGCGCCCCGCACGGCGGGTACGGGCAGGCCGGGTCCCCCGCCGAGCCCCCGCTGCCGCCCGGCCTCAACCCGCGCGGCCCCGCCGCCGGCGCCCCCGCGGGCGGGTACGGCGCGACCATCCCGCAGCAGTCCTCGGGCGGCTACGGGGGCGGCCCGGCCGCCCCCGGGTACCACGACGGGCCCCCGCCGGGCGCCTCCCCGGTCCGCTCCTCCCGCTGGCCGCGCCGCCGCAAGGTGAAGGTGGCGCTGCTCACCCTCCTGTGCGCGCTGCTGGTGGTCACCGCGGGCACCTGGTTCTGGGCCGACGGCAAGCTGCGCCGCCAGGACGTGCTGCAGGACTACCCGGGCCGCCCCGGCGAGGGCAAGGGCACCAACTGGCTGATCGTGGGCTCCGACAGCCGCGAGGGCATGACGAAGCAGGACGCCAAGGACCTGCACACCGGCCTGGGCGCCAAGGGCAAGCGCACCGACTCGATGATGCTGCTGCACATAGGCGACCACGGGAACACCATGATGAGCATCCCGCGCGACTCGTGGGTGACCGTCCCCGCCCACCAGAGCAGCATCAACCCGGGCCAGACCGTCTCGGCCCGCAAGCACAAGATCAACGCGGCGTTCGCCATCGGCGGCGCCCCGCTGCTGGTCAGGACCGTCGAGACGGCGACCGGGCTGCACGTCGACCACTACGCGGAGATCGGCTTCGCGGGCTTCCGCGACCTGGTCGACTCCCTCGGCGGGGTGCGGATGTGCCTGGACAAGCCGATGAAGGACGCCAAGTCGGGCGCGGACTTCCCGGCCGGCTGCCGGGAGTTCAACGGCACCGACTCGCTGAAGTACGTGCGCTCCCGCTACGTGGACGGCACCGGCGACCTCGGCCGCATGAAGCGCCAGCGGCAGTTCCTGGCGTCCATCGCCAACGAGGCCGCCTCCCCCGCCACCATCGCCAACCCCTTCACCCTGTACCCGACGATCAGCTCCGGCCTGGGCACCCTGATCGTCGACAAGGACTGCGGGCTCACCGACCTGGCCTCCATGTTCTTCGCCATGAAGGGCGTGAGCAGCGGCAGCGGGAAGACCATCACCGTGCCGATCGCCAACCCGGGCCTGCCCACCTCCGAGGGCTCCGCGGTCGACTGGAGCGACTCGCGGTCCAAGCCGGTCTTCGACGCCCTCCGCAACGACACCGCCGTCCCGGACGTGAAGTAGCCGGCGCGGGGCGGCGCGCCGGACCGGCCGTCGCCCTCCGGGGCACGAAGGCCCGGGCCCCCTTCTCCGGGGGCCCGGGCCTTCGCCGCACAGCGGCCCGGCAGGGCGGCGGGAAACGCCGGAGGCGCCCCCTCGGGGGCGCCTCCGGTCTGCGTCTACGCGACGGCTTCCGCCTCCGTCACGGCAGGTTCCGGGCCATCACGATCCGCTGGACCTGGTTCGTCCCCTCGTATATCTGCGTGATCTTGGCATCGCGCATCATGCGCTCCACCGGGTAGTCGCGGGTGTAGCCGTAGCCGCCGAGGAGCTGGACGGCGTCGGTGGTGATCTCCATGGCGACGTCGGAGGCGAAGCACTTGGCGGCGGCGCCGAAGAAGGTGAGGTCGGCGTCGACGCGCTGCGACTTGGCGGCGGCGGAGTAGGTGAGCTGGCGGGCCGCCTCCAGCTTCATGGCCATGTCGGCGAGCATGAACTGGACGCCCTGGAACTCGGCGACGGCCTTGCCGAACTGCTTGCGCTCCTTGACGTAGCCCTTGGCGTAGTCGAGGGCGCCCTGGGCGATGCCGAGGGCCTGGGCGGCGATGGTGATCCGGGTGTGGTCCAGGGTCTTCATCGCGGTGGCGAAGCCGGTGCCCTCCTCGCCGATCATGCGGTCGGCGGGGATGCGGACGTTGTCGAGGTAGACCTCGCGGGTCGGGGAGCCCTTGATGCCGAGCTTCTTCTCCGGGGCGCCGAAGGAGACGCCCTCGTCGCCCTTCTCGACCACGAACGCCGAGATGCCCCGGGAGCGCTTCTCGGGGTCGGTGACGGCCATCACCGTGTAGAACTCCGAGACGCCGGCGTTGGTGATCCAGCGCTTGACGCCGTTGAGCACCCAGAAGTCGCCGTCGCGCACCGCGCGGGTCTTCATGCCGGCCGCGTCCGAGCCGGCCTCGGGCTCGGAGAGGCAGTAGGAGAACATGCCCTCGCCCCGGGCGAGGGCGCCCAGGTACTTGGCCTTGAGCTCCTCGGAGCCGGAGAGCTGCACCGGCAGCGAGCCCAGCTTGTTGACCGCCGGGATGAGCGAGGAGGAGGCGCAGACGCGGGCGACCTCCTCGATGACGATGACGGTCGCGAGGGCGTCCGCGCCCGCGCCGCCGTAGGTCTCCGGGACGTGCACCGCGTGGAGGTCGTTGGCCTGGAGGGCGTCCAGCGCCTCCTGGGGGAAGCGGCCCTCCTCGTCCACCTCGGCCGCGTACGGGGCGATCTTCGCCTCCGCGAGCGACCGCACGGCGTCGCGGAGCATCTCGTGCTCCTCGGAGATGCGGAAAAGGTCGAAGTCTTCGCTGCCCGCCACGGAACCCCTCCGGTTAACTACTGTTAAGTACCCCCACGATTCTACGACCGGGCCCCTCCCCCGCATCACGTGACGTGCGCGACAGCCCGCGGGGGGCGGATACCATCGCCGGGTTCGGTCGGGACGTCGGAGGGATGCAGGGCCGTGACACTCAGGATCACCGTGATCGGCACCGGGTACCTCGGCGCCACCCACGCGGCGTGCATGGCCGAGCTGGGCTTCGAGGTGCTGGGCTACGACATCGACCCGGACAAGGTGGCCACGCTGACGGCCGGCCGGGTGCCGATGTACGAGCCGGGGCTGGAGGAGCTGCTGGTCCGGCACGTGGCCGGGCACGAGGGCTCGACCGGGCGGCTGCGCTTCACCTCGTCGGTGGAGGAGGTCGCGGAGTTCGGCGACGTCCACTTCGTCTGCGTGAACACGCCGCAGAAGGGCGGCGAGTTCGCCGCCGACATGAGCTACGTGGACGCCGCCGTCGACGCGCTGGCGCCGCACCTGACCCGGCCGACGCTGGTGGTGGGCAAGTCCACCGTGCCGGTCGGCAGCGCGGCCCGGCTGGCCGCCCGCCTGGCCTCGCTGGCCCCGGTCGGGGAGCGGGCGGAGCTGGCGTGGAACCCGGAGTTCCTGCGCGAGGGGTTCGCGGTGGGCGACACCCTGCACCCGGACCGGCTGGTGGTCGGCGTGCGCAGCGAGCGGGCCGAGGCGCTGCTGCGGGAGGTGTACGCGACGCCCGTCGGCCGGGGCGTGCCGTTCGTGGTGACGGACTTCGCGACGGCGGAGCTGGTGAAGGCCGCGGCGAACTCCTTCCTGGCCACCAAGATCTCCTTCATCAACGCGATGGCGGAGGTCTGCGAGAGCGCGGGCGCCGACGTGGTGCAGCTGAGCCGGGCGCTGTCGTACGACGAGCGGATCGGCGGGAAGTTCCTCAACGCGGGGCTGGGCTTCGGCGGCGGGTGCCTGCCGAAGGACATCCGGGCGTTCATGGCGCGGGCCGGGGAGCTGGGCGCGGACCAGGCGCTGACGTTCCTGCGCGAGGTCGACTCGATCAACATGCGGCGGCGCTCGCGGATGGTGGAGCTGGCCCGGGAGCAGTGCGGGGGCGGGTTCCTGGGCCGCCGGGTGGCGGTGCTGGGTGCGGCGTTCAAGCCGAACTCGGACGACATCCGGGACTCGCCGGCGCTGAACGTCGCCGGGCAGATCCAGCTGCAGGGCGCGCAGGTCGCGGTGTACGACCCGAAGGCGATGGACAACGCGCGCAAGATGTTCCCGGGCCTGGCGTACGCGGAGTCGGCCCTGGAGGCGGCCCGGGGCGCGCACGTGGTGCTGCACCTGACGGAGTGGCAGGAGTTCCGGGAGATGGACCCGGAGGCGCTGGGCGCGGTGGTGGCCGAGCGGCGGATCCTGGACGGGCGGAACGTGCTGGACCCGGTGGCGTGGCGGGCGGCGGGCTGGACCTACCGGGCGCTGGGCCGGCCGAGCTGAGCCGAGCCAGGCCCTCCCGGCCGTGTCCGGCCGTGTCCGGCCGGGCCCGTCCGGAGAGGCCTGCGGCGGGGTCCGGCCGCCGCGGAATCCGGTGGCGGGCCCGGTCGTTGGACCTGCCATGACGGACTACGGTGACGACGCGGCCGTGCGGGAGATCCTGACCGGCACCGGCGACGTGTGGGCGGTGGTGGGGCTCTCGGGCAACACCTCCCGGGCCGCCTACGGGGTGGCGCGGGTGCTGCAGCGGTTCGGGAAGCGGGTGGTCCCGGTGCACCCGAGGGCGGAGACCGTGCACGGGGAGCAGGGGTACCGCTCGCTGGCGGAGGTGCCGTTCCCGGTGGACGTGGTGGACGTCTTCGTCAACTCCTCCCTGGCGGGCGGCGTGGCGGACGAGGCGGTGGCGGCCGGCGCCCGGGCGGTCTGGTTCCAGTTGGGCGTGGTCGACGAGGCGGCGTACGCGCGGGTGCGGGCGGCGGGGCTGCCGATGGTGATGGACCGCTGCCCGGCGATCGAGATCCCGCGGCTGGGCCTGGGCTGAGGCCGGGGCGGGGCGGGGCTGCGGCCGCCGCCTGGCGCGGCCGGGGTTTCCGGGACTGCTGCAGGGACTGCCGGGGGCTGCCGCGGGGGTGCGGACGTGGGTCCGCGCCGCCCGGGGTCGGAGTCCGCCGGGCGGCGCGGGATCGGGGGGCGGGATCAGCAGGCGCCGAGGTCCTGCCAGACGCCCCACTCACCGGTGGTGCCGGGCTCCTCGCCCTGGGTCCACCACTTGGCCTTCCACGTGTGCCCCTGGTGGGACACCGTGTTGCCGCCGACGTAGACCGCGGTGCGGTCCCAGGCGGGGGCGGTGCAGGTGCCGCCGGTCGGGGTGGGGGTCGGGGTCGCGGTGGGCGTCGCCGTGGGGGTGGGCGTCGGGGTCGCCGTGGGCGTGCCCGTGGGCGTCGGGGTGGGGGTGGGCGTCGGGGTCGCCGTGGAGCCGGAGCAGTCGGCGGCGGAGCCGTCCGTGGCGGTCACGATCCGGTTGAAGAGCGTGGCCGAGGCGTCCAGGTCGAGCAGCGAGTACATCATCGACCCGGCGAGGCCGTGACAGTGCGCGTAGTCGGCCTTGGCCTGGATGCCCTGGGCGCCGAGTCCGGTCCAGAACTCGGTGCCGTTGTAGAAGTAGTTCGACTGCGTCCTGGGGTCCCAGTAGGTGGAGGCCGGGTTGTCGACGATCCCGGTGAGCTCCTTGGCGTAGGCGATGCCGGCGGTGGCGCTGAGGCCGCGGGCCGGGGCCGGGCCGGTGGCGGACTGGTACAGGCCGTGGTTCGCGCCGGCGGGGACGCCGGTCCAGCCGCGGTAGTACAGCGGGTAGCCCATGGTCAGCCTGGAGGCGGGGAAGCCGCCGGGGATGCCGTAGGCGGGGTCGCCCTGCGTCCAGGCGCGCAGCGCGTTGTCGCTGCTGTACTTCCCGGTGCCGGGGGCGATCGGCGTGGAGGGGTCGTCCGGGGACTGGTAGGTGGGGTCCTGGTGGTTGGTGGGGCCGGTGGAGTCCCAGGCGCCGTGCATGTCGTAGGTCATGATGTTCGCGTAGTCGAGGTACTGGCCGACCTTGTCGGTCTCGATCTGCGCGATCTTGTCCTGGCCGGCCGGGAGGGCGGCGGTGAGGAGCATCCTCCGGCCGTTGGCGGTGCCGTAGGCGTCGAGCTCGGCGCGGAACTCGGCGAGCAGCGCGGTGTAGTTCTTCCGGTCGTTCGCGCTGTAGTGGTTGCCGACGTGGCCGTTCGGCGAGCCCGGGTACTCCCAGTCGAGGTCGAAGCCGTCGAAGATCCCGGCGGCGCTGCCGGGGCCGCCGAAGCCGCCGTCGACGGGCAGGTTGCCCTTGACGAACATGTCGATGCAGGAGGAGACGAGCTTCTTGCGGCTCGCGTCGGTGGCGGCGGCGTCGGAGAAGTACTTGGAGTACGTCCAGCCGCCGATGGAGGCGACGATCCGCAGCCTGGGGTACTTGGCCTTCAGCTTCCTGAGCTGGTTGAAGGTGCCGGCGATCGGCTGGTTCCAGACGTCGGCGACGCCGTCGACGCTGATGTCGGCGCCGAAGGACTTCTGGTAGTCGGCGAAGGCGTCGCCCGCGCCGTCGCCGGCGCTGGGGTTCGACTCGTTGGCGGAGTCGGAGGCCTTGGTGGCCTCGAAGCAGGTGAGGTCGGTGGGGTGGATGTTCTCGAAGGAGTAGTTGAGGACGTCCAGCTTGCCGGCGATGCCCCGGGTGTCGAGGTCCTTGGGGTAGAAGGCGTTGCCGTAGACGGACCACTGGTCGTAGTAGGCGATCTTCACGCCGCCGCTGGTGGCGGCGGTCGCGGCGGCGGGGACGGCGGCGGCGTCGGCCTGTCCGGCGCCGGCGAGGACGCCGAGGGCGCCGGCGGCGAGGGCCAGGGCGGAGAGGGCCGCGGTGAGCGGTCCGCCGGTCCTGCGGGGGGTGGGGTGCACGGTGGGGGACCTCCTGGGGAGGGGGGAGTGTGGGGGCCGTGCCCGGCGGCACCCTGGTGCGCGGTCAGGTATGGGATACCGGTTCTGTAGGTGCGCGGTCAATGGTATGGACCAATAAGGTCTGGACCAATATCCGGAACCATGCCTTCCGGGCGCGTGACGCACCCCGCACGCCCCCGGATCGAGTGAGTGTTCGCCCGAGCGGGGCCGGTCCGGCCGCCGGTCGCGGGATGCTGATCCCTGCTGTACTCCCGTGCCATGCTGGGGTTCGGAGACGCCGCTGGAGGCAGTGATGGCCATGAGCACCGCCCACCGCATCGAGGACCACGCCGGCGCCTGGACCGTCGACGAGGTCCTCGCCCTCGACGAGCACCCGGCAGGCAGCCACTACGAGCTCGTGGACGGTGTGCTCATGATGTCCCCCGCGCCCGGCTGGGCCCACCAGGACGCCTCCTTCGAGCTGGCGAGCCAGCTGAAACGCGCCGTGCGCGCCGCTCGCGCGCCCTTCCGGGTGGCGGAGGCCGTCAACGTGCGCGGCGACTCACGGCTCTTCGTGCCCGACATCGTGGTGGCGGACCGGTCCGCGGTGCGGCGGGACACCGTCGCCGTGCCGCTGGAGGCGGTGCTGCTGCTGGTGGAGATCGTCTCGCCGTCCACCCGGCCGCAGGACCGGATCCTCAAGCCCGCCCTCTACGCCCAGGCGGCCGTGCCCCTGTACTGGCGACTGGAGCTGGAGCCCGAGCCGCACGTCGTCGTGCACGAGCTGTCCGACGGCACGTACCGGGAGGGGGAGGTGCTGAAGGGGCGCCGGACCGTGCGGGTGGCGGACGCCTTCACGGCGGAGCTGGACCTGGGCGCCCTGCTCGCCGACCTCGACGGCGAGGGCGACGGGGAGGGCGAGGGCGCCTGACCCTCCGTGACGGAGGCCACAGGGGCGGTCCACTTCCTTAAATACGAATCTTTAATACCTCTTTGATACTCTCCTGCCGTGCGGTCGACGCGGGCAGCCGACGCCGCGTCCGACCGCGAAACGCCCACGGAACAGACGGAACAGTGGGTGATGCGGGCGGAGCAGGGAAGACCGACCTCTGCACGTGCCCCGACCGGCCCTGGCCGGGCGGCTGCCTCCGCCCGAAAATATGAATCCCGCATCCACATAAGGGAGTCGACATGCTCTCCGCCGAGTCCACCCCCGTCGTCCGCGCCACCCTCCCCGCCGTGGGCGCCGCCATCGACGAGATCGCCGCCCGCTTCTACCAGCGGCTGTTCGCCGCCCACCCGGAGCTGCTGCGCGACCTCTTCAACCGCGGCAACCAGGCCAACGGCGAGCAGCGCCGGGCGCTGGCGGGCTCGATCGCCGCCTTCGCGGGCATGCTGCTGGACCGTCCCGACGAGCGCCCCGACGCCCTGCTCTCCCGGATCGCCCACAAGCACGCCTCACTGGGCGTCACCTCCGCGCAGTACAAGGTCGTCCACACCCACCTGCTGGCGGCCGTCGCCGAGGTGCTCGGCGACGCGGTGACGCCCGAGGTCGCGGCCGCCTGGGACGAGGTGTACTGGCTGATGGCCAACGCGCTGATCGCCGTCGAGGCCGAGCTCTACCAGCGGGCCGGCGCCCCCGAGGGCGACGTGTGGCGGCGGATGCGGGTCGTGGGGCGCACGCAGGAGACCGCCGACACCGCCTCCTTCGTGGTGCGGCCCGAGGACGGCTCGGCCGCCGGGGGCTTCCGCCCCGGCCAGTACGTCTCGGTGCAGGTGGAACTGCCGGACGGCGCGCACCAGATCCGCCAGTACAGCCTCTCCGCGGCGCCGGGCCGCGCCGACTGGCGGATCACGGTGAAGCGGGTCCTGGGCGGGGACGCGCCCGAGGGCGAGGTGTCGTCCTGGCTGCACGGGCACGTGCGGACCGGCGACGTGCTGAGGGTCTCGGCGCCCTTCGGCGACCTGGTGCTGCCCGACGGCGACGGTCCGCTGCTCCTGGTGTCGGCGGGCGTCGGCTGCACCCCGATGCTGTCGATGCTGGACCACCTGGCCGCGACCGGCTCCGCCCGGCCGGTGACCGTGGTGCACGCCGACCGCTCCCCCGCCGCCCACGCCCACCTGGCGGAGCTGCGCGAGCGGGTGGCGGGGCTTCCGGGGGCGGCCCTGCTGCGCTGGTACGAGGAGCCGGGCGACGAGGCGGGACCGGACGTCCGCGCGGGCCTGGTGGACGTGGACGCGCTGGAGCTGCCCGAGGGCGTGACGGCGTACCTGTGCGGGCCGCTGCCGTTCCTGCGGGCGGTGCGCGGCGGGCTGCTGCGGCGGGGCGTGCCGGCCGCCGACGTGCACTACGAGGTGTTCGGCCCCGACCTGTGGCTGGGCCGGGACTGACGGGGCGGCAGGGGGCCGGGGCCGCGCACGGCGCGGTCCCGGCCCTCCGGCGTCCCCGGGGGCCCTCAGCCGTCGAGGCGGTCGATGGTGGCCGTGGACGGGCCGCGCACGGCCTGTGCCGCCCGCGCCGCGCCCTCGGCGTCGCGCAGCACCCGCACCGCGTTGTGCCAGGTCAGTTTGGCCAGGTCGGCCTCGGACCAGCCGCGCCCCAGCAGCTCCGCGAGAAGGTTGGGATAGCCGGAGACGTCCTCCAGGCCGACCGGGGTGAAGGCGGTGCCGTCGTAGTCGCCGCCGATGCCGACGTGGTCGACGCCCGCGATCTCCCGCATCCGGTCGAGGTGGTCGGCGACGGTGGCGACGGTGGCCACCGGGCGCGGGTCGGCCTCCTCGAAGGCCCGCTGGCAGGCCATGGCGGCCGGGGTGGTGTCCAGGGGGTGGAAGCCGTGGTCGGCCATGTTGGCGTCGGCGCGCCTCGTCCAGGCGATGGCCTCGGGCAGGACGAACTTCGGCACGAAGGTGGCCATGGCGACGCCGCCGTTGGCGGGCAGCCGCTCCAGGACGTCGTCGGGGATGTTGCGGGGGTGGTCGCAGACGCCGCGCGACGAGGAGTGGGAGAAGACCACGGGCGCCTCGCTGACCCGCAGGGCGTCGCGCATGGTGTCGGGCGAGACGTGGGAGAGGTCGACGAGCATGCCGAGCCGGTTCATCTCCCGCACGACCTCCTCGCCGAAGGCGGTGAGCCCGTCGGCCTCGGGGGTGTCGGTCGCGGAGTCGGCCCACGGCACGTTGTCGTTGTGGGTGAGCGTCATGTACCGCACGCCGAGCGCGTACAGGGCGCGCAGGGTGGCCAGCGAGCAGTCGATGCTGTGGCCGCCCTCGGCGCCCATGAGGGAGGCGATGCGGCCCTCGGCGCGGGCCGCCTCCATGTCGTCGGCGGTGAGGGCGAGCCGCAGGTCGCCGGGGTGGCGGTCGACGAGGCGGCGCACCACGTCGATCTGCTCCAGGGTGGCGCTGACGGCGTGGTCGCCCGCGAGGTCGGTGCGGACGTACACCGACCAGAACTGGGCGCCGACGCCGCCGGCCCGCAGCCGGGGCAGGTCGGTGTGGAGCCTGTGGCTCTGGTCGGCGGCGATGTCGCAGGCGTCCAGGTCGTAGCGGACCTGCTCGCGCAGCGCCCACGGCAGGTCGTTGTGGCCGTCGACGACGGGCGCCTCGGCCAGGACGGCCCGCGCCCGGGCGAGCAGCTCGGGAGAGGGGGCCCGGTACGCCACCGCGGTCAGCCGCCGAAGCCGAAGGAGTGGGAGCCGGCGACCTTGGCGCGCAGCTTCTTGCCCTTCTCGGTGGCCTGGTTGTTGAGCTCGGCCTGGAAGTCGGTCATCCGCTCGGCGAGGTCGGCGTCGAAGGCGGCGAGCATCCGGACGGCGAGCAGGCCGGCGTTGCGGGCGCCCGCGACGGAGACGGTGGCCACGGGCACGCCGGCCGGCATCTGGACGATGGAGAGCAGGCTGTCCATGCCGTCGAGG
Organism: Streptacidiphilus sp. ASG 303; assembly: GCF_020991365.1. Taxonomy (GTDB): domain Bacteria; phylum Actinomycetota; class Actinomycetes; order Streptomycetales; family Streptomycetaceae; genus Peterkaempfera. Next base: position 56,319 of record NZ_JAJLRA010000003.1, read on the forward strand.
TACTTCAGCGGCACGGGGACGCCGATGACCGGCAGCGGGGTGACGGAGGCGAGCATGCCCGGCAGGTGGGCGGCGCCGCCGGCGCCGGCGATGATCGCCTTCAGGCCGCGGCGGTGGGCGTTCTCGCCGTAGGCGACCATCTCGCGCGGCATGCGGTGCGCGGAGACGACGTCGACCTCGTAGGGGACCTCGAACTCGTCGAGGGCCTTGGCGGCGGCCTCCATCACCGGCCAGTCGGAGTCCGATCCCATGACGATGCCGACGACGGGCTGGTCGGTGCTCACTCGGTGCCCTCTCGCTCTGTTCGGTTCGTGCGCTCTGTTCGGTTCGTGCGCTCTGTTCGGTTCGCGGTGCCCGGCGGGCGTGGTGCCCGCCGGGCGCGGACCCGCGGCGGCCGCGGGCCCGCGGGGCTCACTCGGTGACGGTGCCGCGCAGGTAGGCGGCGGCGTGGCGGGCGCGCTCGCGCACGTCCTCCAGGTCGTCCCCGAAGACGGTGACGTGGCCCACCTTACGGCCGGGCTTCACGTCCTTGCCGTACATGTGGATGCGCAGGCCGGGGTCGCGAGCCATGCAGTGCAGGAACGCGCCGTACATGTCGGGGTAGTCGCCGCCGAGGACGTTGACCATGACGGTCCACCGGGCGCGGGGGCGGGGGTCGCCGAGCGGCAGGTCGAGGACGGCCCGCAGGTGGTTCTCGAACTGCGAGGTGACGGCGCCGTCGATCGACCAGTGGCCGGAGTTGTGGGGGCGCATGGCCAGCTCGTTGACGAGGACGCGGCCGTCGCGGGTCTGGAAGAGCTCCACCGCGAGGTGGCCGGTGATGTCCAGCTCGCCCGCGATGCGCAGGGCGAGGGCCTGGGCCTCGGCGGCGAGCGCGTCGGACAGGTCCGGGGCGGGGGCGGTCACCTCGGCGCAGACGCCGTTCTCCTGGACGCTCTCCACGACGGGGTAGGCGACGGCCTGGCCGCTGGGCGAGCGGACCACGTTCGCGGCGAGCTCGCGGACGAAGTCGACCTTCTCCTCGGCCAGCACCGCCACGCCGGCCCGGAAGGGCTCCGCGGCCTCCTCCTCGGAGGAGACCACCCACACGCCCTTGCCGTCGTAGCCGCCGCGGACGGTCTTCAGGACCACGGGGAATCCGGAGCCCTCGGCGGCGAACGCGGCGACGTCGGCCGGGTCGGCGACGATGCGGTGGCGGGGGCAGGGCACTCCGATGGAGTCGAGCCTCGCCCGCATGACGCCCTTGTCCTGGGCGTTGACCAGCGCCTCGGGCCCGGGCCGGACGGCGACGCCGGCGGCCTGGAGGGCGTGCAGGTGCTCGGTGGGGACGTGCTCGTGGTCGAAGGTGACCACGTCGCAGCCCTCGGCGAAGGCTCGCAGGACGTCCAGGTCGCGGTGGTCGCCGACCACGACGTCGCCGACCACCTGCGAGGCGGAGTCCTGCGGGGTGTCCGCGAGGAGCCTGAACCTGACACCGAGCGGGATGCCCGCCTGGTGTGCCATACGGGCGAGCTGGCCGCCACCGATCATGCCGACTACCGGGAAAGTCACACCGCAAGGATATCCGCGCCGCCGCCGGGCACCCGGCGCCGGGGCGGGGGGTCGGGACGCGGGGCCGCCGGGCGGGGGCGGGTGGCGGGGCGGACGGGCGGCGGGGCGGACCGCAGGGCGGGGAGGGGCGGGAACCGGACGGCCCCCTCCGGACGTCACACCGGGGCCGCACCGCCCGCGCGCCCGTCCGTCCGGTGCCCGCGGCACGTCCGGCCCCGCACGGTCCGTCCGGTGCGCCGGGGCTCCCCGGGGCTCCCCGGGGCCCGGATGCGTCCGGGGTGCGAGGCGGGTCCGGCTGTCCGGGGTGCGCCGTGTGCCGGGCGGGCACGCGGATACCATGGCAGGAATCCCGACGTCTGGAGACGGTCCCGGTATGACGACTGACACTCGCGCGGCGCACGGCCTGCGCGGACGGCTGCGCGGCCTCGTGCACGAGGTGATGAAGTTCGGCACGGTGGGCCTGCTGGGCGTCGTCGTGAACCTCGTCGTGTTCAACCTGTGCATCCACGGGCTCCACTGGGCGCCCGTGCGGTCGGGCGTCCTCGCGACCCTGGTGGCCATCGCCACCAACTATGTGGGCTACCGCTACTGGGTGTACCGGGACCGTGACGCGGACGCCCGCTCCCGGGAGATCACGCTCTTCCTGGTCTTCAGCGGCATCGGCATGGTGATCGAGAACGGCACCCTGTGGATCTCGCACTACAGCCTGGGCTTCCACTCGGGGCTGGCCGACAACATCGCCAAGAACGTGGTCGGCCTCGGCCTGGGCACCCTGTTCCGCTTCGTCTCCTACCGCACCTGGGTCTTCCGGGCGCTGCCGGAGCTGGAGGGCGAGCAGGCGCCGGGGGCCATAGGCGCGCACGAGCCGGCCATGGCCGGCCGGCCCGCCGCCGTCCGCGAGGGCTGACCGCCGCCCCGCACACCGTACGGACCACTGCCGCGCCCCGGGCCTCCCGCCCGGGGCGTTCCTGTTCCCGCGCCCGGCACCCCCGCCATCGGCCGCGCCCCTCCCGGCCCGTCCCGCCGCTCCCGGCCCGCAGCCCGAGAGGCGCCGGCCGGTCCGCGGGCCGGCCGCCGGTCCGGTCAGTCCTCGAGCTGCCGCCCCAGGAAGAGGGCGAACACCGGCGGCCGCAGCGAGAGCAGCTCCAGCCGCCCGCCGTCGGCCTCGGCGAGGTCGCGGGCCACGGCGAGGCCGATGCCGGTGGAGTTGCGCCCGCTGACCGTGCGCTCGAAGACCCGGGCGCCCAGCTCGGGCGGCACACCGGGCCCCTCGTCCCGGACCTCGACGACGACGGAGGTCCCGGTGACGCGGGTGGAGACCACCACGGTCCCCCCGCCGTGCATGAGCGAGTTCTCGATCAGGGTGGCCAGGACCTGGGCGACGGCGCCGGGGGTGCCGACCGCCTCCAGTCCGTGCAGGCCCTCGACCTCCAGGCGCCGGCCGGCGCCGCGCAGGGCCTGCCGCCACTCCTCCGCCTGCTGCTTGACGACCTCGTCGAGGTCGAAGGAGACGGCGGAAGTGCTGCGGGGGTCGCGCTGGTTGGTGAGCAGGCGCTGCACCACGTCGGTGAGCCGCTCGACCTGGCCCAGGGCGATGGCGGCCTCCTCCTTGACCGTCTCCGGGTCCTCGGTGGCGATGATCTCCTCCAGCCGCATGGAGAGCGCGGTGAGCGGGGTCCGCAGCTGGTGGGAGGCGTCGGCGGCGAGGCGGCGCTCGGCGGTGAGCATGCGGGCGATCCGCTCGGCGCTGGCGTCGAGGACCTCGGCGACGCGGTCGAGCTCGGGTGCGCCGTACCGGCGGTGGCGGGGGCGGGGGTCGCCCGAGCCGAGGCGCTCGGCGGTCTCGGCGAGGTCGTTGAGGGGCCGGGTGAGGCGCTTGGCCTGCCAGACGGCGAGGGCGACGGCGGCCTGGACGGCGAGCAGGGCGACGACGCCGAGCGTGAGCAGCATGGTGCCGATCTCGTGCTCGACGTCGCTGCGGGAGTGCTCGACGACCACCTGCTCGCCCCGGCCGCCGCCCTGGACGGCCCGGACGGGCCTGCCGCCGGAGGGCGGGCTGCCGATGACGATGGGCGCGCGGCCCGGCAGGCGGACCTCGGCGTACGAGCCGTCGGTGATCTGCCCCCTGAGGTCGTCGGTGCGGACGGGCTCCCCCGCGGCGATGCGGTTCTCGACCATGCCGAGGACCCGCACCGCCTCCGCGCCGGCCCTGTCCTGGGCGGCGCTCTCGATGGTCCTCTTCTCGAAGAGCGCCAGCGGCACGCAGAAGACGACGACCATCACGAGGACGACGCCCAGCAGGGAGTTGATCATCCGGCGCTTCACGCTGCCGGTCAGCCCTTCTCGAAGCGGAAGCCCACGCCGCGGACGGTGGTGATGTAGCGGGGGTTGCCGGCGTCGTCGCCGAGCTTCTTCCGCAGCCAGGAGATGTGCATGTCGAGGGTCTTGGTGGAGGTCCACCAGGTGGTGTCCCAGACCTGCCGCATGATCTGCTCGCGGGTGACGACCCGGCCGGCGTCCCGGACGAGGACGCGCAGCAGCTCGAACTCCTTGGCGGAGAGCTGGAGCTCGTCCTCGCCGAGCCAGGCGCGGTGGGACTCCACGTCGATCTTGACGCCGTGGGCCCCGGTGGTGAGGTCGACGGTGCCGCGGCGCAGCAGGGCCCGCACCCGGGCGAGCAGTTCGGCGAGGCGGAAGGGCTTGGTGACGTAGTCGTCGGCGCCGGCGTCGAGCCCGACGACGGTGTCGACCTCGTCGGCGCGGGCGGTGAGCACGAGGACGGGGAAGCCCTTGCCGTCGGCGCGGAGCCTGCGGCAGACCTCCAGGCCGTCCATCTCGGGCAGGCCGAGGTCGAGCACGAGGAGGTCGACGTCCTCCTCGAGCCCGGTCTCCAGTGCGGCAGGGCCGTCCTCGCGCACCAGCACCTCGTAGCCCTCGCGGCGGAGCGCCCGCGCGAGCGGCTCCGAGATGGCGATGTCGTCCTCGGCGAGCAGAACTCGGGTCATGGGGCGATCGTAGTCCGCGTCCCCGCCGCTGATCGGGCGCGTCGCGCGGGACGGGCGGGGCGGCGGGGCTGTGAAGTGAAGCACACCGTCCGGGGCGGGGAACGCCGGACGGGCGTGACGCGCACCACTGACGCCGAGGCGAAAGAGAGGAAGACTCCCGGAGAACGCCTTGCGTTCGAAGGAAGATTTACGCAAACGCCTGCATTTCGGCGTCAGATGCGCGATATGCACACTTAATGGCTGTTCACGGTCAATGAGTGCTCTTGATCCGTTATGGCAGCAATGGTGCCCGTACAGTGGTGGCGTCCCCATGTCACGTACCGCGGCACCCCCGTGCCCGGTGCAGGATCCGCACGGCCACCCCCGCGCGGTCCGCGCAGTCAGACAAGGAACGGCTCACATGGCGTCCACCCCGACGCAGACGGTCACTCCGCCCACCGCGGACCGCAGCACAGGCAAGACCTTCCTCGGTCAGCCGCGCGGCCTGGCCACCCTGTTCATGACCGAGATGTGGGAGCGGTTCAGCTTCTACGGCATGCGCGCCCTGCTGGTGCTCTACCTGGTGGCACCCACCGGCAAGGGCGGGCTGGGCTTCGACCTGGCCACCGCCACCGCCATCTACAGCGTGTACAACGCCATGGTCTACCTGCTCGCCCTCCCGGGCGGCTGGGCGGCCGACCGGCTGTGGGGCGCGCGGCGCACCGTGGCCATCGCGGGCTTCGTCATCATGACGGGCCACTTCCTGCTGGCCGTGCCGGCGAGCGCCTCGTTCTTCGTCGGCCTGGTCCTCATCGCGGCGGGCTCCGGACTGCTGAAGTCCAACATCTCCACCATGGTGGGCCACCTCTACGAGGGGCCGAACGACCCGCGCCGCGACGGCGGCTTCACGATCTTCTACATGGGGATCAACCTCGGCGCCTTCGTCGCGCCGCTGACCATCGGCACCGTCGGCGAGAAGGTCAACTGGCACCTGGGCTTCGCCATGGCGGGCGCCGGCATGGCGCTGGGCCTGCTCCAGTACCTGCTGGGCAGCCGCCACCTGAGCGAGCGCAGCGACGTCGTCCCGACCCCGCTGACCGCCGACGAGCGCGGCGCGCTGCTGCGCAAGGCCGGCTTCTGGACCCTGCTCGCGGTCGTCTTCTACGGCGCCGTGGCGCTGTCCGGCCACTTCACCATCAACTGGGCGATGTGGCCGCTGACCGTGGGCGGCCTGGCGATCCCCGCCTACTACCTGCTCCGGATCAAGCGCGACCGCGACCTGAGCCGGGACGAGCAGTCGAAGATGACCGGGTACGTCTGGTTCTTCGTGGCCGCCGCCATCTTCTGGATGATCTACGACCAGTCCGGCTCGACGCTGAACCTGTTCGCGGAGAACAACACCTCCTCCACGCTCCTCGGCTTCGGCTTCCCCGCCAGCTGGTTCCAGTCCCTGAACCCGCTGATGATCATGGCGCTGGCGCCGCTCTTCGCCTGGCTGTGGGTCGCCCTCGCCCGGCGCGCGAAGGAGCCGAGCACCACGGTCAAGTTCGCCTACGGCCTGCTGCTGATCGGCGCGTCCTTCCTGGTCATGATGCTGGCCCAGGCCGCCGCCTCCGACGGCACCAAGGTGAGCCCGCTGTGGCTGACCGTGGTCTACCTGATCCAGACCGTCGGCGAGCTGTGCCTGTCCCCGGTGGGCCTGTCGGTGACCACCAAGCTGGCGCCGCAGAAGTACGCCAGCCAGATGATGGGCGTGTGGTTCCTCGCCGTGACCGCGGGCGACTGCGTCACCGCGCTGGTGCAGCTGGCGGGCGCCAACATCGACAGCCAGGGGTACTTCGCCTTCCAGGGCGTCCTGGCGGTGCTGGCCGGCGTCGCCGTGGTGATGTACCGCCGCAAGGTGGTCGCCCTCATGGGCGACGTGCACTGACGCACGGCACAGCGGAGGGGCCCGGGGCCGGTACGGAGATCCGTACCGGCCCCGGGCCCCTCACCGTTCCGCCGTCCCGCGGGCCGGGGCCGCTGCGCCCCGGGAAGGCCCTCAGGAGCGCGCCCAGGGGGCGTCCAGCTCCACCCAGACCGTCTTCCCGGGCCCGGCGGTCCCGTCGGCGGAGACGCCGTCCGCGGCCGGGGCGGGGTGCCCGACCACGCCCCAGCGGCGGCTGAGCCGGCCCACGATGTGCAGGCCGTGGCCGCCCGGCTTGCCCCGCTCGTGGGGCCGGCGCGGCTCGGGGTGGGACGGGTTCGCGTCGGCCACCTCGATCCGCAGCGCGTCGTCCGTGCAGTGCAGCAGCAGCTCCTGGGGGCCGCCCGCGTGCAGGCAGGCGTTGGTGACGAGCTCCGAGACCACCAGCAGCACGTCCTCCGCGACCGCCAGCGCCTCCTCGTCCTCCCCCGGCAGCCACTCCCAGTCCTCCAGGGCCCCCCGGGTGAAGTCGCGGCTGCGAGCCACCACACCCTTGGTCCCGGCCAGCGCCAGACGGCGCACCTGGCCGCCCGGTGGCAGGGAGGAAGGCCTCCTGCGGCCACCGGAGGTGTGGGGGTCCTCCGGCACCCGAGGCCGGATGGTGCTCATGCCGCCCCTCCGTTTCGCTGCGGTCCACTGCGCGCCGTCCCGGCCGCGGTGTCGACCGCGGGCGCCGCCGCGCACACCGACCCGGCCCGCCCCGGCCGGATCCTGCCGGCTCTCCTGCCCGCACTTCGCCGGTGGATGCACATCTACCGGTCCGCCAGCGCCTCGTCGAGGGAGCCGTGCACCCGGAAGACGGTCTCCGCCCCGGTGATCTCGAACACGCGGGCCACCGCGGGCCGCATGGCCGCGAGGTGGACGGCGCCGCCCGCCTCCTGGGCCCGCAGCCGGGCGGCGAGGAGCACGTTGAGGCCGGTGGAGTCGCAGAAGAGCAGGTCCGAGCAGTCGACGACGATGCGGTCCTCGCCCTCGTCGAGGGCCCGCTCCAGCGGTCCCCGCAGCAGGTCGGCGGTGTCGTGGTCCAGCTCCCCCGAGGGGGCGACCACCACGCTCCCGGCGACGCTGCGCACCGCGACGGCGAGCCGGTCGGCCCCTGCGGCCTCCCCCGGCGTCAGCCCCACGGCGTCGCCGCCCGCGCTGTCCGAGCCGGGCGTACCGGCTGATCCACGGTCCATCTATGACCTCCCGGCGCCATCATCCCCCATCCCGGGCGATGAACTCGGCTTGCATCCTTGCAGACGGTCGGGGTAGGCAGGAACAAGAGGTGTCCGTACACGGAGGTGGCATGGCAGCCAACCATGCGCATCCCACCCGAGGGAGGAGCATCACCCATGGCAGCCCAGCTCGACGCCACGCGGCACGACGACGCGTCGTCGGAGACGGCGCGCACCGCGGCAGCGGAGCGGCCGGAGGCGGCCGCGCAGGTCACGGGAGCGCCGGTCCGCCGGCCCGCCTCGCTGGGGGACCTGCCGGAGATCCCGCCCGCGGACACGGTCGGCCCCCTGGACGCCAGGGCGCTCTCCAAGGTGCTCTTCCGCCGTATGGAGACCCTGGAGGAGGGCACGCACGAGCACGCCTACGTGCGTAACACCCTCATCGAGCTCAACCTCGCCCTGGTGAAGTTCGCCGCCTCCCGGTTCCGCTCCCGCAGCGAGCCGATGGAGGACATCGTCCAGGTCGGCACGATCGGCCTGATCAAGGCGATCGACCGGTTCGAGATGGACCGCGGGGTGGAGTTCCCCACCTTCGCCATGCCCACGATCATCGGTGAGATCAAGCGGTTCTTCCGCGACACCAGCTGGGCCGTCCGGGTACCGCGCCGCCTGCAGGAGCTGCGGCTCGACCTGGCCAAGGCCACCGACGAGCTGGCGCAGCAGCTGGACCGCGCCCCCACCGTCGCCGAGCTCGCCCGCAAGCTGGACATCCCCGAGGACGAGGTCGTCGAGGGCATGGCCGTGAGCAACGCCTACACCGCCAGCTCGCTGGACGCGCAGCCCGAGGAGGACGAGACCGAGGGCGCGCTCGCCGACCGCATCGGCTACGAGGACCACGGCATGGAGGGCATCGAGTACCGCGAGTCCCTCAAGCCGCTGATCGCCGGGCTGCCCGAGCGCGACCGCCGGATCCTCTCGCTGCGCTTCGTCGGCAACATGACGCAGTCGGAGATCGGTGCCGAGCTGGGCATCTCCCAGATGCACGTCTCGCGGCTGCTCACCCGGACGCTGACCCGGCTGCGGGCCGGGCTCCTCGTGGAGGAGTGACCACCCGCCGCACGGCCTCGCCGGCCACCCGTACGCACCCCCGCCGCCCCGGAGCGCGCCGCCGTCCCGGGGCGGCGGCGCGTTCCGGCGCGCGGGGGCCGGAGGCCGGCGGACGGACCCGGGTCAGAGCTCCCGCACGCCGCCGCGCCAGACGGCGGAGACCAGGGGCACCCCGGGCCGGTAGGCGAGGTGGACGTGGGAGGGCGCGTCCAGCAGCACCAGGTCGGCGCGGGCGCCGGGGGCGATCCGGCCGACGTCGGTGCGGCGCAGGGCGCGGGCGCCGCCCGCGGTGGCGGCGTGCACGGCCTCGTCCGGGGTCATGCCCATCTCCCGGACGGCGACCGCGACGCAGAACGGCATCGAGGTGGTGAAGCTGGAGCCGGGGTTGCAGTCCGTGGAGAGGGCCACGGCGGCGCCCGCGTCCAGCAGGCGGCGCGCGTCCGGGTAGGGGGCGCGGGTGGAGAACTCGGCGCCGGGCAGCAGGGTGGCGACGGTGTCCGAGGAGGCCAGGGCGGCCACGTCGGCGTCGTCCAGGTGGGTGCAGTGGTCGGCGGAGGCGGCGCCCAGCTCCACGGCGAGCTGCACGCCGGGGCCGGGGCCGAGCTGGTTGGCGTGGACGCGGGGGACGAGCCCGCGGGCCGCCCCGGCGTTCAGGACGGCGCGGGCCTGGTCCCCGTCGAAGGCGCCGCGCTCGCAGAAGACGTCCACCCAGCGGGCGTGCGGGGCGCAGGCGTCGAGCATGGGCCCGGTGACGAGGTCGACGTAGCCCGCCGGGTCGTCCGCGTACTCGGGGGCGACGACGTGGGCGCCCAGGTAGGTCGTCTCGGGGGTGTGCCGGGCGGCGATCCGCAGGGCACGGGCCTCGTCCTCCACGGTGAGGCCGTAGCCGGACTTGCACTCCACGGTGGTGGTGCCCTGCCGCAGCGCCTCCCGGACCAGGCGGGCGACGCCCGCGTCCAGCTCGGCGTCGGTCGCGGCGCGGGTGGCGGCGACGGTGGTGCGGATGCCGCCCGCCGTGTAGGGCCGCCCGGACATGCGGGCGGCGAACTCGGCGGTGCGGTCCCCGGCGAAGACCAGGTGGGCGTGGGAGTCGACGAAGCCGGGCAGCGCGGCACGGCCGCCCGCGTCGTGCACGGTGTCGGCGGCGGGGGCGGCCGCGGCCGGTCCGGTCCAGGCGACGCGGCCGTCCTCCAGGACGACGGCGGCGTCGGCGAGCAGGCCGAGGGGGCCGGTGCCGTGCGCCTCGTCGTTGGTGACGAGGCTGCCGATGCCGGTGATCAGGGTGGCGGTCATGGGTCGCTTCCTGCCGCGCGGGGCGGCGCTACCGGCCGCGCAGGGCGGCGATCGAGTCCCGCAGGGCGGCGGGCACGTCGGGGACCAGCTGGTGGACGCCGTCGCGGACGACGTGGCGGCCGCCCACCACGACGTGGCGGACGTCGGCGGCGGACGCCGCGAACACCGCGGTCTCGGCGCCGAGCCGGGGGACGGCGCCGGCGGTGCGCACGGAGTCCAGGGCGACGGCGGTGAGGTCGGCGAGGGCGCCCGGCTCGATCCGGCCGGCCTCCTCCCAGCCCAGGGAGGCGTGGCCGTCCTCGCCGGCGGCGCGCAGCAGGGCGGCGGCGGTCCAGTGGCCGCGGCGGCGGGTGCGCAGCCGCTCGTCCAGCTCCAGGGCGCGGGCCTCCTCGAAGGGGTCGACGACCGCGTGGCTGTCGCTGCCGAGGGTGATGCGGCAGCCGGCGTCGGCGAGGTCGCGGGCCGGCCCGATGCCGTCGGCGAGGTCGCGCTCGGTGGTGGGGCACATGCAGACGGAGGCCGCGGAGCCGCCGAGGAGCCGGACGTCCTCACCGGTGAGGTGGGTGGCGTGGACGGCGCTGGTGCGCGGGCCGAGGACGCCGTGGTCGGCGAGGAGCCGGGTGGGGGTGGCGCCGTGCGCGTCGAGGCAGGCGTCGTTCTCGGCGGTCTGCTCGGAGAGGTGGACGTGCAGCGGGGCGCCGCGCTCCTCCGCCCAGCGGGCGACGGTGGCGAGCTGGCCGGCGGGCACGGCCCGCACCGAGTGGACGGCGGCGCCGACCCGGGCGTGGGGGGTGCCGCGGTGGGCGTCGGCGAACGCGGCGGCGCGGGCGGCCCAGGCGTCGGCGTCGCCGTCGCTGAAGCGCCGCTGGTGGGGCTCGGGGGCGGCGCCGAAGCCGGAGGAGAGGTAGCAGGTGTCGAGCAGGGTGATGCGGATCCCGGCCCGGGCGGCGGCCTCCACCAGCGCCTCGCCCATCGCGTTGGGGTCGGCGTAGGGGGCGCCGCCGGGGGTGTGGTGGACGTAGTGGAACTCGCCGACGCAGGTGGTGCCCGCGAGCGCCATCTCGGCGTAGACGGCGGTGGCGAGGGCCAGGTAGGTGTCCGGGTCGAGGGCGGCGGCGAAGCGGTACATCTGGTCGCGCCACGTCCAGAAGGTGCCGGAGCCGACCTGGACGGTGGCCCGCAGCGCCCGGTGGAAGGCGTGCGAGTGGGCGTTGGCCATGCCGGGCAGCAGCAGGCCGCCGAGGCGGACCGCGCGGGGCGGGCAGGGGCCGGAGCCGGGGGTGACGGCGGTGATGCGGCCGTCGCCCCCGACCTCCACCAGCACCTGCTGCTCGACGGCGGGGGCGGGCGCTCCCGGCCGCCGCAGCCAGGCGTGCTCGGCCCAGTAGGCGGTCGTCACCGGCACGCCAGCTCCTCCAGGACGTCGGCCAGGGCGGCGGCCCCGGCGAGGCAGTCGGACTCCTCGGCGGACTCCGCGGGCGAGTGGGAGACGCCGGTGGGGTTGCGGACGAAGAGCATCGCGGTGGGCACGGCGGCGGAGAGGATGCCCGCGTCGTGCCCGGCGCCGGTGGGCAGCACCGGCACCTCGCGGCCGGTCGCGGCCCGCACGGCGGCGGCGAGGCGGTCGCGCAGCGGGACGTCGAAGGAGACGACGGGCGTGTACGACTCGCGGGCCACCTCGACGCGCACCCCCTCGCGGGCGGCGTGCTCCTCGGCGGCGCGGCGGACCGCCGCCACGGCGTCCTCCAGGGCGGGCTCGTCGGCGGCGCGGGAGTCCAGCCAGCCGCGCACCAGGGAGGCGATGGCGTTGGTGCCGTTGGGCTCCACGGCGACCCGGCCGAAGGTGGCGAGGGCGCCGCCGCCGCGGGTGTGCTCGCGGGCGGCGAGCACGGCGCCGGCGTAGGCGGCCATGGGGTCGCGGCGGTCCTCCGGGCGGGTGGTGCCCGCGTGGTTGGCCTCGCCGTGGAAGTCGAACCGCCAGCGGCCGTGCGGCCAGATCGCGGAGGCGACGCCGACGGGGTGGTCGCCCAGGGCCCGGCCCTGCTCGACGTGGAGCTCGACGAAGGCGCCGATGCGGGTGAGCCGGTCGTCGTCGCGCCCGAGGGCGGCGGGGTCGTGGCCGGCGCGCTCCATGGCGTCGGCGAGGCGGACCCCGTCCGCGTCGGTCAGCGCGCGGGCCCGCTCCGGCGCCAGGACGCCCGTGGTGAGGCGGGAGCCGGTGCAGGCGACGCCGAAGCGGGCGCCCTCCTCGTCGCCGAAGTTGACGACGGCGAGCGGCCGGACGGGCCGGGCGCCGCGCCCGCGCAGGGCGTCGACGGCGGCGAAGGAGGAGACCACGCCGAGCGGGCCGTCGTAGGCGCCCCCGTCGGGCACGGAGTCCAGGTGGGAGCCGGTGACGACGGCGTCCCCGGCCCCGGGGTCGCCCCACCAGGCCCACTGGTTGCCGTTGCGGTCCACCTCGTACGCCAGGCCGCGGGAGCGGGCCTGCTCCTCGAACCAGGCGCGGCACTCGGCGTCGGCGCCGTTCCAGGCGTGGCGGCGGTAGCCGCCGGTGGCGCCGTACCGGCCGACGGGCAGCAGCTCCCGCCACATGCGCCGGTACGCGTCACCGGCGGCGCCCAGCCGCTCCTCGGCGCCGGGCCGCCCCTCGCCGCCGGGACGCTCCCCGGCGGCCCGGGCCTCCTGCGCGGGGGCCACTCAGCCCTCCCCGCCCTCGCGCATGGGGACGCGGACCCCGCGCTCGTCGGCGACCTCGGCGGCGCGGTCGTAGCCGGCGTCGACGTGGCGGATGACGCCCATGCCCGGGTCGTTGGTGAGGACGCGGCGGATCTTCTCCCCCGCGAGGGCGGTGCCGTCGGCGACGGTGACCTGCCCGGCGTGGATCGAGCGGCCGATGCCGACGCCGCCGCCGTGGTGGATCGAGACCCAGGAGGCGCCGGAGGCGACGTTGACCATGGCGTTGAGCAGCGGCCAGTCGGCGATGGCGTCGGAGCCGTCGAGCATGGCCTCGGTCTCCCGGTAGGGGGAGGCGACGGAGCCGCAGTCGAGGTGGTCGCGGCCGATGACGACCGGCGCGGACAGCTCGCCGCTCCCCACCATGGCGTTGAACCGCTCGCCCGCCCGGTCGCGCTCGCCGTAGCCCAGCCAGCAGATGCGGGCGGGCAGGCCCTGGAAGTGGACCTTCTCCTGGGCCATGCGGATCCAGCGGGCGAGGGACTCGTTCTCGGGGAAGAGGTCGAGGACGGCCCGGTCGGTCCTCGCGATGTCCGCCGGGTCGCCGGAGAGCGCGGCCCAGCGGAACGGGCCCTTGCCCTCGCAGAACAGCGGCCGGATGTAGGCGGGGACGAAGCCGGGGAAGGCGAAGGCGCGCCCGTAGCCGGCGAGCTGCGCCTCGCCGCGGATGGAGTTGCCGTAGTCGAAGACCTCGGCGCCCCTGTCGAGGAAGCCCACCATCGCCTCCACGTGCCGGGCCATCGACTCCCGGGCCCGCTCGGTGAACTCGGCGGGCTTGGTGCGGGCGTACTCGGCCATGTCGGCGAAGTCGACGCCGGTCGGCAGGTAGGCGAGCGGGTCGTGGGCGCTGGTCTGGTCGGTGACGATGTCGATCGGCGCGTCCATCGCGAGGAGCTGCGGGACGAGGTCGGCGGCGTTGCCGAGCAGGCCGATGCTGAGCGGCTCCCGCCGGTCGCGGGCCTCGACGGCGAGCCGGAGCGCGTGCTCGACGGAGTCGGCCCGCACGTCGAGGTAGCGGTGCTCGATCCGGCGGGCGATGCGGCTGGGGTCGCAGTCGATGCAGAGCGCGACGCCGCCGTTCATGGTGACGGCGAGGGGCTGGGCGCCGCCCATGCCGCCGAGGCCGGCGGTGAGGGTGACCGTCCCGGCGAGGGTGCCGCCGAAGCGCTTGGCGGCGACGGCGGCGAAGGTCTCGTAGGTGCCCTGGAGGATGCCCTGGGTGCCGATGTAGATCCACGACCCGGCGGTCATCTGCCCGTACATGGTGAGGCCGAGCTGCTCCAGGCGCCGGAACTCCTCCCAGTTCGCCCAGTCGCCCACCAGGTTGGAGTTGGCGATGAGGACGCGCGGCGCCCACTCGTGGGTCTGCATGACGCCGACCGGGCGGCCGGACTGCACGAGCATGGTCTCGTCCTGCCTGAGGGTGCGCAGGGTGCGGACCATGGCGTCGTACGAGCGCCAGTCGCGGGCGGCCTTGCCGGTGCCGCCGTAGACGACGAGCTTGTCCGGGTGCTCGGCGACCTCGGGGTCGAGGTTGTTCATGAGCATCCGCAGGGCGGCCTCCTGCTGCCAGCCCTGCGTGCCGAGCGCGGTGCCGCGGGGCGCCCTGACCTCGCGCGGGCCGCTCTGCTGCTGCGTCATGCGCCTCGACCTCCCTGGTCCGCCGTCCGGGCGGGGTGGATGGAGTCATTCAAAGTCCGATGCAGTGAATATATCCGCACAGCGGGGCCGGGGCCAGAGCACGGGATCCGCGCCGGACGCCTGTACGGCGGGGCGGTCCGGCCGCAGAATGTGCGGCATGGGGGACGGAGGGGGACGGCTGGCGCTGGTGGTGGGCTGCCGGTGGCGGAGCTTCGGCCACGGCCAGGAGCACATCACCGACGCCGCGGCGGGGCTGGCCGAGGTGCTGTACGACCCCGCCCTCGGGGCCTGGTCGCCGGCGCTGCCGGACCGCCCCGTGGTGGAGGACCCCGGCGTCGAGGAGCTGGACGCGGCGCTCTCCCTCGCCTTCGAGACGGCCGCCGCCGCGCGCGCGGTCCTGCTCGTCGCCTACGTGGGGCACGGCGTCTCCCGGAACGGCGCCTTCTACCTCGTCCCCGCCGACCACCCGGAGGACCTGTCCGTCATCCGCGCGCGCCGGGTGGTCGAGCCGCGGTCCCTGCTGCACACCCTGCACGAGGGCTGCTCCGGCCTCGAGGGGCTGGTGCTGCTGGTGGACGCCTGCCAGTCCGGGGAGCTGGTCGCGGTGGACCGGCCCGCCCTGACGCCCGGCATCGGGCGGCTCGTGGTGGCGACCTCGACCTCCGGGGCGCGGCGTGCCGCCGGCTCCGCCTTCACCCGGGCCCTGACCACGGCGGTCCGCACCGGCGTGCCCGGCGCCGGGGACCACATCTGGCCGTTCGACATCGAGGAGTCGTTGGCGGCTGCGTGCGGCCGCCAGTCGCCGCAGCACATCCTGCGGCTCGACCGGGCCCAGGACGCAGGCCTGTGGCTCGCCCACAACCGGGCGCGGCGCGCCCAGCGGCTGCGCGGGGCGGTGGGCACGTCGCTGCCCTTCGCCGAGCTGGAGGGCCTGCCGTCCCTCTACCAGTACCCCGAGGGCCCCGACCCGGTCCGCGCGACCGTGGCACGCCACCGGTGCACGGCGCTGACCGGTCCCGGGGGCTGCGGCAAGACCGCGACCCTCCACATGCTGGCCGTCGACGGCGCGTGGGCCGGCGGGGTGCCGGAACCGGGCCGGGAACCGTCGGCGGTGCGGGCCGCCGCGCTGTACCACTGCTCCGCGGGCAGTACGGCGGAGGACGCCGCGGGCAGGATGAGCGCCCAGCTCGCCCACCAGCTGGCCCCCGTGCCGGGCAGCCCCTACGAGACCGCCCGGGCCCGATTCGCGGCAGCCGCCGACTACGAGGAGCGGCTGCGCATGCCGGCGTTCGACCAGCTGCTGCTCGGGCCGCTGCGCCACCTGTCCCCGGAGGTGGCGGTCACCCTGATGCTGGACGGGCTCGACGAGCTGCCGGCCGAGTCCCGGCCCGAGGCGGGGCGCGCCCTCGCGGCCCTCGCCGACGACGGCGCCTTCCCGCACGTTCGGGTCGTGGTCACCGTCCGCAGCGACGCCGGGGCGCCGGACCTGCCGGACGGGTTCGCCACGGTCCGGATCCCGCCGGCGACACCCGGGCGGGTGGCCCGGTACCTGGCCTCCGCCGGGCGGTCGGCGGAGGGGGCCGAGCGGATCAGCAGCTGGTCGGAGGGCAACTGGCTGCTCGTGTCCCTGCTGGCCGGGGAGGACGCCGGCCCGGTCCCGGCGGAGCGGTCCGGGCACCCGGACCTCGCCGCCGTGTACGCCCGCTACCTGCGGGAGGTGGCCTCCTCCGACCTGCGCGGGTGGCAGTCCGGACGGGCGCCGCTGCTGGCCCTGCTCGGGGCCTCCCGGGCCGCGGGCGGGGTACCCGTGCCGCTGCTGTGCGCCGCCTCGGCCCTGCTGGGCGGCCCGGGTACGGAGGCGGGGGTGCGCGAGGCCCTCGGCCCGCTGCGCCGGGTGGTCCGCCGCACGGGAGGAGGGGCGCGGGGCGGCGCGGTCCGGCTGTTCCACTCCACGTTCGCCGAGTTCCTGGCGGTGCGGCGCGCGGACGCCCCGGTGCCGCCCGCCGCAAGCGCCCACTGGGCACTGGCCGGGGCCCTCGCTAGCCTCGAGGGCATGGCCGACGAGGACGAGGCGGTCCGCACCTATGCGCACGCCAACCAGGCGCACCACCAGTGGGAGGCGGGGGACCACCACGGGGCCGTACGGACCCTGATGGCGCGCCCCTCGGCGATCCCGCGCCAGAACCTGGAGACCTGGACGGCCTGGTCGCGGCGGATCGGCGAAGCCCTGGGGGACGACCACCCGCTCGCCCTGCAGGCCCGCCAGCAGACCGCGGCGTGGCACAGCAGGTGCGGACAGTACGACGCCGCGCGGCGGTCCTACCGGTCCTTGGTGGACGACCTGCTGGCGGCGGTCGGCCCGGACGACCCGCTCACCCTGCGGACCATGCTGGACGCGGCGCTGTGCCGCGGCGTCGCGGGCGACGCCGCCGGAGCGCGCGAAGCGCTGCGGGATCTCGTACCGCGGATCGGGGCGGTCCTCGGCCCCGACCACCCGCTGTCCCTGGAGGGCGGCCACGCGCTCGGCGACTGGACCGGCCTCGCGGGCGCCCCCCAGCAGGCCGTCCGGGACCTCGCCGGAGTGCTGGAGCGGTGCACGCGCGCCCTGGGCCCGGACCACCGCGAGACGCTGGGCTGCCGCAACTCCCTGGCCCGGTGGACCGGGGAGTCCGGGCGGGCCGCGGAGGCGGTCGGGCAGTTCCGCGCCCTCCTGCCGGCCCAGGAGCGGGTCCTGGGCCCCGACCACCGCGAGACCCTGCGCACCAGGAACAACATCGCCTACTGGAGCGGTGAGGCGGGGCGGCCCGCCGAGACCCTGGCGCTGCTGCAGGGCCTGCTGTCCGACCAGGAGCGGGTCCTGGGCCCCGACCACCCGGACACCCTCCGGACCCGGCACGGCATCGGCGTGTGGACCGGGGCGAACGGCGACCCGCAGGAGGCGGTCCGGCTGCTGGAGGGGGTGCTCGCGGACCGCGTGCACATCCTGGGCCCCGACCACCCGGACACCCTGCGGACGCTCAACAACCTCGGCCGGTGGCACGGCGAGGCGGGGAACCACGCGGAGGCGCTGGAGCGCCTGCGCGACACGCTGGAACGCCGCGAGCGCACCCTGGGGCCCGCACATCCGGACACCCTGCGCACGCGGAACAACCTCATCGACACCCTGGGCGCCTCGGGCGACGCGGCCGCGGCGCTCGCGCACAGCAGGGAGCTGCTGCCGGTCCAGACGGAGGTGCTCGGCGCGGAGCACCCGGACACCCTGAGGACCGGGTTCAACGAGGCCCGGTGGACTGCGGCGCTCGGCCGGTCCGACGAGGCGGCGGCGCTGCTGCGCAGGCTCGTCGCACGGCAGGCAGGGGTCCTGGGACCGGATCATCCCGAGACCGTGCGGGCCCGGGGGCTCCTGGACCGCCTCACGGACGGGCGCGGCTGACCGCCCGGCTCGCCGCCGCCGTGCTCAGCCGTGTTCAGCCGTGTTCAGCCGTGCGCGGCGGGTGCGCCCCCGGCCGGGGGTGCACCCGCCGGCCCCGGTTCGCGCGCGGGGCCGCCGAGCAGCCGCTCGGCGAGGACGGCGGCGTCGGCCGCGCTCCCGCGGACCTCCACCGTCTGCACCACCCGCCCGTCCAGCTCGCGGGTCACACGGAACACGGGAGCGGGGTCGCGTCTGCCGCCGGACCGGCGCTCACGCCGGTCCTGGAGCAGCAGGAGGACGACCTGGAGCGCCGCGGGGGCGACAGTCCCGGTCCACTGCAGCACCTCGAGGCCGCCCATCACGTCCGGGTCCGAGGTGTCCGCCACCTGCCGCACCCGGCCGCGGAGGTCCGGGACCCCGGCGAGGCCGGCCCGCAGCTCCCGCAGCTCCCGCTGGACCTGGACCTCGGCGTCCCCGTCGTCCAGAACGCTCTCGACGGAGACCACCCAGCGCTCGGCGGCCCGGCCGCCGGCCTCCGGATCGCGCGGCTCCCGGTCCTGCACCCGGTCCTGCATGGCGCACCCCTCCCTGCGAACTCCCGACGCGGCGAACTCCTGACGCAGCGTCGGAAAGGGTGGCACGCATGGCGCCGGAAGTGAAGGCCCTCCCGGCCGGTCGGGATCCCGGAGGGCCCCGGGCCGACCGTCGTCCGCGGGCGGACGCGGGGAGACCCTCAGCGGCGGCGCCCGGAGCCGAGGTACTGCTCGTTGTTGCGGCTGTTGTCGCCGCCGCCCTCGGTCGTGTTGTTGCTGTTCGGGGAGCCCACGATGTTCGTGGGGCTGCCGGAGTCGTTCGCGCTGCCGTCGAGCCGCACGTTCTGGCTGTTGCTGAGGTTGCCGCTGTGCACGGGGCCGTTGGCGCAGATCCGGGTGCCCTCGGCGCAGCGGACGTCCGCGTCGATGTCCGTGCGGTTGCCGTCGGGGAAGTCCCACAGCAGGCCGGGCGGGCCGTCCCAGGACGCCGCCGACGCGGACGCCGCCCCGGGCAGCAGCAGGCCGGCGGCTCCCGCCCCCACCGCCAGGCACCTCGCCAGGCACCTCGTCACTCCACGCACCGCGCACCTCCGCTCCCGGCGCGTCCCGGAGCGGGACGCGGCCGCCCCGGGATGGCTACCTCGGCGGCCGCGGTCCGAACGTGCGGGGCCGCGTCTTCACCCGGACGGCGGCGGGCCGCGACCGGGTCAGCGCCGCCCGCCCCGCCCGCCCACGGCCTGGACGGTGTTGCCGCTGTCCACGCTGTCGCCCGCGGTGGAGTTCGCCGCGTTGGAGGAGCCGTTGACGCTGGACAGGTTGCCGCTGTTGTTGGGGTTGCCGTGGTTGACGAAGTTCCCGCTGTTCACGCTGTTGCCGCTGTGGATCGCGCCGTTCACGCACTCGACGGGCGCCTTGTAGGTCACCCCGACCAGGGGCCCGCAGAGCACCCCGGACGTCACCTGGGCCAGCGACCCCAGGTCGGCCCCGGCCACCGCGGAGAGCAGCGACCGCTCCGGCGCCGGCCGGGCCGCGACCCCCCTCGCCGCCGCCTGCGCCTGCGCCGCCGCCAGCAGGCACAGTGCCCCCGCCGCCGCGGCCCCCGCCCGTGTGATGCCTCTCATGCCCGCCCGCCTTCCGCCGCCGCCACGTCCACGGCGTCGGTTGTACGGCGCGGCCGGGCCGGGACGGCGCAGGCGCACCGCCCTCTGCCCGAAGTCCGCCGGTTCCGCACCCCGGCGTGGGCCGATCGGCCCATCCGGTCCCCCCGGGCGGAGGCCGCGACCTGCGATAACCCGTTGCCGGGCGGCTCGGCGCCGGGGCAGGATCGGCAGGCATGGAACACCCGCCCGAGACCATCGCCTCCGGCCCCGTCGTCCTGCGCCGCCGCCGGGCGGCCGACGCCGCCGCCGTGGACCGGCTCGTCACCGAGTCGCTCGACCACCTGCTGCCCTGGATGCCGTGGGCCGCGCACCACGACGCGGCGGCCGCCACCGCCTACACCGCGGACTGCGAGCGCCACTGGGAGTCCGGCGAGGCGTACGACTACGCGATCACCTGCGACGGGCAGGACGTCGGGAACTGCTCGCTGATGCGCCGGATCGGGCCGGGCGGGCTGGAGATCGGCTACTGGCTGCACCCGGCCTGGACGGGCCGGGGCCTGGCCACGGCCGCCGCGCGGGCGCTGGTGGAGGCGGCCTTCGCGCTGCCCGGCACCGGGCGGGTGGAGATCCACCACGACGCGGCCAACCACGCCAGCGGCGCCGTCGCCCGCCGGGCGGGCCTCACCGAGGCCGAGCGGCGCCCCGCCGCGCCGGACGCGCCGCAGGCGTCGGGCGAGTGCGGGATCGACGTGGTCTGGCGCACCACCCGCTGACCGCGCCCGGCCGGGGCCCGGACGCGGGCTCCGGCCGGGGGACGCCGCCGGGGAGCCCTGCCGGGGGCACTCAGTCGAGGAAGAGGCCCCGGGCGGCGGCGGTGTGCTCGAAGGCCTCCAGCCGGGCCTCCGCGCCGGGCAGCTCGTCGCACATGGCCTGGAGCAGGACCCGGCCGAGCACCATCGGCGCGCAGGCGGTGTCGAAGACCAGGCTGCTGCCGACGGCGGCGGGCAGCAGCAGGTCGGACATCCGGGCGACGGGGGCGAAGGCGCTGTCGGCGACGGTGACCACGGTGAGCCCGCAGTCGCGGGCGGCGGTGAGGGCGTCGGTGAGCTCGCGGGGGTAGCGGGGCAGGGCGAAGCACATCAGCGCCGAGGCGCCCGCCGCCGCGGCCTGCTCGACACGGTCGGTGAGCATGGAGCCGCCCTCGTCGAGGAGCCGCACGTCGGGGTGGACCTTGGCCGCGAAGTAGGCGAAGCCGCGGGCCTGGGCGGAGGCGGCGCGCAGGCCGAGGACCGGCAGCGGGCGGGAGGCCGCGAGGATCCGGGCGGCGCGCGCGACCGGCTCGGGGTCGGCGAGGAGCTCGGCGAGCCGGTTGAGGTTGTCGATCTCGGCGAGGACGGCGCGCTGCTGCTCGTTGCGGACGGCGTCGCGGGGCGACTCGGCGGGGGCGGCGCCGGCGGCGGCCTCGGCGGGGCCGAGGTCCCGCAGCCGCCTGCGCAGGCCGGGGTAGCCGTCGTAGCCGAGGGCGACGGCGAAACGGGTGACGGAGGGCTGGCTGACCCCGGCGAGCTCGGCGACCTCGACGCTGGAGAGGAAGGGCGCGTCGGCCGCGTGCTGCACCAGGGCGTGCGCGATGCGGCGCTGGGTGGGGGTGAGCCGGCTGCCCTCGAAGAGGCGCAGCAGGCGGGCGGAGGGGCCGAGCGCCTCGTCGGCGGTGGTCATGGGTCTCCTCGGTGCGGGCTCTGGTCCAGCCACTGCTTCGGCCGCTGCCTCAGGCACTGCTTCAGGCACTGCCGACTGTGCATGAGGCCATTCAGCGGGGCAAGGGCTTTCCGGATGCCGGGCGCGGCGGTCAGCGGGGCCGGCGGCGGGCGGCGGCCTGGGGGCAGGGCGGGGGCGGGCCGGGGCCGGGGCGGCGGGGACGACCCTGAACCGCCCCTGAGAGACCCCCCGTTCGCCCCCGAGAACCCTGGACGGCCGGGGCGGCGGGGACCACGCTGGACCGCATGGAGAAGCCGCCGCGCACCGAGCTGCACAAGGACCTCGACGCCGCCGTCCAGACCCGCAAGGAGCTGGGGCCGGAGTACGAGGAGGAGGTCGTCGACGCGTTCCTGGCCCGGGTCGACGCCCGGCTCGACGCACGCGTGGAGCAGCGGGTCGCCGAGCGGCTGGACGCGTACGGACCGGCGCGGCGCGGGGCGTACGGGCCGCCGCGGGGCCGGGCCGGGAGCCGGCTGGCCGTGATCTCGCTGGCCCTGGGCATCCCGCTCTCCGGCGTCGGCGGCGGCACCGGCGGGCTGACCGGTCTGGTGGTGGTGTGGGCCGGGATCGTGGGGGTCAACGCGGCGGCCGCCCTGGGCGAGCGCCGGGAGGAGCGGGAGGAGCGGCGGCGGCGCCGGGACGGCTGGGAGTGACCCCGGCCGCGCCCGGCACCGGCCGCCGCCTCCCGCATCAGGCCAGCGGCCCGGTGACGGCCTCGACGGCCTCGACCAGTCCGCCGCCCGCCACGAGGGCGGCCGCGGCGTCCAGGTCGGGGGCGAGGAAGCGGTCCGGTCCGACGCCGCCGACCCCGGCCGCGCGGACGGCGGCCAGCGCGGCGGCGGTCGCGGGGGCCAGCGGGTCGGTGTCGCGCGAGGTGTAGGCGCTGCGGCGGATCTCCAGCGCCCGGGCGGCGGCGGTGAGCTCCACGGCGAGGACGCGGCCGAGGTTGTCCACGGCGGTGCGCAGCTTGCGGGCGGCGGACCAGCCCATGGAGACGTGGTCCTCCTGCATCGCCGACGAGGGGATGGAGTCGACCGAGGCGGGCACCGCGAGGCGCTTGTTCTCGCTGACCAGGGCGGCCTGCGTGTACTGGGCGATCATCAGGCCGGAGTCGACGCCCGGGTCGTCGGCGAGGAACGGCGGCAGGCCGTGCGAGCGGTTGCGGTCCAGCAGCCGGTCGGTGCGGCGCTCGGCGATCGAGCCGAGGTCGGCGGCGGCGACGGCCAGGAAGTCCAGGACGTAGGCGACGGGCGCGCCGTGGAAGTTGCCGTTGGACTCCACGCGGCCGTCGGGCAGCACCACGGGGTTGTCGACGGCGGAGGCCAGCTCGCGGTCGGCGACCAGGCGGGCGTGGTCGAGGGTGTCGCGGCCGGCGCCGGCGACCTGCGGGGCGCAGCGCACGGAGTAGGCGTCCTGGACGCGGGGCGCGTCGTCCTGGTGGTGGCCGGTGAGGCCGGACCCGGCGAGCACCTTGAGCATGTTGGCGGCGGAGGCGGCCTGGCCGGGGTGCGGGCGGATCGCGTGCAGCTCGGGGGCGAGGACCCGCTCGGTGCCGAGCAGCGCCTCCAGGGACATCGCGGCGGTGATGTCGGCGGTGGTGAAGAGGCGGGCCAGGTCGGCGCAGGCCATCACGAGCATGCCGAGCATGCCGTCGGTGCCGTTGATGAGGGCCAGGCCCTCCTTCTCGTGCAGCTCGACGGGGGTGATGCCGGCCGCGGCGAGCAGCTCGCCGGCGGGGCGGACGGTGCCGTCGGGCCCGTACGCCTCGCCCTCGCCCATGAGGACCAGGGCGCAGTGGGAGAGCGGCGCGAGGTCGCCGGAGCAGCCGAGCGAGCCGTACTCGCGGACGACGGGGGTGATGCCCGCGTTGAGGACGGCGGCCATGGTCCGGGCGACCAGGGGGCGGACGCCGGTGCGGCCGGAGGCGAGGGTCTTGAGCCGCAGGAACATCAGGGCGCGGACGACCTCGGGCTCGACGGCCGGGCCCATGCCGGCGGCGTGCGAGCGGACGAGGGAGCGCTGCAGCTGGGCGCGGAGCTCGGGGCTGATGTGGCGGACGGCGAGGGCGCCGAAGCCGGTGGAGACGCCGTAGACGGGGCGGGGCTCGGCGGCCAGGGCGTCGATGCGGGCGCGGGAGGCGGCCATCCCGTCCAGGGCCGCGGCGGAGATCTCGACCCGGGCGCCGCCGCGGGCCACGGCGAGCACGTCGTGCGCGCTGACAGAATCCTTGCCGACCGTCACCACGGTGCTCTCGCCCTCCACGGCATGCATATCCATATGCACATTCTCATCAGGTGAATGGCAGTATGACAACCCGGCGGGGGCGCCCGGACCGGGTAAGGGGCCCGGATCGGGGGAAGGGTGCCGGACCGGGGGAGGATGGGCCGCGCAGGCGGCGGACGGCGGCGCGGGCAGCGGCACGGGCGACGGTACGGGACGGGCGACGGCGCGGGACGGACGGGTGACGGCATGGGACGGGTGACGGAGCGCCGCAGGGTGGTCCGGCTGCGGGACGGGGCGAGCAGTGTGCGCCCGGACTCCCTGGCGGCCGAGGAGCCGCTGGAGATCCGGATCGGCGGTCAGCCGCTCACGGTCACCATGCGCACCCCCGGGCACGACTTCGACCTGGTGGCGGGCTTCCTGGTCTCCGAGGGGCTGCTGCACTCCGCGGACCGCCTGGCCGCGCTCCGGTACTGCGCCGGGACGGACGCGGACGGCGCCAACACGTACAACGTGGTGGACGCAGCCGTGCGCGGCGCCGCGGAGATCCCCGTCTCCCTGCACCGCAACCTCCTCACCTCCAGCGCCTGCGGCATCTGCGGCCGCGACACCGTGGACGCGGTGCGCACCCGTTCGCACTGGGACGTCGCCGCCGACCCGGTGCGGCTGGACCCCGAGGTGCTGTACGCCCTGCCCGACCGGCTGCGCGCCGCCCAGAAGGTCTTCGACACCACCGGCGGCCTGCACGCCGCCGGGCTCTTCACCGCCGACGGGGAGCTGCGCTGCGTGCGGGAGGACGTGGGACGGCACAACGCCGTCGACAAGGTGGTGGGGTGGGCCCTGCGGGAGGGGCTGCTGCCGCTGTCCGGGCACGTGCTGATGGTCAGCGGGCGGGCCTCCTTCGAGCTCACCCAGAAGGCGGCCATGGCCGGGATCCCCGTGCTGGCGGCCGTCTCCGCGCCCTCCGGCCTCGCCGTCGACCTCGCCGCGGAGCTGGGCCTGACCCTGGTCGGCTTCCTGCGCGGCCGGTCCGCCAACCTGTACGCGGGGGCGGAGCGCGTCACGGGCGCACCGGCGGGCTGACCCGCGGGGCGCGTGCGGGCGCGGCCCGCGCCGCGCCCGCCGCCCGGCCGCCGTGGACCCGGGCCGGACGGCCCGCCCCGGCCCACGGCCCCTCCGCACGGCCGCACGGCGGCGGGGCCGCACGCCCGGTCCCGCGCCGCGCGGCCGCCCGCTCAGTCCGGCGGCGAGGCCGGGCCCGACAGCGCCACGGCCACCAGCGCCCGCAGCACCGGGGCGACCCCCGCCAGCGGCAGCGTCGCCTCGTCCGCGAACAGCTCGACCAGCCAGCCCCCGGCGGCGTTGCTGCCGCCCGCCGCGACCATCCCGCGGTAGCCGCCGACCACGAGCACGGCCTCCTCCGCGGGGTCGTTGCCCGGGCTGCCGGTGCGCAGGGCGAAGGCGTCGCCGCGGACGGCCCGCTCCGTCAGCGGGTAGGAGCGCAGGTCGAAGACGGCGTCGGGGGCCTCGTTGAGGGCGCGCTGCGCCTGCGCCCCGGCGCCGGCGGGCCCCCGGGTCATCCGGTGCACCGAGTACCGCACGGTGCGCATCCGCCGGGAGCCCGGCGGCACGTAGGAGGTCCACCAGGCGACGGCGTCCAGCATCCGCGCGGCGGTCTCGGCGACGGCAGCGAGGCGGCCGGCGGTGTCGGCCGGGTGGGCGACGCGGACGGGCTGCCCCTCGACGGTGTGGCCCGCGTCCAGGACGGCGAGGACGGCCGGGATCAGCTGGGCCGGGTCGGCGCTGTGCAGGGCGCCCCGGAAGCGCCGGCGGTCGGGCCGCCGGGCGCGGCCGCCGCGGCCGGACCGCTCGGCGGAGTCGGCGAGCTGCACCACCGCGTCGGGCGACCGCCCCCGCCCGGCGACCACGGGCTCGGCGGCGCGGGCGGCCTTGGCCCGGTACTGGGCGGCGTCCGCCAGCCGGAAGAGGCGGTCGGCGGTGGTGACCGGGCCGATGGGGTCTCCGGTGGAGGCGACG
Organism: Streptacidiphilus sp. ASG 303; assembly: GCF_020991365.1. Classification (GTDB taxonomy): domain Bacteria; phylum Actinomycetota; class Actinomycetes; order Streptomycetales; family Streptomycetaceae; genus Peterkaempfera. Next base: position 81,811 of record NZ_JAJLRA010000003.1, read on the forward strand.
CCGCAGGCGACGCCCTCGCCCTCGCCGAGCTCCAGCGCCCGGGTGCACAGCTCCTCGGCGACGCGGACCACCTCGTCGGCGCTCTGGCCCTCGGCCAGCAGGCAGAACTCGTCGCCGCCGAGCCGGGCGGCGATGCTGCCGGGCAGGCGGGCGCCGCACAGGGAGAGCAGGCTGGCGAAACGTTCCAGCAGGCGGTCGCCGACCTCGTGGCCGTGCACGTCGTTGATCCGCTTGAGCCCGTTGACGTCGCAGACCACCAGGGAGACCACCACGCCCTCGCGGCGGTGCGCCTCCAGGGCCGCGTCCAGCCGGCCGTCCACGGCGCGCCGGTTGGCCAGGCCGGTCAGCGGGTCGGTGAAGGCCAGGCGCCGCAGGTCCTCCAGCCGCTCGGTCTGGGCCAGCCCCGCCGAGATCTGCGCCGCGACCAGGGTGGCGAAGTCCGTGTCCCCGGCGGTGAAGACCGGGCTGCCCAGGCCCCGGGCCAGGTACAGCTCCCCCCAGGCGCGGCCGTGCAGCACGATCGGCGCGACCAGGCAGGACGACCGGCCCCGGCGGCGCAGCGCGGCGGCCCGCTGACGGCTGAAGGCGGCGCCGCGCGGGGGCACCCCGGCGGGCGGCCCGGCCTCGCCGTCGTCCGCGGTCTGCACCCAGGCGCGGGGCAGCCGGCGCTGGGCGTCGAGGAAGCTGACGATCTCGGGGAAGTCGGCCACGGGGTAGGACTCGTCCTCGGGCAGCGGCTCCTCGCCCGGCGCCAGGTCGCCGTGGTTGACCAGCACCCGCAGCCGCCCCGACTCGCGGTCCCACACCGAGACGGCGGACATCGCCGCGCCCAGCGCCCCGCGGGCGCGGCCCGCGGCGGCCCGCACCGCCTCCAGGGGGGACTGGGCGGCGGCCATCGCCTGGGCGATCTCGACGACGGCGCGCAGCCGCGCATCCGGGTCCACCACCGCCGGGGCGTCCTCCGCCCGCTGCGCCTCGCCGCCCACGGTCTCCCTCTCTGCCATCGATGGGATCAAGATTACGGCGGCTTTGCCACGATATGCCCGACCGGTGGGAGTGCGTTCGACGGGACGGAGGACACCCGGCCGCGGCGCGGGGGCGGGCGCCCGGGGGCGGGCGCGGGCGCGGCGGGGGTCAGCCGTGCTCGGGGCGGCGGGTGAGCAGCCAGGGCTCGACCAGGCCGAGCCCGCGCACCGGCCGGCGCCACATGGGCTGCAGGTGGAAGCGGTGCTCCGGGGCCTTCCGGTCCACGGTGTGGACGGGCCCGCCGGCGGCGACCCCGACGGCGGCGACCGTGGAGAGGGCCTCGGCGAGGCCCTCCGCCGGGGTCCCCGGGGCGGCCCCGGCGGACGGCGGCACCGCGCCCTCCCGCTCCAGGGCGGCGGCGAACTCCCCGTCGATCAGCACGGCGTCCTTCGGCGCGATCGAGGTGAGCCGGCTGGCCAGGTTGACGGTCGTGCCGAAGACGTCGCCCATCCGGGAGGTGACCGTGCCGAAGGCCATGCCGACCCGCAGCGCGGGCATCGTGTCGTCCTTGGTCAGGGTCTCCACCAGGGCGAGGGCGATCTCCGCGGCCACGGCGGGGTCGTCGGAGACGTAGAGGATCTCGTCGCCCAGGGTCTTGATGAGCCGCCCGCCGTGGCCGGCGACCAGGTCGGCGCAGGTGGACTCGAAGGTCTCGACCAGCTCGCCGAGCTCCTCCTCCTCCAGCCGCCGGGACAGCCGGGTGAAACCCACCAGGTCGGCGAAGCCGACGGCGAGGCGTCCGCTGGTCACCTCGTCGTCCTCGGCGGCCTGGACGACGCGGCCGGTGACGGCGGCCAGCTGGCGCCGCCACACGTACACCAGGAACTCCTCCAGCTCCGGCAGGAGCAGCTGCACCAGCGGGTAGGCGACGTCGGCCCGGGAGAGGCCGGGCTCCAGCGACTGGGTGAGGCTCTCCAGGAAGGTGTCCATCTGCCACTCGGCGAGCCGGGCCGTGGTCTGGCCGGTGGAGCGCGCCACCTGGATCGCCATGGGCTCGCTGATCAGCCCCGCCTCGACGAGGCCCGCGAGGCGGCGCAGCGCGATGACGTCGGCGTCGGTGAGGGCGCGGGACTGGCCGATGTCGGGGAAGCCCATCGCCCGCCAGAAGCGGCTGGCCAGCTCCATGGGGACGTCCGCGGAGCGCGCCGCCTGGTACGGGGTGTACCGGCGCGGCGCGTCGAGGATCAGCTGCTCCAGCCTGAGCGCGACGGTGCTCTCGTCGTCCTGCTCGTCGGGCGGGCCGGCGGGGTCGGGGTGGTCCGCCGGTCGGGGGCGGCCCGCCGGGTCCGGGTCGGGTCCGGGCAGCCGCTCCCGCGTGGTGCCGTCGTCGTCTGTCACCGTTCCATCCCCGTGCGGTCGCCGCACTTCTCCGCCGTCGAGCCGGGCCTCGGGCCGCGGGCTGCCGCAGTGGCCTGCCTCACACCGCCGTCCTGAGGAATGTTCGCACGGAATCACCGGGACCGGGGTATCCGGCCGCGATGCGGACCGGCGCTTCCGTGCTTCGGACGCCGGTCACCGCTCATCCGGTTCCGGCCCCTCCGGGCCCGCGGGCCGCACGGGCCCCTCCGGCCGCCGCGCGTCCCCCGGCCCCGGCCGCTCCCCGGGGCGGGGCGGCGGGCCCGGTTCCTCCGGCTGCGGGCGGACGTGCACGACGTCCCCGGCGCTCACCGCGTGCTCGGCGCCGTCGCCGGTCCGCACCACCAGCCGCCCGTCGCCGTCGACCGCGACCGCGCGGCCCTCCAGGGCCCGGTCGCCGGGCAGCAGCACCCGGACCCGGCGGCCGACGGTGGTGCAGCGGGCGGTGTAGGCGGGGAGCAGGCCGCTGGCCTCGGGGTCGCCGCCGGCCCGCCGCCACTCCTCGTACAGCTCGGCGAAGGAGCGCAGCAGCGCCCGCAGCAGGGTGTCGCGGTCGGTGACGGCCGCGCCCGCGAGGGCGAGGGAGCCGGCGCCGGGCACCGGCAGTTCGGCGGCCCGCAGCGACACGTTGACGCCGATGCCGGGGACGACGGCGCCGTCGGCCAGCTCGGTGAGGACGCCGCCGAGCTTGCGCTCCTCGCCGTCCACCGTGACCAGCAGGTCGTTGGGCCACTTCAGGCCGACCTCGACCTCGGCGATCCGGGAGAGGGCGGAGGCGGCCGCGACGCCCGCCAGCAGCGGCATCCAGCCGTACCGGTGCGGCGGCACGCCGGGGCCGGGGCGCAGCAGCAGGGAGAGGAAGAGGCCGGAGCGGGCGGGGGCGGTCCAGCGGCGGTCGAGGCGGCCGCGGCCCGCGATCTGCCGCTCGGCCACCAGCACCGCGCCCTCCTGCGCGCCGGCGCGGGCGCGCTCGGCCAGGTCGCTGTTGGTGGAGCCGGTCTCGGCGACCACCTCCAGGGAGGTCCACAGGCCGCCGGGGGCGACCAGGGCGCGGCGCAGCCGGGCGGCGTCCAGCGGCGGCCGGTCCAGGTCGGTCCAGGGGGAGGGCCCCTCGCCGGTGAAGCCCCTGAGTCCGCTGGTGCGGCGGCGGCTGCCGCCCGTCTCGTCGCTCACGGCGCCAGCCTATGCGGGCGGCCGCCGCGCCGCGGACCCGCGGCGGACCGGCGGCGGACCTGCGGCGGCGGAAACCCGGGGGCGCCTGTGGTGCTCGCCATACTGACAACGTCCCCGTGATCGCTACGCTACGCAGTGGTAATCCTCCGCCCCGTCCCCCTTCCCGGCGGTACGGCAGCGGCCAGGGCCGACCTCTGAGCACCCACCCTCACCAGCTCACGGCGACTACCTAGGGAGAAGCGCGGGATGGCCGAAGCGGAGACCGACATCCACACCACCGCGGGGAAGATCGCCGACCTGCGGCGGCGGATCGACGAGGCGGTGCACTCCGGTTCGGAGCGCGCCGTGGAGAAGCAGCACGCCAAGGGCAAGATGACCGCCCGCGAGCGGGTGGAGCAGCTGCTGGACGAGGGCTCCTTCGTGGAGTTCGACGAGTTCGCGCGCCACCGCTCGACCAACTTCGGCCAGCAGCACAACCGCCCGTACGGCGACGGCGTGGTGACCGGCTACGGCACCGTCGACGGCCGCCCGGTGGCGGTCTTCGCCCAGGACTTCACCGTCTTCGGCGGTTCGCTGGGCGAGGTCTTCGGCGAGAAGATCGTCAAGGTCATGGACTTCGCGCTGAAGACCGGCTGCCCGGTCGTCGGCATCAACGACTCCGGGGGCGCCCGCATCCAGGAGGGCGTGGCCTCGCTCGGCCTGTACGGCGAGATCTTCCGCCGCAACGTGCACGCCTCGGGCGTGGTGCCGCAGATCTCGCTGATCATGGGCCCGTGCGCGGGCGGCGCGGTATACTCCCCCGCGATCACCGACTTCGTGGTGATGGCGGACCAGACCTCGCACATGTTCATCACCGGCCCGGACGTCATCAAGACCGTCACCGGCGAGGACGTCGGCTTCGAGGAGCTGGGCGGGGCGCGCGCCCACAGCACCAAGTCGGGCGTGGCGCACCACATGGCGTCGGACGAGAAGGAGGCCGTGGAGTACGTCAAGGCGCTCCTGTCCTACCTGCCGTCCAACAACCTGGAGGAGCCCCCGGTCTACGCGGAGGAGGCCGACCTGGCCGTCTCCGAGGAGGACCTGGAGCTGGACGCGATCGTCCCGGACTCCGCCAACCAGCCGTACGACATGCACCGGGTCATCGAGCACGTGCTGGACGACGGCGAGTTCCTGGAGACCCAGTCGCTCTTCGCCCCCAACATCGTCACCGGCTTCGGCCGGGTCGAGGGCCACGCGGTGGGCGTCGTCGCCAACCAGCCGATGCAGTTCGCCGGCTGCCTCGACATCGACGCCAGCGAGAAGGCCGCACGCTTCGTCCGCACCTGCGACGCCTTCAACATCCCGGTGCTGACCTTCGTGGACGTGCCCGGCTTCCTCCCCGGCACCGGCCAGGAGTGGGACGGCATCATCCGCCGCGGCGCCAAGCTGATCTACGCCTACGCCGAGGCGACCGTGCCGCTGATCACGGTCATCACCCGCAAGGCGTTCGGCGGCGCGTACGACGTCATGGGCTCCAAGCACCTGGGCGCCGACCTCAACCTGGCGTGGCCGACCGCGCAGATCGCGGTGATGGGCGCGCAGGGCGCGGTCAACATCCTGCACCGCCGGGAGATCGCCGAGGCCGAGGACCAGGACGCGAGGCGGGCCGAGCTGATGGCGGACTACGAGGACACGCTCCTCAACCCGTACGTCGCCGCCGAGCGCGGCTACGTCGACGCGGTGATCCTGCCGTCGGAGACGCGGCAGCACGTCGTGAAGGGGCTGCGGGCGCTGCGGAAGAAGCGCGAGACGCTGCCGCCGAAGAAGCACGGCAACATCCCGCTCTGAGCCGCCCCGCCGCCGGGGCCGGGCCCCGGCGGCCCGTCGTCCCGCCGCCCCCGTCCCGCCGCCTGCCCGCCCCTCGCCGGCGGGCGGCGGGCCCATCCGTCCAGGAGTGCCCCCGCGCCCCGGGGTGCCCGACGACCAGGAGTGCCCCATGACCCCCGTCAAGGTGCTGCACGGGCAGCCCACCCCCGAGGAGCTGGCCGCCGTCATGGCGGTGGTCTCGGCCCGGGCCGCGGCGGCCGCGGCGGCGGCGGCCGCGCAGCGCACCGCCGGCGGCCCGGCCTCCGCCTGGGCCGACCGCGCCGCCGCCATGCGCCGCATGCCCGCCCCCGGCCCCCACGCCTGGCGCACCTCGGGCTGGGCCCGCTGACGCCCGGCGCCCCCGCCGGCCGTCGGCACCGCACGCCGGCGCCGCACGGCCCCCGATCTGAGTACGCGTACTCAGGCGCGGGGCCCGCGGCGGGCGCACCATCGGTGGTGTGCTCTGGTCGGATCCACGTGACGAACCGTCACCCGAAGGCCGGCGCGCGCTCGGGATGATGCGCCGCGCGGGTGCCGTCATCGCCGTCTTCGCCGTCCTGGTCCTCGCCCTGCTGGTGCGCTGACCGGGCCCCGGGCGCCCGGCGCGGCGCTCTACCCTGGTCGGCATGAGCGACCACCGCACCCTCGTCCTCGCCTCCGCCTCCCCCGCCCGCCTGGGACTGCTCCGGCAGGCCGGCCTCGACCCGCACGTGATCGTGAGCGGGGTGGACGAGTCCGCCCTGACCGCCTCCACCCCCGGCGAACTCGCGCTGCTGCTGGCCGAGGCCAAGGCCGCCGCGGTGGCGGGGCGCCTGGCGGTCGACCCCGAGGGGCTGGAGAACCCGCTGGTCGTCGGCTGCGACTCGGTGCTGGACCTGGACGGCGAGGCGCTCGGCAAGCCCGCCGACGCCGCCGACGCCACCGCCCGCTGGCAGGCGATGCGCGGCCGGGAGGGCGTGCTGCGCACCGGCCACTGCGTGATCGACGTCGCCACCGGCGCCCGCGCCGCCGCGACCGCCTCCACCACGGTCCGCTTCGGCACCCCGGACGACGAGGAGGTGGAGGCGTACGTCGCCTCCGGCGAGCCGCTGCACGTCGCGGGGGCGTTCACCCTCGACGGGCGGTCCGCGCCGTTCCTGGAGGGCATCGAGGGCGACCACGGGAACGTCATCGGCCTCTCCCTCCCCCTGCTGCGCCGCCTGCTGGCCGAGGTGGGCGTGCGGATCACCGACCTGTGGGCATGATCGCGTCATCCCGGTAGCCTGGCCGCCCGCGGACGGGGCAGGGGTGCCGCGGGGACGCGGCAGGCGGCAGGAAGGGGCCGGGGATGGGCGACGGAGTGCTGAACGTGGTGCTCGGCGTGGTGGCGAGCCTCGTCAGCGCCGGACTCGGCTGGCTGGCGCAGACGCTGCGGCGCAGGCGGCGGCTGGAGCGCGTGCGGGAGTTCCTCGGCATGGCCGAGGGCACCGAGTGCCTGCTGGTGGTGCCCCGGCACGCCAAGCTGCCGGACGGCGCGGCCGTGGCGCTGCAGGACGCGTACGCGCTGATGGAGCTGGCGGCGCTGATCCGGGAGTGCGGGGCCCACGCCCACATCGCCTCGCACGACCGGGTGCAGCAGGGCGTCGGCACCAAGGCCGAGGTCTGCCTCGGCGGACCGTCCGTCAACAGCCGGACCGCCGCCCACCTCGCCTGGCGCTTCCCCGGCCTGCGGGTCGGCGAGTGGACCGGCCCCGGCAGCCCGATGCCGATCACCGCGGGGGAGCACTCCTTCTCCCGCGTGCCGGACCAGGCCGAGTACGCGGTGCTGGCCCGCATCCCCGGTTCGGACAGCCGCCGCCCGGTCTTCCTGGTCTGCGGGCAGACCCCGGTCTCCAACCAGGCGGCGGTGCGCTACCTGATGGCCCACCGGCGGCGGCTGATGCGCGCGTACGGCGCGGGGAAGCCGTTCTGCCTGGTCGTCAGGGCCGTGAACACGCCGGCCTACGGGCCGGACGTGGTGGAGCTGGCGGCCGACGTCACCCGCGAGGCGGTCACCCCGCCGCCCCCGCCCGCGCCGACCGGCGAGCCCGCGGCCGGCACCGCGGGCGCCGCGTCGTCCTGAGCCCGGGGCCGGGGCCGGGGCGGGCCGGATGCGGGGCCGGGGCGGGTGCGCCGCCCCGGCCCGCTCCGGGCCGCCTCAGGCCGGCTGCGGACCGCCGGCGACCGGCGGCACGGGCGGCACCGGCGGCACGTCGGCGGGCGGCACCTCGGCGCCGGCCGCCCCCGCCGGGGGCTCGCGCAGCACCAGCACCGCCAGCACCACGACGGCCAGCACCAGCGTCAGCCCGGTGAAGACCGCCCACCCCGCGAGGCCCAGCAGCACGGCCGCCAGCAGGCCGTGCAGCACCGCGCACCCGACCAGCAGCCCCCGGGCGAGCCGGCCCGCGCCGCGCGGGGCCGCACCGTGGCGGCGGCCCGCACCGGACAGTCCGGCCCGCGCCGCGACCACCGCGCAGACCAGCAGGAACGCCGCGAGCAGCCCCTGCCCGACCCAGGCCCCGACCGCCATGGCGTCGGTGGACAGGCCGCCGATCGACATCGACTGCTTCCGCACGGCCAGGCCCATGACCAGGCCGAGCACCGCGAACACCAGCGCCTCCGCCACCAGCAGCACCGCCGCCGCGACGAGTACGGCTCTCCGCACGGCCCGCCCCCTCTCCCCGACGCCTCTTCCCTCCGGCGGGGGAACGTTACTGACTGTCCGTCTCACTGCTCAAGGGGGCGGACGGCCCCGGCTCCGCGGGCGGGGTGGTGAAGGCCACTGCGCCGCTCCAGCGAGGTTCCGACGGTGTCCGGGGACGCGGCGTACCGTGGTGACCAGGGCGTCGTCACGGAGGCGGCACAGCCGGTGACGGCCCGGGATGACTCTCCGTGTGGGCAAGGTCACCATGGGGGGTGACTCGATAGTAGGGAACACTGCTCCCTACACTCGCCTAGGTTCAAGAAGGGAGCCATCGTGCGCAAGGTGCTCATCGCCAACCGCGGAGAGATCGCAGTCCGCGTCGCCCGGGCCTGCTCTGACGCCGGAATCGCCAGCGTCGCCGTCTACGCCGACCCGGACCGGGACGCGCTGCACGTCCGCGCGGCCGACGAGGCCTATGCGCTGGGAGGCGACACGCCCGCCACCAGCTACCTCGACATCGCCAAGGTGCTGAAGGCGGCGGCCGACTCCGGCGCGGACGCCGTCCACCCGGGCTACGGCTTCCTCTCCGAGAACGCCGAGTTCGCCCAGGCCGTCATCGACGCCGGGCTGACCTGGATCGGCCCGCCGCCGCAGGCCATCCGCGACCTGGGCGACAAGGTGGCCGCCCGCCACATCGCGCAGCGCGCCGGCGCCCCGCTGGTGGCCGGCACCCCCGACCCGGTCTCCGGCGCCGACGAGGTCGTCGCCTTCGCCCGCGAGCACGGCCTGCCGATCGCCATCAAGGCGGCGTTCGGCGGCGGCGGCCGCGGCCTGAAGGTCGCCCGCACGCTGGAGGAGGTCCCGGAGTTGTACGACTCCGCGGTGCGCGAGGCGGTCGCCGCCTTCGGCCGCGGCGAGTGCTTCGTCGAGCGGTACCTGGACCGGCCCCGCCACGTCGAGACCCAGTGCCTGGCCGACCGGTACGGCAACGTGGTCGTCGTCTCCACCCGCGACTGCTCGCTGCAGCGCCGCCACCAGAAGCTGGTCGAGGAGGCCCCGGCGCCGTTCCTCTCCCCCGAGCAGAACGCGGAGCTGTACCGCGCCTCCAAGGCCATCCTCAGGGAGGCCGGCTACGAGGGCGCGGGCACCTGCGAGTTCCTGGTCGCCGCGGACGGCACCATCTCCTTCCTGGAGGTCAACACCCGCCTGCAGGTCGAGCACCCGGTGACCGAGGAGGTCTCCGGCATCGACCTGGTGCGCGAGCAGTTCCGCATCGCCGACGGCGAGGAGCTCGGCTACACCGACCCCGAGCTGCGCGGCCACTCCTTCGAGTTCCGCATCAACGGCGAGGACCCGGGCCGCGGCTTCCTGCCGGCGCCCGGCACCGTCACCGCGTTCGCCGCGCCGACCGGCCCCGGCGTGCGGCTGGACTCCGGCGTGGAGGCCGGATCGGTGATCGGCCCGGCGTGGGACTCGCTGCTCGCGAAGCTGGTCGTCACCGGCGCGACCCGGAGGCAGGCGCTGGAGCGGGCCCGCCGGGCGCTGGCGGAGTTCCAGGTCGAGGGCATGGCCACCGCCCTCCCGTTCCACCGCGCGGTGGTCGCCGACCCCGCGTTCGCCCCCGAGGTGCACGGCGACGCGGAGCCGTTCACCATCCACACCCGGTGGATCGAGACCGAGTTCGACAACACCATCGCCCCCTTCGCGGGCGGCGGCGCCGAGGGCGAGGAGCCCGAGGGCCGCGAGACCGTGGTGGTCGAGGTCGGCGGCAAGCGCATCGAGGTCTCGCTGCCCTCGTCGCTGGGCGCCTCCGCCGCACCGGCGGCCGCGGGCGCGGGCACCGCCAAGGCCAAGCGCCGCAGCGGCGCCCGGAAGGCCGGCTCGGCGGTCTCCGGCGACGCGCTCGCCTCGCCGATGCAGGGCACGATCGTGAAGGTCGCCGTCGAGGACGGTCAGGAGGTCCAGGAGGGCGACCTGGTCGTCGTCCTGGAGGCCATGAAGATGGAGCAGCCCCTCAACGCGCACAAGTCCGGCACCGTCACCGCGCTGTCCGCCGAGGTCGGCGCGAGCGTGACCAGCGGCGCCGTGCTCTGCGAGATCAAGGACTGACGTCCGCCGCAGCACCCCGGGTGCCGGCTCCGGCCGGACCCGGCACCCGGGCGGGGCCCCGCGGAGCACGCTCCGCGGGGCCCCGCCCGTTCCGCCCGCCTCCGGGCGCCCGGGCCCACCGGACCGGCCTGCCGGACCGCCGGTCCGGGCGGCCAACCCGATCGGCCGGTCAACCGCCGCTTAAGCACGCCCTAAGCCCTCCGGCAGACCCCCGGCTCCCGTGCGCGGCCGGTCTAGCGTGGTCCTCGACGCCGGAGAGAGCGCGGCGGCGGGGGGGAGGGGGCCGGACCGGCCCGGCCCCTCTCTGCCGCCCCGGGCATCCGCTCCTCCGGTACCGCGGACACCGGACCCCTCCGCCCCGGTGTCCGCGGGGCGCCGCCGGACCGCGCACCCCGACTCCTCCACCCGGGGGCCGCGGCACCGCGAACGGCGCCGGCAGAGTGAGGCCCCCGGCAGCTCCCGCCGGGGGCCTCACCCGCCTGTGCAGCCGTCCCGCGCATCCGCTCCGCGCCGCCTGCGCCCGCCGTCCGCGGGCCGTCCCGCTCCCGCTGCGTGCCGCTGGTGCATCCTGCCGCCCGCGCACCGTCCCGCCCGCCGTGGTCCGCCGGGTCCGCCCGGCGCTCTCCCCCGCCCGCTCCTCAGCGCTTGCGGCGGCTGCCCAGCTCCGCGAGCCGGGCCGCCTGGCCCGGCCCCGCCAGACCCGCGCCGGGCGCGGCGCCCGGGGCGGCGTGCGGGGGCCCGCCGTGGGCGCCCGGACGGCGCTGGCCGGGCAGCGGGGCGCCCTGGGGGGCGCGGCGGGGATCGGCCGGCGCGGCGGCCCCGGGGTGCGCCGCCGGGCCGTGGCCGTAGGACTGCGGCTGGTCCCCCGCGAGGCCGAGCGGCGCGACGGTCACCTGCACCCCCCGGTCGGCGAGCGCGTCCAGCTCCCGGGCGGTGCGGTCGTCGGCGGTGGCCTGCTCGTCGGTGACGAGGTGGGTGACCGCGTCGGTGGGCACCGTCTGGAACATGGTGTCCGTGCCGAGCTTGGTGTGGTCGGCGAGGACGACGACCTCGGCGGCGGCCTGCACCAGGGCCCGGTCCACGCTGGCGGAGAGCATGTTGGTGGTGGACAGGCCGCGCTCGGCGGTGAGCCCGCTGCCGGAGACGAAGGCCCGCGCCACCCGCAGCCCCTGGAGGGACTGCTCGGCGCCGCTGCCCACCAGGGCGTAGTTGGAGCCCCGGAGCGTGCCGCCGGTCATCACGACCTCGACGCGGTTGGCGTGCGCCAGGGCCTGGGCGACCAGCAGGGAGTTGGTGACCACGGTCAGCCCGGGGACCCGGGCCAGCCTGCGGGCCAGCTCCTGCGTGGTGGTGCCCGCGCCCACGACGACCGCGTCGCCCTCCTCGACGAGGCCGGCGGCGAGATCGGCGATCGCGCTCTTCTCGGCCGCGGCGAGGTGGGTCTTCTGCGGGTACCCGGGCTCCCGGCTGAAGCCGCCGGGCAGCACCGCGCCGCCGTGGCGGCGGTCGAGCAGCCCTTCGGCCTCCAGGGCCCGCACGTCCCGGCGCACGGTCACTTCGGAGGTCTGGACGACACGTGCGAGCTCCCGGAGCGACACTGCCCCGTTGGCGCGCACCATTTCGAGAATCAACTGGCGACGTTCTGCTGCGAACACGGAACAGACCGTAACCCGCGTGACCGTCTGCTTTCAGGCGTTTGCACCTGGTAGCCGAAGTTGCTCGCAGGCGGACGGCGCGCACCTCTACAATGCGCGCCGTCATATGCCGCGCCCGCCCCCTCGGCGTGCGCCCCCGCGCCCGGCGGGGGCGCGGGACGGGGGAGGGGTCAGGACCCGCTCTCGCCCCCGTCGCGCCTGCGGTGCAGGCGGCGGGCGGCCTCGGCGGTGGAACCGGAGAGCGACGGGTAGACCGTGAAGGCGCCGGACACCTGCTCGACGGTGAGGTTGTTGTCGACCGCGAGCGAGATGGGGTGGATCAGCTCGCTGGCGCGCGGGGCGACGACCACGCCGCCGACCACGATGCCGGTGCCGGGGCGGCAGAAGAGCTTCACGAAGCCGTCGCGGATGCCCTGCATCTTGGCGCGGGGGTTGCCGCGCAGCGGCAGCTTCACGCAGACCGCGTCCATCGTCCCGCAGTCGACGTCGGCGGCCGTGTAGCCGACGGTGGCGATCTCGGGGTCGGTGAAGACGTTCGAGGAGACGGTCTTGAGGTCGAGCGGCTGCACCGCGTCGCCGAGCGCGTGGTACATCGCTATGCGGCCCTGCATGGCGGCGACCGAGGCCAGCATGAGCACGCCCGTGCAGTCGCCGGCCGCGTAGACGCCGGGGGCGGAGGTGCGGGAGACCCGGTCGACCTTGACGTGGCCGGACTCGGTGAGCTTCACGCCCGCCTCCTCCAGGCCCATGGCGGCCGTGTTGGGGATGGAGCCGACCGCCATCAGGCAGTGGGTGCCGGTGATGACCCGGCCGTCGGAGAGGGTCACCTCGACGGTGTCCCCCACCCGCTTGGCGGACTCGGCGCGGGAGCGGGACATCACGTTCATGCCGCGGCGGCGGAAGACCTCCTCCAGCACGGTGGCGGCGTCCGGGTCCTCGCCCGGCAGCACCCGGTCGCGGCTGGAGACCAGGGTGACCTTCGAGCCGAGGGCCTGGTACGCGCCGGCGAACTCGGCGCCGGTGACGCCGGAGCCGACCACGATCAGCTCGCCCGGCAGCTCCTCCAGGTCGTAGACCTGGGTCCAGGTGAGGATGCGCTCGCCGTCCGGCTGGGCGTCGGGCAGCTCGCGCGGGTGGGCGCCGGTGGCGATGAGGACGGCGTCGGCGCGCAGGGTGCGGGTCTCGCCGTCGGCGGTCTCGACGACGACGGCGCGCGAGCCGTCGTGGTCCTGGCGGCCCTCCAGGCGGCCCTTGCCGCGCAGCACGGTGACGCCCGCACGGGTGACGGAGCGGGTGATGTCGTGCGACTGGGCGACGGCGAGCCGCTTGACGCGGCGGTTGACCTTGCCCAGGTCGACGCCGACCACCCGGGCCGCCCGCTCCAGCGGCGGGGTGTCGTCGGCGACGATGATGCCGAGCTCCTCGTAGGAGGAGTCGAACGTGGTCATCACCTCGGCGGTGGCGATCAGCGTCTTGGACGGGACGCAGTCCGTCAGCACCGCCGATCCGCCGAGCCCGTCGCGGTCGACGACGGTCACCTCCGCGCCGAGCTGCGCGGCCACCAGGGCCGCTTCGTATCCGCCGGGTCCGCCACCGATGATCACGATCCGAGTCACGCCCCCATTGTCCCGCACGGCGCGCCGTGCGCGACGCCGGGTGCGGCCTGCGCCCGCGGGGCGCCCTCCGCGGTCCGGGTCCGCCGCCCCGGCCGCGGCCCGCCCCGCGCGGGCGCGGGTCCCGCGGGCGTCCTGCGCGCGCGGGGGGCCGCTCACGTACCCTGGTCGGCATGTCGCTCTACGCCGCGTACGCCACCAACCTCGATGCGCGGCAGATGAGCCGCCGCGCCCCCCACTCGCCGCTCCGCGGCACCGGCTGGCTCGACGGCTGGCGCCTGACCTTCGGCGGGGAGCAGCTGGGCTGGGAGGGGTCGCTGGCGACCGTCGTGGAGGACGGCAAGGAGCAGGTCTTCGTCGCGCTGTACGACGTGGCGCCGATGGACGAGGAGGGGCTGGACCGCTGGGAGGGGGTCCAGCTGGGCCTGTACCGGAAGGTGCGGCTGCGGGCGCACACCCTCGACGGCGAGGTGCCGGTGTGGACGTACGTCCTGGACGACTACGAGGGCGGCCTGCCCTCGGCCCGGTACCTGGGGCTGATCGCGGACGCCGCGGAGTCCGCCGGGGCGCCGTACGACTACGTGATGGACCTGCGCAAGCGCCCCTGCTGAGGGCCCCCGGCGGCACCCGTCCGCCGCTGCCGCCGACGCGGCCGGGGCCCCTGCGGCGGCAAAACCCCCGAGCGGTAACAATCCGGTATGCGTCACCCGATCGGTCTACGCGCGTAGGGGGTTTTCGGGCTACCCTCACGTGCGTGAACGCTTCCCCGCAGTCGGTGGCCCCCGCCGACCCCCACGCCGCCGCCCGCACCGCCGCCGCCCGCCTCCGCGAGCTCACCGGGGCGGAGCGCCACGACGTCGCGCTGGTCATGGGCTCCGGCTGGGTGCCCGCCGCCGACGCGCTCGGCGCACCCGAGCACGAGTTCCCGGTCACCGAGCTGCCCGGATTCCCCGCACCGGCCGTCGCGGGCCACGCGGGCACCGTCCGCTCGCTGCGGATCGGCGCGAAGCGCGCCCTGGTCTTCCTGGGCCGCACGCACTACTACGAGGGCCACGGCGTCGCCGCCGTCGCCCACGGCGTGCGCACCGCGGTCGCGGCCGGCTGCTCCACCGTCGTGCTCACCAACGGCTGCGGCGGCCTGCGGCCGACCTTCAGCCCCGGCCAGCCGGTGCTGATCAGCGACCACATCAACCTCACGGCGACCTCCCCCATCCTCGGCGCCAACTTCGTCGACCTCACCGACCTCTACTCGCCGCGGCTGCGGGCCCTGTGCAAGGAGGTGGACCCCTCCCTGGAGGAGGGCGTCTACGTCCAGTTCCCCGGCCCGCACTACGAGACCCCGGCCGAGATCGGCATGGTCCGGGCCATCGGCGGCGACCTGGTGGGCATGTCCACCACCCTGGAGGCCATCGCCGCCCGCGAGGCCGGCGCCGAGGTGCTCGGCATCTCCCTGGTCACCAACCTCGCCGCCGGCATGACCGGCGAGCCCCTCAACCACGAGGAGGTCCTGGAGGCCGGCCGCTCGTCCGCCTCCCGGATGGGTGCGCTGCTGGCCAAGGTCCTCGAGCGGATCTGATGCCCGCACCGCCGATCGGTGCGAGCTGGTGCCCGGAGGGGGCCCGCGGGGAAGGTGTCCCCCGGGCCCCCTTCCGGCTGCCGCCCCCGTCCCCTCCCTGCTCCCCGTTCCCACCGGCCCACACCACAGGAGTCGAAGCAATGGCGCTCGCACCCGAGAACGACCTGCTCAAGCGGGCCCGCACCTGGCTCGCCGAGGACCCCGACGAGGAGACCCGCGAGGAGCTGCGCGCCCTGCTGGCCGCCGCCGAGGGCGGCGAGCCCTCCGAGCGCGAGTGCCGCGCCTGGTCCGAGCTGGCGTCCCGCTTCTCCGGCACCCTGCAGTTCGGCACCGCGGGCCTGCGCGGCGAACTGGGCGCCGGGCCGATGCGGATGAACCGCGCCGTGGTGATCCGCGCCGCCGCCGGCCTCGCGGCGTACCTGCGGCACGAGGGCCACGGCGGCGGCCTGGTCGTCGTCGGCTACGACGCCCGCCACAAGTCGTACGACTTCGCCCGCGACACCGCCGCCGTCATGGTCGGCGCCGGGCTGCGCGCCGCCCTGCTGCCGCACCCGCTGCCCACCCCCGTGCTGGCCTTCGCGGTCCGGCACCTGGGCGCGGTCGCGGGCGTCACCGTCACCGCCAGCCACAACCCGCCGCGCGACAACGGCTACAAGGTCTACCTCGGCGACGGCGCGCAGATCGTGCCCCCCGCCGACGCCGCCATCGCCGCGAGGATCGACGCCGTCGCCTCCCTGCACCAGGTCGAGCTCGCCGCCGACGGCTGGGAGGTGCTGCCCGCCCACGGCGAGGGCGGCATCGTGGACGCCTACCTGGACCGCGCCGCCGCCGTCACCGACCCGCACACCCCGCGCGACCTGTCGGTGGTCTACACGCCGCTGCACGGCGTGGGCCGCGACGTCCTGCTCGCCGCCTTCGCCCGCGCGGGCTTCGCCGCGCCGACCGTGGTCGCCGAGCAGGCCGAGCCGGACCCGGACTTCCCCACCGTCGCCTTCCCCAACCCGGAGGAGCCGGGCGCGATGGACCTGGCCTTCCGCACGGCCGCCGACGTCCGCCCCGACCTCGTCATCGCCAACGACCCGGACGCCGACCGCTGCGCCGTCGCGGTGCCCGACCCCGGCAGCCCGATGGGCTGGCGGATGCTGCGCGGCGACGAGGTGGGCGCGCTGCTCGCCGCCCACCTGGTGGCCAAGCACGTCGAGGGCACCTTCGCCACCACCGTCGTCTCCTCCTCGCTGCTCTCCCGGATCGCCGCCGCCTCGGACCTCGCGTACGCCGAGACCCTGACCGGCTTCAAGTGGATCTCCCGGGCCCCGGGCCTGCGCTACGGCTACGAGGAGGCGCTGGGCTACTGCGTCGACCCCGAGGGCGTCCGCGACAAGGACGGGATCACCGCAGCCCTGCTGGTCGCCGAGCTGGCCGCCACCCTCAAGGCCTCCGGCCGCACCGTGGCGGACCTGCTGGACGACCTGGCCCTGGAGTACGGCCTGCACGCCACCGACCAGCTCTCGGTGCGGGTGGCCGACCTGTCGCTGATCGCCGACGCCATGCGGCGGCTGCGCGCGCACCCGCCGGCGTCGCTGGCGGGCCTGGTCGTGGAGTCCGCCGACGACCTGGAGGAGGGGTCCGCGGACCTGCCGCCCACGGACGGCCTGCGCTACCGCCTCTCCGGCGCCACCGTCGGGTCGGCGGTCCGCTCGGCCCGGGTCGTGGTGCGGCCCTCCGGGACCGAGCCGAAGCTCAAGTGCTACCTGGAGGCCGTGGTGCCGGTCGGCTCCGCCGCCGGCCTGCCGGCCGCCCGCGCCGCGGCGGCCGAGGTGCTCACCGCGCTGAGGAAGGACGTCGCCGCGGCGGCGGGCATCGACGCGTAGGGGCCCGGGTCCCGGCGCCCCGCCCGGGGGCTCCGGGACCCGGTCCGGACGCGGGGCCGGGGTGCCCCCGGGGACACGGGGTCCCGCGGAGGGCCGGGCCGCGGGCGGCCGGGCCGCGGGTGGCCGGTCGGCCGGTGGCCGGGCCGCGGGTGGCCGGTCAGCCGGTGGCCGGTCAGCCGGTGGCGAGCAGGACGGCGAGGGCGACCAGGCCGGCGGCGGCGGGGGCGATGACCCACCAGCACCAGGCCACGGCCACCTCGCCGGCGGCCTCGGGGCGGGTGCGGTTGCGCTCGGCGGTCTCCCGGAGGATGTCGACGACCTGCTCGGACCAGGCGCGGGCGGGGTCGGGCGCGCCGGGGAGGGCGGCGCGGCCGCCGGGGCGGCCCGGGGCGCGGCCGGCGCGGCCCGCGTACGGGTCCTCGGCGGCGGCGCGGGCCGCGGTCCGGGCGGCGCGCTTGCGCTGGCGCAGGGAGACGGGGACCGCCCAGACCTGGTACGTGCGGCCGCCGGCGAGCAGTTCGACGGAGTAGCCCGACCGGAGGCCCTCGACGGCGGCCCAGGGCGCCCGGACCGTGCGCAGCGGGTTGCGGACCAGCAGGCGCTCCTCGTTCGCGCGGACCACCGGGCGCAGGGTGTAGGCGGTCACCAGGGGGGCGAGGACGAACGCGACGGCCAGGGCGGTCCACGGGGTGCGCCCGGTGCCGTACACGACGGCGTCGGTGATCAGCCAGGCCGAGATGGCCAGCAGCAGCACGCCGGAGACGGCGCCGGGGACGGAGCGGAAGACGCGGTCGGCGTACTCGGGCCCGCCCGAGGGGGCGGCCTTGCCTGCGGGGTCGGTCATGAGTAGGGATTCTGCCTCAGGGATCGTGGGGACGACGTGCGGGTGTGTTGCGGTACGGCATCGGTTGCACCGCACCCCACCGGGATGCTACGCGTGTAGATATGCTGGTGTGGTGACTATGTCCACTGCTGCAGCCAACGCCCCCGGTGCCGTGGGCGGCGGCCTCGCCGACGTCGCCGCGTCCGAGGCCTCCCTGCGCCGCTTCCTGCACGGCCTGCCCGGCGTCGACGCCGTGGGCCTGGAGGCCCGCGCCGCGTCCCTGGGCACCCGCTCGATCAAGACGACGGCCAAGGCCCAGGCCATCGACCTCGCGATCTCGATGATCGACCTGACCACGCTGGAGGGTGCGGACACCGCGGGCAAGGTCCGCTCGCTCTGCACCAAGGCGAAGAGCCCCGACCCGGGCGACCCCTCCTGCCCGCGGGTCGCCGCGGTCTGCGTCTACCCCGACATGGTCGCCACGGCGCGGGCCGCGGTCCAGGGCACCGGGATCAACGTCGCCTCCGTCGCCACCGCCTTCCCCTCGGGCCGGGCCGGCCTGCCGGTGAAGCTGGCCGACACCGCCGAGGCGGTCGCCGCCGGCGCCGACGAGATCGACATGGTGATCGACCGGGGCGCCTTCCTCTCCGGCCGGTACCTGCGGGTCTTCGAGGAGATCGCCGCCGTGAAGGAGGCCTGCCGCCGCACGGACGGCCCCGACGCCCACCTCAAGGTGATCTTCGAGACCGGCGAGCTGCAGACCTACGACAACGTCCGCCGCGCCTCCTGGCTGGCGATGCTGGCCGGCGCCGACTTCATCAAGACCTCGACCGGCAAGGTGGCCGTCAACGCCACCCCGCCGGTGACGCTGCTGATGCTGGAGGCGGTCCGCGACTTCCGCGCCGCCACCGGCACGCAGGTCGGCGTGAAGCCGGCCGGCGGCATCCGCACCACCAAGGACGCCATGAAGTACCTGGTCATGGTGAACGAGACGCTCGGCGACGGCTGGCTCTCCCCGGACTGGTTCCGCTTCGGCGCCTCCAGCCTCCTCAACGACCTGCTGATGCAGCGTCAGAAGCTGACCACCGGCCGGTACTCCGGTCCCGACTACGTGACGGTGGACTGAGCCCGATGGCCAACCCCCAGAAGAACAGCGACCAGAAGAACAAGAAGGCCGCCCCGGCCGAGGCCCCGGCGGCTCCGGCCACCCCGGCCGCCCCGGCCGCCCCGGCGGCGGACGGCGGCTTCCCCGGGAAGCTCTTCTCCTACGCCCCCGCCCCCGAGTCCCCCGCCGCCGCGGGGGAGATCGCCTCCTCCTACGGGCACTTCATCGGCGGCGAGTTCACCGAGAGCGCGGGCCGCGAGGCGCTGAAGACGGTGAACCCGGCGACCGAGGAGGTGCTCGCCGAGTTCGCGCAGGGCACCGAGGAGGACGTCGACCGCGCGGTGCGGGCCGCCCGCGACGCCTTCCCCGCCTGGTCCGCGCTGCCCGGCGCCGAGCGCGCCAAGTACCTCTTCCGGATCGCCCGGATCGTCCAGGAGCGCAGCCGCGAGCTGGCCGTGCTGGAGTCGATCGACAACGGCAAGCCCATCCGCGAGACCCGCGACGTGGACCTGCCGCTGGTCGCCGCGCACTTCTTCTACTACGCCGGCTGGGCCGACAAGCTGGAGCACGCCGGGTTCGGCCGGAGGACGACGGACGGCACGAGCGGCCCGGCCCCCAGGCCGCTGGGCGTGGCCGCGCAGGTCATCCCGTGGAACTTCCCGCTGCTGATGCTGGCGTGGAAGATCGCCCCGGCGCTGGCCACCGGCAACACCGTCGTCCTCAAGCCCGCCGAGACCACCCCGCTGACCGCGCTGCGGTTCGCGGAGATCGTCCGCCAGGCCGGGCTGCCGGCGGGCGTCGTCAACATCGTCACCGGCGACGGCCGCACCGGCGCCGCCCTGACCGCCCACCCGGACGTCGCCAAGGTCGCCTTCACCGGCTCCACCGAGGTCGGCCGCTCCATCGCCCGGGGCCTCGCGGGCACCCGGAAGAAGCTGTCGCTGGAGCTGGGCGGCAAGGCCGCCAACATCGTCTTCGACGACGCCCCGGTCGACCAGGCCGTCGAGGGCATCGTCGACGGCATCTTCTTCAACCAGGGCCACGTCTGCTGCGCGGGCTCCCGCCTGCTGGTGCAGGAGTCGGTCCACGACGAGGTGCTGGACGCGCTCAAGCGGCGCATGTCGACGCTGCGCGTCGGCGACCCGCTGGACAAGAACACCGACGTCGGCGCGATCAACTCCGCCGCCCAGCTGGCCCGCATCCGCGAGCTGTCCGCGGCCGGCGAGGCCGAGGGCGCCGAGCGCTGGTCCCCGGCGTGCGAGCTGCCCTCGAGCGGCTTCTGGTTCGCCCCGACCGTCTTCACCGGCGTGGGCCAGGCCCACCGGATCGCCCGCGAGGAGGTCTTCGGCCCGGTGCTGTCGGTGCTGACCTTCCGCACCCCGGCCGAGGCCGTGGAGAAGGCCAACAACACCCCCTACGGCCTCTCCGCCGGCGTCTGGACGGAGAAGGGCTCCCGCATCCTGTGGATGGCGAGCCGCCTGCGCGCGGGCGTGGTGTGGTCCAACACCTTCAACAAGTTCGACCCGACCTCGCCCTTCGGCGGCTACAAGGAGTCGGGCTACGGCCGCGAGGGCGGCCGCCACGGCCTGGAGGCGTACCTCGATGTCTGACCCCGTGATGTCCGGCGCTGCGGCGCGGCTCGACGTCTTCAAGACCTACAAGCTCTTCGTGGGCGGGAAGTTCCCCCGCTCCGAGAGCGGACGGGTGTACGAGGTGACCGACAGCAAGGGCGGGTGGCTCGCCAACGCGCCGCTCGGCACCCGCAAGGACGTCCGCGACGCGGTGGCCGCCGCCCGCAAGGCCTTCCCCGGCTGGTCGGGCGCCACCGCCTACAACCGCGGCCAGATCCTGTACCGGGCCGCCGAGATGCTGCAGGGCCGCCGCGAGCAGTTCGCCGCCGAGGTGGCGGCGGGCGAGGGCACCGGCGCCGAGCGGGCCGCCGCCCTGGTGGACGCCGCCGTCGACCGCCTGGTCTGGTACGCGGGCTGGACCGACAAGGTCGCCCAGGTCGCGGGCGCCGCCAACCCGGTGGCCGGGCCGTACTTCAACCTGTCCACGCCCGAGCCGTCCGGCGTGGTCGGCGTCGTCGCCCCGCAGGCCGGGCCCGGCCACTCGCTGCTCGGCCTGGTCTCCGTGGTCGCCCCGGCGGTCGCGGCGGGCAACACCGTCGTGGTGGTCGCCTCGGAGGCCGCGCCGCTCCCCGCCCTCTCCCTGGGCGAGGTGCTGGCCACCTCCGACCTGCCCGGCGGCGTCGTCAACATCGTCTCCGGCCGGGTGCGGGACACCGCCCCGACGCTCGCCTCCCACCAGGACGTCAACGGCCTGGACCTGGCGGGCGCGGACGCCGGGGGCCCCGGCTCGGCAGCCGCCCTGGAGGCCGCCGCCGCGGACACCCTCAAGCGGGTGCTGCGCCCGGCGCCCGAGCCGGCCGCCGAGGACTGGACCGCCGACCCCGGCACCGGCCGCCTGCTGGCCTTCCTGGAGACCAAGACGGTCTGGCACCCCATGGGGATCTGACCCCTCCCCCGCCGCCCGACGGGCGCGCCCCGGCCCTCCGCCGGTGCGCGCCCGTCGGCGTCCCCGCGACCGGGGCCGCCCCGGCCCGGAGCACGGGTGCGGCACGCCGGGCTGCGCCGCCGGGCGCGACCCGCGGCCGCGCAGGACGGACCCCGCGGCCGCGGCTGTCGCCCCGCCCGAGGACCACCGCCGTCCACCCGAACCGCGGACGGCTTCGAGGGACTTGAGAGCGCCGTCACTGTCAGGGGGGTGTGAGGGGCGCACCCTCATGCGTCAGACTGGTGTCCCGTGAGCGACTCCCCCGTGAACCCCGTGCCGATCCTCCCTGCCCGCGTCGTGCTGCTGTCCGGGCCCTCCGGATCGGGGAAGTCGTCACTGGCCGAGCGGATCGGACTGCCGGTCCTCCAGCTCGACGACTTCTACAAGGACGGGGACGACCCCACGCTGCCGCTGCTGCCGGACGGCAGCGGCGCGGTGGACTGGGACTCCCCGCTCTCCTGGCACGCCGAGGACGCGATGGCCGCGATCCGGCTCCTCGCGGAGACCGGGCGGGCCGAGGTGCCGGTGTACTCCATCCCCGACAACGGCCGGACCGGCACCCGGGTGCTGGAGCTGGCCGGCGCCGCCGCGTTCGTGGCGGAGGGGATCTTCGCCGCGGAGATCGCGGCGCGGTGCGCGGCCGAGGGCCTGCTCGGCGACGCGATCTGCCTGCGGAACCGGCCGCTGACCACCGCCTGGCGCCGCTTCCGCCGCGACGTGCGGGAGGGCCGCAAGTCGGTGCCGTTCCTGCTCCGGCGCGGCTGGCGGCTGATGCGGGCCGAGCGCGGGATCGTGGCCCGGCAGGAGGCGCTGGGCGCGTACACGTGCGCGGGGGCGGAGGCGCTGCGCCGGGTGCAGGCGGTGGCCGAGGTCCGGGAGCCGGCGGCGGTCTGACCCGCCGGGGCCCCGCGGCCCCGCACGCGCATCCCCGCCCGCACCCGGCGCCGCACCCGCACCCGGCGCCGTGGCGGCGGTGCGCGGGCAGGGCGGGGACGGCCGCGGCCGTCGGCCCGGGGCACGGGAAGGGGCCCGGCGCCTCTCCCCCGGCGCCGGGCCCCTCCTGCGGTCCTCCCCCGTCGGCGACGGCTCCCCCGAGCCGGCACCGGAGTCCCGCTGCCCCCTCCCGTTCCCCCGTTCCCCCTCCGTCCCGGCCGGTCCCCCCGGACCGTCCGGGCCCCTCCCGTCCCACCCGACGGAAGTCCTCGCGGGCGCCCTCGCGGACGCCGCGCACCCTGCCTCAGGCGACCAGCTCGCCGAAGGCCCGGGCGAGGTCGCCGCCCCGGTTGAGGGTGTCGTCCTCGCGCAGCCGGCGCAGGGCGCGCCAGATGCTGCTCTTGACGGTGCCGACGCTGATGCCGAGCACGTCGGCGATCTCCGGGTCGGTCCGGCCCTCGTAGTAGCGCAGCACCAGCATGGTGCGCTGCTGCTCGGGCAGCTTGGCGAGCGCCTGCCACAGCACGGCCCGCAGCTCGGTCCCGCCCATGGCGTCGGTGTCGCCGGCCGCCTCGGGCATCTCCTCGGTCGGGTACTCGTTGACCTTGCGGCGGCGCCAGGCGGAGATGTGCAGGTTGGTCATGGTGCGGCGCAGGTAGCCGCCGACGGCCGCCTTGTCGGAGATCCGGCCCCAGGCCCGGTAGGTGCTGAAGAGCGCGGTCTGCAGCAGGTCCTCGGCCTCGTGGCGGTCGCCGGTGAGGTGGTAGGCCGTGGCGTACAGGGAGGCGCGCCGCTCGCGGACGTACGCGGTGAAGTCCTCGGTGTGGTCCACCTCGGGCTCCGCCGCGGGCGCGAACGCCCCCTGTGCGCCTCCCCGTGCGCCCCGCCCGGCCCGGTCCAGGTACTGGACCTGGCCGCCGGCACCCCCCGGGAGGTCGGCCGCCGCGGGGAGGACCCCCCGCAGCGCCACGGCGCCCGTACCGCCGCCGGTCCCGTCGGCGGCGGGCTGCCGCCGTCCGGTCCCGAACAGCCGGTCCCCCGCGGCCTGGTGGACGCACCCCCGCACGCCCACCGCACCGGCGGCCTCGTCGGCCCGGACGGGCCGGCGGCCGGACGAGGGGCGCACGGACCGGACAGGCGAAGCGGTCCTGGTCTGAAGCGTTGCGTTCATCGTGCGCCCCCGTGTCGGTACGAGCGGATGGTTCCGGTGCCCCGGGTCCGATCCGGCCCCCGTCTCCCCTCGGGTGCGGCCGGAGGTCCTTGCGGGCCCCTTCTCCGTGACAACGAAAAGCTTGCCCGCGGCGCGTCATGGCGCTGTCCGCCGACTGTCACAGGGCTGTCACAGGGGCGGAGGGCCGGTCGCCGGGCAGGCGGGCGCCCGGCACGGCGGCTGCTGCGGCCGCGCCCTCCGGCACCTTCCACGCACGCACGGGCCCCCGCGGTTCCGCAGGGCGGCCTCCCGTCGGACGGCGGGGGGCGAACGCCGCAAACCGGGGCACGGTGCGCGCGTCGCGGACGGAACCGGGCGGGGCGGGTGAACCGGCGGGCCGGAGTGGGTCAGAATGTGCCCGTGCCGTTCCTACTGCTCATCGAGGACGACGACGCGATCCGCACCGGCCTCGAACTCGCCCTGACCCGCCAGGGCCACCGTGTGATGGCCGCCGCCTCGGGCGAGGACGGCCTGAAGCTGTTCAAGGAGCAGCGTCCGGACCTGATCGTCCTGGACGTGATGCTGCCCGGGATCGACGGCTTCGAGGTCTGCCGGCGCATCCGCCGCTCCGACCAGTTGCCGATCATCCTGCTGACCGCCCGCAGCGACGACATCGACGTGGTGGTCGGCCTGGAGTCCGGCGCCGACGACTACGTCGTCAAACCGGTGCAGCCGCGGGTGCTCGACGCCCGCATCCGGGCCGTGCTCCGCCGCGGCGAGCGCGAGAGCTCCGACTCGGCCGCGTACGGGTCGGTGGTGATCGACCGGGCGGCCATGACGGTCACCAAGAACGGCGAGGACCTGCAGCTCACCCCGACCGAGCTGCGGCTGCTGCTGGAGCTCAGCCGCCGCCCGGGCCAGGCCCTCTCCCGCCAGCAGCTGCTGCGGCTGGTGTGGGAGCACGACTACCTGGGCGACTCCCGGCTGGTGGACGCCTGCGTGCAGCGGCTGCGGGCGAAGGTGGAGGATGTACCGTCGTCGCCGACGCTGATCCGGACCGTGCGCGGGGTCGGATACCGGCTCGACCCCCCCTCGTAGCAGCGTCCCGCCCCCTCCGGGCGGCGGGACCGGACCCCACGGAATGCGGACGTGACGGACTATCAGGAGACCGCCCCGCCGCGCGGCGTGGCGGAAGGCGAGCGGCCGGGCCGCCGGATGCGGCTGACGTCGCTGCGGATACGGCTGATCGCGGTGTTCGCCCTGGTCGCGCTGACCGCGGCGGTGTCGGCGTCGGGGATCGCGTACTGGCTGAACCGGGACGCCGTCCTCAAGCGGGCCCAGGACAGCGCCCTCAACGACTTCCGCGACTCCCTCACCCGCAACGTCTCGGAGATGCCGCTCGCGCCGGACTGCCGGGACCTGCAGGCCCTGGCCCGGGTGGTGGCCAGCCCGCCGCCCGGCCTGAACTACCAGGTCGTGGTGGTCGACGCCGCCCACCCCGACTGCACGGCCTCGTCCCTGCCCGAGCAGTTCACCCTGGCCCGCGTCCCGGCCGCGCTGCGGGCCGCGGTGCCGGTCGCACGCCCCCTGGGGGACGGCAACAGCTACCGCTACCACCTGTACTGGCAGCGGGTGGTCCTGGACGGCGAGCCGTTCCTGGTCGGCGGCACCCGCATTGTGCCGACCGGGCCCACGGCGTACATGTTCAAGTCGCTGGGCGACGAGCGGGCCGACCTCGACACGCTCGCCTGGTCGCTGGGCATCGCCGCCCTGCTCGCCCTCGTGGGCTCGGCGCTGCTGGCGCAGGCCGCCTCCGCCACCGTGCTGCGGCCGGTGCAGCGGCTCGGCGAGGCGGCGCGCCGGCTGGGCGAGGGCCGCTGGGACACCCGGCTGGAGGTCCGCGGCGCCGACGAGCTGGCCGACGTGGCGCGGACCTTCAACAGCACCGCCGAGGCGCTGGCCGCCCAGGTCGAGGAGCTGAGCGCGCGGGAGGCGGCGAGCCGCCGGTTCGTCGCCGACATGTCGCAC
The DNA here is from genome assembly GCF_020991365.1 of Streptacidiphilus sp. ASG 303. Taxonomy (GTDB): domain Bacteria; phylum Actinomycetota; class Actinomycetes; order Streptomycetales; family Streptomycetaceae; genus Peterkaempfera. The sequence continues at coordinate 107,292 of NZ_JAJLRA010000003.1, forward strand.
GAGCTGCGCACCCCGCTGACCGCGATGACCGCCGTGACGGACATCCTGGAGGACGAGGCCGACGCGCTCGACCCGATGATCGAGCCCGCCGTGCGGCTGGTCGTCAGCGAGACGCGCAGGCTCTCCGACCTGGTGGAGAACCTCATGGAGGTCACCCGGTTCGACGCCGGGACGGCGAAGCTGGTCGCGGACGAGGTGGACATCGCCGACCTGATCATGTCCTGCATCGACGGGCGGGCCTGGTTCGACGCGGTGGAGCTGGACGCCCCGCGCGGCATGGTCGCCCGGGTCGACCCGCGGCGGCTGGACGTGGTCTTCGCCAACCTGATCGGCAACGCCCTCAAGCACGGCGGCTCGCCGGTCGTGGTGCGGGTGCGCACCGAGCCGCGCCCCGCGCACGTGCGGACCGCGGAGGGACGGGCCGTGCTCCCGCCGGAGGAGCAGGTCGTCGTCGAGGTCCGGGACAGCGGGCCCGGCATCCCCGAGGACGTGCTGCCGCACGTATTCGACCGGTTCTACAAGGCCGACAAGGGCCGGGCGCGGTCCGAGGGCAGCGGGCTCGGCCTCTCCATCGCGATGGAGAACGCCCGCATCCACGGCGGTACCATCACCGCCGCGAACGCCCCCGCCAAGCCCGACGGCTCGCCGGGCGGGGCGGTGTTCACCCTGGTCCTGCCGAAGGAGCCCTCCGGCGGGCCGGACGGCGGACCGGCCGACGCGGACCCGCCGGGCGGGAGCGGCGGGCGCGGGAGCGCCGGGGGCGTCGGGGGCGCCGCAGGCGGTGCGGGTGTGCAGGACGGGAGCGCGGGCGAGGGCGCGGGCGCGGGAAGGGGACAGCGGTGAGCGGTGGGGTGCGGAGCGCCTGCAGGGGCGCGGCGGTGGTCGTGCTGCTGGGCGCCTCGGTGGCCGCGTGCGGCATCCGGCCCACGGCCGTGCCCGTGGACGCGGGCGCCCCGGCGAGCCGCACCGCGTGTCCGACGGCGCCAGCCGACGTCACCGCGGCCCCGAGCGGGACCGCCGTGGCGGGCGCCCTGGCCGCGCCCTTCGCCGCCAAGCAGCCGACGGCGGCCGGCTCCCCCACGGCCTTCGGCCCCGCCGCGCCGCCGACGGCCCGCCCCTCGGCGACCCCCGGCTGCCTGCGGGACGCCCGCCCCTGACACCGGCGGGGCCGCCACCGGACGGCCCCGGCCGGTCCGGCGCCGTCCGCCGGGTGCGCGGAACGGACCGTTCCCGCGCGGAACCGCCCGGTCCGTCCCGCGCGTCCTTCCGCACGTGCAGCGAGGAGGCACCGGCGTACGGGCCGGGGACGGCCGGCAGCCCGGACAGGGACGGCGGAGGGCCGCACCGGCGGTCTGGGCGTCGCCGCGGCCGCCCGCGACCCCGGCGCTCCGCACCGCCGGCCTGGTGCTGCTCGGCGTCCACCTGGCGGTCGTGGCCTGGTTCGCCCTCCGCCCGGTGCCCGTCGCCTGGGTGTACGACGCCAACCTGCGGCCCTTCGCCTCCATCGGCCGCGACCTGTCCGCGGGCACGGCGGAGAGCTACCGCCGCCTCGCCCTGGGCGTGCTGACCACGGCGCCGCTCGGGGTGCTGCTGCCGCTCGCCGACGGCAGGACGGGCGTGCGCTGGCTGCCGTCGCTGCTGCGGACCCTGGCCGCGGCGGGCCTGATCCGCACCGGGCTGGAGTTCCTGCAGACGTGCGTGCCCGGGCACGTCCTCGACGTGGACGACGTGCTGCTGGGCCTGTTCGGCGTGGCCGCGGCCCACTTGGCCGTGGTGCCCGCGGCACGGGCCCGGCTGCGCCGCCGCGGCGGGCGGCCGGGCCCGTCGGAGGCGGACGCCCCGGGGGACGCGGCGGGCGGACCCGGGGGTGCGGCGGGCGGACCCGGGGGTGCGGCGGCCGCCCCGGCGGGCGGCCTGCTCCCGCGCCGCCGGCGCCCGGTGCAGGACGCGGCCGCCGCCCCGGCACCGTACGAGGTGGCGCAGGCCCCCGGCCCGTCCTGAGCGCTCCCGGACGGGCGGACCGGCGGCCCGCGCACGGCCGGCCGGGGCGGGAGCGGCCCGGGCGGGTACGGCCGGGGCCGGTGCGGCCCGGGCGGGTACGGCAGGGGTCAGGGCGGGTGCGGCCAGGGCGGGTGCGGCCGGGACGGGACCGGCCCGGACCGGCCCGGACCGGCGGGCGACCCCGAGAGGGCCCCTGACGGCCCCCCGGGAACGGGACCGGCGCGACCCCGGGGGATCCGGGGGTCGCGGATCGGCGCGCGGACCGATGCCGGACGTGCCGCCGCGGCGGAGGATCGAGGCGGACGGCAGGCCCGGAGAGGCCGGCCGGAACGCAGGAGGAGATCCCCATGACCACGCTCGCCCGCCCCCGCCACCACCGCGTCGTCGCCGGCGTCTGCGCCGGACTCGCGGAGCGCTTCGGCCTGAACCCGTGGACGGTGCGGGTGGTCTTCCTGGCCTCCTGCCTGCTGCCGGGTCCCCAGTTCCTGCTCTACCTGGCCCTGTGGCTGCTGCTCCCCCAGGAGCCGTGACCGGCCGGCGGCGCCCCGGGCGCAGGGCCGGGCTCCGGGGGCCCGCCCCCGGACGGCACGGAGGCCCGCCCCCCGGGACGGCAGGTTCCGGGGGGCGGGCCTCCGCCGCGCGCGGAGCGCGGTCAGCCGCCGAGCATGCCGCCCAGGCCGCCGAAGCCGCCGAGGCCGCCGCCGTTCGCCCCTCCGGCGCCCGTGCCGTTGCCGCCGAAGCCGTTGCCGAAGCCGTTCCCGGCCCCGCCGTTGCCGCCGAGGCCGCCGCCGAGCCCCCCGCCGCCCAGGGCGCCCAGGACCTGGCCCACCGGGCCGCCGACCGAGTTGCCGCGGGCACCGGGGGTCACGGAGACGCCACCGGCCCGGTGCTGCCGGGGCCGGTTCTGCTCGGCCAGGTGCCCGGCGGCCTCGGCGGCGCCGGCCAGGGTCGGCTGGAGCGTCTGGAGGCCCTCCGAGGCGATGCGGGCCCCGGTGCCGGGGTTGAGGTCGCCCAGGGTGCTGCCGACGGTCCCGGCGAGGGGCAGCTGTCCGAGGGTACCGGTGACGGGGCTGCCGGCGAGGGCGCTCCCGGCGGGGAGCGGCAGGGCGCCGGCCTGCGCGGCCGGGGCTGCGGCGGCGGTGCCCGCGGCTCCCGCCGCGAGGGCGGCTCCGAGCACGGCGGTGCCTGCGGTCCTGAGGGCGGCCTTCTTCATGGGGTTCCTCGCGGTGCTGGTGGCGTGCGGCGCCGGGGGGTGCGCCCTGCTACGCCTCGTGTGCTGTGGAGCACCCACCGTAGTGACGCCGGTCGCCGCCGGACAAACGACGTCCCCCGCACGGCGCAACGCGCGCCGGACGGGGGACGGGAGCCGGACGGGCTCCGGAGGGGGCGGACGGCGGGGCCGCGCCGGGCGCGGCGCGCGGTCACACCCGCTCGGCACCGCCGAAGAGCCACTCCGCCTTCAGCTCCGCGTAGCCGGGCTTGATCACGTCGTTGATCATGGCCAGGCGCTCGTCGAACGGCAGGAACGCGGACTTCATCGCGTTGACGGTGAACCACTGCAGGTCGTCCAGGGTGTAGCCGAAGGCGTCCACCAGGTGCTGGAACTCGCGGCTCATGCTGGTCCCGCTCATCAGCCGGTTGTCGGTGTTGACCGTGACCCGGAAGTGCAGGCGGCGCAGCAGGCCGATGGGGTGCTCCGCGTACGAGGAGGCGGCGCCGGTCTGCAGGTTGGAGGTGGGGCACATCTCCAGCGGGACGCGCCGGTCCCGCACGTACGCCGCCAGCCGGCCCAGCCGCACCTCGCCGGCGGGGCCGGTCGTGATGTCGTCGATGATGCGGACGCCGTGGCCGAGGCGGTCGGCGCCGCACCACTGGAGCGCCTGCCAGATGGAGGGCAGGCCGAAGGCCTCCCCGGCGTGGATGGTGAAGTGGTTGCTCTCCCGCTTGAGGTACTCGAACGCGTCGAGGTGCCGGGTGGGCGGGTGGCCCGCCTCGGCGCCGGCGATGTCGAAGCCGGCCACGCCGCGGTCGCGGTAGGCGTTGGCGAGCTCGGCGATCTCCAGCGAGCGGGCGGCGTGGCGCATGGCGGTGAGCAGCGCGCCGACCCGGATGCGGTGCCCGTTCTCGCGGGCGCGGCGCTCGCCCAGCCGGAAGCCCTCGTTGACGGCCTCGACGACCTCCTCCAGGGTGAGCCCGGCCTCCAGGTGCTGCTCGGGGGCGTAGCGCACCTCGGCGTAGACGACGCCGTCGGCGGCGAGGTCCTCGGCGCAGTCGGCGGCGACCCGGACCAGCGCCTCACGGGTCTGCATCACGGCGCAGGTGTGGGCGAAGGTCTCCAGGTAGCGCTCCAGGGAGCCGGAGTCGGCGGCCTCCCGGAACCACAGGCCGAGCTTGTCGGGGTCGGTGGTGGGCAGGCCCTCGTAGCCGCACGCGGCGGCGAGCTCCACGATGGTCCGCGGGCGCAGGCCGCCGTCGAGGTGGTCGTGGAGCAGCACCTTGGGGGCGCGGCGGATCTGGTCCGCGGTGGGGGTGTGCGGGGCCGTGCCCGCGCCGGTGGCGATCGTGTTCTCCATTGGCCAACGATACCGCCTACGCGCGTAGAAGTGGCGTTTCGAGTCGGTATCGTTCTCCGGAACACCCGGCGTCCGCCGGGCGGCACCGGCCTCCGCCGCCACCGGCCCCGGACGGACCGCTCCCGCCGCCGGGCGGGGGCCGGAACGCCGCCCGCCCCTCCGGACGGCGGGCCCCCTCCGCAGGGCGACACGAACCCCGGCCCGGAGGACGGCACGCTCACCGGCACCGGCACCGGCAGCGGCATCGGCACGCGCGGGCCGGGAACGGCGGCAGGCCCTTCCTCCGCACCGTGGAAGGTGCGATGGGGCGCCCCCGGCCCGCGCCGCCCCCCCTCAGTCGTGGTCGAGCAGCCGTCCGCGCCGCGACAGGACGAAGTCGCGGAACTCGGCCACCGGCCGCGTCGCCGGGCGGCCCGCCACCCAGGCCAGCCCGATGGCGCGGCGGGTGCGGGGCGCGGTGACGTCCAGCTCCACCACCCCGGGCCGCGGCACCAACGCCGGGGGCAGCAGCGCCACGCCGAGCCCCGCCGCGACCAGGCCGCGCAGCGTCTCCGCGTCCTCCCCCTCGAAGGCCACCCGGGGAGCGAACCCGGCCTCCTCGCAGAAGCCCTCCAGGAGCACCCGCAGCCCGTACCCGCGCTCCACCGCGACGAACGGCTCGTCCGCCACCTCGGCGAGCCGGACGCGGCGGCGCCCGGCCAGCCGGTGGTCGGCCGGGACGGCCAGGTGGAGGCGCTGCTCGTCCAGCGGGCGGGCCACCAGGTCGGGCGCGTCCGGCAGCGGCGAGACCAGGCACAGGTCCAGCTCGCCGGAGCGCAGCCGCCCCAGCATGGCGGCGACGTAGTCCTGCACGAGCTGGAACCGCACCCGGGGGTGGTCGGCGCGGAAGCCGCGCAGCAGCGCCGGCACCGCGTCCGTCCCCATGGTGTGGAGGAAGCCGAACACGACCCGCCCGGCCTCCGGGTCCGCCTCCGCCCGCGCCGCCTCCGCGCCCCGCTCCAGCTCGGCCAGCGCCCGCTCGACCGAGCCCAGCAGCACCCGGCCCGCCCGGGTGAGCCGCACCGTGCGCCCCTGCCGGGCGAGCAGCGCCACCCCCAGCTCCTCCTCCAGCCGCGCCACCGTGCGGCTGAGGGTCGGCTGCGGCACGGCCAGCAGCTGCGCGGCCCGGGTCACGTGCTCCAGCCGGGCCACCGCGGCGAACCGGGCGAGCCGGGGCGCCAGCAGTCCCGCGGGACCGTCCGGTCCCAGCTCGGCGAGCATCCCGGGAAGGTCCTGCGGCTCCTGCCTCGTCCCATACGCCACGGCATCGATTCTGCCCGCCGCATGCATTGGACGCATCGAACGGCACCGTCCTACGTTCGGACCATGCCAGCCGCCAGTACCGGGGCGTCCGCGGCCGTGCCGCCGGACGCCCGCGCCGCCGCCGTCACCGACCTCCGCCACCGCGCCGGCGAGCCCGGCTACCGCCGCGCCAACCTCGCCCTCTTCGCCGCGGGCATGGCCACCTTCGTGCTGCTGTACTGCACGCAGGGCCTGCTGCCGGTCCTCTCCGCCGACCTCGGCCTCACCCCCGGGCAGGCGAGCTGGACCGCGTCCGCCGCCACCCTGGGCCTGGCCGTGGCGCTGCTGCCCGCCAGCGCGCTCTCCGACCGGTACGGGCGGACCGCCGTCATGACGGCCTCGGTGTCCGGCGCCGCACTGATCGGCCTCGCGCTGCCCTTCGCCCCGGACCTCACCGCCCTGGTGGCGCTGCGGGCCCTCCAGGGCGCCGCCCTCGCGGGGCTGCCCGCCACCGCCATGGCCTACCTCGCCGAGGAGGTGCACCCCTCCGCCCTGGCGGGCGCCATGGGCCTGTACGTGGCCGGCAACAGCATCGGCGGCATGGGCGGGCGGCTGCTGTCCGGCTGGACCGCCGCCGCCTGGGGCTGGCGCTGGGGCGTGGCGTCGACCGCCGTCCTCGCCCTGGCCTGCGCGGCGGCCTTCCGGCTGCTGGTGCCCGCCGCCCGGCACTTCCGCCGCGCCCCGGTCGACCCGCGGGCGCTCGCCCGCACCGTCGCCGGGCACCTGCGCAACCCGCTGCTGGCGCGGCTGTACGCGCTGGGCGCGCTCTTCATGGCGGTCTTCGGCGCCGTCTACACCACCGCCGGGTACCGGCTGATCGCCGAGCCCTTCCGCCTGCCCGAGTCGGCCGCCGCCTCCGTCTTCGCCGTCTACCTGGTGGGCACCGCCACCTCGGCGGGCGCCGGGCGGCTGGCGGGCCGGCTCGGCCGGCGCGGCGCCCTGTACGCGGCGACCGGCACCACCGTGGCGGGCCTGCTGGTCAGCCTCGGCGACACCCTCGTCTGCGCCCTGCTCGGTCTGGTCCTGATCACCGGCGGCTTCTTCGCCGGCCACGCGGTGGCCTCCTCGTCCGTCGGGCGGACCGCCGCGACCGGCCGCGCCCAGGCCTCGGCGCTGTACCTGATCGCGTACTACACGGGCAACAGCCTCGGCGGCACCCTCGGCGCCGACGCCTTCCACGCCGCCGGGTGGCCGGGCACCGCCGCCGTCGGCCTGACCGCGATGGTCCTCGCGGCCGGCGTCACCCTGTACGCCACCCGCCGCGCCCTCGCCGACCGCCGGGCGGGCGTCCGCGCCCTGTCGGGCTCCGCCTAGCCGCAGGGCGCCGGACCCCGCGCGGACGGATGCGGTCGGGGCGGAGCCGTCCCTGTCCGCCGCCGTGCGGAGCCGGTCCGCGGGGCGGGGCGCGGCGGGCGCCCCGGACAGCGCCCGGGCAGCGGGGCCGCCGGGGGCGGAAAACCGGTCGCCGGGGGCGGGGTCGGGGCGCAGACTGGCGCGGTGCCCGACCTCGCCTTCTCCGACCCGGACCTGGCCGCCCTGTACGACGTGCTCAACCCCTGGCGGCCGTGCGACGACTTCTACCTGGGCCTCGTGATGCCCGCGGCCTCCGTGCTCGACGTCGGCTGCGGGACGGGCGCGCTGCTGCGCCGGGCCCGCGAGGAGGGCCACACCGGGCGGCTGTGCGGGCTCGACCCCGCCGCCGCGATGCTGGACCGGGCCCGCGTGCGGACCGACGTGGAGTGGGTCCTCGGCGACCTCGGCACGGCCGGGTGGCGCGAGGAGTTCGACCTGGCGGTGATGACCGGCCACGCCTTCCAGGTCCTCGTCGGCGACGACGAGGTGCGGGCCGCGCTCGCCGCCGTCCGCGCCGCCCTCGCCCCCGGCGGCCGCTTCGCGTTCGAGACCCGCAACCCGGCCGCCCGGGCGTGGGAACGCTGGACCCCGGACCGCGCGGTCGGGGCCGTGGACGGCGCCGGACGCCCGGTACGGGTCTCGCACGCGGTGGAGGAGGCGTCGGGGGGCGTCGTCCGCTTCACCGAGACCTACACCGGCCCCGCCTGGGACCGGCCGCGGGTGAGCCGCAGCACCCTGCGGTTCCTCGGGCCGGAGGCGCTGGCGGACTTCCTGGCCGGGGCGGGCCTGGCGGTGGAGGAGCAGTACGGGGACTGGGACCGCAGCCCGCTGACCGCGGCCTCCCCCGAGATCGTCACCGTCGCCCGCCGCCCCTGACCGGTCCGCGCCCCGGAGGCCGGGCCGCCCGTGACGCACTGCCGCCCGGCCCCGTGCCCGTCGGCATGCACCGGCCGGCCCGCGACAATCCGGTGGCCCCGGCGGACCGCCGCCGCTAGTCTGCGCCGCCGTGACAGGAACCCCCGCAGCGGAGCTGGTGATCCGCCCCGAGACGTCCGCCGACCACGCCCTGATCCGCGAGGTCCACGCGCGGGCCTTCGGCGACGCCGTCCGCGTCCCGGGCCTGGTGGACGCGCTGCGGACCGCCCCCGCAGCCCTGGAGCCGCTCTCCTTCGTCGCCGTGCACGACGGCCGGGTGGTCGGCCACGTGATGCTCAGCGCGGCACGTCTGGACGCCCCGCGGCGGATCGTGGACGTCCTCACCCTCTCGCCCCTGGGCGTGCTCCCCGAGCACCAGGGCCGCGGCGTCGGCACCCGGCTCGTCGGCCACGCCCTGGCAGCCGCCGCGGCGGCGGGGGCACCGCTGGTCTTCCTGGAGGGTTCGCCGGACTACTACGGCCCCCGCGGCTTCGAGCGCGCCGACGCCGCAGGATTCCGCTCCCCGTCGCTGCGCATCCCTCCCCCGGCCTTCCAGGTCGCCCGGCTCCCCGCGTACGAACCGTGGATGACCGGAACCTTCGTCTACGCGGAGACCTTCTGGGCGCTGGACTGCGTGGGCCTGCGCGAGGAGGGCGGCGGCGGGTGACGCCGCACCGCCCGGGGGCGGACGGCCCCCGCGGCCGGCCGGTAGGGTCGGGCGGCGTGACGGACCTGGAGGGCCTGCCCGAGGGGGCGCTGCGGACGGTCGACGGCACCACGGTCGCCCTGGTCGCCCCGCACGCCGGACTGGACCGGCTGCCCGAGGCGGTCGGCGCGCTGCGCGGCCTGCGCCGCGTCGACCTCGACGGCAACGCCCTGACCGGCCTGCCCGCCGGCGTCACCGGCCTGCCGCACCTGGAGACCCTCCTGCTCTACGGCAACCGGCTCACCGAGGTGCCCGCGGGGCTGGACCGGGCCGCCGCCCTCCGGCACCTGAGCCTCGGCGGCAACCGCCTCACGTCGGTCCCCGACACGCTCTGGCGGCTGACCGGCCTGCGCTCCCTCAACCTCGCCGAGAACGCGCTCACCCACGTCCCCGAGGCCGTCGGCCGCCTGACGGAGCTGCGGATGCTCGACCTGGGCCACAACCGGCTGGACCGCGTCCCCGAGGCGGTCGGCGACCTGCCGCACCTCACCGACTACCTGTACCTGAGCGACAACGGCCTCACCTCGGTCCCCGCCTCCCTCGGCAGGCTGGACCGGCTGGACTACCTCAACCTCACCGACAACCGGCTCACCGCGCTGCCCCCGGAGATCGGGGGCATGGCGGCCCTGTGCGAGCTGCGCCTGTACAACAACCGGCTGGAGGCGCTGCCGGACACCATCGGCCGGCTGTCCCGGCTGCGCGAGCTGCACCTCGCGGGCAACCGGCTCACCGCCCTGCCGGGGAGCGTCGGGGACCTGCGGCGGCTGCGCGTCCTGGACCTGCGCGGCAACCCGCTGGAGCGGCTGCCCGCCTCGGTGGGGCGGCTGACGGACCTCACCTGCCTCGACCTGCGGGCGACCCGGCTGCGCGAGCTGCCCGACGGCCTGGGCGCGCTGCCCCGGCTGGAGAGGCTCGACCTGCGGTGGACCAAGCCCGACCGGCTGCCCGACTGGATCGACGCACTCCGCGGACGCGGCTGCCGGGTCCTGCTCTGACGGCCGGGACCCGCGGTCCGACGTCCCCGGGCATGTCCGACGGCCCGGGTCGTGCGGGGGGTCCGCGGCCGGACGGCCGCGGACCCCCCGCACACATGACGCCCCGTCAGACGATCCGGTCCAGGACGATCGGGGACGGCGTGAAGGCGGTGCCCGCCGGGGCCACGGAGACCGCGCCGTCGAGGGCCTCGGCCGCGTAGGCGAAGCGCTCGGGGGTGTCGGTGTGGAGGGTGAGCAGCGGCTGCCCCTCGGTGACGGTGTCGCCGGGCTTGGCGTGGATCTCCACGCCGGCGCCCGCCTGCACCGGGTCCTCCTTGCGGGCGCGGCCCGCGCCGAGGCGCCAGGCGCAGACGCCGACGGCGTACGCGTCGAGGCCGGTGAGCACGCCGGAGGCGGGGGCGGTGACGACCTGGCGCTCGCGGGCGACGGGCAGCTCCGCGTCGGGGTCGCCGCCCTGGGCCGCGATCATCCGGCGCCAGTGGTCCATGGCGGAGCCGTCGCGCAGGGCGTCGGCCGGGTCCTTGCCGTGGACGCCCGCCGCGGCGAGCATCTCGCGGGCGAGCGCGAGGGTGAGCTCGACGACGTCGGCGGGGCCGCCGCCGGCCAGCACCTCCACCGACTCGCGGACCTCCAGCGCGTTGCCCGCGGTGAGGCCGAGCGGGGTGGACATGTCGGTGAGCAGGGCGCGGGTCTCGACGCCGGCGGCCCTCCCGAGGCCGACCATGGTGCGGGCGAGCTCGCGGGCGTCGTCGAGGTTCTTCATGAAGGCGCCGGAGCCGACCTTGACGTCGAGGACCAGGGCGCCGGTCCCCTCGGCGATCTTCTTGCTCATGATGGAGCTGGCGATCAGCGGGATGGCCTCGACGGTGCCGGTGACGTCGCGCAGCGCGTACAGCTTCTTGTCGGCCGGGGCGAGGCCGTCGCCCGCGGCGCAGATCACGGCGCCGCAGTCGCGCAGGGTGCGCATCATCTCGTCGTTGGAGAGCAGCGCCCGCCAGCCGGGGACGGACTCCAGCTTGTCCAGGGTGCCGCCGGTGTGGCCGAGGCCGCGGCCGGAGAGCTGCGGGACGGCGGCGCCGCAGGCGGCGACCAGCGGGGCGAGCGGCAGGGTGATCTTGTCGCCGACGCCGCCGGTGGAGTGCTTGTCGGCGGTGGGCAGCGGCAGGGAGGAGAAGTCCATCCGCTCGCCGGAGCGGATCATGGCGTCGGTCCAGCGGCTGATCTCGCGGGCGTTCATGCCGTTGAGGAGGATCGCCATGGCGAGCGCGGACATCTGCTCGTCGGCGACGTCGCCGCGGGTGTAGGCGTCGATCACCCAGTCGATCTGCGCGTCGGTCAGCTCGCCGCGGTCGCGCTTGGTCCGGATCACGGAGATGGCGTCCATGGGGGTTCCTTGCTGTGGGGAGGAAGCACGAGGAGTGTCGCGCCCCGGCCGGGGCCGGTGGGCCAGGACCGGGCGCGACACTCCTCGGGGGCACCCGTCGGGAAGACCCGCCGGGGTGCGTTCGGGTGTGCAGGGACCGCCGGGTCAGCGCCCCGGGAGTCGCTCGGGGCCGAAGGCGTCGGGCAGGACCTCCCGCATCGGGCGGATGCCCGACGGCAGGTCGACCAGGAGGTCCGGGCCGCCGTGCTCGTGGAGCAGCTGGCGGCAGCGGCCGCACGGCATGAGCCGCTCGCCCTCGCCGTCGCAGCAGGTGAAGGCCACCAGCCGGCCGCCGCCGCTGAGGTGCAGGGCGGAGACCAGGCCGCACTCGGCGCAGAGGCCGAGCCCGTAGGAGGCGTTCTCCACGTTGCAGCCGGTGACCGTGCGGCCGTCCTCGACCAGGGCGGCGGCGCCGACCGGGTACTTGCTGTACGGGACGTACGCGTGGGCCATGGCGTCCCGCGCGGCGGCCCGCAGGCCCTCCCAGTCGACGGCCGCGTCCGCGTCCCGGGCGGCCGTCACTTGCCCTGTCCCCTGCGGTAGACGAGGCCGTCCGCCTTGGGCATCCGCAGCCGCTGCGAGGCCAGGGAGAGCACCAGCAGCGTGGCCACGTACGGGGTGGCGCCGACGAACTCGATCGGCACGGTGTCGGTCGTGGCGTACCAGACCAGCAGCCCCGCGCCGGCGACCGCGCTGACGACGGCGGCGGTCCACCGGCGGCGGTAGGCCCGCCACAGGGCGATGACCAGCAGCAGCACGGCGACCAGGAGCAGCAGGGCGTGGACGGAGGGGCCGCCGTTGCGGAGCTGCAGCGAGTCGGTGTAGCCGAAGAGGCCCGCGCCCATGGCGAGGCCGCCCGGCCGCCAGTTGCCGAAGATCATCGCCGCGAGGCCGATGTAGCCGCGGCCGCCGGTCTGGCCCTCGTTGTAGATGTGCGAGGGGACCATGGCGATGAAGACGCCGCCGAGGCCCGCCAGGGCGCCGGAGGCGATGACGGCCAGGTACTTGTAGCGGTAGACGTTGACGCCGAGGGACTCGGCGGCGGTCGGGTTCTCGCCGCAGGAGCGCAGCCGCAGGCCGAAGGCGGTCTTCCAGAGCGCGAAGAAGGTGCCGATCAGCAGGGCCACCGCCAGCAGCGTCAGCAGCGACACGTCGGTGGTGAGGCCGCCGAGGATGCCCGCGACGTCCGAGACCAGGAACCAGTGGTGCGCCGCGACCTTGTCCAGCCAGTCCGAGACCCACGGGAGCGAGACGCTGCCGATGTCGTCGATCGGCGGGGACTGCTTGGGGCTGCCCGCCGGCTTGTCGGCGAAGACCAGCTTGGCGAGGTACTGGGTGGCGCCCAGCGCCAGGATGTTGATGGCCACACCGGAGACGATGTGGTCGACGCCGATGGTGACGGTGACGAAGGCGTGGACCAGGCCGCCGAGCGCGCCGCCGGCCATGCCGGCCAGCACGCCGAGCCAGGGGCTGGTCTGCCAGCCGGCCCAGGCGCCGAAGAAGGTCCCGAGGATCATCATGCCCTCGAGGCCGATGTTGACCACGCCGGCCCGCTCGGCCCACAGGCCGCCGAGGCCGGCCAGGCCGATCGGCACGGCCATGGTGAGGGCGCCGGCGATCTGGCCGGGGGAGGTGACGTCCTGGGCGCCGGTGAGGGCGCGCACGGCCGAGACCGCCACCAGGGCGCCCGCGACGATCAGCAGGACCACCGCCGGGGAGAGCCTGCGGCGGCCGGTCAGGCGGGCGGCCTGGCCGGCGCCGGTGGTGCCGGCGAGGGCCTCGGCGGTCTTGTCGCCGGTGGGGCTGGGGGCGCTCACGCCGGCACCTCCTGGTTCTGGGTCTGGACGGCCTGGGCGGCGAGCTCGCGGCCCACCCGGCTCTGCTGGCGGCGCAGCCCGTACCGGCGGACCAGCTCGTAGGCGACCACGACGGCGAGGACGATGACGCCCTGGATGACGCCGGCGATCTCCTTGTCGTAGCCCGCCATCTCCAGGTGGCCGGTGGCGCGCTCGATGAAGGCCCACAGCAGTGCGCCGACGGCGACGCCGATCGGGTTGTTGCGGCCGAGGAGGGCCACCGAGATGCCGGTGAAGCCGACGCCGGCCGGGAAGTTGAGGCTGTACTGGTAGGAGTTGTTCAGCAGCTCCGGCATGCCGACCAGGCCGGCCATGGCGCCGGAGATCAGCATGGCGGTGACGACCATCCGCCTGACGTTGACGCCGCTGGCGAGGGCGGCGCTGTCCGAGCCGCCGGCGGTGCGCAGGTCGAAGCCGAAGCGGGTGCGGGACAGGCCCCACCAGAAGGCGACGCCGGCGACGACCGCGACGAGGAGGAAGCCCCACAGGGGGCCGCCCTTCGTCGCGAACGAGAAGAAGTGGCCGGAGTCGGGGATGAGCGGGGTGGCGACGTTCCCGGAGGAGTCCAGGTTCGCGAGCCGGCTCGGGTTGAGCAGGTAGGAGATCAGGTAGGTGGCGATCGCGTTGAGCATGATGGTCGAGATGACCTCGCTCACGCCGCGGGTCACCTTGAGCGCGCCGGCGATGCCGGCCCACATGGCGCCGACCAGCATGGCGACCAGCACGATCACCAGGACGTGCAGCACGCCCGGCAGGTGCAGCTGCGCGCCGACCACGGCGGCGAAGAAGGCCGCCATGCGGTACTGGCCGTCCACGCCGATGTTGAACAGGTTCATCCGGAAGCCCAGGGCGACCGCGAGACCCGCGAGGTAGTAGGTGGTCGCCTTGTTGAGGATGTAGACCTGGCTGTCGGCCTTGGAGCCGTAGTCCAGCATCTCGGAGAACGCCTGGAAGGGGTCCTTGCCGGAGGCGAGCAGCACCAGGGCGGTGACGACCAGGGCGGTGACCACGGCGAGCACCGGGGCCGCGAGGCCGAGGAGCAGCCGCTCCCCGTCCAGCTTCTTCAGGGACTTGTTCATGGGGCTACTTCTCCGCCTGCTCGGTGGTGCCGTCCTGCCCGGTGGTGCCGTCCTGCCCGGTGGTGGCGGCCTCGCCGGAGGCGGGCCCGTCGGAGGCGGGGGCCTCGCCGGGGCCGGCGGCGGGCTCGGCGGTGCCGGACTCCCCGGCGGGGCTCTCCAGGTGGCCGCGGGCGGCGCCGGTCATGGCGGAGCCCAGCTCCTCGGGGGTGACGGTGGCCGGGTCGGCGTCGGCGACCAGGCGGCCGCGGTACATGACCCGGAGGGTGTCGGACAGGCCGATCAGCTCGTCGAGGTCCGCGGAGATCAGGAGGACCGCCAGGCCCTCGCGGCGGGCCTCGCGGATGTGGTCCCAGATCTGGGCCTGCGCGCCGACGTCCACGCCGCGGGTCGGGTGGGCGGCGATGAGCAGCCGGGGCCGGTGGCTCATCTCGCGGCCGACGATCAGCTTCTGCTGGTTGCCGCCCGACAGGGAGGAGGCGGTGACGTCGATGCCGGGGGTGCGCACGTCGTACTCGGCGACGATCCGCTCGGTGTCGCGGCGGGCCGCGCCCGGGTTGAGGACGCCGCGGCGGCTGTTGGGCTCCTCGGTGACGTGGCCGAGGATCCGGTTCTCCCAGAGCGGGGCCTCCAGCAGCAGGGCGTGCCGGTGGCGGTCCTCGGGGATGTAGCCGATGCCGGCCTCGCGGCGGGCCCGGGTGAGGGCGTGCGAGAGGTCGGCGCCGTCGAGGGTGACCGTGCCGGCGTCGGGCCTGCGCATGCCCATGATGGCCTCGACCAGTTCCGCCTGGCCGTTGCCCTCCACGCCGGCGATGCCCAGGACCTCGCCCTTGTGGATGGTGAAGCCGATGCCGTCGAGGACGACGCGGTCGACGCCGTCCGGGTCGACCTCGCTGAGCCGCAGGCCGTCGACGGTGAGCATCGGCACGTCGGTGACGGTGGACTCGCGGGTCTCCGGGGAGGGCAGCTCGCTGCCGACCATCAGCTCGGCGAGCTGGCGGGAGTTGACCTCGCGCGGGTCGACGCTGGCGACGGTGGTGCCGCGCCGGATGACGGTGATCGCGTCGGCGACGGAGAGCACCTCGTCGAGCTTGTGCGAGATGAAGATGACGGTGAGGCCCTCGGACTTCAGCCCGCGCAGGTTGTCGAAGAGCGCGTCGACCTCCTGCGGCACCAGGACGGCGGTGGGCTCGTCGAGGATCAGGGTGCGGGCGCCGCGGTAGAGGACCTTGAGGATCTCCACCCGCTGGCGGTCGGCGACGCCGAGGTGCTCGACCAGCACGTCGGGGCGCACGCCGAGGCCGTAGGCGTCCGAGATCTCCATGATCCGGGCGCGGGCCCGGCCGGAGATGCCGTGCAGCTTCTCGGCGCCGAGGACGACGTTCTCCAGCACCGTGAGGTTGTCGGCCAGCATGAAGTGCTGGTGCACCATGCCGATGCCGCGCGCGATGGCGTCGGCCGGGGTGTGCAGGTCCGCGCGCTCGCCGTCGAGGGTGATGGTGCCCTCGTCGGGGCGCTGCATCCCGTAGAGGATCTTCATCAGGGTCGACTTGCCGGCGCCGTTCTCGCCCACGAGGGCGTGGACGGTGCCGCGGCGGACCGTGATGTCGATGTCGTGGTTGGCGACGACGCCGGGGAAGCGCTTGGTGATACCGCGCAGTTCGACGGCGGCAGGCTCGGTCCCGGCGCCGGCTGGGGGTTCGCCCTTGCGGGCGCTCGGAGCAGTGATGGCGCACTCCTGGAGGGGCTGTGGCATCCGCCCCGGGTGGACGCGAGGCAGAACTCGGACGGTGCGGGTGGGGGGCATGGCCTGGACCGGGTCCGGTGCCGGGACGTGTCGTCCGGCCCGGCCCCGCCCGGTACGGGAAGGGGCCCGCCGCGCGCGGCGCGTTCGGCGGGCCCCTCGACCGTCGGTGCGGAACCTGCCCCGGGGGGCAGGGACCGGCGTTACTGCTTGACGGTGGTCGGCGGCGTGACCTTGCCGTCGATGATGTCCTGCTTGGCCTTCTCGATCTTGGCGACGGTGGCCGCGTCGAGGGCGGCGGTGTTGGTCTTGGAGTAGCCGACGCCGCCGCTCTTCAGGTCGAAGGTGACGGTGCCGGTCTTCGCCGAGCCGTCCTTGACCGACTTGATGAAGTCGAAGACCGCGACGTCGACGTTCTTGATCGCCGAGGTGAGGATCGCGTCCCTGCTCTTGGCGAGGGCGTCCTGCTTGTACTGGTCCGAGTCGACGCCGATGGCCCAGGCCTTCTTGGCGGCGACGGCCTCGATCGCACCGTTGCCGGAGCTGCCGGCCGCGGCGTAGACGACGTCGACGCCCTTGTCCAGCATGCCCTGCGCGGCGGCCTTGCCCAGGTCGGGCGAGGTGAAGCCCTTGAAGTCCGGCGGCTGCGAGAGGTACTGCGGGGTGACCGTGGCGCTCGGGTCGGTCGCCTTGACGCCCGCGGTGAAGCCGGCCTCGAACTTGTTGATCAGCGGCACGTTGACGCCGCCGATGAAGCCGATCTTGTGGGTCTTCGACTTCGCCGCGGCGGCCACGCCGGCGAGGTAGGAGCTCTGCTCCTCGGTGAAGACCAGGCTGGTGACGTTCGGGGCGTCGACGACGGAGTCGACGATCGCGAACTTGGTGTTCGGGTGCTCCTTGGCGACCGTCTTGACGGCGTCGGCGTAGGAGAAGCCGATGGCGATGATCGGGCTGTAGCCCGCCTCGGCCAGGTCCTTCAGACGCTGCGTCTTGTCGGCGGGGGTCTCGTTGGCGCCGGCGGAGAGCTCCTTGGTGGCCACACCGAGCTGCTGCTTGGCCTGGTCGAGACCGCGGGCGGCCGAGTCGTTGAAGGACTGGTCGCCACGGCCGCCGATGTCGTAGGCCATGCCGACCTTGACACCGCCGCCGGCGGCACCGGCCCCGGCCGAACCGGAGGGGCTGGTGGTGGTGGAGCTGCTGTCCGACGTGCTGCCGCAGGCGGCGAGCGTGGCGATGCCCAGCGAACCGCTGAGCACAACCGCGGCGAGCTTGGTTACTCGGCGCAAGGGAGTTTCTCCTTCCGACACGCACCTGTCTGGCGTGATCGAACGCCACCGTAACGCGCGTAGAACACAGTTGTGTTACGGCTTCGCCGGAAGGGGCGGTTGTTATCAAACCGTGGCGGGACGGGGCGTATAGCGGGCGGAACGGGCGGTGACACCGCCCTTTCGACCCCTTGCGCTCCCGTACCGTACCCCTCCCGGCGGCCCCCGGTCAGGGGGCGCGGGTCAGAGGGCGCGCGCGTGCTCCAGCGCCAGCGAGCAGAACAGCTCCACGCCCACGCCGATCGCCCGCTCGTCCACGTCGAAGGTCCCCTGGTGCAGGTCGCGGACCCCGGACTCGGCGGGGTCGCGCACCCCGAGCCGGGCCAGCGCGCCGGGGATCTTCTCCAGGTACCAGGAGAAGTCCTCGCCGCCGAGGCTCTGCTCGGTGTCCTCCACGACGGTGGTGCGCGGCCCGCCGAAGCGGGCGTGCATCGCGGCGTCCAGCTGGGCGACCGACTCGGCCTCGTTGACCACCGGCGGCACCCCGCGGTGGTAGGTCAGCTCCCACTTGGCCCGGTGGGCCTCGGCCATCCGGGCGATCAGCTCGTGCAGCAGCTCGGGCGCCTCGCGCCAGCCGGCCAGCTCCAGGCAGCGGACGGTGCCCTCCAGCTCGGCGTGCTGCGGGATCACGTTGGCGGCCGAGCCGGAGGTGATCCGGCCCCAGACCAGGCTGACGCCCCAGCGGGGGTCCACCCGCCGGCCGAGAGCACCCGGAAGGTCGGCGGCCATCCGGGCGACGGCGCCCACCAGGTCGGTGGTCAGGTGCGGCCGGGCGGTGTGCCCGCCCGGCCCGTCGAGGGAGAGCACCAGGCGGTCGCAGGCCGAGGTGATCGCCCCGACGCGCAGGCCGACCCGGCCCACGTCGACCTTCGGGTCGCAGTGCACGGCGAACATCCGGCCCACGCCCTCCAGGCCGCCGGCCTTGATGACGTCCAGCGCCCCGCCCGGCATGACCTCCTCGGCGGGCTGGAAGACCAGCCGCACCGGCTGCCGCAGCCGGCCCGCCTCCGCCGCCTCGGCCAGCACCAGCGCGGTGCCCAGCACCACGGCGGTGTGGACGTCGTGGCCGCAGGCGTGCGCCCGGCCGGGCACGGTGGAGCGGTACGGGACGTCGGTCTTGGCGTCGTCGATGGGCAGCGCGTCGATGTCCGCCCGGAACGCCAGCAGCGGGGTGCCCGACGGCGTGCCCTCGGGGACGATGTCGCAGACCAGGCCGGTGCCGGCGGGCAGCACGCGGGGCTGCAGGCCGGCCCGGGTCAGGCGCTCGGCGAGCAGCGCGGTGGTGCGGAACTCCTCGCGGCCCAGCTCGGGGTGCATGTGCACGTCGCGGCGGAAGGCCACCAGCTCGGCGGCGTGCGCGCGGACCCGGGCCCGGAGGAGGTCGGCCCCGGGGAGGTCGGTGCCGAGGAGGTCCGCACCGGGGAGGTCGGGCGCGGGCAGTCCGGAGCCGGGGAGATCGGCGCCGGGGAGGCCCGCGGCCGGTGCATGGTCCGCGGCGGGGTCGTCCGATACCGGGTCGAGGGGGGAGGCGACACTCCCGGGCGTTGGGTGGTTCACCTCAACTAGGTTACGACCGATCCGCTTGTCCAGCCGGTGATCGTCGTAATTACCGACCCCCCGGGGCGAAAAAGTCCCCCACCCGGCGCATGGTGAGCGGCGGGTTCGGGTATGACCTGTGGTTTACGCCACCTTCCCGGGTGACCCCTTCCGGCGCCGCCCCGCCGCCCCGCCGGCTCTCCCGCCCCCGCGGCCGCCTCCCGCCCCCGCGGCCTCCGCCGCCCCGGCCGAGGAGCCGTGCCTCCCGGCCGGACACCGCCCGGACACCGCGGGGAGCGCCCGCCGCGGCCCCCGGCCGCCCGGGCGCGCACCGGCCGGCGCCCCCGGGTGCCGACCGGGATCGGCGGCTCAGGACCGGCCGGTCCGGACCGGCGGCCCCGGACCGGCCGTCCTGTGCAACGACCGGCAGCCCGGCGGGACACGACCGGGTCATGTCAAGGCAAAGCTTCTCCCCCGGCCCTTGAGACGCCACGTTCGTTGCATATACACATCAACGGCACCTCTGTCGCACTCCTGTCCCAGATGCGACGACCAGTCCCACGGCCGCCGCGCCCGGCACAGGGCGCTGCCGCCCCATGACCGAACTGGGGGAACCCACGTGCCACAAGCTGCCCGCAGGCGGCTCTCCCGCATATCCGTGGCGGCGTCCGCCACGGCTCTGATCGCGGGATCGCTCGCCCTCGCGGCCCCCGCGGCCACCGCCTCCGCCGCCGCCCCGACCGGGGCCGCCCGGAGGCTCGCCGGCACCCACCCGGCCTGGGCCACCGCCTCGGCCGACCGGGGCGCCGCCTCCGCGAACTCCACCGCGGACGTCCGCGTCTACCTCGCCGGGCAGGACCCGGCCGGGCTGGCCGCGTACGCCCGCGCCGTCTCCGACCCGGCCTCCCCGCAGTACGGCCGGTACCTGACGCCCGCACAGGCGCGGGCCCGCTTCGGGGCCTCCGCCGCGCAGGTCGACGCCGTCCACGCCTGGCTGGCCGGCAGCGGTCTGAGGGTCGGCCGCACCACCGCCCACTACGTGGAGGTCTCCGGCACCACCGCGGCGCTGGAGAAGGCCTTCGGCACCCGCATCCACACCTACCGCACCGGCGGGGGCGTCCACCGCGCCCCGGCCTCCGACGCGGTGCTGCCCGCGTCCGTCGCGGGCGCCGTGCTCGGCGTCAGCGGCCTCAGCGACACGGTGCACAAGGCCGTCTCGCAGGCCGTGCCGGTGGACCGCAGCCGGCGGTCGGCCTCCCTCTTCGCCCGCGCCGCCTCCGGCGTCCCGGCGCAGAAGGGCCTGCCGACCGTCCCGACCTGCTCCGCCAAGTACGGGGAGCGCACGGCCAAGGGCGCGCCCGCCGGGTACGAGGCGAACGAGCCGTTCGCGCCGTGCTCCTACACCCCGAAGCAGCTCCGCGAGGCCTACGGCGTCAACGACAGCGGGCTGACGGGCAGGGGCGCGAAGGTCGCGGTCATCGACGCGTACGGCCTGCCCACCATGGCGGCCGACGCCTCGCACTTCGCCACCGCCCACGGCGACCGGGCGTTCCGCGCCGGCCAGTACACCGAGTACGTGACGCCGGGGCAGTGGACGCACGAGGACGAGTGCGGCGGCCCCGCCGGCTGGGCCGGCGAGGAGGCGCTGGACGTGGAGATGGTCTACGGCCTCGCGCCCGACGCCCAGGTCGTCTACGTCGGCGGCAACTCGTGCTACGACGACGACCTGTACGACGCCATGGCGAAGGTCGTCGACGAGCACCTGGCCGACGTCGTCACGAACTCGTGGGGCGAGATCATGCACTCCACGGCGGGCGACATCGACCCGGCCGTGGTCAAGGCCGACGAGCAGGTCTTCATGCTCGGCGCCGCCGAGGGCATCGGCTTCACCTTCTCCACCGGCGACTGCGGCGACGACTCCCCCGGGGCCGCCGCCACCGGCGTCAACTGCGAGCCGACCACCAGCCGGGCGCAGACCCAGTGGCCGGCCTCCTCGGTGTGGGTGACCGGCGTCGGCGGCACCGCGCTCGGCACCTCCTCCTCGCGCGGCCGGTACGGCTTCGAGACCAGCATGGGCGACCAGCGCTCGGTGCTCTCCGCCGACCAGAGGAGCTGGAACCCCTTCCCGGGCCGCTTCTACTTCGGCGGCGGCGGCGGCACCAGCGAGGACTTCGCGCAGCCGTGGTACCAGAAGGGCGTGGTGCCGAGGTCGGTCTCCACCACCCTGATGACCGGGGCGAAGGCGAAGAGGCCGATGCGCACCCTCCCGGACGTCTCGATGAACGGCGACCTGGTCACCAGCGTGCTGGTCGGCTACGACGACGGCACCGGGTACAGCGAGGGCGGCTACGGCGGCACCTCGGTCTCCTCGCCGGAGTACGCGGGCCTGCTCGCCGACGCGATCCAGGCGCGGCACGGCCGGGCCGTCGGCTTCGCCAACCCGGGCATCTACGACCGGGCCGGCACCTCGGCGTACCACGACGTCGACGACACGGCCGTGCACGCCAAGCTCGGCAATGTCGTGGACCTCGGGGTCGTCGACGGCAGCCTGCGGGTGCGGCTGTACCGGATCGGGGCGGACTTCGGCCTCAGGGCCGTCCGCGGCTACGACACCGCCACCGGTGTCGGCTCCCCGGCGAAGGACTACCTGAGGTCCTACCTGCCGCGCCGCTGACCCCGCGTCACACCGCCGCAGCACCACGGCACACCACGGCCCAGCGGCACCACCGCACGGAAGCCGGGGCCCGGGATCACCGCGATCCCGGGCCCCGGCCCCTTCCGCCGCCCCGTCAGAAGCTGTCGACCGGGGTGTAGGTGCCCCAGACGCCGCGCAGGGCGTCGCAGACCTCGCCGACGGTGGCGCGGGCGGCCAGCGCCTCCTTCATCGGGTGCAGGACGTTGTCCGTGCCCTCGGCGGCGCGGCTCAGGGCAGCGAGGGCGCGGTCGACGGCGGAGGAGTCGCGGTCGGCGCGGAGCTTGGCGAGGCGCTCGGCCTGCTGGGCCTCGATGGCCGGGTCGACCCGCAGCGGCTCGTAGGGCTCCTCCGCGTCGAGCTGGAAGCGGTTGACGCCGACGACGGTCCGCTCGCCGGAGTCGGTCTCCTGCTGGACGCGGTAGGCGCTCCGCTCGATCTCGGCCTTCTGGTAGCCGCGCTCGATGGCCGCGACCGCCCCGCCCATGTCCTCGACCTTGGCCATGAGCTCCACGGCGGCGGCCTCGACCTCGTCGGTCATCGACTCGACCACGTAGGAGCCCGCGAAGGGGTCGACCGTGTGGGTGACGTCGGTCTCGTAGGCGATGACCTGCTGGGTGCGCAGCGCGAGGCGGGCGGACTTCTCGGTGGGCAGGGCGATGGCCTCGTCGAACGAGTTGGTGTGCAGCGACTGGGTGCCGCCGAGGACCGCCGCCAGGGCCTGGACGGAGACGCGGACCAGGTTGACCTCGGGCTGCTGGGCGGTGAGCTGCACGCCCGCGGTCTGGGTGTGGAAGCGCAGCATGAGCGACTTGGGGTTCCTCGCCCCGAACTCCTCGCGCATCACCCGGGCCCAGATACGGCGGGCCGCGCGGAACTTCGCGACCTCCTCCAGCAGGGTGGTGCGGGAGACGAAGAAGAAGGAGAGCCGGGGGGCGAAGTCGTCGACGTCCATGCCGGCCGCGACGGCGGTGCGGACGTACTCGATGCCGTTGGCGAGGGTGAAGGCGATCTCCTGCGCGGGCGTCGCCCCGGCCTCGGCCATGTGGTAGCCGGAGATCGAGATGGTGTTCCACCGGGGGATCTCGGCCCGGCAGTACTGGAAGACGTCGGCGATCAGGCGCAGCGACGGCTTGGGCGGGAAGATGTACGTCCCGCGGGCGATGTACTCCTTGAGCACGTCGTTCTGGATGGTGCCGGTGAGCTTCGACGACGGCACGCCCTGCGCCTCGCCGACGAGCTGGTAGAGGAGCAGCAGCAGCGAGCCGGGCGCGTTGATGGTCATGGAGGTGGAGACCTCGCCCAGCGGGATGCCGCCGAAGAGCACGCCCATGTCCTCGACGGAGTCGACCGCGACGCCGACCTTGCCGACCTCGCCGTGGGCGATGGCCGCGTCGGAGTCGTACCCCATCTGGGTGGGCAGGTCGAAGGCGACCGACAGGCCCATGGTGCCGTTGGCGATGAGCTGCTTGTAGCGGGCGTTGGACTCGGCGGCGGTGCCGAAGCCCGCGTACTGGCGCATGGTCCACGGGCGGCCGGTGTACATGGACGGGTACACGCCGCGGGTGAAGGGGTACTCCCCGGGCCGGCCCAGCTTCGTCGCGGGGTCCCAGCCCTCCAGGGCCTCCGGGCCGTAGAGCGGCTCGATGGGGAGTCCGGACTCCGAGAGTGCCATGGGGTTCCTCCGCTGGGGGTGAGGGCCGCTGGGGTGAGGGTCGGGCCGCCCCGCCCGGTGCAGGGCGGTGGGAGTCGGAGCCGGTCCCGCACGGCCGGTCCCCGCTCCTGCGGCGCCACGCACTGTAATCGTGCCGCGTACGGCCGCACAGGCGCATCCCCTGGGAGGTTGCTCACACCGGCCTGCGATGATCCGGGGCAGGCGGGGCGCGGGGACCCGGCGCGGAAGAACCCGGCAGGGAAGAACCCGGCACGGAAGAACCCGGCACGGAAGAGCAGCACGGAGCACGGGGCACGGAAGGGGACAGGCATGGACGGGCGGAAGGTGGCGGTGGTCACCGGGGCCAGCAGCGGCATCGGCGCGGCCACCGCGCGGGGGCTGGCGGCGGCCGGCTACCGGGTGGTGCTGGCGGCGCGGCGCGCGGAGCGGATCGAGGCGCTGGCCGAGGAGGTCGGCGGCGAGGCCCGGGTGCTGGACGTCACCGACCGGGCCGCGGTGGACGCCTTCGCGGCGTCCCTGGACCGGGTGGACGTGCTGGTCAACAACGCCGGCGGGGCGATCGGGGCGGAGTCGGTGGAGTCCTCCGACCCGGGCGACTGGCTGGCCATGTACCAGGTGAACGTGATGGGTGTGCTGCACGTGACGCAGGCGCTGATGCCGGCGCTGCGGGCGAGCGGCGACGGCACGGTGGTGGTGCTCTCCTCCACGGCGGGCTTCACGGCGTACGAGGGCGGCGGCGGGTACGTCGTGGCGAAGCACGGCGCGCACGCGATCGCGGGGACGCTGCGGCTGGAGCTGTGCGGGGAGCCGATCCGGGTGATCGAGATCGCGCCGGGCATGGTGCGCACCGAGGGGTTCGCGGTGAACCGCTTCCGCGGGGACGAGGAGAAGGCGGCGGCGGTGTACGCGGGCGTCGCCGAGCCGCTCACCGCCGAGGACGTGGCGGACACGGTGGTCTGGGCGGTCACCCGGCCCCCGCACGTCAACGTGGACCTGCTGGTGGTGCGCCCCCGCGCGCAGGCGGCGCAGCACAAGGTGCACCGGGAGCACCCGAAGGGGTGAACGCGCTCCCGCGCGACACCCGGATCGGGTGAATTCCGGGATCGGCGGCGCGGAGGCCCGGCGGGGCCAGTACCTTGGGAGCGGCCCTGTCCGCGCAGGCGCGGGGGCCGCGACCCTGCCCTGTCCCCGCACTAGCCTGTCCCGCACGGCCCGCCCCGTGCAGACCGCCACCGCAGCAGTCCCGCAGCGCCGCCGGTCCCCCTCCACCGCACGGCACCCGCCCGGGCAGGGGCCCCGGCCTTCCCCGTCCCCCCGGTTCCCCCGGCCTCCCACCCCTCATGAGGAGGACCCGCTGTCCAGCGACGTCCCGGCGCCCCGGCCGCCGGCCCAGGCGCAGGCCCCCGCGGGCCTGCGCAGGTTCAACGACGCGGACCACGGCGCGGCCGAGGAGGCCCTGCTCGCCTGCTGCGGCAGCACCCGCTGGGCGCTGCGGCTGGCCGCCCACCGCCCCTACCCCGACGTGGAGTCGCTGCTGGCGGCCGCCAGCGAGGCCTCCTACGACCTGCGGCCCGCCGACCTGGCCGAGGCGCTGGCGGACGAGAGCTGGATGCCGCACTCGCTGCTGGGCATGCGGGCCCCCGGCAGCCAGGCGGCGCGCACGGCGCTCCAGGCGGCGCACGCCGCGTACGAGGCGCGGTTCGGCCACGTCTTCGTGGTCTGCCTGGAGGCGTGCCCGCCGGAGGAGATGCTGGACGCGGTGCTGGCGTCGGTCCGCGGCCGGCTCGGCAACGACCCGGACGAGGAGCGGCTGGTGGCGGCCGAAGAGCTGCGGCGGATCGCCCTCGGACGCCTGGAACACCTGGTGGCGAGCCCTACGGGGGCGGGCGCGCCGGCCTGAGGGGGGACGTCCGCGGGGCCGGGAGGCCCGTCCGGACTGACCCGGTCGGGGCGGATCCGCGCCGGTCGGGACCCCCGGCAGGCTGGTGCGTTCCCGGCGTCGCTACGATGGCACCGGCCGGTGGACCGTACCCGGCCGGGCTGACCGACACCGAAGCCGGCCGAGCCCCGATCCCGCTTCCGGAGGGTTTTCCGTGCCGGCTGG
This sequence comes from Streptacidiphilus sp. ASG 303, assembly GCF_020991365.1. Lineage (GTDB taxonomy): Bacteria > Actinomycetota > Actinomycetes > Streptomycetales > Streptomycetaceae > Peterkaempfera. The sequence goes on from NZ_JAJLRA010000003.1 coordinate 132,607, forward strand.
AACGCTGTACCGCGGCCGGGAAGGCATGTGGTCGTGGGTGGCTCATCGAGTCACCGGCGTACTCATCTTCTTCTTCCTCTTCGCCCACGTACTCGACACGGCGCTCGTCCGCGTCTCTCCCGAGGCGTACGACAACGTCATCGCGACCTACAAGGTCTGGTTCGTCAACCTGATGGAGTACGGCCTGGTCGCCGCCATCCTCTTCCACGCGCTGAACGGCCTGCGGGTCATCGCGGTGGACTTCTGGTCCAAGGGCACCCGCTACCAGCGGCAGATGCTCTGGAGCGTCGTCGGCCTGTGGGTCCTGCTGATGGCCGGGGCTTTCTACCCGGTGCTGAAGCACACCCTCACGACCTGGTTCGGGAAGTGATCCGCGATGTCCACTGAGACCTCCCCGGTGGAGCTCGTCTCCTCCTCCCAGCCGCACACCGGCAAGGGCCTGTCCGCCGACGGCGTGCACGTCATCGAGCCGCCGCGCGCCCGCACCCCGAGGACCCCGCGGGTGACCCGCGGCAACTTCGAGATGTGGGCGTGGCTGTTCATGCGCCTCTCCGGCGTCGTGCTCGTCGTCCTGGTCCTCGGCCACCTGGTGATCCAGCTGGTCGTGGACGGCGGCGTGTCGAAGATCAGCTTCGCCTTCGTGGCCGGCCGCTGGGCCTCGCCCTTCTGGCAGGGCTGGGACCTGCTGATGCTCTGGCTGGCCATGCTCCACGGCTCCAACGGCCTGCGCACCGTCATCAACGACTACGCCGAGCGGGCCAACACCCGCCTGTGGCTGAAGTCGCTGCTGCTGGTCGCGACCGTCTTCACCGTGCTGCTCGGCACGCTGGTGATCTTCACCTTCGACCCGAACATCTAAGCGGCAGCAGACGAGGCGAACGAGACCCCCATGCAGATCCACAAGTACGACACCGTCATCGTCGGCGCCGGCGGCGCCGGCATGCGCGCCGCCATCGAGTCGACGCAGCGCAGCCGCACCGCCGTGCTGACCAAGCTCTACCCCACCCGGTCCCACACCGGCGCGGCCCAGGGCGGCATGTGCGCCGCCCTCGCCAACGTCGAGGAGGACAACTGGGAGTGGCACACCTTCGACACGGTCAAGGGCGGTGACTACCTGGTCGACCAGGACGCCGCCGAGATCATGTGCAAGGAGGCCATCGACGCCGTCCTCGACCTGGAGAAGATGGGCCTGCCCTTCTCCCGGACCCCCGAGGGCCGCATCGACCAGCGCCGCTTCGGCGGCCACACCCGCAACCACGGCGAGGCGGCCGTCCGCCGGTCCTGCTACGCCGCGGACCGCACCGGCCACATGATCCTGCAGACGCTGTTCCAGAACTGCGTCAAGCACGGTGTGGAGTTCTTCAACGAGTTCTACGTCCTGGACCTCCTCCTCAACGAGGGCCGGACGGCCGGCGTCGTGGCGTACGAGCTGGCCACCGGCGAGCTCCACGTCTTCCAGGCCAAGAGCGTCGTCTTCGCCTCCGGCGGCAACGGCAAGTTCTTCAAGGTCACCTCGAACGCGCACACCCTGACCGGCGACGGCCAGGCCGCCGTGTACCGCCGGGGCCTGCCGCTGGAGGACATGGAGTTCTTCCAGTTCCACCCGACCGGCATCTGGCGCATGGGCATCCTCCTCACCGAGGGCGCCCGCGGCGAGGGCGGCATCCTCCGCAACAAGGACGGCGAGCGCTTCATGGAGCGCTACGCGCCGACCATCAAGGACCTCGCCCCGCGCGACATGGTCTCCCGCGCGATCTACACCGAGATCCGCGAGGGCCGCGGCTGCGGCCCCGACGGCGACCACGTCTACCTGGACCTCACCCACTTGCCGCCGGAGCAGCTGGACGCCAAGCTGCCCGACATCACCGAGTTCGCGCGGACCTACCTCGGCATCGAGCCCTACACGGACCCGATCCCGATCCAGCCCACGGCGCACTACGAGATGGGCGGCATCCCGACCAACGTCGAGGGCGAGGTGCTGCGGAACAACACCGACGTCGTCCCCGGCCTCTACGCCGCCGGCGAGGTCGCCTGCGTGTCGGTCCACGGCGCCAACCGCCTCGGCACCAACTCGCTGCTGGACATCAACGTCTTCGGCCGCCGGGCCGGCATCGCCGCCGCCGAGTACGCCTCCACCGCCGGCTGGACCGAGCTGCCGGCGAACCCGGCCGCCCAGGTCGAGGAGCTGCTGGAGCGCCTGCGCAGCGGCGAGGGCACCGAGTCGGTCGCGGAGATCCGCCGCGAGCTGCAGGAGTCCATGGACACCAACGCCATGGTCTACCGCACCGAGGCCACCCTGAAGCAGGCGGTCGCCGACATCGCCGCCCTCAAGGAGCGCTACAAGAACGTCTCCGTGCAGGACAAGGGCAAGCGGTACAACACCGACCTGCTGGAGGCCGTCGAGCTGGGCAACCTGCTCGACCTGGCCGAGGTGCTGGCCGTCTCCGCGCTGGCCCGCAACGAGTCCCGCGGCGGCCACTACCGCGAGGACTACCCCAACCGCGACGACGTCAACTTCATGCGCCACACCATGGCGTACCGGGAGGTCGACGCCGACGGGAACACCACGGTGCGGCTGGACTACAAGCCGGTCGTGCAGACCCGCTACCAGCCGATGGAGCGTAAGTACTGATGAGCACCCCCACGCTTGAGAAGCAGCCGTCGGCCGGCCCGGAGGCCGGAGCGGAGGCCGCGTCCGGCCTGATCCCGATCACCGTCCGCATCCGCCGGTTCAACCCGGAGGAGCACCCGGAGCCGGTGTGGGTGGACTACGAGCTGCTCGCCGACCCCAAGGAGCGCGTCCTGGACGCCCTCCACAAGATCAAGTGGGAGCAGGACGGCACCCTCACCTTCCGCCGGTCCTGCGCGCACGGCATCTGCGGCTCGGACGCCATGCGCATCAACGGCCGCAACCGGCTGGCCTGCAAGACGCTCATCAAGGACGTCAGCCCGGAGAAGCCCATCACGGTCGAGGCCATCAAGGGCCTCACGGTCCTCAAGGACCTGGTCGTGGACATGGACCCCTTCTTCCAGGCGTACAAGGACGTCATGCCGTTCCTCATCACCAAGGGGAACGACCCGACGCGTGAGCGCCTGCAGTCCCAGGCCGACCGCGAGCGGTTCGACGACACCACCAAGTGCATCCTGTGCGCGGCGTGCACGTCGTCCTGCCCGGTCTTCTGGAACGACGGCCAGTACTTCGGCCCGGCGGCCATCGTCAACGCCCACCGCTTCATCTTCGACTCGCGCGACGAGGGCGGCGAGCAGCGGCTGGAGATCCTCAACGACCGCGAGGGCGTGTGGCGCTGCCGCACCACCTTCAACTGCAGCGAGGCCTGCCCCCGCGGCATCGAGGTCACCAAGGCGATCCAGGAGGTCAAGCGGGCGCTGGTGACGCGCCGCTTCTGACCGTCCGCGGCCGCCGCACGGCGGCCCGCACGCCGGAGGGGGCGGACCCGGGAGATCCCGGGTCCGCCCCCTCCGGCGTGTGCAGGGCCCCGCCCGCGCCGAGCCGGGCGGGCGCGCGTCAGCGGCGCGTCCAGAGCTGCACGACGAAGCCCCGCACGCGGGTCTCCGCGGTGCGGCGGTAGTGGGCGTCGAGCACCCGCTGCAGCTCCTGCTCCCTGTCCTGCCCCGTGGTCCAGCGCCCGCGGCCGGCGAGCATCCACACCCGGGCGTGCGGCAGCAGCACCTCCGCGAACCGCGCGACGGGGACCTCCACCCCCGCGAAGGTGCCGGAGGCGTCGGGGGTCCGCGCCAGCAGCACGTCGGCCGTGCCGCGGAAGGCGTCGGGGTAGACGGCCTCCAGGGAGCGGCGCAGGTCCGGCGCGAAGAGCACCGCGTCGCCGGGCCGCGCCCCGGCGCGGAGCACGTCGGCGGCCCCGCGGAAGTCGTCGGCGCGGGCGAGCGGGGTGCGCAGGTGGCGCTGCTGGTGCAGCTCCACCGCGAGCACCCCGGCCGCCGCGGAGGCGGCGAGCACCGCCCCGGCGGCCACCGCTGCGGTCCGGCGCACGGACGGGGCGAGCGGGCGGACGGCCGCGCGGACGGCGCCCTCCAGGCCGGCCCCCGCGAGGAGGGTCAGGCCGGGCAGGCTGTAGAGGACGTAGCGGTCGTAGTACAGCGGGGTGGCCAGCGACACCGCCATCAGCAGGGCCGGGGGCAGCAGCAGCCAGGGCAGCGCGAGGGCGCGCACCGCCACCGGGGCGCCCGGGCGGCGCAGGGGCACGAGGAGGCCGAGCACGGCGAGGGTGAGGACGGCGGCCGTCACCCTGGGGGCGGGGCCCGCGAAGCTCTCCAGCAGGGCGAGCGGCGTCCGCCCGTCGACCTGCGGCAGCCAGACCACCTGGGCGGCCTGGGAGCTGGAGAGGAGGGCCAGCGGTACGGCGCAGGCCGCGGCCGCGGCCGCCGAGGCCGTCCAGGCCAGCCGGACCCGCCGGCCCGCTCCGCGGGTCAGCAGGACGGCGGCGCCGTGGGCGGGCAGGACCAGCAGGGCGAACTCGTGGAGCAGGCCCACCAGCAGCACGCAGGCGGCGTAGCAGGCCCAGCGGCGCGCGGTGGGCCGCTCCCAGGCCCGCAGCAGGAGCAGGCCGGCCCCCACCACCCCCGCGGTGACCAGGGCGTACGACCGGCCCTCCTGGGCGTACCTGGAGGCGAAGGGGGTGACGGCGAACAGCAGGCCCGCCGTGAGCCCGGTCACGGGGCCCGCCAGCCGGCGGCCGATCAGCGCCACCCCGGCGGCGGCCCCCGCCATCGCCAGCACCGACGGCAGGCGCAGGGCCGTGAGGCCGTGGCCGAACACGAGGAGGACCCCGTGCATGAGGAGGTAGTAGAGGCCGTGGACCGCGTCGACGTGCTGGAGCAGGTGCCAGGTCTCGGACCAGCCGCGCGTCGCCGCGTCGAGGGTGGCGGCCTCGTCCCGCCACGGGCCCCGGCCCTCCAGCCGCCAGAGGCCGAGCGCCAGCATCACCCCGGCGGGCGGCAGCGCCACGGCCGCGCCGGGGGCGCGGAACGGCCGCGGCAGCGGGCGGCCGCCGGCGGGGGGATCCGGTGCGGTGCGTGCGGAGGGGGCTCCCGGGGTGCGGGTACCTGGCGTGGTCACGTGGGTCCTCGGTGCTCAGCGAGCGGATGTCACCAGTTCTGACGACGGAGCCGGCCCATCGGATGCCCGTGGAACGTTAAATGTCCGGTAATCCCCGGTGTCCGGCGCCCTGCCCGCCCTGTGCCCCGCGCCCCGGTTCCGGAGCCGGGCCGGGGGTGCGGGACGCGGGGCGGGACTCCGTGTCAGGGGGCCGGGGTGCTGCGCGCGGCCCGCAGGCCGCGCAGCCCCACCAGGCCCACCAGGGTGCCGAGGACGAAGGAGGTGACGGCCAGGGCGAGGTGGATCCAGAAGTAGGCGGTCGGGTGCGCGTGGCCGCCGCCGGTGAAGGCCTGGCCGGAGGAGTCCTTCCAGAGGTTCTTCACGAAGGTCGTCCAGATGATCCAGCTCCACACGCCGAAGGCGGCCAGGAACCAGGAGGTGCGACGGCTGAGTCTCATCGGTGGCGTCCAGGGGTCCTCGGATGCGGCAGGGGCGTGTCCAGTATGGGCGGTTGCGGTGCGGGACCGGACGGCGGGGCGGCCCGGGGCGCGGACCGGACAGGGCCGGTGCGGGGGCGGTGCGGGGGCGGTGCGGGAGGCGGAGCCGGGGTCGCGGGGGCGGTGCGGGAGGCGCTCCGGGCGGCCCGCACCCGCCGGACGGCGGGGGTCGGTTCCGTCGAAAGGGGGACCCTGACGGCCGGGTTGACGCACGGAGCGCGCCGCCGGGTACCGTCACGACGTGACCAGCGCCGACGACTCCGCGGGTGCCCGGCCGACCGGCGGCATATCCCCCGCAGCGGTTCCCCCGCCCGCCTCCCGACGCCGCCGCGGCCGCGCCCTCGCCGCCTGCCTGGCCGTGGCCGCCGCCTCCGCCGCCGTCCTCCCCTGCGCCGCACCGGCCGCCGCCCGACCCCCGGTCCGGCCCGCCGCGAAGCCCGCCGCGAAGCCCTCGCCCAAGCCGTCCGGGAGGGCCTCCAGACGCCCGGCGCCACCGGAGCGGATGTCCGCCGTGGGCGGCGAACTGCTGGGCCTGCCCGGCGTCCAGGTGCGGCCCCTGGCGGGCGCGCCGGAGCTCCCGAAGGAGATCACCGGCCTCTCCTGGATCGTGAGCGACGCCACCACCGGCGAGGTGCTGGCGTCCAGGAACGCCCACTGGCGGCTGCCCCCCGCCTCGACGCTGAAGATGCTCTTCGCCGACACCGTGCTGCCCCGGGTCCCCCGGCACGCCCGGCACGTGGTGGAGCCGGAGGAGCTGGCCGACATGGGCGAGGGCAGCAGCCTGGTCGGCATCAAGGAGCACCTGGAGTACCGGGTGGAGGACCTGTGGCGCGGGGTGTTCCTGCGCTCCGGCAACGACGCGGTCCACGTGCTCTCCCACATGAACGGCGGCGTGGCGAAGACCGTCCGGGACATGCAGGCCCGGGCGGACGCGCTGCAGGCCGACGACACCCACGTGGTGAGCCCGGACGGGTACGACGCGCCGGGGCAGGTGTCCTCGGCGTACGACCTCACGCTCTTCGCCCGGGACGGGCTGCGCGACCCCGACTTCCGCTCGTACTGCTCGACGCGGACCGCGTCGTTCCCCGGCGACGTCGACCCGAGGACGCACAAGCGGCAGAGCTTCGAGATCCAGAACACCGACCGGCTGCTCACCGGCGCGTGGGGCATGACGCCGTACCCCGGCCTGATCGGCGTGAAGAACGGATTCACCAGCAACGCGGGCAACACCTTCACCGGTGCCGCGGTGCACGGCGGCCACACCCTCATCGTCACCGTGATGCACCCCGAGCCGGTGCACCCCAACCAGGTCTACCTGGAGACCGGGGCCCTGCTGGACTGGGGCTTCTCCGCACTGGGCCGGGTCGAGCCGGTGGGCGCCCTGGTCGGCCCGCGGACGGCGGGCGCCGCGTCCCCGGCGCCCGCGGGCACCGGCCGGCAGGCGCGGCCGGGTCCGGGCGCGGGCGCGGGCGCGGCGGCCGTGCAGGCGGGCAGCACCGACGGGGTCCCCACGGGCTGGGTGGCGGGCGGCATCGCCGCGGTGCTGGCGGCGGGCGGCTGGGGCCTGGCCCGCGGCCGGGCCCGTGCCCGGCGGCGCGCGGCCTGGGCGGCCGCGCCGGGGACAGGGTCCGGAACGGGGTCCGCGACGGGAGGGGGCTCCACGGCGGCGGGCGGGGGCGGCCGGACCGGCTCCACCGCGGTCGGCGGACGGCGCAGGAGGCGGCTCCCGCGCGGCCGCGGCTGACGGACCGCCACGGCTGACGGGCGGCCGCGGCTGACGGGCGCGGTGGTCAGCCGCCCGACGCACCGCCCCCGGGTGCCGGCCGCGGGCCCCTGCCGGGTCCCGGCCGCACCTCCCCGGGCGGGGGCGTGCCGGACTCCTTGCGGAGGTCCGGTGCGCCGCCGGCCCCGGAGGGCGCGGACTCCTCGCCGCCCGCCTCGCGGTAGGCGTGCAGCGCCCGCTCGCGGGCGCGCCGGCGCGCCGCCTCGGGATCGGCCAGCGCCGTCCAGCCGACGCAGTACATGAGCAGCCGGGTGACGAAGTTGATCCACAGGAGCAGGGCCACCGGCACGCCGAAGGCCCCGTACATGGACTTGCCGGCCACCCCGCTGATGTACGACGAGAGCAGCACCTTCAGCACCTCGAAGCCGACGGCACCGATCAGGGAGGCCGCCAGCACCGTGCGGCGGCTCTGGTCGGTGATCCGGGGGAAGGCGGTCAGCAGGTAGGCGAAGAGGATCATGTCGGCGCCCACCGCGATCGCGAACCCGGCCAGCCCCAGCAGCCAGGAGCCCACGCCGCTGCGCTGGAGGCCCAGGGCCTCCGCGACCTGCCCGGTGAGGGCGCTGAACAGGGCGGAGGCGCCGAGCGAGACGGCGGTGGCCACGCCGAGGCCGACGAGGACGCCGACGTCGAGCAGCTTGCGCAGCACCGGGTTGCCCGGCTCGGCGTCCAGCTGCCAGAGCGTCCGGATGGACGCCCGCATGGTGTCCACCCAGCCGAGGCCGGAGACCAGCAGCAGCAGGCCGCTGACCAGGCCGACGGTGCCCGCGTTGCGGACCAGGGCGCCCAGGTCCAGGGAGTCGGCGATGCCGGGGATCTGCTCGGCGATCTTCTTCTGGATGTCCGCGACCTGCTGGTCCGAGAGGGCCGCCGCGGCGAGGGCCATCGCCAGGGTGAGCAGGGGGAAGAGCGCGAGGAACCCGAAGAAGGTGATCGCCCCGGCCAGCCGGTTCCCGCCCAGGCCGTTCACGTGGTCCCAGACGCGGTAGGCCCTGGTGCGCAGCAGGCGGGCGACCAGGGGGCCGACGACCGGCAGCCGGGTCAGGAAGTCCATGATCGGCGCCTACCCCTCGGCCGTCCGGCCACACCCGCGGCCCCTGCCCGCCTGCCCGCCCGCCTGCCCGCCTGCCCGTCGACCCGCCTGCCGGTGGATCCGCACGCCCGCCGACCGGGCCGCCCCCCGCTCAGCCGGAGGAGCTGAGCGCCTCCGCGAGCCGGTCGCCGCCCTGGGCGGGCACCGAGCGGCCGCACCGGACCAGGGCCTGCACCGGGTCGGGGGCCGGGGTGCGGTCGGCCGGGGGGACGTGCGGCAGCGGCGCGGTCTCGCCCAGGAAGACGCGGCGCACCACCCGCTCGGCGGCGCGCCCGTCGTCGAACTCGCAGAACCGCGCCCGGAAGGCGGCGCGCAGCTCCGCCGCCGCCTCGCCCCGCCACGCACCCGAGGCCAGCACCTCCAGCAGCTCCTGCTCGCTGCGGGCCACCGCGCCGGGCGTCTCGCCGGGACGGCCGGAGAGCACGTCGAGGTAGGCGCCGCGGGACTCGCGGTAGACCTCCCAGTCGTCGGCGTAGACGACGATCGGCCGGTCCAGGTTGGCGTAGTCGAACATCACGGAGGAGTAGTCGGTGACCAGGGCGTCCGCCGCCAGGCAGAGCCGCTCCACCGAGGGGTGGCCGGAGACGTCGACCACCGCGCCGGCCCGGTCCCCGGCGGCGCCGTCCCCCTGCGGGCCGGCGGCGTCCTGCCGGTCGTGGAAGTAGTGGGAGCGGGTGAGCAGCACGTAGCCGGGGCCGAGGGCGCGCATCAGGCGGTCGGGGTCCAGCCGCGGCCGGTAGGAGGTGCGGTAGTCGCGGTGGGTGGGGGCGTAGAGCAGCGCCACCGCGCCGTCCGGGATGCCGAGCTCGGCGCGGGCGTCCAGGACGTCCTGGGCGGTGGCCGTGTAGAAGACGTCGTTGCGCGGGTACCCGTACTCCAGCGTGGTGTAGCCGGCCGGGTAGGCCCGCTCCCACGCCAGGGTGGAGAAGCGGTTGCTGCTGAGGCTGTAGTCCCAGCGGTCGACCCGCTCCAGCAGCCGCTCGAAGTCCATCCGCGCCGCCGGGTACCCCTGCAGGTCCAGGCCCATGTACTTCACCGGCGTGCCGTGGTGCGTCTGCAGGTGGACCGTGCCCGGCCGCTTGACCGCGGAGTCGGGGAAGTTGACGTTGTTGACGAAGTACCTCGCCCTGGCCATCACCGCCCGGTGGCGGCGGGAGCCGGGGTGGACGAAGCGCACGCCGGGCGGGACCTCGGCGCGGCGCCGCCGGTCGACCACCCACACCGTCTCGACGTGCGGGGCCAGCTCGCGCAGCTTCGCGTGGATCGCGGCCGGGTTGCAGGACGGCCCGCGGTTCCAGTACGCGGCGAAGACGGCCAGGTCGCGGCGGACCGGGAGGCGGTGCTGGATCCGCTGGTAGGCGCCGAGCAGCGGGCGGCCCACCGCGTGCCGCAGCCGCCGCAGCGCCGTCGGGGAGGTGCGGCGCACCCACTCCAGGGCGCGCAGCGCCGAGTGGGCGCGGCGGCGGCCGCGGGCGAGCAGCCGCAGCCGGGCGGCCTCGGGGCCGGGCGGCTGCCGGTACCCGGCGGGGCGGTGGCGGCGGCAGTGCCGGGCGGCGCGGCGGAAGTACTCGCGGCGGGCGTCGGCGGGCACCCGGTCGGGGCGGCTGACGACGGTGTGCAGGTGGTGCAGCATCCGGCCGTAGACGACCGGCCGCCACCGCTCCAGGTCGGGGCGGGAGTCGAGGAAGGCGAAGACCCGGTCGTACTGGTCGAAGACGTCGAAGTGCTTGCGGCTGCTGGTGGAGAGGATGTTGCCCTGCCGGCGCTGCCGGTAGTGGACGCAGACCCGGTCGAGCAGGGCGATCCGCTCGGCGGCGAGCATCGCCGGGTAGGTCCAGGGGGTGTCCTCGTAGTAGCCGGGCGGGAAGCGCAGCCCCTGCCGCTCGACGAAGTCGCGGCGGTAGGCCTTGTTCCAGACGACCATGAGCAGGCCGAGCAGCTCGGGGCGCTGGTCGACCGCGAAGACGTCCGGCCCGGGGCGGGAGAAGAGCTCCGCGTCGCGGCTGCGGCGCACCTTCCGGTTCCAGTAGGTGCGCGCGTAGTCGTAGACGAGGATCTCGGGGTCGTCGCACGCCGCCAGCCGGTCGGCGACGGCCTGGAGGGCGCCGGGGGTGAGGGTGTCGTCGCTGTCCAGGAAGAGCACGTACTCGCCGGTGGCCGCCTCCAGCCCGGCGTTGCGGGCCCGGCCCAGGCCGACGTTCTCCGGCAGGTGGAGCACGGTGACGCGGTCGTCGCGGGCGGCGGCCTCGTCGAAGATCTCGCCGCAGGCGTCCGGGGAGCGGTCGTCGACGCCGATCAGCTCGAAGTCCTCGAACGACTGCGTGAGGACCGAGTCGATGCACGGGCCCAGGTAGGCCTGGACCTTGTACGCGGGGACGATGATGCTGAACCGGGGCATGGGCATCCACATCGGGTCGACGGGCACGGTACGCGGGTGCCCGGGCCGCGGGTGCCTTCCTCCGCCTGCGGGCAGGCGGACCGGCCGACAGCCGGTCCGTCACCTGCCTCAACGACCGTACGGCGCAGGGGACACGCCCGCCGGAGGGTGAAACGTGGCCCCGCGTCCCCCTCGCCGACACCGGGCGGACACCCGGCGTTGCCCCGCCGTCCGGCCCGGCCCGGGCCGGGCGGCACGTGGACGCGTGCCGCCCGCCCCTAGGACGCGCCGAACGCGTACGCGTGCAGCGGCCGCCAGACCTCGTCCGCGCCGAAGCGGTACAGGCTGTACCCGGGCACCTCGAACGAGGCCCGGAAGCCCCTCATCTCCTCGTACGCCCGGTCCAGGGCGTCGTCGGGGAGGTTGTGCGCGACCGTCACGTGCGGGTGGAAGGGGAAGTTCAGCTCGCGCGCCAGGGGCCCGGAGCGCACCGACGCCTCCACCTCGCGGCACTCCTGCATGCCCTCCTCGACGCGCACGAAGACCACCGGGGACACCGGGCGGAAGGTGCCGGCGCCCAGCAGCAGCATCGGGAACGGCCGGTGCCGGGCGGCGACCGTGCGCAGGTGCTCCTGCACGGCGGGCAGGTCCGCGACCGGGACCTCGGTCGGCGGCAGCAGGGTGACGTGGGTCGGTATGGAGCGGGCGAGGGGGTCGCCGAAGGAGTCCCGGGCGTCCTGGACCTCCTTGCCGAAGGGGTCCGGGACGGCGATGGACACGCCGATGACGACGCTCCGCGGCGCCCCCTCCCCGTCCGCCGGGGCGGCTCCGGTGTCCATGCGGGTCAGTGCTTCGCGGGGAGGAAGCCGACGCGGTCGTAGACGGCGGCCAGCGTCACCGAGGCGGTCTCGCGGGCCTTCTCCGCGCCGCGGGCCAGCACCCGGTCGAGCTCCGCCGGGTCGTCCAGGTAGGCCCGGGTCCGCTCCTGGAAGGGGGTGACCCAGTCGGTGAACGCCTCGGCCAGCTCGGTCTTCAGCGCGCCGTACAGCTTGCCCTCGAAGTGCCGCTCCAGCTCGTGCACCGAACGGCCGGTGATCGCCGAGTAGATGAGGAGCAGGTTGGAGACGCCGGGCTTCTTGTCCTCGTCGTAGCGGATCACCGTGTCGGTGTCGGTGACGGCGCTCCGCAGCTTCTTGGCGCTGGACCTCGGGTCGTCGAGCAGGTTGACGAGGCCCTTGGGGGACGACGCCGACTTGCTCATCTTGACGGCCGGGTCCTGCAGGTCGTAGATCTTCGCCGTCTCCTTGACGATGTACGGGGCCGGGACGGTGAAGGTCTTCCCGAAGCGGGTGTTGAAGCGCTCCGCGAGGTCGCGGGTGAGCTCCACGTGCTGGCGCTGGTCCTCGCCGACCGGGACGGCGTCGGCCTGGTACAGCAGGATGTCGGCGACCTGCAGGATCGGATAGGTGAACAGGCCCACCGAGGCCCGCTCGGCGCCCTGACGGGCGGCCTTGTCCTTGAACTGGGTCATCCGGGAGGCCTCGCCGAAGCCGGTGAGGCAGTTCATCACCCAGGCCAGCTGGGCGTGCTCCGGCACGTGCGACTGGACGAAGAGCGTGCAGCGCTCCGGGTCGAGGCCCGCGCCCAGCAGCTGCGCGGCGGAGACCCGGCTGTTCTCGCGCAGCACGGCCGGGTCCTGGTCCACGGTGATCGCGTGGAGGTCCACCACCGCGTAGAAGGCGTCGTGGGTCTCCTGCAGGGCCACCCACTGGCGTACCGCACCCAGGTAGTTCCCCAGGTGGAACGAGCCGGAGGTGGGCTGGATGCCGGAGAGCACGCGCGGGCGATCAGTGACCATGCCGCCCATTCTCTCAGGAAAGGCGGGCGGCTCTGCGACAGGTTCCGACTCGTCGTGTTTGACCGGGTCGCCCGCCCCGGTGCGGCGGGGCGCCGGCGCGGGGCCGGGCGCACGGGTCCGGCCGGGGAGCCGGGGCGGCCCGGCCCGGGGCGGCCCGGCTCAGGGCACCTGGCGCAGGTACAGCGCCCCGCAGCTGTGGCAGAACGGCTCGGCCGCCTCGCTGCCCCAGGCGTCCGCGGACTGGGTCGGCGCGCCGGGGTCGAGGTCGCGGCCGCACAGGGCCCGGACCCCGCCGTCCTCCACCATGTGCCAGTGCCTGACCGCGCCGTCCTCGGCGTCGTACTCGGCCCGCATCTCGTACGCCATGGCGGCCGCTCCTCTCCGTCAGGTCCGTACGTCCTCCCCTCCACCATGACCGCTCCGCGCGCCGCCCGCCCCCGGAGGGGCGCGGGCGGCGGCCCCGGCGTCACGGACGGGCCGCTCCGGAGGGTCCCGGGCGGCCCGGACCGGGCACGGACTCGGCGGGACCGGCCGCACCCGGCGCACCCGGCGCACCCGGCGCACCCGGCGCACCCGGCGCACCCGGCGCGGGGACGCCCGCAGCGGTGACGCGGACGCGGGCGATGCGGCGGCCGTCGAGCGCGGCGACGGTGAGGCGGTAGCCGCCCGCGGCCGCGACCTGGTCGCCGACGGCCGGCAGGCGGCCGAGGGCGGCGACCGTGTAGCCGGCGACGGTCTCGTACGGTCCCTGCGGCAGCTCGACGCCGGTCTCCTCCGCGAAGTCGGCGAGGTTGAGCAGTCCGTCCACCTCCATGCCGCCGCCCGCGAGCCGCAGGGTGGCGGTGGCGGCCTGGTCGTACTCGTCGCGGATCTCGCCCACCACCTCCTCCACGAGGTCCTCCAGCGTCACGATGCCCGCCGTGCCGCTGTACTCGTCGACGACGATCGCCAGGTGGTGCCCCTCGCGGCGCATCTCCGACATCGACGGCAGGACGCGGTTGGTGTCCGGGAGCAGCTTCACCGGGCGCGCGAGGTCGCGCACCGTGCGGGCCGGGGCGCCGGAGCCGTCGTCGGGCCGGTACAGGTCGCGGACGTGCACGAAGCCGACCACCGTGTCGTACGAGCCGTCGACCACGGGGTAGCGGGAGTGCGGGTAGCGGCCGACCTCGGCCCGGACCTCGTCCAGCGCGCGGTCCGCGTCGAGGAAGGTGACCTCGGTGCGGGGCACCATGACCTCGCGCAGCTGCCGCTCCCCCGCCGCGAAGACCTCCGCGATCAGCTGCCGCTCGTCGGCGCCCAGCTCGGTGTTGGACGCCACCAGGCCGCGCAGCTCCTCCTGGCTCATCGCGTCCCGCCCGGCCCTGGGGTCGCCGCCCAGCAGCCGCACCATGAGGTTGGTGGAGCGGGAGAGGAGCCAGATCGCCGGGCGCAGCACGACCGAGATCACGTCCACGGCGGGCGCGGCGAGCAGGGCGATGGGCTCGGCCCGCTGGAGGCCGATCCGCTTGGGGGTCAGCTCGCCGAGGACGAGGGAGATGTAGGAGATCACCAGCGTGAGCCCGACCAGGGCCACGGTGTCGGCGATCCCCGGCGCCAGGCCGAGGTCCTCGAAGAGCGGGGCGGCCTTGCCCGCGAGGGTCTCGGCGCCGAAGGCCGCCGACAGGAACCCCATGCAGGTCACCCCGACCTGCACGGCGGCCAGGAAGCGGTTGGGGTCGCCGGCCAGGTGGGCCGCCCGCGAGGCCCGCTTGGTGCCCCGCTCGGCGAGGGCCCGGATCTGGCCCTCCCGCAGGGAGATGAGGGCGATCTCGGCCACGTTGAAGAGGCCGCCGACCAGGATGAAGACCAGGACGAGCGCGGCGTCCCCGAGGGTGTCGTTCACAGGGGAAGTCTAGGAACCCGCCGGCGCCCGTGGTCCCGCCCGGCCGGGCGGGCCCGCCGGGCCCTGCCGGAGGCGGGCGCGGGCCCCTACAGTCGAGGCAGGGGCCGCACGGCCACGGGCCCCGCCCTCGGTCAACGGCGACCCGGTGGAGAGAAGCCATGAGCGATCCGCACAGCCCCGCACCCGGCCCGGCCGCCGGCCCGGCCGCCGCCCCCGACCCGACCGCCGGTCTCATCGCGGCCGCGGACGCCCACAGCGCCCACAACTACCACCCGCTGCCGCTGGTGGTCGCCGAGGCGGAGGGCGCGTGGATGACGGACGTGGCGGGGCGCCGCTACCTGGACCTGCTGGCGGGCTACTCGGCGCTCAACTTCGGCCACCGCCACCCCCGGCTGGTCGCCGCCGCCCGGGCGCAGCTGGACCGCGTCACCCTGACCTCGCGCGCCTTCCACCACGACCGCTTCGCCGCGTTCTGCACGGAGCTGGCGGAGCTGTGCGGGATGGAGGCGGTGCTGCCGATGAACACCGGCGCGGAGGCGGTGGAGACGGCGGTAAAGGCGGCCCGGCTGTGGGGCTACACGGTGAAGGGCGTGCCGCCGGGCCGGGCGCGGATCGTGGTGGCGGCGGGCAACTTCCACGGCCGCACCACGACGATCGTCTCCTTCTCGACGGACCCCGAGGCCCGGGAGGGCTTCGGCCCGTACACGCCGGGCTTCACGGTCGTGCCCTACGGGGACCGGGCCGCGCTGGAGGCCGCCGTGGACGAGGACACGGTGGCGGTGCTGCTGGAGCCGATCCAGGGCGAGGCGGGCGTGGTGGTGCCGCCGCCCGGCTACCTGGCGGCGGTCCGGGAGGTGACGGCGGCGCGCGGCGTGCTGCTGGTCGCAGACGAGATCCAGTCCGGCCTGGGCCGCACCGGCCGGACCTTCGCCTGCGAGCACGAGGGCGTGGTGCCGGACGTGTACGTGCTGGGCAAGGCGCTGGGCGGCGGCATCGTGCCGGTGTCGGCGGTGGTGTCGTCGCGGGCGGTGCTGGACGTCTTCACGCCGGGCAGCCACGGCTCGACCTTCGGCGGCAACCCGCTGGCGTGCGCGGTGGCGCTGGAGGTGATCGCGCTGCTGCGGACCGGCGAGTACCAGCAGCGGTCCGCGGAGCTGGGCGCGTACCTGCACGGGGAGCTGGCGGCGCTGGCGGCGGACGGGGCCGTGCGGGCGGTGCGCGGGCGCGGGCTGTGGGCGGGGGTGGACGTGGACCCGGCGTTCGGCTCGGGGCGGCGGGTGTCGGAGCTGCTGATGGAGCGGGGGGTGCTGGTGAAGGACACCCACGGCTCGACGGTGCGGATCGCCCCGCCGCTGGTGGTCGCCAAGGAGGACCTGGCGTGGGCGCTGGGGCAGCTGCGGGAGGTGCTGACGGGCTGACCGGTGCGGATCCGGGCGCCCGGGCGCCGGCGGACCGTCAGAGGATGACGTGCGGCAGGAAGCGCGCGTACTCGTCGGTGACCGGCCCGTCGGACTCGCGGATGCCGAGCCCGGCCGGCTCGTCCTCCACCACCCAGGCGCCCAGGACGGTCCGGTTGCCGTCGAAGTCGGGCAGCGGGGCCAGCTCCTGCCAGCAGTGGCGCACCGCCGGGTCCGGCACGGGGGCGGGCCCGGTGCCGTCGTGGAGCAGCACGCCGGCGCCCTCCCGGCCGAGCAGCGGCTTGGCCGCCCAGCGGGCCAGGCCGCGCGGGCCGTCGAGGTACGCGGGGAGCAGGTTGGGGTGGCCGGGGTTGAGCTCCCAGAGCACGGCGAGCAGCGCCTTGTTGGAGAGCAGCATCTTCCAGGCCGGCTCGATCCACAGGGTGGAGCCGGTGCCGCCGCCCAGGTCGGCGGTGCGCAGGGCGTGCGCGCCGAAGGCGTCGGAGACCAGCCACTCCCACGGGTAGAGCTTGAAGACGGTCCGCAGGAAGCGGCACTGCCGGTCGACGAACCGGCCCGCGAGGGAGTCCCAGCCGATGTCCTCGACGGCGAGGGAGCGGGTGTCGAGGCCGGCCTGCCGGGCGGTCTCCATGAGGTAGACCACCGTCATCTGGTCCTCGCCGAGCTCGTCGTCGTGCGAGTGGGCGAAGTGCACGGGGTGGCCGGGCGGCAGCAGCCGGGCCTGGTTGCGCCAGGCGGCGACGAGGCGCTCGTGGAGGGAGTTCCACTGGTCGGCGCCGGGGAAGCGCTCCTCCATCCAGAACCACTGGGGGCTCGCGGCCTCCACCAGCGAGGTCGGGGTGTCGGCGTTGTACTCCAGCAGCTTGGCCGGGCCGGTGCCGTCGTACCGCAGGTCGAAGCGGGCGTACAGGCTGGGCTGCTCGGCGCGGCGGCGCCAGGACTCCGCGACGGCGGCGGCGACCGCCGGGTCGGTGATGCCGAGGTCGGCGAAGCGGTCCTCGGCCACGATGTGCGCGGCGGCCTCCAGGCAGAGGCGGTGCAGCTCCTCGACGACCCCCTCCAGCGCCTCGACCTCGGGGAGGGTGAAGGAGTAGTAGGCCGACTCGTCCCAGTAGGGGCGCAGCGAGCCGTCGGGGTGGCGGGTGAGCGGGTAGATCAGGCCCTGCTCCTCGACGGTCTGCTGCCAGCCGGGGCGGGGCTCGGTGCGGTGGCGCTGCATCGGCCGCTCAGCCGCCGCTGCTGTGCCCGTGGCCGCCGAAGCCGCCCCAGTGGAAGCCGGAGCTCTTGTGCGAGCCCTTGGAGACCCGGGGGCCGGTGTAGCGGTGGCCGTAGTAGCCGCCGGCGGCGGTGCCGTGGCGGTGGCCGTCGTCCTCGTACCACTGGTAGCGGTCGGTGGAGGCGTAGCCGTTGCCGGGCTGGCCGTTGCACAGGCGGTCGGCGACGTTCTTGAAGGTCTTCGTGTCGACGCAGCGCAGGTCGGGGCTGTCGTCGCTGCCGCAGGAGGTCAGGGCGAGGGCGACGGCGCTGACGACGCCGAGCTGGAATGCCTGGGACCGCTTGCGTCTCGCGCCGGTCGCCGCCGTGTCCGCCATGGTGCTCCGCTCCCCGTGTCCGCCGGCCGCCGCGGGGGGCGGCCGGACCGTGCGGCCCGAGGGGCCGCGTCCGTACCGGCCGACCACCCTAGCGGCCGGGCCGCGGCGGCGGCAGAGGGGGTGCTGCGCCGGACGCCGGGGGTGCGGACGCCGGGCGTGCGGGTGTCGGGCGTGCGGGTGTCAGGCGTGGTCGTGGCGGGGCGTCGGGGACATGCGGGTGGCGACGCCGATGCGGTTCCAGGCGTTGATGGCGACGGCCAGGGCGAGCAGGCGCGCCAGTTCGGGCTCCTCGAACCGGCGGGCGGCCTCGTCGTACACCTCGTCCGGCACGCCGTGGTCGCCGAGGCGGGTGACGGCCTCGGTGAGGGCCAGGGCGGCGCGCTCGCGGGCGGTGAAGAAGGGGGTCTCGCGCCAGGCGGCGAGGGTGTGGAGCTTGTGCTCGGGCACGCCGCGGCGGCGGGCGTCGCGGCTGTGCATGTCGAGGCAGAAGGCGCAGCCGTTGAGCTGGGAGGCGCGGGTGCGGACCAGTTCGGCCACCACCGGGTCGAGGCCGTCGGCGGCGGCCTTGTCCAGGGCCGTCATGGCCTCGTAGACGCCGGGGACCTGCTGGAGGCGGATGCGCGGCGCGGGCGCGGGGACGGGGGCGTCGTCGAGGGCGGGTGCTGTCGTCGTCATGGGTTCCACGCTAGGGGCGGGGCGGCCCGCGGGCGTGGTCCACTTGGGGCATGGGACCACGGGCCATTCCTGGCAGCGACCTGCACCTCGACCTCGCCCCGGGCCCCGGGGTGCGGGCGGCCCTGGAACGGGCGCTGCGCGACGCGGTGCGGGGCGGGCGGCTCGCGCCGGGGAGCCGGCTGCCGTCGTCGCGGACGCTCGCCCGCGACCTGGGGCTGGCCCGCAACACGGTGGCCGACGCGTACGGGCAGCTCGTCGCCGAGGGCTGGCTGACGGCACGTCAGGGCTCGGGGACGCGGGTGGCGGAGCGGCCGGACGGCGCGCCGCGGGCCGGACGCGCGCCACGGCGCCGGTCCGCCCCGGACGACCCGTTCGCGGCACCGGGCGACGCCTCGCTCCCGTACGACCTGCGGCCCGGCAGCCCGGACCTGTCGCTCTTCCCCCGCACCGCCTGGCTCGCCGCGACCCGGCGGGCCCTGGACGCCGCACCCAACCGCGTGCTCGGCTACACCGACCCGCAGGGGCTGCCGGAGCTGCGGCGCGCCCTGGCGGGGTACCTGGCCCGCACCCGGGGGGTGCGCACCGACCCGGAGCTGGTCGTGGTCTGCACCGGCTTCGTGCAGGCGGCCGGGGTGCTGGGGCGGGCGCTGCACCGGCTGGGCGGCCGGCGGGTCGCGGTCGAGGCCCTGGGCTTCCACGACACCCGGCGGGTCCTGGAGGCGGCGGGCCTGGCGGTGGACCGGCTGCCGGTGGACGCGGGCGGCGCCCGCACCGACCTGCTGGCGGCGGGCCCGGCCGCGGCGCTGCTGACCCCCTCCCACCAGTTCCCGGCCGGGGTGCCGCTGCGCCCGGACCGGCGGACCGCCGCGGTGACGTGGGCGCGGCGCACCGGCGCGGTCCTGGTGGAGGACGACTACGACGGCGAGTTCCGCTACGACCGGCAGCCGGTGGGCGCCCTGCAGGGCCTGGACCCGGAGCACGTGGTGTACGCGGGGACGGCCAGCAAGAGCCTCGCGCCCGGGCTGCGGCTGGCCTGGCTGGCGGTGCCGCCGCGGCTGCTGGACGCCGTGGTGGCGGAGAAGCGGCTCTCCGACCACCACTCCCCCGTCCTGGAGCAGCTGGCCCTCGCCGAGCTGATCGACTCCGGCGGGTACGACCGGCAGGTGCGCCGGGCCCGGCTGCACTACCGGCGCCGCCGCGACCGGCTGGCGGCGGCGGTGGCGCAGCACGCCCCGGACGTGGCCGTGACCGGGATCGCGGCGGGCCTGCACGCGGTGCTGGAGCTGCCGCCGCGGCTCGCCGGGGAGGGCCCGGCGCACGCGGACGGGAAGGCGCTGACGGCGCGCGCCGCCCGGCGCGGCCTGGCCCTGCACACCCTGGGGCGCTACCGCGACCCGGCCGACCGGGAGCCGTACCCGCCCGCGCTGGTGGTCGGCTACGGCACCCCGCCCGACCACGCCTTCACGGGGGCCCTGGACCTGCTGTGCGGGCTGCTGGCGGACCGTGCTCGGCTGTCCGCTTGACTCTCCCCCCGGGTCAGGCGGGAACCTCGAGAGGCCGGGCCGACGGGGTCCGGCGCGGAGGGGTGCACACGTGGGGGACGACGGGGCCCGCTGTCCGTCGGCGAGTCCGCCCGCCGGTCCCGGCCGTCGGTGAGGGCGCTGCGGCTGTACGACCGGCTGGGGCTGGTGGTCCCGGCGGAGGTCGACGCCGCCGGCGGCCACCGCCGGTACCGGGAGGACCGGCCGGCCGACGCCCGCCTCGTGGCCCTGCTGCGGCGGCCGGACATGCCGCCGGCGGCCACCGCCGAGGTGCCGGCGCTGCCCGGCGCCGAGGCGGCGGCCAGGGGCGGGGCGTCCCGGGAGTCGGTGGAGCGCCGGGTCGCGGCGCGGCGGGAGCCGGCCGTGCACCTCCGCATCCGGTCGGCGGGGGACGAAGGGAGGACGGGGATGTTCGAGATCCGCGAGCGGGAGGTCCCGGAGCAGTGGGTGCTCACCGAGCGGCGCACGGTGCGGGTGGCGGAGCTGCCCGGCTGGATCGGGGAGGCCGTGCGCCGGCTGGAGGAGGCGGCCCGGCCGCTGGGCGGGGTGGCGGCGGCGCCGTTCGTCGTCTACCACGGCGAGGTGACCGAGGACGGCGCCGGGCCGGTGGAGGTGTGCGTGCCCGTCGCCGGCGGGCGGACGGTCCCGGCGGGGACCGCGTCCCGCCGGGAGCCGGCGCACCGCGAGGCCTACACCCGACTGGTGAAGGCGCAGGTGGCGTACCCGCAGGTCCTCTCGGCGTACGACGCGGTGGCGCAGTGGATCGCGGCGGGCGGACGCCGCCGCACGGGCCCGGGCCGGGAGGTGTACTTCGCCGACTGGGCGGCGGCGGGGCCGGACGACGCGGTGTGCGACGTGGCGTTCCCGGTCGGCTGAGGCGCGGACGCGCGGCGGCCCGCCGCCCCGGGGAGGGGCGGCGGGCCGTCGTGCGCGCTGCGGGCCGCCGTGCGCCGCGGGGCGCGGGCGTCCGGCTCAGATGAGGCCGAGGGAGCGGACCGCGTCGCGCTCCTCGGCGAGCTCCTTGACGGAGGCGTCGATGCGGGCGCGGGAGAAGTCGCTGATCTCCAGGCCCTGGACGATCTCGAACTTCCCGTCCTTGCAGGTGACCGGGAAGGAGGAGATGAGGCCCTCGGGCACGCCGTAGGAGCCGTCGGAGACGATGCCCATGGAGGTCCAGTCGCCCTCGGCGGTGCCGTTGACCCAGGTGTGGACGTGGTCGATGGCGGCGTTGGCGGCCGAGGCGGCCGAGGAGGCGCCGCGGGCGTCGATGA
Source organism: Streptacidiphilus sp. ASG 303 (assembly GCF_020991365.1). Taxonomy (GTDB): domain Bacteria; phylum Actinomycetota; class Actinomycetes; order Streptomycetales; family Streptomycetaceae; genus Peterkaempfera. The sequence goes on from NZ_JAJLRA010000003.1 coordinate 153,671, forward strand.
TGGCGGCGCCGCGCTTGGCGACGGTCGGGATGAACTCCTCCGCCAGCCACGTCTCGTCGTTGACGGCCTCGGCGGCGTTCTTGCCGGCGACCTCGGCGTGGAAGATGTCCGGGTACTGGGTCGCGGAGTGGTTGCCCCAGATGGTGAGGCGGCGGATCTCGGAGACGTCGGCGCCGAGCTTCTTGGCGAGCTGGGCGACGGCCCGGTTGTGGTCCAGGCGGGTCATGGCGGTGAAGCGCTCGGCCGGGACGTCCGGGGCGTGCTGCTGGGCGATCAGGGCGTTGGTGTTGGCGGGGTTGCCGACCACCAGGACCTTGATGTCGTCCGCGGCGTTGTCGTTGATGGCCTTGCCCTGCGGGCCGAAGATGCCGCCGTTGGCGGAGAGCAGGTCGCCGCGCTCCATGCCCGCGGTGCGGGGGCGGGCGCCGACCAGGAGGGCGACGTTGGCGCCGGAGAACGCCTTGTTCGCGTCGTCGGTGATCTCGATGCCGCGCAGCAGCGGGAAGGCGCAGTCGTCGAGCTCCATGGCGGTGCCCTCGGCGGCCTTGAGGCCCTGCGGGATCTCCAGGAGGTTCAGCTTGACCGGGGTGTCGGCACCGAGCAGCTGGCCCGACGCGATGCGGAACAGCAGCGCGTAGCCGATCTGGCCGGCCGCGCCGGTGACGGTGACGGTGACGGGAGTGCGGGTCATGGTCTGCCTTCTCCAGCTGATGCCTGAGTGAGGGGTCAGTGCTCCGGCAGAGCACGCCCGCCATGCCGGACCCTGATCGGTCTCTCGACTTCGAGAGACCGCTGGCCAGGCTATCCCAGGACGGAGGGGGGCGGGGTGGCGCCCCGGAGGTTGACACCCGGGAGGCCGCCGCCCGGTCCGCCGGGCCGCACCCCGCCGGCCCCCGTGGCGTCGGGCCGCACCCCGCCGGGCCGGTGCGCCGCCGCGGACGCCGGGGGTGCGGCCGCGGGGGACGCGGGGATCGCGGGCAGCAGCAGCGGGGGCCCGGCGCGGCCGCTGCCGGTGCACGCCTCGGCCACGCCGGCGACGAGGCAGGCGACGGCGCTGCCGGGCACGGCGGCGGCGAGCATCGGGCTCCGTCCGGCGGACGCCCGGGAGGCCAGCAGGACCCCGTCGCGGCCCTGGACGACGAGGGTGGCGTCGGACGGCGGACGCCCCGACGCGACGAGGTCGGCCCAGGCCGCGGCGCAGCGGGTGCTCCACCGCAGCCGCAGCTCACCGCCCGGCAGCAGGGCGCTGTTCGCGGTGCGGGCGTCGCGGGCGCAGCCCTCCCGGAGGGGGTCGCGGCCCTGGCAGGCGGCGGCGCGGCAGGCGCGACGGGACGCGGCGGGCCGGGGTCCGGCCGACCGGGCGGCGGCCTGCGCGGCGCCGGGCCTCGCAGTGCCGGGCCTCGCAGTGCCGGGCCTCGCAGTGCCGGGTCCCGGGATGCCGGGTCCCGGGATGCCGGGTCCCGGGGTGCCGGCGCCCGCCGGGGCGGGGGCCCTGGCGGGCGGGGCCGGGACGGGGGCGTCCAGCAGGGACCGGACGGTGTCGCGGACGGTCCGGGCGCCGGGGCCGCCGAGGGCGGGCGCGGCGGCGCAGAGCAGGACCGCGAGCAGGAGGGCGAGCGCCGGTGCGAGGGCGGGGGCGGTGGGGCGCGCCTGCCGGGGACGGCGTCCCGGCCGCAGGAGCAGGGTCCGCACGGAGGGCCGGCGGGCCGGGGGCGGGCCGTCGGGCGGCGGGTCGGGCAGCCGCTGCCCGGGGGCGGCGGACCGCACGGGCGGGGCCGGGACGGCGGGCGGGGCCTGCGGCGCGGGGGGCGGCGCGGGGGGCGGCGCGGGGGCCGTGGGCCCGCAGCGCTGCGCGGCGTCCAGGCGGCTGCGCTCGGCGAGCCCCCAGAGCGCCAGCAGGCGCGGGGCGTCGGCCCCGGCGATCCGCCCCAGGGCCTCCACCGCCTGCCGCGGGGGGAACTTCAGCCCATTGAGGTACCGCTGCCACGCCGACTTGCTGTACGGGGTGCGCGCGGCGAGGGCGGCCAGGGTCAGTCCGCTGCGGTCCTTGAGCCGCCGCAACTGCTCGACCAGGCGGTGCAGATCCGGATCGAGCGTGCCGGGCAGCGGCTGCCAGCGGGCCATGTCCCATCCCCGTCCCAGGTTCTCCGTACGCGATGGGCGTCCCCGCAGGCCCAGGGGCTGGGACTTCCCTTCCGTCCCAGGCACCTCCTTCTGGATACCCGCTCCGCTGTCGGCGGGCAACTCTGGGTGACGGAAGGGGTGGACGTCCCGCAGGGGCGGCGCCCCCCAGCTTCCGCCTTCAGCCAAAGGAACGGTGCAGATTCCATGACCACTCGCTCTACCGCCAAGCGCCTGGCCGTCGCGGCCACCCTCGCCGTCGCGGGCTGGGGACTCGTCCTCGGCTCGGCGGGTGCGGCCGGTGCCGTGACCACCGACGTCCCGGCAGCCTCCGGCGCGCCCTCCGCGCACTCCGAGCACGCCCGGCACGCGGAGCACGTCGAGCACGCCCGGCACCACGGCCGCCACGGCTACGGGCGCTACGGGCGCCACCACGACCGCCGGCACCACGTGCGCCACGACCGCCACGACCGCCGTGACGACCGGCGCCACGACCGGCGCCACGACCGCCGTGACGACCGCCGCCACGAGGGCGGCCGCGAGGGCGGCCGCGCCTTCGGCCGCGGCTGACGCCGCGGGGCCGCCCGCCGCCCGGTGACCCCGGACGGCGCGGCGGAGCCCCGGCAGCACGGCGCCCCGCCCCTCCGTCGCGGAGGGGCGGGGCGCCGAGGCGTCACGGACCGGGCCGCGGGGCCCGGCCGCCGCGCGTCAGGTGGGGCGGCCCAGCAGCCCGGTGATCCGGTCCAGGAACGGGACGTGGATCCACGGGTGGGGCTGCGCCATCAGGGCGAGCAGCACGATCGCGCCGCCCAGCACGCACAGCAGCGCCACGTCGGTGAAGCGGCTGCGCACCGCGAGCATGCCCACCTCCGGCAGCAGCGCCCGCAGGGCCGCCCCGAGCAGCAGGGCGGCGCCGACGACGAGGGCGCCGACGCGGAAGCGGTCCGCGGCGGTGACCGCCAGGCCCGCCGCGGCGACGGCGATCACCGTGCTGATCGGCCACTGCCGGACCGGCAGCGGCCGGTCCCGGTCCGCGGCCGGCGCCGCACCCTCGGGCGGCAGCGTGCCCGTGGTCCGCAGCGGCGGCCTGCGGCGCGACCGGCTCCGTACGGCACCCATCGGCATCCCCCGGCTCCTCAGTTCTGCGCGGCGTCGGCGGCCTTCTCGGCCGCCTCGACGATGTTGGCGAGCAGCATGGCCCGGGTCATGGGGCCGACGCCGCCCGGGTTGGGCGACAGCCAGCCGGCGACCTCCGCCACGCCCGGGTCGACGTCGCCGACCAGGCCCGCCTCGGTGCGGCTGACGCCGACGTCCAGCACGGCCGCGCCGGGGCGCACGTCGGACGCCTTGACCAGGTGCGGCACGCCGGCGGCGGCCACGATGATGTCGGCGCGCCGCAGCTCGGCCGAGAGGTCGCGGGTGCCGGTGTGGGTGAGGGTGACCGTGGCGTTCTCGGAGCGGCGGGTCAGCAGCAGGCCGATGGAGCGGCCGACGGTGACGCCGCGGCCGACGACCACCACGTGGGCGCCGCGGGTCTGCACGCCGTGGCGGCGGAGCAGTTCGAGGATGCCGTTGGGGGTGCACGGCAGGGGCGCCTCGATGCCGAGGACCAGGCGGCCCAGGTTCACCGGGTGCAGGCCGTCGGCGTCCTTGGCCGGGTCCATCAGCTCCAGGACCCGGTTGGGGTCCAGGCCCTTGGGCAGCGGGAGCTGGACGATGTAGCCGGTGCAGGCCGGGTCCTCGTTGAGTTCGCGCACCGCGGCCTCGACGTCGGCCTGGGTGGCGTCGGCCGGCAGGTCGCGGCGGATGCTGGCGATGCCCACCTGGGCGCAGTCGCGGTGCTTGCCGCGGACGTAGGAGTGGCTGCCGGGGTCGTCGCCGACCAGGACGGTGCCCAGGCCGGGGGTGACGCCCCGGGCCCTGAGCGCCGCGACGCGCTCGGCGAGTTCGGACTTGATCGCTGCTGCGGTGGCCTTGCCATCGAGAATCTGGGCGGTCATACCCCCATCCTCCCGGATCGGCGGCCGGGCACGCGCATCCGGCTGCCCCTTCCCGCGCCGGGGGCCTCCGACACCAAGCGGAGCGTAGTGATCCGGTTGCGGTTGCGCCACGGTTGTGTGCGCTCCTCGTGCAACGACTGGACACACCCGCTCCACCGCGACGACGATTGGCCCCGCACATGTCCGGCGCCGCAGCGGCAGCCGTGATCGGGGGGAGACAGGTGAGCAGTCCGCAGCATGCACGGACGCCCGGGACCGGGGGCGGTGCGCCGCCGGGCGCCGGAGGCGTCGGCGGCACCGCCGGTCCCGCACCCGCACCGGTCCCCCTGCCGGCCGCGCCGGAGCGCCGCGCCCGCCTCCGCGGCGGCGCGCCCCGCCGGCCCTCGCCCGGACCGGCCGCCCCCGCCGCACCTCCCGGGCGGCACGGCCGCAGGAAGGCGGCGACGCCCCTGCCGGGGCACGCCCCCCGCGGCCTGACGGCGGGACCGCGCGCCCCGCGGGCGGCTCGGTAGTCTCTCCGGCCGGTCCCCGGACCACGCACGCCCGCCGTCCCCAAACACGTCCACCCGTCCCCCTTCCTGCCCGGAGGCGACCGTGAGCTACCCGCCCGACCCCAACAACCCCTACGGCCAGCAGCCGCCCCCGCAGCCCGGCTACGGCTACCCGCAGCAGCCCCAGCCGCCGCAGCAGCCCGGCTACGCGTACCCGCAGCAGCCGCAGGCCGGCTACGCCTACCCGCAGGGGCAGCCCGGCTACGACCCCAACGCGGCCGCCGCCTACGGCTACCCGCAGCAGTCGCCCTACGGCGCGATGCCCTACGGGACGCCGCAGATCGCGTCGATGGGCGCCCGGTTCGGCGCGCGGCTGATCGACGGCGTGCTGGTGGGCGTCGTCTACTCGATCGTCATGTTCGCCGGGGTGGCGGGCGCCGTCGGCCTCGGCTCCAAGGCCGAGACCCAGTACAACCCGACCACCGGGCAGTACGAGCTGAGCCAGAGCGCGTCGATGGGCCTCATCGGCACGATGATGGTGACCTTCCTGGTGTTCGCCGTGCTCTCGCTCTGCTACGAGTGGCTGATGGTCGCCTTCGCGGGCGGGACGCTCGGCAAGAAGATGGTCGGGCTGCGCGTCGTCAACGAGACGACCGGTCAGAACCCGGGCCTGGGAGCGTCCTTCGTCCGCTACATCATCCCGATAGTCGGCTGGGCCGTGTGCTACCTGCCGGGCCTGCTGGTCTGGCTGTCGCCGTTCTTCGACAACTCCGGCCGCCAGCAGGGCTGGCACGACAAGGCCGCGCACACCCTGGTCATCAGGAAGTAGCGGACCCGCGCCGGAACGCCGGACGGCCCGCCACCCCGCGTACGGGGGTGGCGGGCCGTCCTGCGTCGGCGGAGGCGTCAGTGGAAGAAGTGGCGGGTGCCGGTGAGGTACATGGTGACCCCGGCCTCGCGGGCCGCCGCGACGACCTCCTCGTCGCGGACCGAGCCGCCCGGCTGCACGACCGCCCGCACGCCGCCCTCGACCAGCACCTGGAGGCCGTCGGCGAAGGGGAAGAACGCGTCGGAGGCGGCGAAGGCGCCGGCCGCGCGCTCCCCGGCCCGCTGCACGGCGAGGCGCGCGGAGTCGACCCGGTTGACCTGGCCCATGCCGACGCCGACGGTGGCGCCGTCCTTCGCCAGCAGGATCGCGTTGGACTTGACGGCCCGGCAGGCCCGCCAGGCGAACGCCAGGTCGGCCAGTTCGGCCCCGGAGAGCGCCTCGCCGGTGGCGAGCGTCCAGGTGGCCGGGTCGTCGCCCGGGGCGTCGATGCGGTCGGCCTGCTGGAGCAGCACGCCGCCGGAGACCGGACGGGCCTCGACCGCGGCGTCCGGGGCGCCGGGGGCGCGCAGCACCCGGATGTTCTTCTTGCGGGCGAGGACCTCGACCGCGCCCTCCTCGAAGTCGGGGGCGACGACGACCTCGGTGAAGATCCCCGCGACCTGCTCCGCCATGGCGACGGAGACCGGGCGGTTGACGGCGATCACGCCGCCGTAGGCGGAGACCGGGTCGCAGGCGTGCGCCTTGCGGTGGGCCTCCGCGACGTCGGCGCCGGTGGCGATGCCGCACGGGTTGGCGTGCTTGATGATCGCGACGGTCGGACCGTCGTGGTCGTAGGCGGCGCGGCGGGCGGCGTCGGTGTCCACGTAGTTGTTGTAGGACATCTCCTTGCCGTGCAGCTGCTCGGCGCCGGCCAGGCCGGTGCCGCTGCCGTCGGTGTAGAGGGCGGCGGCCTGGTGGGGGTTCTCGCCGTAGCGGAGGACCGCGCGGCGCTCCCAGGCGGAGCCGAGGAAGACGGGGAACGCCTCGTCGTCGGCCGGCGCGTAGCCGTCGGCGAACCAGGACGCGACCGCCACGTCGTAGGCGGCGGTGTGGGCGAACGCCTCGCCGGCCAGGCGGCGGCGGGCGGCCAGGTCGAAGCCGCCGGACGCGACGGCGGAGAGCACGTCGGCGTAGCGGGCGGGGTCGACGACCACGGCGACCGAGGGGTGGTTCTTGGCGGCGGCGCGGACCATGGAGGGGCCGCCGATGTCGATCTGCTCGACGCACTCGTCCGGGGTGGCGCCGGAGGCGACGGTCTGCCGGAACGGGTACAGGTTGACGACCACCAGGTCGAACGGCTCGACGCCCAGGTCGGCGAGCTGCGTGCGGTGGGACTCCAGCCGCAGGTCGGCGAGGATGCCCGCGTGCACCCGCGGGTGCAGGGTCTTGACGCGGCCGTCCAGGCACTCGGGGAAGCCGGTCAGCTCGGCGACCTCGGTCACCGGGACCCCGGCGGCGGAGATCCGGGCGGCGGTGGAGCCGGTGGAGACCAGCTCCACCCCGGCGGCGTGCAGGCCCCGGGCCAGCTCCTCCAGGCCGGTCTTGTCGTAGACGCTGACCAGCGCCCTGCGGATGGGGCGGACGTCCTCGGAGGTGGGGGGCGGGGTGCTACCGGCGGCGGTCATGCAGGGATCCGTACCTTTCGTCCCTCGATGCGGTGGCCTTCGCGGGCCAGCCGGCCCACGACGTCGACGAGCAGGGTGCGCTCGACAGTCTTGATGCGCTCGTGCAGCGCCTCCCCGCCGTCGGCGTGGTCGTCCTCGGCGACCTCGACGACGCCCTGGGCGATGATCGGGCCGCTGTCCACCCCGGCGTCGACCAGGTGGACGGTGCAGCCGGTGACCTTGACGCCGTACGCGAGGGCGTCGCGGACGCCGTGGGCGCCGGGGAAGGAGGGCAGCAGGGCGGGGTGGGTGTTGACGATGCGGCCCTCGTGGCGGGCCATGAACTCCTTGCCGAGGATCTTCATGAAGCCGGCCGAGACCACCAGGTCGGGCGCGTACTCCCCGGTGGCGGCGGTGAGGGCGGCGTCCCAGGCGGCGCGGTCGGCGAAGTCGCCGACGCGGCGGACGAACGTGGGGATGCCGGCCCGCTCCGCGCGCTCCAGGCCGGCGATGCCGTCGCGGTCGGCGCCGACCGCGACGATCACGGCGCCGTAGGCGGGGTCGGCGCAGGCGTCGATCAGGGCCTGCAGGTTGGTGCCCGAGCCGGAGACCAGGACGACCAGGCGGGCGGGTCCCGGGGACGGCGGCGGGAAGGTGAGGACGGGGGGCGCGTCGGCGGCCACTGCTCGGTTCTCCGGGATCATCCGTCGCCCGCCGCCCCGGGACCGGCGCCGGCCACTGCCGGGGGCCTGCGGGGGGCGGCCCCGGGCGGTCGGACCCGGGTGGGGGCGGGGCGGGCTGGCAGTCGGGACATGCGGGGCGGGGAGGGCGTCGGCGGGGGGGAGGACGCGGCGAGGCCGTCCCGCCGCGCTGCGGGGCCTCGGGGAACCCGCGGGCCGCCCCAGCCGTCACCACGATAACGGCACGTCGGAGGCGCTCCGCACCCGGAGACGGGCGCAACGCGCGTAGATGAGAGAGGGATCTCGCGGCCGGGGTCCCGGGGCGGTGAGGAGGGCGGCGGGGAGACGGACGAGGAGGCGGCGGGGAGGCGGGCGCGGAGGCCCTCCGGACGCGCATCCGGAGGCGGACGGGGGGCGCCCGCGGCCCCCCGGACGGCACCCGGCGGCGGCGCGGACGGAGCGGGGGCTTAGCGTGTGCGGACGGGCGCACGGCGACCGCCCCGGAATCAGGGTCCGGCGGGGGGCGTCGGGAACGCCTCCTGGGGGATCATGAGGAGGACGGACCCGACGGCCGCCACAGGCGGGGCGGGGCGAAGCGGCAACGGACCACCGGGGAAGACGGACGGACGACTGATGAGCAGCGGCAACAGCACGGGTGAGCGCGACCCCTTCGCGCCGCCGCCGGCGGACGCCCCCGACCGGCCCTGGCAGCCGCGCACGCCTCCGCCGCCGGCCGGCGGCGGGACCGGCGCGGACGGGCCGGGCGGGTCCGAGGGCGGGCGGCCCGGGGAGGGCGGCGACCGCCCGGACGGCTCCCCCGGCCGGCCCCCGGTGCCCCCGCCGCACCCCTGGAGTCCGGGCTGGCAGGGCCGCCCCGGCGGCCCGTACCCGTCCGGCGGCCCGCAGCAGCGGTACGACCCCACCGACCCGGTGCAGCGCAGGGCCCGCTACGCGCTGCTGTGCGGCATGTGGGGCATGTTCTTCATGCTCTTCGACATCCCCTACCTCGGCCTGCTGCTCGGCGCCCTGGCGGTCTACTGGGGCGTCTCCGCCCTGCGCGGCACCCCGCGCGACGCCGCGGCGGCCGCGGCCGGCACCGGACCCGACGGGGCGGCACCCGGTGCGGCGGCACCCGGTCCCGCGGCCCCGCCGCCCGCCGGACAGCAGCCCGCACCCCTGCCGCCCCCGGGCTGGGCGGCCGTCCGGCCGCCCCGGCCCCAGGTGCCCGCCGCCGTCGGCGGCCTGGTCACCGGCGGTGTGGCCCTCGCGCTGGTCGCCTCGTCGTGGGCGGTGCACCTGGTCTACAAGGACTACTACGACTGCATGGCCGACGCCCTCACCCACAGGGCGGAGCAGAGCTGCAGCACGCTCGCCCCGGCCTGGGTGCACGGGGCCCGGCCCTGAACAGCACCTGACGCCCGCACCGGGCACGGCGCCCGGCACGGCGGGACGGCACGGCACGGCACGGCGGGACGGCACGGCACGGCACGGCGGGACGGCAAGGCACGGCGGCACGTCTCGGCACGGCACGGCGGGACGGTACGGGCCGCCGGGGGCGGTCAGGTCCTGCGCCGCCGCCGGTGCGCGTCACCGCCGGGGGCGCCGGGCGCGGCCCGTACGGCGCGGCGGCGCAGGACCCAGCGGACCAGCAGGGCGACCGGCGCCCCGGAGGCCGCGGTCCAGGCGGCGGCCGCCGCGCCCGTCGGCCACGGCGGCGGGCCGAGGACGGCCAGCCGCTCGGTACCGAGCGCCCCGCCGGAGGCGGCGGCGCAGGCCGCGAAGGCGGCGCCGGCGGCGAGGGCGGCCGCGCACGCCGCGACGGCGGTGGCCGCCGGGTGCCAGTCCCTGCCGGCCGCGGCCCTGCCGAGGACCGCCCCGAGCGCGGCGCCGGCCAGCGGCGGCAGGGCGAGGGCGGCCCACCCGAGCGGTCCCGGCACCCCGTGCGGCCCGGGCAGCGGCAGCGCGGCCAGCAGAGGGAGGCCCGGTACGGGCCCGGGGGACGCGGCGTACGGCGCCACCGTGCCGCCGCCGAGGGCGAAGCCGGGACCGAGCGCGTAGGAGGCGCTCCACACCACGGCGTCCGGGTATAGGGACAGGCAGAGCAGCACCAGGCCGGCCTGCCCGGGCAGGTCGGGGGCGAGGGCCGGCACGGCGCGCCCGGCCGCGTCGCCGTGGAGGAGCAGGGACGCGCCGAGCACCGCCGCCCCCACTCCCGCCAGGGCGGCCCACCCCGCGAGCGCGGCCCGCAGGACCGGGACCGCAGCCTCCCGGGGGAAGAACCGCTCCGCCGGACGCCACCGGCCCCGGCTGCTCCAGCGGCTCCACCGGCCGGGGGGCGGTCCGGCCGGGCCGTCCGGGCGCCGCAGCAGGGCCCGCAGACGCAGCAGGGCCCGCGGGGCCTCCGGCCGCCGCGGGCGGACCGCGGAGCGGAGGCCGGCAGCGGCGCCGACCACCGCCACCAGCACCGCGGCCGCCAGCGCGGGCACGGGCCGGGCGCGCAGCCCGGCGTCCCCGGAGGCGACGGCGGCGGCGACGGCCGCCACGGCCGCGTAGCCGCCGCAGACGGCGGGCAGGGCGGCGGCGACGGCGCGGAGCGGCAGCTCCGTGCCGTACGGGCGCCCGGCGGCGTCGCAGAGCGCCCGTCCGGTGCGGCGGCCGGCGCGGTGCAGGAGGGCCAGCACGGCCGCCGTGAGGAGCAGCGGGACCACGCCGACGGGCGCGGTGGGGGCGTCCGGGCCGGACGCGGTGGCACGGACCAGGTCGGCGCCGTGGGCGAGCAGCCACAGGCAGGCGGCGAGGTGGACGGCGCCCCCGGCGCCGTCCTGGACGTAGGGCGAGACGACCCACAGCAGCAGGACGGGCGCCGCGGTCAGGGCGAGGCCGCCGAGTGCGGCGGCGGCCCCGGCGGCGAGGCCGGTCGGGAGCGCGGAGACCGCCGGTGGACCGGGCGGCGGGCCGGGCGGCGCTCCGGACGGGGGGCCGGTTCGGGACGGCCCCGGTTTCCGGGGGGTCCGGGGGGTGGCCGGGGCCCGGCCGCCGGTGAGGGAGGTCATGTCCGACCATGCTGGCAGGGCGGAGGGCGCACGCGCCGAAGGGCGGAATGGTCGACGTGTCGCAGATCATATGGATATGCACACATCTCCGACCCGATGGCCGACCTGGGGCGAGGCGCCCGGGGAGCCCGCCTCCGCGGGGTGGTCGGTGGCCGGCCTGCGCGAAGGCGTCCGGAACCACCGCACCGCCGGGGACCGAGCCGCCTTCGACGCCCTGTACGGGGCCGCCGCCTGGCCGCTGCTGCGACAGGCCTTCCTGCTGCTGGGCGACGCACGCCGGGCGGACGCGTGCGTCCGGCGCGCCTTCGCGGCCGCCTGGGACCGCTGGCCCGACGTGGCGGAGGCCGCGGAGCCGGGGCAGTGGGTGCGGGCGGCGCTGTACGCGGACGCGCTCGCCCCGTGGCGGCGGGCCGCCCGGGGCGGGCGGCGCCGACGCGGCGGGGCCGCTTCCGGGGCGGCCGCGGCCGGTGGGACGGAGGCGGTCGGTGGGACGGAGGCGGTCGGCGGGGCCGAGGCGGTCGGGGACGCGCTGGCGGACGCCCTGCTGCGCCTGCCCCGCGGCAGACGGGCCGCGCTGGTGCTGCACGACGTGGCGGGGGTGGACACGGCGGAGACCGCCGCCGAGACGGAGGCGAGCGTCCCCGCCACCCGGCGGCGGATCGCCGCGGCACGGGAGGCGCTGGCAGGGGCGGTGCCCGGGGTGCTGTCCGGGTCGCTGTCCGGGTCGCTGTCCGGGTCGCTGTCCGGAGCGGCGGGGTCGGGGACGACGGTGCTCGGAGCGGTGTCCGACGGGCGGGACGACGGGCGGGGCAGCGGCCGGGACGGCAGGGCCGTCGGCGGACCGGCCGGTGACGCCGTCGGCCGGCGGATCGGCGGCCTGCTGCGGGAGGCGGCGGAGCGCGGGTGCCGGGCGGCACCGCCCGCCGCCACGGCCGAGCAGGTGCGGCGGCAGAGCGCGGTCCGCACCCGCGCGGTCGCCGGCGGCGCCGCCCTGCTGGTCGCGGGCGCCGTGGTCACGGCGCTGGCCACCGCGCTGGGCGTCGGGCCGTCGCGGCTGCTGGGGGACCACCGCGGTCCGGGGGAGCCGGCGTCGGCCTGCACGGCCGGACTCGACACGTGGTGCCCGGGGCCGGACGCCGTGCCGGACCCGGACGGAGGAGGAACCGGCGCGGGAGCGGACCGGGACGGCGGTCCGCCCCCGGGCACGGCCCCGGGCACGCCCCCGGACCGGGACGCGCCGAGGGCGCCCGACCCGGGACCGTGAGGTCCGGGCGGGGCGCCCTCGGCGGCGTGCCCGGCTGCCGCGCCGCCGGCCGGGTACGGCCGGGCGGCGCGGCGGCGGATCAGCCCTGGAGGAGCTGGCGGGCCAGGCGGGCGGTCTCGGACGGGGTCTTGCCGACCTTCACGCCCGCGGCCTCCAGCGCCTCCTTCTTGGCCTGCGCGGTGCCGGAGGAGCCGGAGACGATGGCGCCGGCGTGGCCCATGGTCTTGCCCTCGGGCGCGGTGAAGCCCGCCACGTAGCCGACGACCGGCTTGGTGATGTGCTCCTTGATGTACGCCGCCGCGCGCTCCTCCGCGTCGCCGCCGATCTCGCCGATCATGACGATCAGGTCGGTGTCGGGGTCGTCCTGGAAGGCCTGCAGGGCGTCGATGTGGGTGGTGCCGATGATCGGGTCGCCGCCGATGCCCACCGCCGAGGAGAAGCCGAGGTCGCTCAGCTCGTACATCATCTGGTAGGTCAGCGTGCCCGACTTGGACACCAGACCGATGCGGCCGGCCGAGGTGATGTCGGCGGGGATGATGCCGGCGTTGGACTGTCCGGGGCTGATCAGGCCGGGGCAGTTGGGGCCGATGATCCGGGTCTTGTTGCCCTTGGCGCCCGCGTACGCCCAGAAGGCGGCCGTGTCGTGGACCGGCACGCCCTCGGTGATGACGACGGCCAGGCCGATTTCGGCGTCGATCGCCTCGACGACGGCGTCCTTGGTGAACTTCGGCGGCACGAAGATGACGGTCACGTCGGCGCCGGTGGCCTCGATGGCCTCCTTGACGCTGCCGAAGACCGGGACCTCGCTGCCGTCCACGTCCACGGTGGTGCCGGCCTTGCGGGGGTTCACGCCACCGACGATGGCGGTGCCGGACGCGAGCATGCGGCGGGTGTGCTTCATGCCCTCGGAGCCGGTCATGCCCTGGACGATGACCTTGCTTTCCTTGGTGAGGAAGATAGCCATGGTTCGACCGTGTCCCTTACTTCGCAGCCGCGAGCTCGGCGGCCTTGTCGGCCGCTCCGTCCATGGTGTCCACCTGCTGCACCAGCGGGTGGTTCGCGTCGGTCAGGATCTGCCGACCGAGCTCCGCGTTGTTGCCGTCCAGGCGGACGACCAGCGGCTTGGTGACGTCCTCGCCCTTGGACCTCAGGAGCTCCAGGGCCTGCACGATGCCGTTGGCGACGGCGTCGCAGGCGGTGATGCCGCCGAAGACGTTGACGAAGACGGAGCGCACGTCCGGGTCGCCGAGGATGATCTCCAGGCCGTTGGCCATGACCTCGGCGGAGGCGCCGCCGCCGATGTCGAGGAAGTTGGCGGGCTTGACGCCGCCGTGGGCCTCGCCGGCGTAGGCGACGACGTCCAGGGTGCTCATGACGAGACCCGCGCCGTTGCCGATGATGCCGACCTCGCCGTCGAGCTTGACGTAGTTGAGGCCCTTGGCCTTGGCGGCGGCCTCCAGCGGGTTGGCGGCGGCCTTGTCCTCCAGCGCCTCGTGCCCGGGCTGCCGGAAGTCGGCGTTGGCGTCCAGGGACACCTTGCCGTCCAGGGCGATGATCCTGCCGTCACCGGACTTGATCAGCGGGTTGACCTCGACCAGCAGGGCGTCCTCGGCGACGAAGACCTTCCACAGCTGCTGGAGGACCTCGGCGATCTGGTCGGCGACGTCGACCGGGAACTTCGCGGCGGCGACGATCTCGGCGGCCTTCTCGGCGGTGCAGCCCTCGTTGGCGTCGACCGGGATCTTGGCGAGCGCGGACGGGTTGTTGACCGCGACCTCCTCGATCTCCATGCCGCCCTCGACCGAGGCCATCGCCAGGAAGGTGCGGTTGCTGCGGTCGAGCAGGAAGGAGACGTAGTACTCCTCGGCGATGTCCGCGGTGGCGGCCAGCATCACCTTGTGGACCGTGTGGCCCTTGATGTCCATGCCGAGGATCTGGCCGGCCTTCGCCACCGCGTCCTCGGGGTCGGCGGCGAGCTTGACGCCGCCCGCCTTGCCGCGGCCGCCGGTCTTGACCTGCGCCTTGACGACGGCGCGGCCGCCGAGGCGCTCGGCGACGGCGCGCGCGGCCTCCGGGGTCTCGATGACTTCACCGTCCAGCACCGGTACACCGTGCTTGGCGAAGAGGTCCCTCGCCTGGTACTCGAACAGGTCCACGCGCGTCCGTCCTTGTTCGTGATCGCGGTTGTGTGTCTGTGAGCGTGCCGCCGCGGGGTCGTCGCTGTGGTCTTCGTGACGGAGAGGTACGCAGGAGTCCTTGCGTCCACCACATCGCTGTTGCGCACACGTCGGCCGAGCACGCGGCATGTCCGTCTTGCAGGCTATCCCCGTGTGACAGGGACGTTTCCACCGGAGGGGGGTCCGACTTGGTGAGAACCGTCACAGCGGGCGTGCGGACTGGGCCGCGCGCCCGGGGGGCGCACCCGGAAACCTCCACGCGGAGTCGACAAGTCCTCCATGCGGCTTGCTTTTGGCCCCGCGCTCGGGGAGTGTGATTCAGGTCACCACTTCATTACTCAGCGTAGTGGACATCGGATGCACAGCGCACGTCACCGCGCCCGGAGCAGGAGCGCGGACAAGGACCCCGACCCGGACCCCGACCCGGACGACGACCCCGACGGCCCCGGGTCCGCCGCCGCGCCGGACGGCGCGGCGGCGGACCGCGCGGCCGCGCTGGGCGCCGCCCGCACGGTCTGGCCCATGGACCGCCAGGCGGCGGCGACCCTTCCCGGCGCACCCGAGGCCGTCTCCACCGCCCGGCGCTTCGTCCGGATCACGGCGGCCATGTGGCGGCTGGGCGGCGCGCTCGTCGAGGACGCCGAGCTGTGCATCTCCGAGCTGGTCGGCAACGCGGTGACGCACACGGACAGTCACCGTGTGCACTGCCGGATCTGGAGCGCCCGGGGAACGCTCTTCCTGGAGGTGGACGACGAGGGCCGGCTGCGGCTGCCGCTCGTCGCCTCCGCCGGCGAGGAGGACGAGCACGGCAGGGGCATGCTGCTGGTGGAGGCCTTCGCCGAGGCGTGGGGGACGGCCCCCCGGCCGGGCCTGTCCGGGAAGACCGTCTGGGCGGCGCTGCCGCTCCCCCCGGCATCGCTCGGCCCCTGACACCTGCCTTTGACCCGTCCCTCCCAGGAGCGCGCGGCCCGGAACACACGGCCCGGAGCGCCCGGCCCGGAGCGCGCGGCACGGGCCGCCCCGCTCCCCGTCGCCCGGCTTCCTGCTGCCCGGCTCCCTGCCGCCCGGCCCGCGGTCCTTCCGGGAGGGGAGGGGCTGCCCGATCCCCGGGCCGGCCGCCCGGGGTCCCCGTCCGAGGCCGTCACCCGGCGTCGGAGGCCGGGGCGGCGCCCGGGCCGGAGACCGGGGCGGTGCCCGGACCGGAGACCGGGACAGAAGCCGGAACGGCGGCCGGGAGCGGGATCGGCCGGTCCTCCAGGGCGGCGGCCATGACCTCGGGGAAGCGGTCGGGCGTGCAGGCGAAGGCGGGCACGCCGAGGGCGGCCAGCCCCGCGGCGTGCTCCCGGTCGTACTCCGGGGCGCCCTCGTCCGACAGCGCCAGCAGGGCCACGACCCGCACGCCCGCGGTCTTCATCGCGGCGACCCGGCGCAGGGCCTCCCCGCGGGCGCCGCCGTCGTGGAGGTCGCTGACCAGGACCACCACGGTGTCGGCGGGCCGGGTGATGCGCGACCGGCAGTAGGCGAGGGCCCGTCCGATGTCCGTACCGCCGCCGAGGCGGGCGGCGAACAGGACGTCCACCGGGTCGGCGATCCGGTCGGTGAGGTCCGCCACCGAGGTGTCGAAGACGACCAGCCGGGTGCCGAGGGCGGGCACCGAGGCGAGGACCGCCCCGAGGACCGCGGCGTGGACGACGGAGGAGGCCATGGACCCCGACTGGTCGATGCAGAGGACGACCTCCTTCCGCACCGCGCCCCGGGCCCGGGCCCGGCCGACCAGGTGCTCGGGGACGAGGGTGCCGCCGCCCGGACCGCCGTCGGCGGGCGGCCGGTAGTGCGCGAGGTTGGCCCGGACGGTGCGGTTCCAGTCGATGTCCCGGTGGCGGGGGCGGCGGGTGGGGGCGCTCCGGTCCAGGGCGTCCCCGACGGCGGTGCGGGTGCGGTGGGAGAGGCGGCGCTCCAGGTCCGCCGCGACGGCGCCGACCACGGCGCGGGCCGCCTCCCGGGCGGCGTCCGGCAGGGCGTGCCGCAGGGAGATGAGGGTGGCGGCCAGGTGGACGTCCGGTTCGACCGCGGCCAGCATCTCGGGCTCCAGCAGCAGCCGGGAGAGTCCCAGCCTCTCGATGGCGTCCCGCTGCATCACCTGCACGACCGTGCCCGGGAAGTACTCCCGGATGTCTCCCAGCCAGCGGGCGACCTGCGGCGCCGACGCGCCGAGACCCGCCCCGCGGGCGCCACCGCGGCCGGCGACGGCCGGATCCCGGCCGTCGCTGCGGTAGAGGGCGCCCAGCGCGCGGTCCATGGCGGCGTCCCGGCCGACGAGGCCGCGGCCGGTGCCGTCCCGGTCGCCGCCCAGGACCAGCCGCCAGCGGCGCAGCCGCTCCTCGTCGGCGGTGGCATCCGGGGCGGAGGGCCCGGGGAGGGGGAGCGGAGGCGGTGCGGTCATCCGGCGGACCTCTCTGCGGGAACGGGGACAGGGGAATGGGAACGGGAGCGGGGGCGGGGGGCGGGGACGGGGGGAACAGGGACGGGGTGACGAGGCGGCGGGCGGGGCGGCGGACCCGGCACGGGCAGCAGGGCCGGACCGGCCGGTCAGGCCCGCCGGACCCGTCGGAACGGCCGGGAGGCCGAGCCGGCCGGTACGGGGGCGGGAGGGCGGCGGAGGCCCGGGGTGGCCGGGGGCCCCGGGGGGCGGGGCTCCGGGGCCCGGGGGGCCGGGGGGCCGGGGGGCCGGGGGTCCGAGGGCCCGGGGCGACGGGCGCGCGGCGTCACGGGCCCCTCGGGGTGGCGCGTGCGGCCGAGGTGCCCGGGGCGGGGGCGCGTGCGGGTGGTGCGTCCGGGGCGTCCGGCCCCGCGGGGTCCTCCGGGGCGCCGGGGCTGCCCGGACCGGGGAGGCCGAGCAGCAGGGCGAGGACCGGAAGGACGGCGTCCGCCCGCGCGTGGTCCGGCTCCGGGGCGAAGCCCGGGGCGGCGCTGCCGGAGCCGCCGGGGAACCGGGGGCCGGCGGGCGCGCCCGCGCGGGTGGAGCGGACCCGTGCCCCGACGGCGTGCCGGACCCCGGCCTCGAACCCGGAGAAGGTGCGGCGCAGCAGCGGCAGCACCTCGGTGAAGGCGTCGTGGGGCACGGCGGCGAGCCAGTCGTCGAGCAGGCCGAGCAGCCGGTCGTCGTGGACCAGGAGCATGCCGCCGCCGGACAGGAAGCCCTCGGCCCAGTCCGCGGCGTCGGCCGGACCGGACGCGGTGGTGAGGGCCAGGCCCATGTGCCGGGCCGCCTCCTCGACGGGGAGCGCACCGTCGTCGAGGAGCAGCCGGACGGCGCGGCCGCGCAGCAGACCGGGCACGCCGGCGGTCCGCTCCCCCGGCTGCCCGCCGGCCAGCGACCGCAGGGCGGCGGCCCAGCGGTCGCGGAGGCCGCGGGACCCCCCTTCGTCGAGCAGCGCCACCGCGGCGTGCACGGCGTCGAGGCGGGCCCGCACGGCCTCGGCGGCGTCCCTGCCCAGTCCGGTGCAGGCCGGGGGCAGGCCGACGCAGATCCGCACCGCCAGCCCCTCGGCGACGCCGCGCAGCGCGCCCGCGTCCGTGCCCCGGACGTCGCCGTACCGGAGGGCCCGCGCCAGGGCGGGGAGCGCCTCGGCCAGGTGGGCGGTGTCCGTGTCGAGGGCCGCCCGGTCGGCGACGGCCCTCATGACGGAGGGGAGGGCGCCGGGCAGGTCGGCGAGCAGGCACGTCTCGGCGAGGGCCGTCAGGTCGGCGAGGGCGGACGCCCGGGCGGCGGTGTCGCGGGCGCGGGCCTCCGCGGCGGCGGCGACGGTGGTGCCCCAGGGTGCGGCCTCGACGACGCGGGCGGCCAGACCGGGGTCCCAGCGCAGGCGCCAGGACTCGCGGAAGGTGCCGGTGCCCGCGACGGTGGAGGCGGTGGGTTCGCCCCACGGGACGCCGAGGAGCAGGAGCCGGTGCAGCAGCCGGCTGCGGGCCGCGTCGGTGCCGCCCCGCAGGTCGAGGTCGAGGTGGCGCTCGGCGGCCTCGGGGCGCAGGCGCAGGGTGCGCTGCAGGCGGGTGAGGTCCCGCTGCAGCGGCACGGCGGGGGCGGTGTCCGGGACCCTGCCCACGGCGTCGCCGACCACCAGGCGTTCACGGACCGGTGCGAGGGCGGCCTCGGCGCCGTCGCCCAGGACGGCCCGGACGGCGTCGAGCGTCTCGGTGAGGCCCGCCAGGGGGCGGCCGCGCAGGGCGGCGAGGGTCTCGGCGAGCCGCACGGCCTCGATGACGTGGGCCGGGGAGACCGGGTGCCCCGCCTCGCGGAGCAGGGCGGCGGCCCGGGTCGTCCAACGGGCGACGGGCCGGTCGGGTGCGGTGAAGAGGTGGTGGTACCAGCCGGGCGAGGCGACGCCGGCGCCGTACCCGCTGTGCCGGGCGAGGCGGCGGTGGGTCCAGGGCACCCAGGTGGTCTCCGTGCGGACCCTCCGGGGCAGGGACCGGAGCAGCCCGCGGTCGTGCGCCGCGGTCGGCATGCGCTCCAGGGCGGGGACGTGCCAGGCGCCGCAGACCACGGCGATCCGGGTGTGCCCGGCGCGGCGGGCCGCCCGGATCTGCTGCCGCATGCAGGCCTCGCGCAGCGCGTCGTCGCGGGTGCCGCCGGCTGCCGGGGCGGCTTCCCCGGAGGCGGGTTCACGCAGTGCGGCCATGGCCTCGGCGACGGCGCGGAAGGGGGCGAACGGGTCGTCCCCGCCGCCGCGGCCGCCGGGCCCGCGGTGCTCGACGACGTCCTCCCACCACCGCTCGGGGTCGTCGTGCCCGGCGGCCCGGGCCAGGGCGGCGATGGGGTCGGACGCGACGGGGATCCCGGCACCGGACGGGGGGCGGGGGCCGTCGGGGGAGCCGGGCGGGGCGTCACCGGGGGGTGCCCCGCCCGGCTCCCCCTGCCCCTCCCGTTCCCGTTCCCGCGCCAGGGCGAAGACGTGGCCGGCGGGGAGGTCGATGAAGCGGACGGGCGTGCCGCGCCCCAGCGCGTGGCGGAGGGCCACCCACTCCGGCGAGAAGCAGGCGAACGGCCAGAAGGCGGCCCGCCCCGGTTCGTCCGCCGGGTGAGCCAGCAGCGCGACCGGCGGGACCATGTCCGCGTCGGCCGCGAGCGCCAGGATCGGGTCGGCCTCCGGCGGTCCCTCGACGAGGACCGCGTCGGGCTCCAGTGCGGCCAGGGCGGCGGCCACCGCACGGGCCGAACCGGGCCCGTGGTGCCGCACGCCGAGCACCGCGGTGGCGGGGAGGCCGGCCGCGGCCACTCAGCCCACCTCCCGGCAGGCGCGGTAGAAGTCCTTCCAGCCGTCGCGCTCGCGCACGACGCCCTCCAGGTACTCCTGCCAGACCACCGGGTCGGAGACCGGGTCCCGGACCACGGCGCCGCGGATGCCCGCGGCCACGTCGGCGGCGCGCAGCACGCCGTCCCCGAAGTGGGCGGCCAGGGCGATCCCGGCGGTCACCACGGAGATCGCCTCGGCGGTGGAGAGGGTTCCGGTGGGCGACCTGACCCGGCTGCGGCCGTCGGCGGTGACGCCGTCGCGCAGCTCCCGGAAGACGGTGACGACCCGCCGGATCTCCTCGGCGCCGCGCGGCGGCTCGGGCAGGTCGAGGGAGCGGCCGAGCGCGCGGACCCGCCGGGTCACGATGTCGACCTCGTCCTCGACGGAGGCGGGCAGCGGCAGCACCACCGTGTTGAAGCGGCGGCGCAGGGCGCCGGAGAGCTCGTTGACGCCCCGGTCGCGGTCGTTGGCGGTGGCCACCAGGTTGAAGCCGCGCACCGCGCGGGTCTCGCCGCCCAGCTCGGGGACGGGCAGCGTCTTCTCGGAGAGGACCGTGATGAGGCTGTCCTGCACGTCGGCCGGCATGCGGGTGAGCTCCTCGATGCGGGCGACCTTCCCCTCGGCCATGGCCCGCATCACCGGGGAGGGCACCAGGGCGTCCCGGCCGGGGCCGTCGGCGAGCAGCCTGGCGTAGTTCCACCCGTAGCGGACGGCCTCCTCCGGCGTGCCCGCGGTCCCCTGGACCAGCAGGGTGGAGTCGCCGCTGACGGCGGCCGCCAGGTGCTCGGAGACCCAGGTCTTGGCGGTGCCGGGCACCCCGAGCAGCAGCAGGGCCCGGTCGGTGGCCAGCGTGGCGACGGCGACCTCGACGACGCGGCGCGGGCCGACGTACTTGGGGCTGACGACGGTGCCGTCCGGCAGTTCGCCGCCCAGCAGGTAGGTGGCGACCGCCCACGGCGAGAGCAGCCAGCGCTCGGGGCGGGGCCGGTCGTCGCAGGCCGCCAGTGCCGCCAGCTCGTCCGCGAAGGCCTCCTCCGCGTGGGGGCGCAGCACCGGGGCCGCCCCCGGGCCGGAGGCGCCGGTGGCACCGGAGGCGCCGGGCACACCGGTACGGGGTGCGGCGGGAGGGGTGGCGGGGGCGTCGGTCGGCGCGGCCATGGGGACTCCTTCCAGCGGGCCGCCGGGCGCACCTGTGGCAGGGCAGCGTGCGGCGGGGGTCGGTTCGGAGAACGTCGGCAGAGGGCGGTCCACGGTCAGGGCGGGACCGCCGGGCGCGGGGACGCTCCCCTCCGCCGGCTTCCTCGGCCTGCGCGATCCACCATGCACCCCGCCACTGACAATGCCGCCCGGCCCTGGGGGCGGGGGCTCCCGGAGCGGCGCCGTCGCCTCGGCCCCACCGGGGCCGCCGGGCGGGGGCGGGTGCCCGTGGGAGGGCTCGGCGCCCGGTCGGGGCCGGGCGTGCCGGCTCGGGCGTCCACGCCGGAGCCGGCCGACGCGGCGACGGCCGGGCACGGCGGAGCCGGACAGCCGAGGCGGCGGCCGCCTGTCCGGAGAGTGCTCTTCCCGGGCCGGGACCCGGCCGGGCTCGGTCCCGGTCAGTCCGCCCGGGACGCACGAGGAGGCCGGCAGCCGGAGTCGGCGCGGGGAAGGCGGCCGCAGGACGCAACCGGCCGGGACCCGGGGGCGCAGCCCGGCCTCCCCCGGGGCCCGGCCGCGCCCCGCGGCTACGGGGCGAGCAGCCGGTCGCGGATCTCGGCCCAGCGCAGCGAGTCGCGGATCCCCTCGACGATGCCGAACTGCGGCTCCCACCCGAGCAGCCGCCCGGCCCGGCCGCTGCGGGTGAAGGCGCCGGCCACGTCGCCCGGGCGCGGGCCCGTCCCGACGACCGCGACCGGGGTGTCGACCACGCTGTTGAAGGCGGTGACCAGCTCGGTGACGGTGGTGCCCGTACCGGTGCCGAGGTTGATCACCGAGGAGCGGGCGCCGCCCAGTGCGGCCTCGAACCTCCGGAGCGCGGCCACGTGCGCGGTGGCCAGGTCCCAGACGTGGACGTAGTCGCGGATCCCCGAGCCGTCACGGGTGGGCCAGTCGGTGCCGGTGATCCGGAACGGCACACCCTCCTCGTGGGCCTCGATGAGCTTGCCGAGTGCGTGGCTGGGCCGGCGCAGCTGCAGTCCGGTGCGCATCCGGGGGTCGGCGCCGATCGGGTTGAAGTAGCGCAGCGAGAGGATCCGGATCGGCTGGGTGGCGGCGATGTCGGCGAACATGCCCTCGCAGACCGCCTTGGTGCGCGCGTAGGGGCTCTGCGGGGCGATCCCGGAGTCCTCGTCCACGCTGAAGTCCTCCCCCGGCAGGTAGATCGAGCCGGAGGAGCTGAAGATCATCTTTTGGCAGCCGTTGCGGATCAGGTGGCCGACGAAGTCCAGGCTCTTGGCCACGTTCGCCCGGTAGTAGCCGAGCGGGTCGCCGACCGAGTCGGGGACCACGATCAGCGCCGCGCAGTGGACGACCGCCTCGATCTCCGGGTGCTCGGCGAAGACCCGGTCCACCAGGGGGCCGTCCGCGATGTCGCCCTGGTAGAAGGGGCGGCCTTCGGTGAACTCCCGCCGGCCCGTCACCAGGCTGTCCAGGATCACCGGGGTGATGCCCGCGTCCAGGCAGGCGGAGGCGACGGTGCTGCCGATGTATCCGGCTCCACCCGAGATGAGTATCTTCATGCCCGCTCGTGGACCTCTCTCTCTGAGTGCCGACCGGGCGGTCGGCGCCGTGAGCCTAGCCCGGTCGGCGCGGCGGCGCGGGGCTCCGGCCGACCTGGGCGGATCGCCCGGCTTTCCGCCGGCGGGGCGGTGCGGCCGGGGAGCGGGCCGCGGCGGTCGGGCGGCGTTGTCAGTGGCGGCGCCTACCGTCGGGGGCATGTCGGTGACTTCGGACGACGGACGGCGGGTGCCGGAGCGGATCCTCGCGGCCGCACCCGGCGAGGATCCGTGCGGGGCTGCGGCGTCCCTCGCGTCGCCCGCGTCCCGGCCGGAGGCGGCTGCCGGGGCGGGGGCCACCGGGGCGCAGGCCGCCCGGCGCGCCGGGCGGCGGGCGGACCGGGCCGCGGCGGGCGGCGGGCGGACCGGGCCGCGGCGGGGGCGGCCGAGCTGCGCCTGCGGCTCGCCGACGGGGTGCGCCGCGGCCTCGCCGGGGAGGAGGGGACGGGCCGCAGTGCCTGGGACGGCGTGGCCGCACGCATGGTCGACGCCCAGGCCCCCGGGCTGGCCTCGCGGGTCCGGGAGCTGGCGGCGGTGCCCGCGTCCGGCCCGGACTGGCCGGGCCGGCTGCTGGAGGAGTACGCCCTGCTCGACCTGCTCGCCGCCGCCTACGGGCGTGTGGACCGGCTGCCCGCGCCGCTCGCCGCGACGGTGCGCTCCCGCGTCGGTTTCACGGTGGAGGCCGTGGAGGTGCTGCGCACGGTCCCGGCGGTCCGCGACCGGTGGCTGGTGCTGGGGGCGCACGACACGGCCGACGAACGGCTCGCCACCCGCCGCCTGTGGCTGCGGGGCACCGCCACCGGCCGCATCGCCCTGCTGCTCTCCCACGGCCGGGCGGGCCGGGCGGCGGACCTGTCCCTGCCGGTGGGGCTGGTGGTGGAGGCCGACCTGGCGTACCACCCGGGCGCACGGCCGCTGCGCGCCGTCCTCGGCCCGGGGGCGGGGCCGCCCGCTCCGCCGGTGCCCGGCGGCGGGGTCCCGCCGGGCGTCACCGTGGGCGGGGCGATGGCGGAGTACGGCGCCGCGCTGGCCGGGGACCCGTGGCTGGACTCCTGGCCCGTGGTGCTCGCGGACGTGGTGCCCGTGCCCGGCCCGGAGGGGTGGCGGCTGGCCGACGCCGACGGCGACGCCGACTGCGGGGACGGGGAGGGCGGCGGGTGGATACCGGTGCACGCGCCGGGCTCCGCGGCGGGTCCGGGGCTGTGGCGGCTGGCCGCCGTCTCGGGCGGGCGGCCGGTCACCGTCTTCGGCGAGTGCGGTCACCGCGGCTTCGCCCCCGTCACCGTCTGGGACGCGGACGGCATCCCGACGGGGCTGCGCACGTGACGGGCCGGGCCCGCGACGGCGGGCGCCCCCCGGTCCGAGGAGCGGGGGGCGCCGAGGTGCGCGTCCCCGGAGCGCGGACCACCGAGGCCGAGAACCGGAGGAGGCCGCCCGTGGCAGGACGGCACCAGGAGCCGCGGCCCGACGGCTGGGAGGAGCTCGTGGCCACGGCGCTGCTCGGGACCGGTCGTCGGGCGCTGCCCGGCACCGGGGGCGCACCCGTCCTCTCCCGGGCCGCGGGGGCCGCGGCCGCCGCACGGACCGACCCCGCCGCCGCGCTGCTCGCGCTGGCCGCCCTCGGCACCGTGCACCGCCGTGCCGGGCTGCGGCCGGCGCCCCGCGGGGCCCTCCCCGGGGCGGCCCCGGACGACCCGCGCCCGCCGCTGCCCGGGGCCGCCGCGACACGCCTCGGCATGCTGCTCACGGAGCGGGGCGGGCCGGCCGGACGTGCGGGGCCGGCCGGGTCCGGCACCCCGGCGGGCCTCCCCGAGCTGCTGCCGCAGTGGCTGTACGCCGCCCGCGCACGGGGTTTCCGGGTGCCGGCGCCGCTGGTGCCCGCGCTGCTGGACGCCGCCCGGTCCCGCAGCGAGCTGCGCCCGGACGCGGTGGCCCTGGCGGGCCCGCTCGGCCGCTGGCTGGCGGAGCGCAACCCCGACTGGCGGTTCGTGCTGCGGATGGTACCGGGCGCGGGCAGGGCGGCGGGGGCTGCCGGGACGGCCGGACCACCGCAGGGGCCGGGAGGACAGCGGCCGCAGGGGCATGCCTCCTCGCCGCCCGCCCCCGGCAGCGGGACGGCGGACGGCGACGGCGACGGGACGGCGGACGGCGACGGGATCTGGGAGGAGGGCCTGTTCGCCGAGCGGGTCACCCACCTCACCCGGCTGCGCCGCAGCGACCCGGCCGCCGGCCTGCGGCTGCTGCGCTCCACCTGGGCGGCCGAGCGCGCCGAGGACCGGCTGCTCTTCCTGGACGCCCTGCAGGACGGCCTCTCCCCCGACGACGAGCCGTTCCTGGAGGCGGCGCTCAACGACCGCAGCAGGAACGTGCGGCTGACGGCCGCCGAACTGCTCTCCGCCCTCACCGGCTCCGCCCTGGCCCGCCGCATGGCGGAGCGGGCGCGGGCGGCGGTGCGGCTCCGTCGCGGTCCCGGCGGCGAGGTGTTCGCGGTGGAGCCGCCCGCCGCCTGCGACGAGGCGATGCGGCGGGACGGCATAGCGGAGCACTCCCCCACCGGCCGGGGCGACCGGGCCTGGTGGCTGGGCGAGATCGTGGCGGCGGCGCCGCTCGCGCTGTGGACGGCGGAGACGGGCCGCACCCCGGAGCAGCTGCTGCCCCTGCCGGTCTCCGACGGCTGGGGCGACGACCTGCGGGAGGCGTGGGCGCGCGCGGCCGTGCGGCAGAACGACGCGGGCTGGGCGCGGGCGCTGCTGGGACCGCCGCCCCCGCCGGACGAGCGGCCCGGCGGACGCCGCGCGGGGGCGCCGGCGCGGCTGCTGGCCGTGCTGCCGCCGCCGGAGCGGGCGGCCTGGGCGGCGGCGTTCGTGGACGTGCACGGTCTGGGCGAGGCGTTCCAGATGCTGGGCGCCTGCGCGGTCCCGTGGACGGCCGGGCTGGGTGCGGCGGTGGTGGGGGCGCTGGAGCGGGCGGCCGGGGCGGGCGCCTACCCCTGGAGCCACAGCGGGGTGCTGGGGATGGCGGAGCGGGCCCTGGCGCCGGAGGCCGCCGACGGGGTCGAGTCGCTGGCGGCGGCGGGAACGGGCGGGCCCGCGTGGGCGGAGACCTTCGGCCGGCTGGCATGCACCCTGCGCTTCCGCGCGGCGATGCTGGCCGAGCTCGGCCCGCTCCCGCCGGACGGGCCGCTCGCGCGGACGGCACGGTGACGCGGCGGGCGCCCGCCGCCCGACGGCCAGGCCGCCGGGTGCGCCGCGCACGCCGCGGGCGAGGGCACGGCAGGCCGCCCGGACGGACGGCCGTCCGGGCGGCCGCCCGCCGGATGACGGTACGTCAGGCTGCGGAGGGGGTGCGCAGGTTGGACTGCACCCAGGCGACCACGTCGCGGGTCGGGGTGCCCGGGGTGAAGATGTCGGCGACGCCCATGGCCTTGAGCTCGGGGATGTCGGCGTCCGGGATGATGCCGCCCGCGAAGACCTTGATGTCGGCGGCGTCCTGCTCCTTGAGGAGCGCCACCACCTTGGCGCAGAGCGTCATGTGGGCGCCCGAGAGGATCGACAGGCCGATGCCGTCGGCGTCCTCCTGGATCGCGGTGTCGACGATCTGCTCGGGCGTCTGGTGCAGGCCGGTGTAGATGACCTCCATGCCGGCGTCCCGCAGCGCGCGCGCGATGACCTTCGCCCCGCGGTCGTGGCCGTCGAGACCCGGCTTGGCGACCACCACGCGGATCGGTCCGGACACTCCCATTCCTGCCTCCAGGTCCTCACACGGCTCTGTTAACCGGCGATAACAACGCCTGGAGGGAGGGTAGCGCCACCTGTGCCGGAGTGCCGTTTCGCGGGGCGGGGGGAGGGGAAAATCACAACGGGACACAGACAGTCGCCGCGCACCCGCGCCCCGCCACGGCGTCCACCACGGGGCCGCCCGCCCCGGCCGAGGGGCAAGCGCGGTACGCAACGGGGAGCCGCACACCTCCACGCCTCCGCCCGCCGCGGGCGCGCTCCGGCCTGCCCGGGGCGCGGGCCCGCCGGTGCACGCGGGCGCACCGGCGGGGGGCGGACGCCCCCGGCCGGGCAGGGGAGGCGGTGCCGCCCCGCCGGCCCTTCGCCGCGGAGGTGGGGCATGAGCGCAGCGTTCCGCAGGGCCGCCGCCGCGGCCCGCACCGTGGGCGGCGAGGCGGCCGCGCTCGCCGGGCACCTGCTGCGCTACCCGGCGGGCATCCCCCAGGAGCGGTGGCAGGACGTCCCGCCCGCGGCCGGCGCCCCCGACGGCCCGACCGCGGCCCTGCACCCCTCCCCCGGCCCGGTGCTCCTCGTGCACGGCTTCATCGACAACCGGTCCGTCTTCACCGCGCTGCGGCGCTCCCTGGAGCGGGACGGCGGCCACCGCGTGCACGCCCTCAACCACAGCCCGCTCACCGAGGACGTCCGGTCCGCCGCCGCCCTGCTCGGACGGCGCGTGGAGCAGGTGCGGCGGCTGCACGGCTGCGGCCGGATCGCCCTGGTCGGCCACAGCCTCGGCGGGCTGATCGGCCGGTACTACGTGCAGCGGCTCGGCGGGGACGAGCACGTGCACTCCCTGGTGACGCTGGGCAGCCCCCACGGGGGGACGCTCGCCGCCCGGCTGCCCAGCCCGCTGCCGATCACCCGTCAACTGCGCCCGGACAGCGACCTGATCGCGGAGCTGCGGGAGCCGGCGCCCGGCTGCCGGACCCGGTTCGCGGCGTTCTGGAGCGACGCGGACCAGGTGATCCTGCCGTCCCGGTTCGCCCGTCTGGACCATCCGGACCTGGCCGCGGAGAACGTCCTGGTGCCCGGCGCCGGCCATCTGGCGCTGACCGTGCACGCCGACGTGGCGGCGGGCGTCGGACGGTTCCTGGAAGCACGGCTGACCTCAGACGACGGCTCCGTGCGCGCCGCCCCGCCGCCCCCGGACCGGCTCTCCGCCTGACCGGGACGGCCCGCCGCGGGCGCGCCTCCGGGCGCCGCCCCGGGCCGGCGCCGCCACCAGGAAGCATTGTCGCGGCCCGGCCTTCGGGATACAGTCGCCGCTGTTTCCTCTGCTGTCGAGGCGAAAGTTGAGCCGGTGGCGTACGAAGGCCATGGTGCCGGGGCTGTCTTCCCGCCCCCCGCAGCGCCGGAACCCTCGTACGACGGAGCCCTTCACGACGCGTCCGGCACCTGGTACGGCCACGGCGCCGCCGACCCGTCCGCCTCCTGGGCGGTCGGGGGCGGCTGGCACCAGGACACCGGCGCAGGCGTCCACCACGGCACCGGGGACTGGGGCACCGGCGGGGCCGCCGCGGACACCGCCTGGAACACCGCCGCCTTCACCTCCGCGGACACCACCGGGCAGTTCGGGGCCCAGGGCACCTGGACCACCGGGTACGGCGAGGGCGCGTACGGCGACGGCGGGTACGGCGGGAGCGGCTACGCCGGCACGGGGTACGGCTACGGGGCGCAGCACGCGGGGTACGGCGAGAGCGGTTACGCCGGCACGCCGTACGCCCACGTGCCCGCGCAGACCCGCCACGACGAGGCGCAGCCCTACGAGGGCGCGTACGGGACCGGCCCCGGCGACACCGGCTCCGAGGCGTACGCGGACGCGTACACCGCCGCGGGGCACGGGCAGGACGGCGGCGCCGGGTCCGGAGCAGACCGCCAGGACGGGCAGGACGGGGGGCCGGACGGCCACCCGTACGACGACGGCGGGACGTACGCGGCGTACGACGCCACCGGGGGGTCCGGGGCGTACGACGCCCACGGGTCCTACGGGTACGGCGTCCACGACGACGCGGGGACGTACGGCGACGAGCCGGACGGCGCAGCCGACGCGCACGGCACCGGCACCGCCGGAACCCCCGGGGCCGACGCGTACGAGCAGGACGCGTACGAGGAGGACGGGCACGAGGAGGACGGGCACGGGGCCGACGGTCCGGACGGGCACGACGCCGCCCCCGCGGTGGCCGGGCCCGCGGGCGGCCGCGCCGCGGCACGCGCCGCGGCCCGCGGCGCCAGGGGCCGGACGCGGACGGCCCGCCGCTCCGCGCTGCTGACCATCGCCGTCCCCTCCGTCGCCGTGATGGGCGTGGCCGCCGCCGCGGCCGTCACCGTCAGCGTCCCCGACCAGGGGCACGCCCACGACTCGGCCGCGGACGCCACCGACGAGGCCCCGGCGGCCGCGTCGCCCAAGGTCGCGGCGGCCTCCTCCATGCTGGACAGCCAGCTCGCCGGCCTGCGCCGGAACGCGGACGACTTCGCCGGGCGGGTGAGCCGCGACCAGGCCCGCATCGACCTGAGGACGCGCCAGGCGGCGGAGCGGGCGCGCAAGGAGGCGATGCGCCCCAAGTACGTGATGCCGGTGGCCGTGCACGGCCTCTCCGCCACCTTCGGCATGGCCGGCGAGCACTGGGCGGCGCTGCACACCGGCATCGACTTCCCCGTGAGCTGGGGCACCAGTGTGCGGGCGGCGACCGACGGCACCGTGCGCACCCAGTGGAACCCGGCCTACGGCTACATGGCGATCGTCACCTCCCCCAGCGGCACCGAGACCTGGTACTGCCACCTCAGCTCGTACCGGATCCGCTCCGGCAGCGTGAAGGCCGGCGACACCATCGCCTACTCCGGCAGCAGCGGCAACAGCACCGGCCCGCACCTGCACTTCGAGGTCCACCCCGGCGGCGAGGGAAGCCCCGCCGTGGACCCGCTCCCCTGGCTGCTCAGCCACGGGATCGACCCCCGCTGAGCTGACGCCCCGCCCGTCGCACCCGCCGGGAACGCCCGCCCGCGGCACCGCCGGCGTACGCGCCCCGGGGACGCGCCCCCGGGCGGCATCCGCCGCCGTCGCCGCCGGACCGCTCCCGCCGGTCCCCCGGACGCGGCCCGGAACGCGCCCCCGCCCGGAACGCGCCCCCGCCCGGAACGCGCCCCGGCTCAGGGCGCTCCCCGGCCCGGAACGCGCCCGGTCCCGGGCGCCCGCCGCACCCGGGACCGGAGGACGCCGTCCGCCGTCAGAGCTTCTCGACCGGCGCGTAGCGCAGCAGCAGCCGCTTCCGCCCCGCCTCGCCGAAGTCGATCGTCGCCTGCGCCTTGTCGCCCGCGCCGGTCGCCTCGACCACCGTGCCCAGGCCGAAGGTGTCGTGGGTGACCCGGTCGCCCACGGCCAGCGCCACCACCTCCCGCTCCTGCACCCGGCGGGCCGACGTGCCCCAGCCCGCCCGGGGCCCGGCCGCCGTCGCGGCGGAGGACGACCGGGACGACGAGCCGCCGCGCGCCCCGCCGATCCCGCCCAGGATCCCCGTGGAGGGCGGCGGCGCGGCGGCGCCGGACCGCTTCCACTCCAGCAGCGCGTCGGGGATCTCCTCCAGGAAGCGCGACGCCGGGTTGTACGACGGCTGGCCCCAGGCACTGCGCATGACGGACCGGGTGAGGTAGAGCCGCTCGCGGGCGCGGGTGAGGCCGACGTAGGCGAGCCGCCGCTCCTCCTCCAGCTCCTTGGCCTGGCCGAGGGCGCGCATGTGGGGGAAGACGCCGTCCTCCATGCCGGTGAGGAAGACGACGGGGAACTCCAGCCCCTTGGCGGTGTGCAGGGTCATCAGCGTGATGACGCCCTGCGCCTCGCCCTCCTCCGTGTCCGGGATCTGGTCGGAGTCGGCGACGAGGGCGACCTGCTCCAGGAAGTCGGCGAGGGTGCCGCCCTCGTTCTCCTGCTCGAACTCCAGGGCCACCGCGGCGAGTTCCTGGAGGTTCTCGATCCGGGTCTCGTCCTGCGGGTCGGTGGACGCCTGCAGCTCGGCGAGGTAGCCGGTCTCCTCCAGGATCGCCTCCAGGACGGCGGCGGGCCCGGCGCCGCCCTCGGCGACGCCGCGCAGCCGGTCCATGAGGTCGTTGAACCGCTTCACCGCGTTGGCCGAGCGGGCGGCCATGCCGTACGCCTCGTCGACGCGGCGCAGCGCCTGGGCGAAGGAGATCCTCTCGCGCAGCGCCAGGGCCTCGATCATCGCCTCGGCGCGGTCGCCGATGCCGCGCTTGGGCACGTTGAGGATGCGGCGCAGCGGCACGGTGTCCTCGGGGTTGGCCAGCAGCCGCAGGTAGGCGAGGACGTCCCGGACCTCCCGGCGCTCGTAGAAGCGCACGCCGCCGACGACCTTGTAGGGCAGGCCGACGCGGATGAACACCTCCTCGAAGACGCGGGACTGGGCGTTGGTGCGGTAGAAGACGGCGACGTCGCCGGGCCGGGCGTCGCCGGCGTCGGTGAGCCGGTCGATCTCCTCGGCGACGAACTGGGCCTCCCCGTGCTCGTCGTCGGCGACGTAGCCGGTGATCCGGGCGCCGTCCTCGCCGGCCGTCCACAGGTTCTTGGGGCGGCGGTTGGTGTTGCGCTCGATGACGGCGTTGGCGGCGCTGAGGATGGTCTGGGTGGAGCGGTAGTTCTGCTCCAGCAGGATGGTGGCGGCGTCCGGGTAGTCCTCCTCGAACTGGAGGATGTTGCGGATGGTGGCGCCGCGGAAGGCGTAGATCGACTGGTCGGCGTCGCCGACGACGCACAGCTCGGCCGGGGGGACGGCGGCGAGGCCCTCCGCCGCCGGGTTGACGAGCTCGCCGTCCACGGTCCGCTTCGGCGCCTGGCCGACGGCGCCGCCGGTCAGCTCGCGCACCAGCATGTACTGGGCGTGGTTGGTGTCCTGGTACTCGTCGACGAGGATGTGCCGGAACCGCCGCCGGTAGTGCTCGGCGACGTCCGGGAACGCCTGGAGCAGGTGGACGGTGGTCATGATGATGTCGTCGAAGTCCAGCGCGTTGGCCTCGCGGAGCCGCCGCTGGTAGAGGGCGTAGGCCTCGGCCAGCTTGCGCTCCATGGGGTTGGCGGCGCGGTCGGCGTAGGCCTCCTCGTCGACGAGCTCGTTCTTGAGGTTGGAGACCTTCGCCGTGAACGACTTCGGCGGGTACTGCTTGGGGTCGAGGTCGAGGTCGCGGCAGACCAGGGCCATCAGGCGCTGGGAGTCGGCGGCGTCGTAGATGGAGAAGCTGGAGGTGAAGCCGAGCCGCTTGCTCTCCCGCCGCAGGATGCGCACGCAGGCGCTGTGGAAGGTGGAGACCCACATCGCCCTGGCCTGCGGGCCCACCAGCTGCTCGACGCGCTCGCGCATCTCGCCGGCGGCCTTGTTGGTGAAGGTGATCGCCAGGATCTCGCCGGGCCGCACGCCGCGGGCGGCCAGCAGGTGGGCGATGCGGTGGGTGAGCACCCGGGTCTTGCCGGAGCCGGCGCCGGCCACGATGAGCAGCGGCGACCCGGAGTGGACGACGGCCTCGCGCTGCTGCGGGTTCATGCCGTCGAGCAGCTGCGCGGGGTCGGCGACGGTGCGGGGCGCGCCGTTGCCGTGGTAGGCGTCGCGCTGCACCGGACCCGTGTAGTCGCGCTCGAAGAGGTCGGCGGGGATGTCCTCCTCGTAGGGCGCGAAGCCGTCCTCCTCCGGGTGGGGCGGCGGCTCGTCGCCCGCGAAGGCGGCGGGGAGGGCCGCGCCGGCCGGCCGGCGGGAGGCGGGGGGCCCGTCGAGGCCGGGGAGGGGGATGTCGTCAAAGAGGCTACTCATCGCCTCCCGAGTCTATGACCTGCCCGTGGCGCCGGTCCGCCCCTCACCCGATCCCGGGCCGGCCCCCGTGCGGGCGCGCACCACCAGCTCGTGCAGCTCCCGGTGGCCGCCCTGCAGGCCGGGCAGGCGGCTGGCCTGCTCGGCCGCGGCCAGCTCCTCCTGCAGCGCCTCCGTGTCGGCGAGCAGCCGCTCGGGCGCGGGCGCGCCGGACAGCTCGCGCCTCAGCCCGTGCTCGGCGGCCGCCTTGGCGGCGACCAGCTCGGCCAGGTACGGCGGCGCCGAGGGCACCTCGGCGGCCAGCGTCGGCAGGTGGGCCTGCACCTCGCCGTTGCGCATGAGGTGGATGCCGGTGAGCAGCGCCCGGAAGGTGTACAGCAGGGGCTTGAGCTCGTCGGTGCGGTCGAAGAGCCGCCACTGGGTGCGGGCGAAGCCGCGGTAGTGGTGGGCGTGGTGCCGGGTGAGGACGGCGGGGGCGAGGGCCGCCAGCTCGGCGTGGACGGGGGTGGTGCGCACGACGAGCGGCGACAGCAGCTGCTCCAGGACGTAGCCGTTGCGCCGCAGCATGAGCCGGGCGAACTTGGCCAGGTCGTGGGTGACCAGGTCCATCTCGACGCCGTCGCGCAGCCACATCCGGCTGAGGGTCTCGCGGGGCGTCTCCAGCCCGACCAGGTCCTCGACCGGCAGCAGGTGCGCCCCGCGCAGGTCGACGTCCGAGTCGGCGGACGGGAACCCGTACAGGTGGGCGCCGGAGACGGAGGCGAAGACCAGGGGCTGCCCCACCTCCTGCGCCAGCACCTCGCTCAGCACGCCGCCGAGCTCCGGCACGCCGGCCGCCGCGAGGGCGTCCCGCGCGGCGGCCTGCGCCGGCGCCCGCTCCGCGGCCCGCTCCACGGCCCTCGCCGCCGCCTCTGCCGCGGCCCTCGCCGTGGCCACCCCGGCGCTCCTCATGATGCACGCACCTTCCCGGCCGTCCCGCCGGCCGCGCTCCCGGCGTCCAGTGTCCGGCGCCGCACCGAGACCAGCCACTCCTCGACCCGGGCGGTGTCCGGCGCGTCGGGGAGCGGGCTGTCCGGCAGGGCCGCGTCGGCGCGCCGGACGAGCTCCGCGCGCCGGGCGAGGACGTCCTCCCAGGACACCTCCCCGCGGGCGACGGCGAGCAGTCCCTCGCGGTCGGCGCCGACGTCCACCCGGAGTACCCCGGTCTCCAGCAGGCGGGCGCAGGACGCCAGGAGGCGCAGCAGGTGGAGGAGGTGCTTGCCCTTGGGCTCCCCGCCGCGGGCGCGCCGGGCCCCGGCCTTCGCGACCTGGCCGTCGGCGTAGCGGACGAAGGTGCGGTGGACCCGGCGCGAGAGGAAGGCGGGGGCGAGGGCGCGCAGCTCCTCGCCGAGCGGGGTGGTGCGCTCGACGAGCGGGGAGTGCAGCACCTCCAGGACGTTGGGGTTGCCCGCCAGCGCCAGGGTGCAGAACCGCTCGACCTCCCAGCTGAACTGCTCCGGCAGCGGGCCCTCGACGTGCGCGGGCGGCTTCTCCAGCCGCCACAGGAGGCCGGGGGGCGTGGCGTAGACGCCCCGGCGGTCGGTGTCGGAGTCCTCGGTGGCCAGGCCGAAGGCGCGCGAGCCGGCGACCACCGAGAGGACGGTGTGGTCGGTGACCAGGTGCTCCCAGCGCTGCATGGGGCCATCCTGGCCCGCGCGGTCCGGCCGGCGCGAGGGATTTGCCGGGGCGGGGCCGGACGTCGGCGGGCCGCCCCGGGCCCGGCGGGCGGCTCAGGTCCAGAGGGTGGCGATGAAGATGTTGAGCATCGTGAGGCCGCCGATCGCGCCGACGACGCCGGAGGACGCCTTCTCCTCGTCCCGGTTGACCCACACCAGCAGCAGGACCGCGACCAGGACGGCCAGCTTGGTCCCGATCTTGACCATGTTCGGGTGGTGGTGGTCGGCCTCGTTCAGCCCCACCAGCACCATGCCGGTGACCAGCATGGTCAGGGCGCCGTGCACCATCGCGGGCACCACCCGGGCGGTGCCGGCCCGCAGCGCCTTCATCTGGGTGAGGAACCCGCCGAGCAGGGCGGCGATGCCGATGATGTGCAGGGCCACGAAGAAGTTGATGAGGACGTCCACGCGGGCGATGCTACCCGCGCCCCCGCGGCGGCCCCGGGGCGCCCCCGGCCGCCGCGGGCGGCGGGGTCAGGCGGCGCTGCGCGCGGCGGCCCGCTCCTCCCGCTCGGCGCCGTCGGCCTCCCGCAGCGACGCGAACGAGGAGTCGATCCAGCGCCGCAGCAGCCGGGAGGCGGGCCGCTCCACCAGCCGGTGCACCAGCCACGCGGCGGCCAGCACGGCCGCGGCCACCACGGCGAGCCGCGCGTACGGGGGCATGGTGTCCCGCAGCTTCATCAGGGCGATCCAGCCCAGCTCCTGGTGCAGCAGGTACAGCGGGTAGGTCAGCGCGCCCGCCGCGGTGAGCCACTTCCAGCGGACCCTGCTGAAGACGCCGAGCGCGGCGCCGAGCACGGCCAGGAAGGCGAGGGTGAGCAGCGCCAGCACCACGGGGAACGACAGCGGGTGCTTGGAGCCGCTGACGTAGGGGATGACCAGCGTGTGCATCTGCCACTGGGCGACCAGGTACGAGAAGCCCACGATGCCCCACAGCAGCGGGTTGGGCCCCACCCGGTACATCAGGTACATGGCCACGCCGGCGATGAAGAACGGCGCGTACTGGGGCATGACCACCAGGTCCAGCAGCGGCAGGCCCGCACGGGGGGTGAGCAGCACGGCGAGCATCCACACGCCGCAGAACAGCACGACCCGCCGGTAGGTGACGCCCAGGGCCGCGACGACCGCGAAGAGGACGTAGAAGCGCAGCTCCACCCAGAGGGTCCAGTACACCGGGTCGATGTCGCCGGCCCTCAGTCCGGACTGCCCCATCGTCAGGTTGGCGAGCACCTTGCTGAAGGTGAGCCCGGGGCCGCTCACCCACGGCGGGTGGACGAGGAAGAGCGCCGCGGAGGTGGCGAGCACGCCCACCCAGTAGGCGGGCAGCAGCCGCACCACCCGGGAGCGGAAGAGGTCCTTGGGGGTGCGCCCCCAGCAGGACATGCAGATGACGAAGCCGCTGATGAGGAAGAAGAGCTCGACGCCCATCCAGCCGTACTGGCCGACCGCGTGCGCCTCGGGGACGGCGTCCCGGGTCCGGCCGCCCCAGATGGCCTCGTGCTCCTGGATGCCGGTGTAGTGCCAGGACATCACCCCGAGGGCGGCCAGCAGCCGCAGCCCGTCGAGCACGTACAGGCGCGGCCGGGCGGGCCGCACGCGCTGCGGTCCGCCGGGGGCGCGGTCCGGCCGCCGCCCCTCGGGCGGGCGGCCGGCCTGCTGCCCCTCCGGCGGGCGGTCGGGCGCGCGTCCGGGGCCGCGGTCGGGGTCCGGGGGTCTCACCAGGGTGACAGTCGGTGGCATGGGGCCGGTCTCTCCGGATCGGGGTCTTCTGCCTGCCGCCGCACTCGGCAACGACCCGGCCGACCCTACCCACGCGGCGGGCCGGACCCCGGGTCCGGACCGCGGGGGTGAAAAGACCCACACGGGACCGGCACGCCGCATCCCCGTCCCGCCGCGGCGGGGCGACCGGCCGTCAGACCAGCCGACGGGCGGTCGCCCACCGCGTCAGCTCGTGCCGGTTGCTCAGCTGCAGCTTGCGCAGGACCGCCGACACGTGGCTCTCCACCGTCTTGACCGAGATGAAGAGCTGCTTGGCGATCTCCTTGTACGCGTACCCGCGCGCGATGAGTCGAAGCACCTCGCGTTCCCGCTGGGTGAGCCGGTCGAGGTCCTCGTCCACCGGCGGGGTGTCCGTCGCCGCGAAGGCGTCCAGCACGAAGCCGGCCAGCCGCGGCGAGAACACCGCGTCGCCGTCCGCCACCCGGAAGACCGCCGCCACCAGGTCGGCGCCGGTGATGGTCTTCGTCACGTAGCCGCGCGCCCCGCCCCGGATCACCCCGATGACGTCCTCCGCCGCGTCCGACACCGACAGCGCCAGGAAGCGGACCGCGGCCGCGCCGTCCGCCCCCTCGGCCATCAGCGGCGCGCAGCGGCGGAGCACCTCGACGCCGCCGCCGCCCGGCAGGTGCACGTCGAGGAGCACCACGTCCGGGCGGGTGGCGGTGACCACCTGCACCGCGTGCTCCACGTCGTCGGCCTCGCCGACGACGTCGATGCCGGTCCGCCCGGTGTCGCCGATCTCGGCGCGCACCCCCGTGCGGAACATCCGGTGGTCGTCGACCAGCACCACCCGCGCCGTGCGGCCCGGTGCCGCCCCGGCCTCTTCCCCTGCCCCGGTCATGCGTCCGCCCTCTCCATCTCCAGCTCGACCTCGGTACCGCCGGCCGGCGCGGGGCGCACCCGCGCGTGGCCGCCGTTGCGGCGCATCCGGCCGATGATCGACTCCCTGACGCCCATCCGGTCCTCGGGCACCGCCTCGGGGTCGAAGCCGGGGCCGCGGTCGCGCACGAAGACCCACACCGTCGCCCCCTCCACCTCGGCGTAGACCTGGACCGGTCCCCCGCCACCGTACTTGGCCGCGTTCACCACGGCCTCGCGTGCGGCCTGCATCTGCGCCACGAGGCGCTCGTCCATCGGGCAGTCGCCCACGCAGACCACCTCCACCGGCACCCCGTGCAGGTCCTCCACCTCGGCCGCGACCTTGCGGACCCGCTCGGCCAGGGTGTCGGGGGTCTCCGCGGCCGCCTCCGGCCGGTACAGCCACACCCGCAGCTCGCGCTCCTGCGCGCGGGCCAGGCGGGCGACCTCGCGGGGGTCCTCGGCGTGGCGCTGGATGAGAGTGAGGGTGTGCAGCACCGAGTCGTGGAGGTGGGCGGCGATCTCCGCCCGCTCCTGCGCCCGGATGCGCTCGCGCCGCTCGGCGCCCAGGTCCTGCCACATCCGCAGCGCGTACGGGCCCACCAGCACCAGCACGCCCGCCAGCACGGCGAGCGACGCCTCCAGGACCGCGCCGAGCTGGGTCTCCGACCCCTGCAGCACCAGCAGCCCGACGATGCCCGCGGCCACCAGCACGACGCCCGCGCCGATCCGCGCCACGGCGGTGCGGCGGCGGCTGCCGTCCAGGCCGAACCAGCGCTGCCAGCGCGAGTCGTCGGCCTGCCGCCACACCAGCGCGACGCCCGCGCCGATGGTCAGCAGCGGCCAGACGTACGGCTTGGCGGCCTGGACGTGCAGGGCGTTGAGCAGCGTGAGGACGCCCACCACCAGGGCCAGCAGCGCCACCAGCTGGCCCGCGTTCTCCCGGCCGGTGCGGCGCGGCGGGGCCGCGGCGGCCGCGTCCGGGGGCAGGCCGAAGGTCTCGCCCTGGAAGGTCCGCTGCAGGGCCTCCCGCAGCCGTCCGATCCGGCCGCCGCCGCGCTTGCGCAGCGGCTCCCCGCCGGTGCCCGGGACGAAGGCGCCGCCGACGTACGCCCACTGGCCGGGGCCGCCCCCGCGCGCGGGCTCGCCGATGCCGAGCGGCACCACGAACCAGAAGGCGGCGTAGAGCAGCACGCCTATGCCGTCCGCGAAGAAGAGCAGCACGAACGCGGCGCGCACCCACGCCACCGGCAGGCCCAGGTGGACGGCGAGGCCGCCCGCGACCCCGCCCACCACGCGCCGCTCGGGACTGCGGTAGAGCCGCCGGTACGGGGGCGGCTCCTCCGCCGCGCCCGCCGCGCCCGCCGGTCCGGGAGCCGGGGCGCCCGGGGAGGACGGCGCGGAGGGCGCCGGCGCGGGG
The DNA here is from genome assembly GCF_020991365.1 of Streptacidiphilus sp. ASG 303. GTDB lineage: Bacteria > Actinomycetota > Actinomycetes > Streptomycetales > Streptomycetaceae > Peterkaempfera. Next base: position 191,334 of record NZ_JAJLRA010000003.1, read on the forward strand.
GCCGCGGGAGGCTCGGACGGGGCGGTGTTCACGGGGGGTTCGGTACCGGGTGCTGCCACGCCACCGATCGTCACACGTCCGCGGGGGCGTGCGCATCAGGGTCGCGCCCCGGACTTCCTCAGGGAGAGATCAGGGTCCGGGCCGGGCCGGAACGGGTTGGCCGGGACCCCCCGCACCCGCAGGATGGATCCATGACGGACGACCGCACGCAACCCCCGCCGGCCGACGGGCGCGCCTCGACGGCGGCCCCGGGACCCGATGGCTCCCCGGCGGCAGGACGGCCCGGCGGCGCCCGCCCCCCGCTGGTGCGCAGCGACCGCCACCGGGTGGTGGCCGGTGTCTGCGGCGGCCTCGGCCGGCACCTCGACATCGACCCCGTGGTCTTCCGCGTGGTGATCGCCGTGCTCTGCCTCTCCGGCGGGCTCGGCCTCTTCCTGTACGGGCTGGCGTGGCTGATCGTGCCCGCCGAGGGGGAGCGCAGGCCGGAGATCCAGCGGCTCCTCACCGGCCACGTCGACGCCCAGTCGATCGGCGCGGTGCTGCTCACCGTCATCGGCACCGGCGTCTTCTTCTCCTGGATGGACCACGGCAACCACCTCTTCCCGGTGCTGCTGCTCGGGGGGCTCGTCTTCCTCGCGATGCGCTACGACCCCGAGCGGCGCCGCCGGCAGGAGGAGGGCCGCGGCCCGGGCCGGCCGCACGCCGGTGTCGGCGGCCGGCCCGCCGGCACCGCCGACGGCGGCGGCACCGCCGGCGGTCCGGGAGGGCCGGACGGCGGGGGCGGGGCCCCGTGGCACCAGGACGCCGCGGAGGCGTGGGCCGAGGCGCGCGCGGCCCTCCGGACGGCCCTGGCGGAGGGGCGCGAGGAGGTGCGGCGCGCCGCGCCGTCCCCGACCGGGTACCGCTGGGACCCCCGGCACCCCGAGCGCAACCCGTACGCGCCCCACGACGTGCCGGTGCCGCCGACCGCCCCCGCCGCCTGGTGGCAGCGCGAGGACCTCCCGCAGGGGGACCCGCTGCGCAAGCCGGGCCCGGCGGGCGCCCCGCACCCCCCGGCGGCCGCGGCGCCGGACGCGCCGTACCGGCGGCACCCCCACGGGTCCGGGTGCCGGCGCGGCCGCCGCGGGCGGGGCGGGCTCGGCGCGGCCGCCCTGCCGCTCTCCCTCGCGGCGGGCGCGGCCGTGTGGGCCCTGTCCGGCCGCGGGAGCGGCGGGGCCCGGCTGACCACCGTGCTGGCGGCGGTCCTGCTGGTCCAGGGACTGGCGCTGCTGCTCGCCACCGTCCGGGGGCGGGCGCGCGGCCTGGTGCTGCCCGCGCTGCTGACCACCGCGGCGCTGGCCGCCTCCGGCACCTCCGCCGTGCCGCTGCACGCCTCCGCCGGGGACCGCACCTGGGCGCCGTCCGGGGTCGCGCAGGTGCAGCGGACCTACAGCCTGGGCGCGGGCGACGCCGTCCTCGACCTCGGCCGCATCGACCCGGCCGGGGGCACCGTCGCCACCGGCGTGCGGCTGGGGGCGGGCGACCTGCGGGTGACCGTGCCGTCCGGCGTGCGGCTGGTGGTGACCGCGCGCAGCGGCGCCGGGGACATCCGGCTCCCCGACGGCACCCGCTCCGGCGGGGTCGGGAACGAGCGGAGGGCCGACCTGCCGCCGCCGCCCGGGACAGAATCGAAGGGCACCGTCACGCTCGACCTCCAGGTCGGGCTGGGAACCATAAGGGTGGTCCGCCGATGAAGCGGCACGAGACCGACGTCTTCTCCCTGATCGCCGGGGCGGCGTTCACCGGCATAGCGGTCCTCTACCTGGTCGCGTCGGTCAACGACCTGACGGTGAACGGGCGCATCGTGATCCCGGTCGCCCTGATCGCGCTGGGCACGGCGGGCCTGGCCGGGGCCGTGGCCCGGATGGCGCGCCGCGGCGGCCGCGGGCCGGCCGACGCCGTCGGCGCGGGGGACGCGGCGCGCGTGGGGGACGCGGCGGACGCGGCGCGCGTGGGGGACGCGGCGCGCGGGGCGGGGCCGGCGGTCACCGTCCCCGGCCCGGCCGCGGAGCCCGGTGCACAGGGCCCGTCCCACGGCGGCGCACCCGGGCCGCCCGCACCGTAGCGGCCCCCGGGACGGCCCCGCGCCACCCGTACGGCCCAGCGGCCCGGAGCGGGAGGGAGCAGCCGGACGGGGCAGCCGAACGGAGCAGCGGGACGGGGCGGCGCCGGGCCGGGCGGCGGGCGACCGGGCCGACGCGGGGGGCGCGATGGCGGCGCCACGCGCCGGGTGCACCGGCCCGTGCAACCCCCGGCGCCCGTGCGGCGTCCTCCCCGGTGACCGCAGGGACGTACGCAGCACGCCACGGGGGCAGCCTTGATCCGTCCGACAGCCGTCGTCGCCGCGTTCGCGCTCTACCTGGCGGGCGTGTTCGCCGTCGCCACCACCGACTGGTCCGCCCCCGCCCCGCCGGCGGCGGCCGCGCCCCCGCCGACGGCCGCGGCCCGTCCCGCCCCCGGCGGCACCGCCGCGCCGCCCGCGCCGTCCCGGCGGCCGGCCGCCGACCCGTGGAGCCGCACCGCCCTGCGCGACCGCCTGGTCGCCGAGCTGGACGCCGCCGACCCGGGCCGCGCCCTGGCCGACCTGGAGCGCGCCACCCGCTCCCACCCCGTCACGGCCCGGTACTGCCACCCCATCGCCCACGAGCTCGGCCACGCCGCCCTGGTGAGGTACCGGGGCGACTTCGCCGCCGCCGCCCGCTTCCGCGACGACGTCTGCGGCTCCGGCTACCTGCACGGCATCGTGGAGGAGACCCTCGCCGACAGCCCGCACCCGGCCACCGACGTGACGACCCTCTGCGCGCCCGAGCAGTCCGCCTCCTGCATCCACGGCATCGGCCACGGCGCCATGTTCGTCACCCGGCTGGACGTCGCCGGCGCCGAGCGGCTCTGCTCCCGGTTCACCGCCGCCTACGCCGTCACCGCCTGCGCCGAGGGCGTCTTCATGCAGCTCTTCGAACCGGACGAAAGCGACCCCCGGGCGACGGCGAACCTGCCCGCCCGCGCCCTGGCAGCCGAGCCCCTGTACCCGTGCCCGGAGCAGCCCGCCGCCTTCCGCGGCGCCTGCTACTTCTACGCCCCCGTGTACTTCCTCCAGCGGCACGACTACGCGCACCACCCGGAGTCCTACGCCGCCGGGCTGGCCTGGTGCCGCGGCGCACCCGTGGGCGACGGCGGCCGGGAGGCCTGCACCCGGGGCATGGGCTCGCGGATCATGAAGTACAACATCGACCGGGAGCGGTGGGCGGCCGACCGGTGCGAGGAGGCCCCGGCCGGCCAGCGCGGCCCGTGCGTCGCCGGGATGGTCAGCTACTACCGGGTGCACCACCACTCCCGGCAGGCGGCGGACCGGCTCTGCGCGCTGCTGTCCGGGGAGGCCCGCCGCCTGTGCCGGGACGCCGCCGGGACCGGTTCCTCCGCCGCCGACTGAGCGCCGGTCCGGGGCCGGGACGGGTGCCCGGACCGAGGGCCCGGGCGCCCGTCCGCCGTCAGGCCTGCCGCTTCCCCAGCCGGATCCGGTCGCCGCTGCGGGTGATCCCGTACCGGGCCAGCCCCTGCGTCGCCGGGCCGACCAGCAGCGCCCCGGTCGCCGCGTCGAACTGCGAGCCGTGGCAGGGGCAGACCAGCTTGCCGTCCTTGGGGGCGTTGACCACGCACTGGGCGTGCGGGCAGACCGCCGACAGCGCCGTGAACCGCCCCTGCTCCGGCTGGAGCACGTAGACGGCGTCGCCGGTCGCCGGGTCGGCGGTCTTCACCGCCCCGCCCACCGCCACCGCGGACGCCGCCACCGTCGGTCCGCCGCCGTCCCCGGCGGGCGGCGGGGGCGCCGCGGAGGCCCCGGCGGACGGCGCGCCGCCCGGCGCGGACGCTGCGGGCGCCCCCGGCGTCCCCGGGGACGGGGCGGCCGTGCCCGCCGCGCCCCCGCGGCGCCCGAGCCGGGCGGCAAGCGAGCCGGCGAGCAGGCCGGTGCCGGCCACGGCGACCGCCGCGACCCCCGCGTCGACCAGCGCCCGCCGCCGGACCGTCCCCGGCGCGGCGCCCGAGGCGCGCTCCCGGCGGGAGCGGCCGGCCAGCAGCGCGTCCAGCGACAGGGTCGGCGCCCCCGCCAGCAGCAGCGGCACCCAGGCCGCCAGGAACGGCACGTCGTTGCCCAGGTAGTACGGGTGGACCTGCCAGCTGACGGTCAGCCAGAGGGAGAGGTTGACCAGGGCGCCGCCGAGCGCGGCCAGCCGGGTCCAGAAGCCGAGGAGCGCGCCGAGCCCCACCGCGAGCTCGCCGAAGGCCATGGCCAGGGCGAAGGGGGTGGGGGTGTGCAGGGCGGCGTCGAGCAGCGGGCCGATCGGACTGGCGGCCCTCACCGCCCGGGTCTGCGCGGCGAACGACGCCGCGTCGGCGGCGCCCGCCAGGTAGTGCGGGTCGGACAGCTTGTCCAGGCCCGCGTAGACGAAGGTCGCCCCGAGGAAGAGCCGCAGCGGGACGAGCGCGTGGCGCGCCGCCCTGCCGCGGGCTCCGCCGTCGCCGTCGGGGCCGAGCCGGGCCCGCGCCCTGCGCCGGCCCGCGCCGGGCGCGACCACCGTCCCGTAGTCCGCCATGTCCGCCATGCCGCACCCTCCCGTCCTCCTCCGCCGCCGGGCCCCGGCGGCGCACCTCCGGCCACACGTCACTACGCGGCCCGGCCGTGAGGGGTTCCGTACGGAGGGTGACCCGTGCGGCGGCCGGGGCGTCCGAGGGGGACGGTCGGGTGCGGGCGCGGTCGTGCGGGCGGGTCAGCAGCCGCCGCAGTTGTAGAAGGTCACGTCCCAGTGGCTGCCCTCGTCGGCGTAGATGTTGCCCGCGCCGGACTTGTACTGGGGGGCGCCGTCGCCCCGCAGGCCGATGTAGGAGAAGGCGCTGTGCACGTAGTTCGTCAGGCAGGTGTAGTGGCTGAAGTCGAGCTTGTAGCCGTTCCAGTGGCTGTAGGTGCCGCTGGCGTGGCCGGTCTCGGTGCCGCCGGTGATGTTGAGGGCGCAGCCGCTGGCCTGCTTGAGGGTGACGGCGCCCTGGGCGCTGGTGAGGTTGAGCTGGTCGAACGACGTGCAGGTGGAGACGTTGCGGTTGGTGCAGCCGCCGGAGGAGGACCAGGTGATCCCGGCGTTGCGGAACATGGACTCGGCCTGGGCCTGGGTGAGCTTGGTGACGGCGGAGGCGTCGGTGGCGGTGACGAGCACGGTGGACAGGGCGGCCGCGGCGCCGACCAGGACTCTGCGGAGGGTTGTCGTCATGGGCAGCAGTGAAGCCGTGCGGCACGTCCATGACAACAAGTCGGACGCGGGGAACCCCGGCGGATCCGCGCGGCCCAGCTCAGCGGCCCGCCCTGTTCACTGTCAGGGAACCGGCGCCGGGCCGCGGCCTGGGGCCCGCTCCGCTACAGCCGGTCGATCCCCGTCAGGTCGACGTCGATCCCGAAGGGGACAGTGAGCCGCAGCCGGTCGTGGTGGATGCCGGTGAGCCCGTAGGCGCGGGTGGCCGGGTCCCGCTCGTACACGTAGACCACCGGTCGGCCGTCCTCCGGGGAGCGCTCGACCCGCCAGAAGTGCGGGATGCCCGCCGCCGCGTAGAGCTGGGGCTTGCGCTCCCGGTCGCGGGTCTCGGAGTCCGGGGAGACGACCTCGGCGGCGAGCACGACGTCGGCTGCCGCGTAGTGGGTCTCCTCCGAGCCCCCGACCGCCTCCGCGCGGACGAGGAGAAGGTCGGGCTCGGGGCACTGGCGCGGCCCGAGCACCACGCTCATCTCCCGCCGGACCCGCAGGTCCTCCGGCGCCGTCCGGCGCAGGCCGTGCTCCAGCAGGTACATCGCCAGGGAGTGGAAACTCCGCTGCGGGCTCACGAAGACCAGGCTCCCGTCGATCAGTTCCGAGTGCGGCGGGAGTGCGGCCATCCGCAGGAAGTCCTCGGCGGTGAAGCCGTCCTCCGGCGGGATCAGCCAGTCCGGGACGGCCGACTGCTTCGGCTGGGGCAGCGGCTCTGCGGTCATGGTTCCTCCCATGGCACGGGATCCTGGCCGTCCACCAGCGTAGGCGGGCGGAAACGGCCGCGCCGCCACCCGTGGGAAGCCGGGTGGCGGCGCGGCCGTTGACGGGAGGTGGGGATCACTCCCACTCGATGGTGCCCGGCGGCTTGCTGGTGACGTCCAGCACCACGCGGTTGACGTCGGCGACCTCGTTGGTGATGCGGGTCGAGATCCGCGCCAGCACGTCGTAGGGGACGCGCGACCAGTCGGCCGTCATGGCGTCCTCGGACGAGACCGGGCGCAGCACGACCGGGTGGCCGTAGGTGCGGCCGTCGCCCTGGACGCCGACCGAGCGGACGTCGGCGAGGAGCACGACCGGGCACTGCCAGATGTCTCGGTCCAGGCCGGCGGCGGTGAGCTCGGCGCGGGCGATGGCGTCCGCGTCGCGGAGCAGCTCCAGGCGCTCGCGGGTGACCTCGCCGACGATGCGGATGCCGAGGCCGGGGCCGGGGAAGGGCTGGCGCCAGACGATCTCGCCCGGCAGGCCCAGCTCCAGGCCGACCATGCGGACCTCGTCCTTGAAGAGGCGCCGCAGCGGCTCCACCAGCTGGAACTGCATGTCGTCGGGGAGCCCGCCGACGTTGTGGTGGGACTTGATGTTGGCGGTGCCGGCGCCGCCGCCGGACTCCACCACGTCCGGGTAGAGGGTGCCCTGGACGAGGAACTCGACGGGCTCGCCGGTGGCGCCCGCCTCCTCGACGACCTCGCGGGCGGCCTGCTCGAAGACCCGGATGAACTCGCGGCCGATGATCTTCCGCTTCTCCTCGGGGTCGGTGACCCCGGCGAGCGCGGAGAGGAAGCGCTCCTGCGCGTCCACGACCTTGAGCTTCACGCCGGTGGCGGCGACGAAGTCCTTCTCGACCTGCTCGGCCTCGCCCTTGCGCAGCAGGCCGTGGTCGACGAAGACGCAGGTCAGCTGGTCGCCGACGGCCCGCTGGACCAGGGCGGCGGCGACGGCGGAGTCCACGCCGCCGGAGAGGCCGCAGACGACCCGCTTGGAGCCGACCTGGGCGCGGACCGCCTCGACCGACTCCTCGACCACGTTGCTGGTGGTCCAGGTCGGGGCGAGCCCGGCGCCGCGGTAGAGGAAGTGCTCCAGCACCTGCTGGCCGTGCGTGGAGTGCAGCACCTCGGGGTGGTACTGGACGCCGTACAGCCGGCGCTCGTCGCACTCGAAGGCGGCGACGGGGGCGCCCTCGGTGGCGGCGGTCACGGTGAAGCCCTCGGGAGCCGCGGAGACCGAGTCGCCGTGGGACATCCACACCGACTGGTCGCCGGGGACGCCCTCGAAGAGGGTCGAGCCGGGCTGCGAGACGCTCATCGGGGTGCGGCCGTACTCGCGCAGGCCGGTCCGGGCGACGTCGCCGCCCAGGGCCAGGGCCATCGCCTGGAAGCCGTAGCAGATGCCGAAGACCGGGACGCCGGCCTCGAACAGCTCGCGCTGCACCGCCGGGGCGCCCTCCGCGTACACGGACGAGGGCCCGCCGGAGAGGATGATCGCCTTGGGGTCCTTGGCCAGCATCTCCGCCACCGGCATGGTGTGCGGCACGATCTCGCTGTAGACGCGGGCCTCGCGGACCCGCCGTGCGATGAGCTGGGCGTACTGGGCGCCGAAGTCGACGACCAGGACCGTGTCGGGCGCCTGGTCGGAGTGTGCGGGGGTCGCTGATGCCACGTGCGGCCTTCCGGCGGGTGTGCGGGGGGTCGGAGCCCAAGTCTACCGGCCGCCGCCCCGCGGCCCGCCGGACGGCCCGGGGAGGGGCGTGCGGGGGCCGCGAGGGGGCGGCGGAGCGGGTTCAGGCGCGGCCGCGGCACAGCTCCAGCAGCAGCCTGGCGACCTCGGCGCCGGGGTCGCCCAGCCCGGCCCGGAAGCGCTCCATGACCTGCAGCTCGCGGGTGAGGGCGAGGCGGGGGCCGCCGGCGGCGATCCGGGCCGCCTGGACCTCGGCGGAGGCGGCCCTGCGCTGCCGGACCAGGTCGATGATGCGGGCGTCGAGGTCGTCGATCCGGGAGCGGGCGGCGGCGATGACGGCCTCGGCCCCGTCCGCGTCCACGGCGGGAGCGGCAGGGGTGGGGGCGGGGGCGGCGGGGGTTGTGTCGGCGTTCACGGGGTCCTCGTTCCTGCGGTTCCTGGGGTTCCTGGGGTTCCTGGGGTTCCTGGGGTTCCTGGGGTTCCTGGGGGCGGGGCGCCCGGCCGGCGGACCTCGGGAACGACGGGCGCCCCGGACCTTCCGGCCCGGGGCGCCTGTGCGGAGTCTGCGTCAGTCGTTCACGCGGCAGCAGCACGACGGCATCCGGACCCGCCGGCGCCCTGGGTGAAAACGTGCTGAGCCGCTCTGGACATGCCCTCATTATGGACCGATCGGTAGCGGAACACCGCAGGGGGGCGGGTACCCGGGGGCGGGCGGGCCCGGGCGACGGGCGGCAGCCCGGTCTTTCACCCGTTCGGCCGCGGCGGCGGGCGTGACCGGCCACCGCCCGGGCTCGTTGTTCCCGGCGACCGTACGAGCGCCCCCGCACCAGCCAGGGCGGGGCGCCGGCCCCTCGCACGGGGCCGTTGCGTACGGCACGCAGGACCACGCGTGGAACCTCCAGTCCGCCGGCGCGTTGAGGCGCGCGGCCCGACCCGCCACCGGCTCGCGCCGGCCGGGACGGACCGTGCGCCGTGGGACACCGCGCCGGTGCTGTGATCGGAAAGCAGGGGACAGCGGCCCGGTCACGACTGAAAAGGAAGGGCGGCCGGTCCCGGGGACGCCCGGGCCGGCCGTCCCGCCGACGGCGCCTCCCCGAACGTACGCGGGGCGCGCCACCACTCCCCACGGGCGCGCGCACCTCTCCCGCGCGCCCCGAGAGCATCCTTACACAGAGTGACGATCGCCAGGCCGCGCCACCCCGGCGCCCGGCGGCCGCCCGCCCCGGCGGAACGGACGTCACCGAGTGTGCCGAACCGGTTGCACGGACCCCTCTCCGTCCCCCACGATGCTGATGAGGGGGTTCACCGCCACCGCGGTCGCGGAGCCGGCGGTACCGGTCGCGACCGCGCGCGGTCGGCACGGTCGCACCGTCCGCCACCTCACGCTCAGTGATCGCTCGACCGTGTCCAGGCCCCATCGCCACCCGCTCCACCCCGGAACACTCCCGACCACGCCACTCCCGTACAGCCCTGCGCACCCCAGCCCTGCGCACCCCAGGCCACTCCTCCGGACGGCGCTCCTCCCCCGGCGCCGTCCCCCCAGCACCGGCGCTGCCCTGACGCCGCGTGCTGAACGACAAAGGGCCCCGCTCCCCGCGGGGCCCTTTGCCTTTGCCACTCCTGCTGCCGTCGGCGGGTTCGCCGCCGGGGGCGGGCGCGCCGCCCGCCGCTACCCCGCCGGGGAGCCCCCCGCGCCGGGGCCGGGCAGGGCCGCCCTGCGGCCCTCCGCCCAGAGCCTGGTCTCGTTCAGCGCGACCTCCTCCGCGCGGGCCAGCAGCGCCTCGCGGGCCGCCGCGTCCCGCTCCGCCTCCGGCAGCAGCCGGTAGCGCACCACGGCCTGCTGGAGCTCCTGCCACGCCACACCGGCGGACGCCCAGCGCTCTCCCGGGCCGAGCAGCTGGCGCAGTCCGGTGAGGAAGACGCTCCCGGCGGCGACCGCGGCCGTGGCGAACGCCGGGGCGGAGAGCGCGGAGGCCACCACCGTCGCCGACGTCGTCGTGAGCAGCGCGAGCTCCACGGCCCGGTGGGTGCGCCGGGCGCGGGCGCGCGACCGCCCGTACCAGGCCAGCTGGGCGAGCACGTGGTCCAGCAGCGGGTCGGGGGCGCCCGCCGGGGGTGCGGACGCGTCCGCGGGCGCCCCCGGCGCGGGGACGCGGGCCCGGGCGCCGGCGGCCCCGGGCGCCCGGGCCCCCGGGGCCGGGTCGTCGGGTGCCGGGTCCTCGGACACGGGGTCCTCGGGTGCCGGGTCCTCCGGTGCGGGAGCGGGGAGCCTCCGGTCGTCCTGCGTCGCCACGGTCTGCCGCCTCCTGTCGGGACCGGCGGGGCGCACCCGCCGCATCAGGCCTCCGCGTCCTTCCCCCGGGTGGGGACGGAGAGCTGGTTGAAGGCGTAGTACACCGCCATCACCCCGTGCAGGGCCAGGGTCAGCGGCGCGGAGACGAACGAGAGCGCCACCAGGGCCGGGTAGACGGCGTTGCCCGCCGCGAACCGGGCGCGCGTCCGGCGCGCCACCGCGACGTCGACCTTCGGGTCGAGCAGGTGGCCGTTCCGGGTCAGCCACCACCACAGTGCGGCGAAGGTGACCGCGTGCATGACCATGAACCCGCTGTACACCGCCGCGGCCACGTGCGACGCACGGCCGTCGCGCAGGTACTCCGCCAGCAGGGCGGCCGGCCACGGGAGGGCCGCGACCACCAGGAGCAGCAGCAGGTTGAGGAAGACGAGCGTCCGGTCGACCCTGGCGACGTACCCGAAGACGGTGTGGTGGTTGGCCCACATGATGCCGATGACCAGGAAGGTGACCACGTAGGCGGCGTACGAGGGCCACTGCTGGGCGAGCGCGCGCCACAGGTGGTCCCCCGCGTGGGGCGGGACCTTGATCTCCAGGATGAGCAGCGTGATCGCGATGGCGAAGACGCCGTCGCTGAACGCCTCCACCCGGCCGGACTCGTTCATGGGCTCCCCGCTGGCAGTCGCTGCACGGCAGCGGCATCGTGCCACGGACGTGCACCGGTGCGCGCGGGGTTGCGGCACGCCGACGGGGCCGCGGGCCGGGGCGGACGCCGCCGCCCCGGCCCGTCCGTCAGGCGCCGGCGGCCCCGGGCTCCCCCGCCGTCCGCCTCGCGGGCACGGACGGGACGGGGAGCAGCGGCAGGCGCAGGGCGCCGAAGGCCGCCTCGGGGACGGCCGGGGCGGCGGGCGCCACCGGACGGACGCGGCGGTAGGCCTCGCCCTGGGCCGGCCGGGGGTCGGCCTCGCCCTTGTTGGGCCACATCGACATGGCGCGCTCCGCCTGGGCGGTGATGGTGAGGGAGGGGTTGACACCGAGGTTGGCGGAGATGGCGGAGCCGTCGACGACGCTGACGCCCGGGTGCCCGTACAGGCGGTGGTAGGGGTCGACGACGCCGGTCTCGGGGCTGTCGCCGATGGCGCAGCCGCCGATGAAGTGGGCGGTGAGCGGGATGTCGAAGATCTCGCCGACGGTGCTGCCGGGGAAGCCGTTGATCTCGGCGGCGAGGAGGCGGGCGGCCTGCTCGGCGGCCGGGATCCAGCCCGGGTTGGGAGCGCCGTGCCCCTGACGCGACGTCAGCTTTCCCTTGCCGAGACCCTTGCGCTTCGCGGAGACGGTGAGGGAGTTGTCCAGCGACTGCATCACCAGGCCGATGATGGTCCGCTCGGACCAGCGGCGCTTGCTCATCGACAGGGCGAAGGCGACGGGGTGGGCGGCGGCGGCGCCCAGGAAGCGCAGCCAGCGCGGTCCGCGGCCGCCGCCGGGCACCTGGAGGACCGACAGGAAGCCCATGGAGTTGGAGCCCTTGCCGTAGCGGACGGGCTCGATGTGGGTGTTCTCGTCCGGGTGGACGGAGGAGGTGATGGCGACGCCGCGGGTGAAGTCGGCGCGCTGCCCGTAGCGGCGGTCGGTGGTCTGGGCGCCCACCAGCGCCTCGGAGTTGGTGCGGGTCAGCTCGCCGAGGCGGGGCGAGATCCGGGGCAGGTGGCCGCCGTCCCGCAGCCCGTGCAGCAGCGACTGGGTGCCGTACGTGCCGGCGGCGACCACCACGTACCGGGCGGTGAGGGTGCGCGTCCCGGCCCGGCGGGCGTCGGTGCGGCGGACCTGCACGGCGTAGCCGCCGCCGTGCTCGGTGATCCGGGTGACCGTGGTGAGGGGGTGGACCTCGGCGCCGCCGCGCTCGGCGAGGTGGAGGTAGTTCTCGGTGAGGGTGTTCTTGGCGCCGTGGCGGCAGCCGGTCATGCACTCGCCGCACTCGGTGCAGGCGCGCCGCCGGGGGCCGGCGCCGCCGAAGTACGGGTCGTCGGTCTCGGCGCCGGGGGCGGCCTTCGCCGCGCCGTCGCCGTCCTGCCCGTCGCCGAAGAAGACCCCGACGGGGGCGGTGTGGAAGGTGTCGCCGACGCCCATCTTCTCGGCGGCGGCGCGCAGGTGGACGTCGGAGGGCGTGAGGGTGGGGTTGGGCCGCACCCCGAGCATCCGCTGCGCCTGGTCGTAGAAGGGCGCGAGCTCCTCCTGCCAGTCGGTGATGTGGCGCCACTGGCGGTCCTCGAAGAACGCCTTGGGCGGCACGTACAGGGTGTTGGCGTAGTTGAGGGAGCCGCCGCCGACGCCGGCCCCGGCGAGGATGAGGACGTTGCGCAGCAGGTGGATGCGCTGGATGCCGTACAGGCCGAGGGCGGGCGCCCAGAGGTAGTTGCGGACGTCCCAGGAGTTCTTCGGCAGGTCGCCGGGGGCGTAGCGGCGGCCGGCCTCCAGGACGGCGACGCGGTAGCCCTTCTCGGTCAGGCGCAGCGCGGAGACCGAGCCGCCGAAGCCGGAGCCGACCACGATCACGTCGTGGTCGAACTCCCCCGCCTGCCGGGGCCCTGGGGACTGCGGGGGCTCCGGGGCCTGCCGGGGCTCCTCGGGGGTGCTCGTCATCGGGGCTCCTTCCGGGCATGCCGCGGTACCGCGCGGCGCGGGCGGCGGACACAGGGCGGGTGGGCGAACGGCGGACGGGTGGGCGGGCCGGCGGAGCCGGCGGGGGCGCGGCCGGGGCTACCTGAGGCGGAGCGCCTTCATCGCCCTGAGGCTGCGGGTGAGGAGGGCGGCGAACCGCTCGTCGTCCATCCCCAGGGAGGGCGCGATGGGCAGCAGCCGCTGGGTGGCGACGGTCTGGGCCTCGGTGTACCGGAGGATGCCCTCCGCGCCGTGCCGGCGGCCGAGGCCGGAGTCGCCCATGCCGCCCATGGGGGCGCCGCTGGAGCCGTAGGCGGCGGCGTACGCCTCGTTGACGTTGACGGTGCCGGTGCGCAGGCGGGCGGCGACGGCCCGGCCGCGGCGGGTGTCGCGGGTCCAGACGCTGGAGTTGAGGCCGTAGGGCGTGGCGTTGGCGCGCTCGACCGCCTCGTCCTCGGTGTCGAAGCGGTACACGGAGACGACCGGGCCGAAGGTCTCCTCGGTGCAGACGGCCATCGACTCCTCGACCCCGTCGAGGACGGTGGGCTCGTGGAAGAGCGGCCCGAGGTCGGGGCGGGCGCGGCCGCCCGCCAGGACGGTGGCGCCCTTCTCCACGGCCTCGGCGACGTGCCGGGTGGTGGTCTCCAGCTGCCGCCCGGAGACCAGGGAGCCCATGTCGGCGCCGTAGGCGAGGCCGCCCCCGAGGCGCATGGCGCGCACCCGGGCGGTGAAGCGCTCCAGGAAGGCGTCCGCGACGGAGCGGTGCACGAGGAGCCGCTCGATGGAGATGCAGAGCTGCCCGGCGGAGGAGAAGCAGGCCCGCACCGCGCCCTCGGCGGCCCGGTCGAGGTCGGCGTCGGCGAGGACGAGCATGGCGTTCTTGCCGCCGAGCTCCAGGGAGGCGCCGACCAGGCGGGCGGCGGCCCGCTGCGCGACGTCGCGGCCGGTGCGGGTGGAGCCGGTGAAGGAGACGTAGTCGGCGCCGTCGACCACGGCGGGGCCGACGACGGGCCCGTCGCCGACCACGATCTGCCACAGGTCGGCGGGCAGTCCGGCCTCGACGATCAGCTCGCGCGCCCACAGGGCGGTCAGCGCGGTCTGGGTGTCGGGCTTGGTGACGACGGCGTTCCCGGCGGCGAGGGCGGGCAGGGCGTCGCCGGCGAAGAGCTCCAGCGGGTAGTTCCAGGGCGAGATCTGGCCGACGACGCCCTTGGGGCGGCGGGCCTCCACGGTGTGGGTGAGCACCGGGATCGCGCCGCCGCGGCGGCGGTCCCTCAGGTACCCGGCGGCGGCGCGGCCGTAGTGGCGGGCGGCGCCGGCGACGGCCAGCACCTCCTCGAAGGCGTGGATCCTGGCCTTGCCGGTCTCGGCCTGGACCAGGTCGAGGGCCTCGTCCTGGCGGGCGAGGAGCAGGTCGTGGAAGCGCAGCAGGACGGCGGTGCGGCGGCGGACCGGCAGTGCGGCCCAGGCCGGCTGGGCGGCGCGGGCGCGGCGGTAGGCGTCCTCGACGTCGTCCGGGGTGGAGAGGGGGAGCTCGGCCAGCACCTCGCCGGTGAGGGGGGCGCGGGTGCGGGCGGTGGCGGCCCCGGGTGCGGCGGTGACGCCGCGGGCGAGGCGGGCGACGAGGTCGGCGGTGACCGCCTCGGCGACGGTCCGGCCGCCGCCGGGCGCGGCGGGGTTGCCGTCCCGGGCGGTGTCGTGGTCGGGCCGACGGGGCGCGGCGCCGTTCTCACTGTCCAGCGTGGTGTCCGTCATGCCGGGAAGCGTAGGCGCTGCGGGGCGCCTTGGGTACCCGGCGGTAACCACTTGGTACAGAAAACGCCAGTGATTGCTGGCGCGGTCGGCGGACGGCCCGGCGGCCGGCTCAGGCCAGCTGCCGCAGCGCGTCGCCGATCGCCCGGTGGAACGTCGGGAACGCCCAGACGGTCTGCCGCAGCTCGGCCACCGGCACCCGGGCCGCCACCGCCACCGAGAGCGCGCCCAGCATCTCCGACGCGTACGGGCCCGCGACCGTGCCGCCGGCCAGGGTCCCGGCGTCCGCGTCGGCGACGAGCTTGACGAAGCCGTCGGCGCCCGGGCCGTGGGTGAGCCCGCGGTCGGTCGCCGCCGTGTCGGCCCGGCCGATCCGGACCGCGGTACCCCGCTCCCGGGCCTGGGCCTCCGTCAGCCCCACCGCGCCGACCTCCGGGTCGGTGAAGGTGACCCGGGGCACCGCGTGGTACTCGGCCCGGGGGCCGCCCCGCCCGAGGATCGCCCGCACCGCCACGTCGGCCTGGTACACCGCCATGTGCGTGAACGCGCCGTGCCCCGTCACGTCGCCGACCGCCCACACGCCCGGACCGGGCCCGCGGGGGCCGGACGCCCCGGGCACGCCGGGGGCGAGCACCCGCATCCGGGCGTCCACCGGCAGCGCGGGCGCCGTGTCGTCCACCCCGAGCACCCCGGCGCCGAACCGCGCCAGGTCCACCCGCCGCCCGGCCGACACCAGCAGCCGCTCCGCCGCCAGCCGTTCGCCGCGCACGCAGCAGGCGGTGACCCGGTCGCCGTCGTACGCCACCGACGTCAGCGCCGTCCCGGTGTGGACCTCCAGCCCGTCCCCGGTCAGCGCCCGCACCAGGAGCTCCCCCGCCTCCGGCTCCTCCCGGCCGAGCAGCCGGGGCGCCGCCTCGACCACGGTCACCGCCGTGCCGAGGCGCTGCAGGGCCTGGCCCAGCTCCAGGCCGACGGCGCCGCCGCCCAGCACCAGCAGGGAGGCGGGCGGCCGGTCCGCCTCGACGACGTCGCGGTTGGTCCAGTACGGGACCGCGGACAGGCCCGGCACCGGCGGCACGGCCGGCTCGGAGCCGACGGCGAGGACGACCGCCCGGCGCGGCCGCAGCACCACCTCGGCGCCGTCCGACGTCTCCACGGTGACCTCGCCCGGCGCGGTCAGCACGCCCCGGCCGCGCACGAACCGGCCGCCGCGGGTGGTGAAGCGGTCCACGGCGGCCTTGTCGTCCCACTCGTCGGTGACCGCCCGCAGCCGCCGCGCGACGGGACGCCAGTCCGGGTGGACCATGGCGGTGCCCACCGTGCCCGGGATGCGGTGGGCCTCGGCGACCAGGCCGGCCGCACGCACCATGATCTTGGAGGGGATGCAGCCCCAGTACGGGCACTCGCCGCCCACCAGCCGCTCGTCGACGCCGACCACGTCCAGGCCGGCGTCGGCCAGGCGCCCGGCGACCTCCTCGCCCCCCGGCCCCATCCCCACGACCACCGCGTCGACCTGCAGGGGCTGCTGCGGCAGCCGGTCCGTGACGGCCATGGCGGCCTCCTAGGGGGAGCACGGGCACGTGGCGCGCGGCACCGGAGCGGGCGGACCCGCTCCCGGCCTCCCCTCCACCGTACGCGCGGGGGCCCCGCGGGTCAGCCGTCCGCGGCGGAGAAGCTGTTGCGGACGGTGGTGAAGCGCTGCTGCCCGGCCGTCCAGTCCTCCTCCGGGTAGGAGAGGTAGATGGCGTACTCGGTGCCCTGCCCGTCGCGGTACAGCTGCTCGACCACGTGGCGGGGGCCCGCCGTGGCCTCATAGGTGAACTCCCACACCGCGCCGTCGTGGCCCTTGAAGACGTTGGGCACGAGCTGCACGCGGTGGTAGCCCTGGGAGAGGCGGACCTGCTGCTGCATGGACTCGGCGTGCTCCAGGGGGGACTGCGTCTGCCCCTGGGTGACCGCGAACCGGATGAAGTGCCGGCGGCTCTGGGGAGGGTCCGGGCTGTAGTCGATCTGCCCCTGGTTGACGGTGCGGCTCCACGCCTGGTCGCTGGGGAGCAGGAAGCGGAAGCCCTCCGGGTCGTCGGTCCAGGTGTAGCCGTCGGGGGCCGGGGCGCCCGGGTCGGCGGTCGGGGCGCCCTGGTCCGCGGACGGGCCGGACGGGGAGAACGGGCCGGACGGGGAGGACGGGTCCGGGGAGGGCGCGGAGGGGGAGGACTGCGGCGGGACGGCCCCGCGCCGGGAGGGCCCACTCGCGGAGGGCCGCCCGGCCGGTCCGGCGGTCTTCCCGGAGGCGTGCTCCTGGCCCTTGCCGTGCGGGAGCGCCGCGTACACGGCGCCGCCGCCGAGCAGCGCGGCCACCAGCGCCCCGGCGGCCAGCAGGCCGGTGCGGCGGCCCCGGCCGGCCCGCCGGACCGGGCCGCCGGCGGACGCGGGCCCGGCCGGGAGCGGCGCGGCCGCAGGGACGTGCGCGGGCGCGGGCGCGGGCATGGGCGTGTACGCGGGCGTGTGGACGACGGCGGTGGGCGCGGTGGGCGACGGGGCGCCGTCCGGCGCGCCGTCGGGGCGGCCGCTGCGGTCCACCACGGGGACGGCCTGGGTGGGGGTGCGCAGCGCCGCGGACGGCACCGGGGTGATGCCCATGGTGTGCCCGGCGGCGACGGCCTCCAGCATCCGCATCGCCTCGTCGGCCGTGGGCCGGGCGTGCGGGTCCTTCTCCAGCAGCGCCCGCAGCACCGGGGCGAGCGCTCCGGCCCGGCGCGGCTCGGGCAGCGGGTCGCCGACGACGGCGGCCAGCGTGGACAGCGGCGAGGAGCGGTGGAACGGCGAGTCGCCCTCCACCGCCGCGTACAGGGTGGCGCCGAGCGCCCACAGGTCGGACTCCGGTCCCGGCCGGTGCCCCTGCGCCCGCTCGGGGGCGAGGTAGTCGGGCGAGCCGACCAGGTCACCGGTCCGGGTGAGCGCCGAGGAGCCCTCCAGGACGGCGATGCCGAAGTCGGTGAGGACGACCCGGCCGGTGCCGCGCTCCAGCAGCACGTTGGCGGGCTTGACGTCGCGGTGCAGCACGCCGACCTCGTGGCCGCGGTGCAGGGCGGCGAGCACCTGGACGCCGACCCCGGCCGCGTCGCGGGGCAGCAGGGTGCCCTCCTGCGCGATGACGTCGGCCAGCGAGCGGCCGTCGACCAGCTCCATGACGATCCACGGGCGGCCGTCCTGCTCCAGCACGTCGTGGACGGTGATCACGCCGGGGTGCTTGATCCGCGCGGCGGCGCGGGCCTCCTGCTTCATCCGCGACTGCAGGACCTGCAGGTCCTCCTCGGGGAGGTGGCGGACGCTGAGCTCCTTGACCGCGACCTCGCGGTCCAGCATCCGGTCCTCGGCCCGCCACACGGTGCCCATGCCGCCGCGGCCCAGCCGCTCGCCGAGCAGGTAGCGGCCCGCCAGCAGCCGCCCGCCGTCCCCGGCGGCACCGGCGTCCGGCGCGGCGCGGTCCCCGGCCGCGGCTGCGCCCGGCGCGGATCCGTCCTGCGTCCCCATGGGTCGTCCCCCTCGTCTGCGCTCCGCCGCACCGGCGGGCGGTGCGGCGCTGCACGACGACCCCCGTCGCCCGTCGCTCCGGCGCCGGTCGCGGCGCGTGCCGGAGCCGACGGCCCGGCACGTCCTGGGGACAGGTTAGGCGCCCTCTCCGGCGCGGCACATCCCGCCCCCGCGCGTGTGACCCGGTCGTGACCGTCCCGGCGGCGGGGCGGGACGCCGCACGCCCGTCCGCAGGGCCGCCCCGGGGGCGCGCCCCGTCCCGGCGGCGGGGCCGCGCGGCGGGCGCCCGTCACCCCGACAGCAGGGCCGCCCCGACCAGGACCGCCAGGACGGCCAGCAGGAGGCCGCCGACCAGCAGCGGACCCAGCAGTCCGGGGCGCGCCCCGGAGCGCGCGTGCCGGGCGGGGGCGGGCGGGCGGCCGGGGCGGGGCACCGGCGCACCGCCCCGGCGGCGCCGTTCCAGGGGAGCCGCCGGGCGGACGGCGGGCAGCAGCGCGGCGACGCCCGCCGCGTCCGGGTCGTACGGCTCCGGCGCGCGGGCCAGCAGCTCCCCCAGCCGCTGCCGCGCCTGCGCGGGTGCGGGACGGGCCGCCGGGTCCGGGTGGAGCAGGGCGTCGACCAGGGGGGCCAGCGGTCCGCAGGACCGGTCGGCGGCGGGGCGCCCCGCCCGTACGGCGTCGAGGAGGGCGGCGGTGCCGTCCTCGGGGAAGGGCGCGCGCCCGGCCGCCATGCGGAAGAGCAGCACCCCGACCGCCCAGGCGTCGGCGGGCGGCCCGACCGCCGCGCCGGGCTGCGGCGCGGGCCCCGCGGGCTGCGGGCCGGAGGGGCGCGGGCCGGCCTGCTCCGGGGCCCAGCGCTCCGCGCGGGGGCCGGTCAGCCCGGCGCGGACGTCGCGGGCCCGGAGGCGGGCGGGCGTCCAGTCGGCGGGGGGCACCGCGGCGCCGGGCAGGTCGGCGCCGGGGCCGCCGCACAGCGTCTCCTGGGCGGCGCCCGTGCTCAGGCCGCCCAGCATGGCCGTGCCGTCCTCGCAGACGAGCACGGTCTCGGGGGTGACGTTGCCGTGCACGATCCCGGCGGCGTGGACGGCGCGCAGCGCGCCCAGCACGTCGGAGGCGATCTCGGCGGCGCGGTGGACCGGCAGCGGGCCCCGCTCCAGCAGGCGGGCCAGCGGCACCCCGGGCAGGTGCTCGCCGGCGACCCACAGGAAGCCGTCCTGGTCGAACGCCTCGAAGACCTGGAGCAGCCGGGGGTGCGGCGGCACCGCGTCGGCGACCCGGGCGGCGTGGTCCACCGCGCGGGCGGCCGCGGTGGGGGGCGCGGTGGGGGAGGCGGCCCCGCGGCGGGTGTCCGCGTAGACCGTGTCGCCCCCGCCGTCGTACCGGTCGTCGTACCGGTCGTCGTACCGGTCGTCGCCGTGACGGTCGCGGGGGTACCGGTCGTCACCGTACGGATCGTCCCCGTACCGGTCACGGGGGTACCGGGCACGGGCGCGGTGGCCGGCCGGGTCACCGGGGTGCGCGGCGGGGTCGTCGACCAGCTCGGCGCCGACCACCTCGGGGAGCGGGGTCGCCTCCAGGACGACGCGCAGACCGGTCGCGGTGTCGACGGCGCGGCGGCGCCCGGGCACGCCGGAGCCCTCCGGACGGCCCGTCAGCCGGTAGCGCCCGGCCAGCAGCCGTCCCGACTCCGATGGCACTGGCCCTCCCTCCGCTGCTCGGCGTACGGCGGCCCAGCGTACGGGGCGGCGCCGACGATCACCGACGGCGCCTGCCCCGGCGGCCGGGTGCGGACTCCCGGCCGCGCCGCGTCAGTCCTCGGCCCGGAAGCTCGCGTACGAGACGTCGCGGGCCTTCCTTGCCTCCTTGGTGCCCCACTGGCCGTCGGGCATGATCCACTGGATGAGGTAGCCCTTGTCCGTGTCCCCGCCGACCAGGAACGCCCGGCTGACCACGCGCTTGAGGGCCGGGGGCCGGTTGAAGGTGAACTCCCAGTCGGCGGCGTCCCAGCCGCGGTAGTCCACACGGTGGACGGAGCCGGCGGCCCGGTAGTCCGGGTAGCCGACCGCGGCCTGCGCCTCCCGGCTGCGCCAGTCCGCGAGCACGTCCCCGGTGGCGTCGGAGCGGTGGTCGAGGATCAGGACCCAGTCCTTGTAGTGGAGTTCGACGCCGCCGTCCTTGTCCTTCACGTAGTGCGTCCCCTCGGGGACCAGCACGGACAGGTGCTCCCGGTCGCTGGTGTACCGGGTGAAGCCGGCGGGGACGGCGTCCCCGGAGCCGTCCGCGCCCGTGCCGTCCGCACCGGCGCTGCCGCCCCCGTCGCCGGACGGGGTGGCGGCGGGGCCGGAGCCCTCCTGGGCGGCGGGCGAACCGCCGTCGGCGGTGCCCGGGGCGGACGCGGAGGCGCCCGTCGAGGCCGCGCCGCCGGGGGCGGCGGAGGCCGGGGAGGAGCCGGAGGGCTTCGGGCCGGGGCCGGCGGTGCGGCCGCCGGAGGCCCGGGAGCCGTCCGCGCCGCCCGCGGAGTCGGCCATGGACCGCACGCCCAGGAGGACGGCGGCCACCAGCACGACGAGCGCCAGGGCGCCGGCCGCCAGGGCCTTCGGGGAGGGGCTGCGCTCGGCGGGCGGGGCGGACCGCCACTCCCGGATGCGGTCCCCGAGGCCGCCGCCGGGGGCGGCGGGGCCCGCGGCGTCGGTGACGGGCAGGACGGCGGTGGCCGGTGCCTCGGACGCCCCGGCGGCGTCCCGGTCCTTCCCGGCGGTCGCCGCGGTACCGGCGGCGGCCGCGGCGCCCGCGGGCCGGGCGGCCTGCGCGGACGCGGCCCCCTTCGGTGCCGCCCCCTCGGGTGCGGTCTTCTTCGCAGTGGTCCTCTTCGCCGCAGCCTTCTTCGCTGCGGTCTTCTTCGCCGCGGCCTTCCTCGCAGCCGCATCGCCGGACACGGTCTTCCCGGCACCGGCACCGGAGGTCCCGGCCGCCTTCGCCGCGGCGGCCTTCCCCGACAGCCCGGCCCCGCCCCCGGCCGGTGACGCCTGGGCCGGTGACGCCTGGTCCGGTGCACCCTCGGCCGGGGTGCTCCCCGGCGCCCGGCGGGCCCCGGGCACCGCGGCCCGGGCGGAGCCCTCAGCCTCGCCGCCCTGTCCGGCGTCCGCGTCCCGTCCGGCGTCCCCGCCCTGCCCCGCGTCCCCGTCCCCCCCGGAAGCCGCCGTACGGCTGCCGACCCGGACCGTGCCGAGCAGTCCGCCGAGCACGCCCGCCGCGCGCTTCGCCGCGGGCGCCGCGGAGGCATCCGCCGCCGGGGCGCCGCCCTCCCCGGCCGCCCGCACGGCCTTCTCGGGCGCGCCGGCCTGGCGGGGCACCGAGGGCGCCGCGTCGCCGGCGGGCTTCGCGTCCCCGGCGCCGGCGGCCGGGAGCACCGCGGTCGCCGCGACGGCCGCCTCGGCGGCGGCGGCGGCCTCGGCGAGCCGCCGGGCCTCGGCGACGACGCGCCGCAGCATCGTCCGGGTGGTCGGCTCGTCCAGCCGCTCGTCGGGGTCCTTGCGCAGCAGGCCCTCGATCACCGGGCGCAGCGGTCCGGCGTTGCGCGGGGTCCTCAGGTCCTCGGTCATCACGGCCGTCAGGGTCGAGATGGCCGAGCCGCGGTCGTACGGGGGCTTGCCCTCGACCATGGCGTACAGGGTCGCGCCGAGCGACCACAGGTCGGCGGGCGGGCCGGGCTTCTGGCCGCGGGCGCGCTCGGGCGAGATGTACGAGGGGGCGCCGACGAGCATGCCGGTGGAGGTGACCGACGGGTCGCCCTCGACGCTGGCGATGCCGAAGTCGGTGAGGACCACCCGGCCGTCGTCGCCGATGAGGACGTTGGAGGGCTTGACGTCGCGGTGGAGGATGCCGTGGCCGTGGGCGCTGCGCAGGACCCCGAGGAGGTCGAGGCCGATGCGGGCGGCGCGCTCCGGGTCGAGCGGGCCGTCCTCCTTGATGACGTCCGCGAGGGAGCGCGACTCGACGAGCTCCATGACGATCCAGGGCCGGTCGTCCTCCTCGACCACGTCGAAGACGGTGACGGCGGCGTTGTTGCGGATCCGGGCGGCGGCCTTGGCCTCGCGCAGGGTGCGGGTGATGAGGCGGCGCTTCTCCTCCTCGTCCACGCCGCCGTGGAAGCGCAGCTCCTTGACCGCGACGACGCGGTCCAGCATCTCGTCCTCGGCGCGCCAGACGGTGCCCATGCCGCCGCGCCCGAGCACCGAGTCCAGCCGGTAGCGGCCGGCGAGGAGTCGGCCGGTGGAGCCCTGCGCCTGGGTCATGGATGCGATCCCCTACTGCTGCCAGTCGACATGACGGTGCGTCGGCCCGCGGCCGCGCGGGCGGCGCGGCCGGAGGACCGGTGGTCCGGGCGGCTCGGTGTGCGCGTGCGGCGCGGCACCCCGGGCACCCGGGCGACCATCATCCCCTGAACCCCCGTCGGACCCGAAGTCGGCCCCTCGCCCGACGGTCCGGACCGGCGCACGCGTGTGCCCCCCGGGCGCACACGTGCAAGGACGCGGGAGCCGGCCGAACGGTTCCCGCGCCCGGCCCGCGCCGGGCCCGCGCCGGGTTCGCCCCGGGGTCCGGAGGCCGAAAGCACTGTCGGACCGTCGGAGGGCACTGCTAGCGTTCCGCCCCGTTGCCCTCGCGCGGCGCACCGGCCGCCCACGGGCTCTCCGGGGCGCCGCCGCGCCCGCACCTCACCACCTCACCGGGGGACCCCATGGACCAGCCCACGCCCGCGCCCGCACCCGTCGAGGCCGCCGCCGCACCCGCCCCGGCCGGCCAGGCCGCCGTCCCGCTGCCGCCGCCCTCCCCGTACCTCCAGGCCCCGGCCCCCGCGGCCGCCCCGGCCAACGTCGCGGTGGCCCTGGCCGCCGGCGCGGGCGCGATGGTGGTGAGCGCGCTGGTCTACGGCTTCGTCATGAAGACGACCGACCACGAGATCGGCTGGCTCGCCTTCGGCATCGGCGCCGCGGTCGCGTTCGCCCTGGGCAGGCTCGGCGGCCGCAACCCGGTCCTGCCGGTGGCCGGCACGGTCCTGGCGCTGCTGGGCGTGCTGCTCGGGCAGCTCTTCGGGGTGGCCCTCTACGCCCACCAGGAGCTGGGCTACGAGGTGACCGACCTCCTCGGCGGCAAGCTCCACCTGACCTTCGAGGCGTGGAAGGCCTCCCGGGGCGTCATGGACGTGATCTTCTACGGCATCGCCGGCTACGAGGGGTTCGTCCTGACCCGGCGCATCGGCTCCGCCGCCTGAGGACCGCCCCGTTCGCGCGGGCCCCCGCGCGTCCTGGGCGGTGTCAGTGGTTGTGGACGGTGTGCGGGGCGACGGTGACCTCGACCCGCTGGAACTCCTTGAGCTCCGAGTAGCCGGTGGTGGCCATGGCCCGGCGGAGCGCGCCGAAGAGGTTCATGGTGCCGTCGGGGGTGTGGGAGGGGCCGAGCAGGATCTCCTCGGTGGTGCCCACGGTGCCGAGGTCGACGCGCTTGCCGCGCGGCAGCTCCTCGTGGACGGCCTCCATGCCCCAGTGGAAGCCCCGGCCGGGCGCGTCGGTGGCGCGGGCCAGCGCCGCACCGATCATGACGGCGTCGGCGCCGCAGGCCACGGCCTTGGCCAGGTCGCCGCTGTAGCCCACGCCGCCGTCGGCGATGACGTGGACGTACCGGCCGCCGGACTCGTCCATGTAGTCGCGGCGGGCCGCGGCCACGTCGGCGACGGCGGTGGCCATCGGGACCTGGATGCCCAGCACGTTGCGGGTGGTGTGGGCGGCGCCGCCGCCGAAGCCGACGAGGACGCCGGCCGCTCCGGTCCGCATGAGGTGCAGGGCGGCGGTGTAGGTGGCGCAGCCGCCGACGATCACCGGCACGTCGAGCTCGTAGATGAACTGCTTGAGGTTGAGCGGCTCGGCGGCGCCGGAGACGTGCTCGGCGGAGACGGTGGTGCCGCGGATGACGAAGACGTCGACGCCCGCGTCGACGACGGCCTTGGAGAACTCGGCGGTGCGCTGCGGGGAGAGCGCGGCGGCGGTGACCACGCCGGAGTCGCGCACCTCGCGGATCCGCTGCCCGATCAGCTCCGGCTTGATGGGCTCGGCGTAGATCTCCTGGAGGCGTCGGGTGGCGGCGCGCTCGTCGGCGAGCGCGGCGACCTCGGCGAGCAGCGGCTCGGGGTCCTCGTACCGGGTCCACAGGCCCTCGAGGTTGAGCACGCCCAGGCCGCCGAGGCGGCCGATGGCGACGGCCTGCGCGGGCGAGACCACGCTGTCCATGGGGGCGGCGAGGAACGGCAGCTCGAAGCGGTAGGCGTCGATCTGCCAGGCGATCGAGACCTCCTTGGGGTCCCGGGTGCGCCGGCTCGGGACGACGGCGATGTCGTCGAAGGCGTATGCACGCCGGCCCCGCTTGCCCCGCCCGATCTCGATCTCGGTCACTTCGAGCCCTTCCGCTGTCTGCTGTTCGTCCCGGCGGGGCGCGTCGGCGCCCCGGCCGTACTCCAGTATCCCGGAACGGCGCCCGCCCGCCGCAGGAGGTGCGGCGGGCGGGCGTCGGCGCGGGGCGGGACCGGGGTCAGCGGCCCTGGTAGTTCGGGGCCTCGACGGTCATCTGGATGTCGTGCGGGTGGCTCTCCTTGAGGCCGGCCGCGGTGATCCGGACGAACCGGCCCTTGTCCTTGAGCTCCTGGATGTCGGCGGCGCCGGCGTACCCCATGGAGGAGCGCAGGCCGCCGATGAGCTGGTGGACGACGGAGGAGAGCGGGCCGCGGTAGGGGACCTGGCCCTCGATGCCCTCGGGGACGAGCTTGTCCTCGGAGAGGACGTTGTCCTGGAAGTAGCGGTCCTTGGAGTAGGACCGGCCCTGGCCGCGGCCCTGCATGGCGCCCAGCGAGCCCATGCCGCGGTAGGACTTGAACTGCTTGCCGTTGATGAAGAGCAGCTCGCCCGGCGACTCCTCGCAGCCCGCGAGCAGGCTGCCGAGCATCACGGTGTCGGCGCCGGCCGCGATGGCCTTGGCGATGTCGCCGGAGTACTGCAGGCCGCCGTCGCCGATCACCGGGACGCCCGCGGCGTGCGCGGCCAGGGCGGCCTCGTAGATCGCGGTGACCTGCGGGACGCCGACGCCGGCCACGACGCGGGTGGTGCAGATGGAGCCAGGGCCGACGCCGACCTTGATGCCGTCCGCACCGGCGTCGATGAGCGCCTGGGCGCCGTCGCGGGTGGCGACGTTGCCGGCCACCACGTCGACCCGGATGTTGGCCTTGACCTTGGCGACCATGTCGAGGATGCCGCGGCTGTGGCCGTGGGCGCTGTCGATCACCAGGAAGTCCACGCCCGCGTCGACCAGGGCCAGCGCGCGGTCGTAGGCGGCGTCGCCGACGCCGACGGCGGCGCCGACGATGAGGCGGCCCTCGGCGTCCTTGGCGGCGTTGGGGTACTGCTCGGCCTTGACGAAGTCCTTGACCGTGATCAGGCCCTTGAGGCGGCCCTCGTCGTCGACGAGCGGCAGCTTCTCGATCTTGTGGCGGCGCAGCAGCCCGATGGCGTCCTCGCCGGAGATGCCGACCTTGCCTGTGATCAGCGGCATGGGGGTCATGACCTCGCGGACCTGGCGGCCGCGGTCCGACTCGAAGGCCATGTCGCGGTTGGTGACGATGCCCAGGAGCTTCCCGGCGGCGTCGGTGACCGGCACGCCGCTGATGCGGAACTTCGCGCAGAGGGCGTCGGCCTCGCCGAGGGTGGCGTCGGGCCGCACGGTGATGGGGTCGGTGACCATGCCGGACTCGGACCGCTTCACCAGGTCGACCTGGTTGACTTGGTCCTCGACGGAGAGGTTGCGGTGCAGCACGCCGGCGCCGCCCTGGCGGGCCATCGCGATCGCCATCCGCGACTCGGTGACCTTGTCCATGGCGGCGGACAGCAGCGGGACGTTGACGGTGACGTTCCGGCTGATCCGGGACGAGGTGTCGACCTGGTTCGGGAGCACCTCGGACGCGCCCGGGAGCAGCAGGACGTCGTCGTAGGTGAGCCCGAGCATGGCGAACTTCTCGGGTACGCCGGCGGCGTTGGAGGACATGGATACCTTCCCGTGGTGGGCCCGACCGATCCGATGTGCGGAGTGGACGCGATCGCTGGGGGATGCGGCGGAGGGTTCGGAGGTCGTCCGGCCCGGTCCGCCCGCGCGTGCTCGCACCGGCACCTGCACGGGGCTGCTCGGGGGCGCTGGGGGCAGCTGGACCCTGCGGGACGCCGAGGGCTCCGCCCGGGCACCGGTACTCCATGCTACCGGGGCACGGAATGTTTTCCCGCGCCCCCTTGACAGGGCGCCGCTCCGTGGGGGCGCGGTGGCGCGTCCGCCGGGGACGGGACGCGGCAGGCGGGGCGTGCCGGACGGGGGCCGCGGCGGCCGGGGCGCGCCCCGGGCCGGGCCGGGTACAGGGGCCGGGGCGCTGCAGTGGGAGCCCCGCGGCCGGGCCGGGGCAGGGCGCGGGGCCCGGGCGGTGGGGCCGGAGGTCGGGCGGTGAAGTCGGGTGTCGGGCGGTGAGGCCGGGGGCTCAGGCGGTGAGGCCGGGGGCGTCCTCGGCCTCCTCGGCGAGCGCCCGGAGCCGGTTGAGCGCGCGGTGCTGGGCGACCCGCACGGCCCCCGGCGACATGCCGAGCACCTCGCCGGTCTCCTCGGCGGTCAGGCCGGCGGCCACCCGCAGCAGCACGAGTTCGCGCTGGCGCGGCGGAAGGCAGGCGAGCAGCTCACGGGCCCAGGCCGCGTCGCTGGAGAGGAGGGCCCGCTCCTCGGGGCCGAGCGACTCGTCGGCGGTCTCCGGGAGCACGTCGGCGGGGACGGCGGTGGACGCGGGTCCGCGCATGGCGGCGCGCTGCAGATCGGCGATCTTGTGGGCGGCGATGCCGTACACGAACGCCTCGAAGGGGCGGCCCTCGTCGCGGTAGCGGGGCAGGGCGCACAGCACGGCGAGGCAGACGTCCTGCGCCACGTCGTCGACGTGGTGGCGGGCCCCGCCGGGCAGCCGGGCGAGCCGCGCCCGGCAGTAGCGCAGGACCAGCGGGTGGACGTGGGCCAGCAGGGCGTCCGTGGCACGGCCGTCGCCCCGGGCGGCCCGGCCGACCAGCTCGCCGACCGCCGCCGACCGCTCGGCCGCGGCACGCTCCCCCGCCCGCCGGACGGGGAGGCCGCCCCGGCCGTCGCCGGCGGCGGGACGGGGCTCCGCGGGCCCCGGCGCCCCGGGCACGGGACCGGGGTCCGCATCTCCGGGGAGGGCTGCCTCGTCGTCGCGCATCGGTCCATGGTGCCTGTTCGACCGGGAGAACGCGGCACCGGCTCCGGACTTGTGCACCGGAACGTTATGCGCCGCACCGCCCTCCGCGGCCGCTGCCTGCGGTGCCCTGTCCGGCGGCTGGTCCCCGAGGTGCTCCATACCCCTATGGTGCGTCCTCGGGCGGCCGCTGACACCATCCCGTCGCGCCGGGGCCGCCGGAGCGCCGTGCGCGGACCCGCCGTCGTGCGGCGGTGGGGGGGCCGCGGGCCGGTCGGCGACCCCCGTCCTGCGGATGCTCAGCGGACCAGGCCCCAGCGGAAGCCCAGGGCGACCGCGTGGGCGCGGTCGGAGGCCCCGAGCTTCTTGAACAGCCGGCGGGCGTGGGTCTTGACGGTGTCCTCGGAGAGGAACAGCTCGCGGCCGATCTCGGCGTTGCTGCGGCCGTGGCTCATGCCCTCCAGGACCTGGATCTCGCGGGCGGTGAGCGTCGGGGCGGCACCCATGTCGGGGGAGCGCAGCCGGCGCGGGGCGAGCCGCCAGGTGGGGTCGGCGAGCGCCTGGGTGACCGTCGCCCGGAGCTCGGCGCGGGAGGCGTCCTTGTGCAGGTAGCCGCGGGCGCCGGCGGCGACGGCGAGGGCGACCCCGTCGAGGTCCTCGGCCACCGTGAGCATGATGATGCGGGCGCCGGGGTCGGCCGACAGGAGCCGCCGGACGGTCTCGACACCGCCGAGGCCGGGCATCCGGACGTCCATCAGGACGAGGTCGGAGCGGTCGGCCACCCAGCGGCGGAGGACCTCCTCGCCGTTGGTGGCAGTGGTCACCCGGTCGACGCCGGGCACGGTCGCCACCGCGCGGCGGAGCGCCTCCCTGGCGAGCGGGGAATCGTCGCACACGAGAACGGATGTCATGACCGCCCTCCGCTGCAGAACCGCGTCACGTTGAGCCTCCTGGCTGGTACGAATCGTCACCGACACGGCCAATGACGACGGGCTGCGTTCCCGACCGCTCGCATCCGTCGCGATCGTTCCCGGCGCCCGGCGCCCGCTAACCGCCTCCGCACTCCCAACGACCGTCACTCGAATGAGTTACGGGGTGACGGCAGCCACCTCCACCACTGTACGTGGTCGGGTCGTCACGGAGGGCCGCCCGCCACCGCCCGCGCGCCGCACCCGGCGGGCGGCGGGCCCGGCGTACTCCCAACGAGTGCACCCGACACCAGGACACGCCGCGACCTGTCGAGCCCCATTGGTCCGTTTTCGCGTGATTTGGGAGGGGCAAGCCTGTTGTGCAACTCTGTGGGCATCTTGTCCTATAGATCTCTGTAGGTCATATTTCCAGGTGTTCGCACTGACGCCCCGGAGCCTCGCCGCGACGGCCGACGACGCACCGGCACCGGAGCCCCAAAATCCTTGAGGGGATGAGCCATGGCCGACTTCTCTCGCCTTCCCGGCCCCAACGCCGACCTGTGGGACTGGCAGCTCTCGGCGGCCTGCCGCGGTGTGGACAGCTCCCTGTTCTTCCACCCCGAGGGGGAGCGCGGTGCCGCCCGCAGCTCCCGGGAGCAGGCGGCGAAGGAGGTGTGCATGCGCTGCCCGGTCAGGGCGCAGTGCGCGGCCCACGCCCTGACCGTCCGGGAGCCGTACGGGGTGTGGGGCGGGCTGACGGAGGACGAGCGCGAGGAGCTGCAGGGGCGGGCCCGGCACCGGCTGGTGGAGGTCCAGGTGGGGACGCCGGCCGCCGGCGCGCGCTGAGCAGCGTGGGTCACCGGTACTGCAGGATCGTTTCTGCAGAGGGTTCGCACCCTGCTGGATCGTTTCTGCTTCCCGGTGGCGACGGGCGCGCCGGGCGCAGGGAGGCGCCCGGGAGGCGGGCCTGAGGGCGGCGGGGGCACACAGGCAACGAGGCACAGGGCACGGGGCGGACAGCGGCGCGGGAGACGGGCAGGCGGCCGCGGGGGGCGGGTACGGGGGCGCGGGCCGGTCAGCCGGCGGACCGCCCGGCGCGCCCCGCGGCCGCGTCGGCCAGTCGGTCCAGCATCAGCCCCACCGCGGGCACCGCCGCGAGGTCGGGCAGGGTGAGCGCCACGACCTGCCGGGCCGCGGGCGGGTCCAGGGGCACCGCCGCCACCCCGGCGTGCCGCACCGACTCCAGCGCCAGGCCGGGGAGCACGGCCACCCCGAGCCCGGCCGCGACGAGGCCGACCACCGCCGGGTAGTCGTCGGTGGCGAAGTCGATCCGCGGCTCGAAGCCGGACCGGGCGCACAGCTCCACCAGGTGCCCGCGGCACTGCGGGCAGCCGGCGATCCACTGCTCCCCCGCCAGCTCGGCCAGGTCCGCCGGGCGGTCCGCGCCGCGCGCGGCCAGCGGGTGGCCGGCCGGGACCAGGGCCGTCATCGGGTCGTCCAGGAGCGGGCGCACCACCAGGTCCGACCAGTCGGTGGCGGCGGCCGAGGCGGCCGCCTCCAGCACCGCCTCGGCCCGCGCGGCGCGGGAGCCGTGGCCGGCGGACGGTGCGGACACCGCGGACACGGAGGGTGCGGCGGACGCGGCGGGCACGGCGGGGGGAAGGGGTGCGGCGGGTGCGTCCGGGTAGCGGAAGGCGAGCGCGACCTCGCACTCCCCGCCGCGCAGCATCGCCAGCGACTCCGGCGGCTCGGCCTCGACGAGGGAGACCCGGATCCCGGGGTTCCCGGCGCGCAGTTCGGCGACCGCCCGCGGCACCAGGGTGGAGCTCGCGGTGGGGAAGGAGACCAGCCGGACCCGGCCGGCGTGCAGCCCGGCGATGGCGGCCACCTCCTCCTCGGCGGCGGCGAGCCCGGCGAGGATGCCGTTGGCGTGCCGCAGCAGCGCCCCGCCGGCCTCGGTGAGCTGCATCCCCCGGCCGGAGCGGACGACCAGCGGCGTGCGGACGGACTTCTCCAGCGCCTTCATCTGCTGGCTCACCGCGGGCTGCGTGCAGCCGAGCTCGCGGGCTGCGGCGGAGTACGAGCCGGTGCGGGACACGGCGCGCAGGACCCTGAGATGGCGTGCCTCGATCACGCCCCCAGCATAAGCAGGTCTTGGGGGAAGGACCGGGGCCCGGCCGCGCCGCTTGGAAGCGGCGGGACCGGGCCCCGACGGTGTGCCCCGGGGGGCGTGCCTCAGTGGGAGTGGCCGTGGCCGCCGTGCGAGTGGCCCGCGGCGGCCGGCTCCTCCTCCTTCTTCTCCACCACGAGGGTCTCGGTGGTGAGGAGCAGGGAGGCGATGGAGGCGGCGTTCTCCAGGGCGGAGCGGGTGACCTTCACCGGGTCGATGACGCCGGCCTTGACCAGGTCGCCGTACTCGCCGGTGGCGGCGTTGTAGCCCTGCCCGGCGTCCAGCTCGGACACCTTGGAGGTGATGACGTAGCCCTCCAGGCCGGCGTTCTGGGCGATCCAGCGCAGCGGCTCGACCAGGGCGCGGCGGACGACCGCGACACCGGTGGCCTCGTCGCCGGACAGGCCGAGGCCGTCGGCCAGGACCTTGGCGGAGTGCACCAGGGAGGCGCCGCCGCCGGCGACGATGCCCTCCTCGACCGCGGCACGGGTCGCCGAGATGGCGTCCTCCAGGCGGTGCTTCTTCTCCTTGAGCTCCACCTCGGTGGCGGCGCCGACCCGGATGACGCAGACGCCGCCGGCCAGCTTGGCCAGGCGCTCCTGCAGCTTCTCGCGGTCCCAGTCGGAGTCGGTGGTCTCGATCTCGGCCTTGATCTGGGCGACCCGGCCGGCGACCTCCTCCGAGGAGCCCGCGCCGTCGACGATCGTGGTGTCGTCCTTGGTGACGGTGACGCGGCGGGCGGTGCCGAGCACGTCCAGGCCGGCCTGGTCGAGCTTGAGGCCGACCTCCTCCGCGATGACGGTGGCGCCGGTCAGGGTCGCGATGTCGCCGAGCATCGCCTTGCGGCGGTCGCCGAAGCCCGGGGCCTTCACCGCGACGGCGTTGAAGGTGCCGCGGATCTTGTTGACGACCAGGGTCGACAGGGCCTCGCCCTCGACGTCCTCGGCGATGATCAGCAGCGGCTTGGCGGCGCCGCCCTGCAGGATCTTCTCCAGCAGCGGCAGCAGGTCCTGGATCGAGGAGATCTTGCCCTGGTGGATCAGGATGTAGGGGTCGTCGAGGACGGCCTCCATGCGCTCCTGGTCGGTCACCATGTAGGGCGACAGGTAGCCCTTGTCGAACTGCATGCCCTCGGTGAAGTCGAGCTCCAGGCCGAAGGTGTTCGACTCCTCGACGGTGATGACACCGTCCTTGCCGACCTTGTCCATCGCCTCGGCGATCAGCTCGCCGACCTGCGGGTCCTGGGCGGACAGCGCGGCCACGGCGGCGATGTCGTCCTTGCCCTCGATCTCGCGGGCGACGCCGAGCAGGTGCTCGGAGACGGCGGCGACGGCCGCGTCGATGCCCTTCTTCAGGCCGGCGGGGCTCGCGCCCGCGGCGACGTTGCGCAGGCCCTCGTTCACCAGGGCCTGGGCGAGCACGGTGGCGGTGGTGGTGCCGTCGCCCGCGACGTCGTTGGTCTTGGTGGCGACCTCCTTGACGAGCTGCGCGCCAAGGTTCTCGTACGGGTCGTCCAGCTCCACCTCGCGGGCGATGGTCACGCCGTCGTTGGTGATGGTGGGCGCACCGAACTTCTTGTCGATGACGACGTTGCGGCCCTTGGGGCCGATCGTCACCTTCACGGTGTCCGCGAGCTTGTTGACGCCGCGCTCCAGCGAGCGGCGGGCATCCTCGTTGAACTGCAGGATCTTCGCCATCAGTACGTCTTTCCCTCTCAACAACCGCGCCCCGGGCCCCGGGTCTCTTGGACACGGATCCCGGGGCGGGTCACGACTCTGCGGTCAGCGTCGGAACTACTTCTCGATGATCGCGAGGACGTCGCGAGCCGAGAGGACGAGGTACTCCTCGCCGTTGTACTTGACCTCGGTGCCGCCGTACTTGCTGTAGAGCACGACATCGCCGACGGCGACGTCCAGCGGGAGACGCTGGCCGTCCTCGAAGCGGCCCGGGCCCACAGCCAGGACGACGCCCTCCTGGGGCTTCTCCTTGGCGGTGTCCGGGATGACCAGGCCGGAGGCCGTGGTGGTCTCGGCGTCGAGCGGCTGGACCACGATGCGGTCCTCGAGCGGCATGATGGCAACCTTGGTGCTGGCGGTCGTCACGTCCGACCTCCCCCTTCGGAGATCTCACGGGGTTGTCTATAGGTAGGTGGCGACCTGGCCGGTCCGTCGTCGCGGGTGCCGGACCTGCCTCGTCGCGTTAGCACCCTCCTGGGGAGAGTGCCAAGGACGACCATAGGGGGCGGTTAGCACTCAGTCAACCAGAGTGCCAACCAGTGGCGGCTGCGGGTGCGTGGCCGGGGAGGGCGGCGGGGGCGGGCGGGGGGCTGCCCCCGCTTCTGCGGGTGGGGAGTTGGGGGCGCGCGGCGGGGCCTCCGGTCCGGTGCGGGGGCCGGGAAAGCGGTTTTCCCGCCGGGCGTGTCGTCCGGGAGGGGACCGGCCGGGCACAGCGGGATGCCGGGGGCGGGAGGCCGGGTCCCCGGGAGCCGGGGCGGGCCGGGCGGCGCACGGCCGGGCGGGCGGTGCGGGGCGGGCCGGGCGGGGCGGGAGAATGGGCGGGTGGAGATCGCGACGCTGCTGACCGACGAGGGCCAGGACCTGCTGGAACTGCTGCGGGACCACGACCCCGGGCAGGAGCTGGCCCTGGCGACCCGGCTGCGCCGGGAGCACCCCGCGGAGCTGGTGTCGGCCGCGCTCGGCCAGGCGCGGCTGCGGCAGCGGGCCCGGGCGAAGTTCGGCACGGACGCGGACCGGATGTACTTCACCGCCGACGGCGTGGAGCAGGCCACCCGCACCTCCGTCGCCGAGTGGCGGGCCCGGCGCTTCGCGGAGCTGGGGGTGCGGCGGCTGGCCGACCTGTGCTGCGGGGTGGGGGGCGACGCGGTGGCGCTGGCCCGCGCCGGCATCTCCGTCCTCGCCGTGGACCGCTCGCCGGAGGCCTGCGCCGCCGCGGAGGCCAACGCCCGCGCGCTGGGACTGGCCGATCTGGTCGAGGTGCGGTGCGCGGACGTCGCCGACGTGGACCTCGCGGGCTTCGACGCGGTCTTCACCGACCCGGCGCGCCGGGGGGCCCGGGGCCGGATCTTCGACCCGGAGGCGTACTCGCCGCCGCTGTCCTGGGCGGTGGCCGCGGGCCGGCGCACCCGGTACGCGGCGCTGAAGGTCGCCCCCGGGATCCCGCACGAGGCGGTGCCGGAGGACGCCGAGGCGGAGTGGGTCTCCGACGGCGGGGACGTCAAGGAGGCGGTGCTCTGGTTCGGCACGGGGGCGGCGCAGCCGCACCGCGCCACGCTGCTGCCCGGCGGCGCCACGCTGACCGGCGGCCGGCTGCCCGACGTGGCGGCGGGCCCGGTGCGGCGGTACCTGTACGAGCCGGACGGCGCGGTGATCCGGGCGCACCTGGTGGCCGAGGTCGCGGAGCAGGTGGGGGGCGCCCTGGTCGACCCGGCGATCGCCTACCTGACCTCCGACGCGCTGGTCCGCACCCCCTTCGCGACCGCCTACGAGGTCACCGACGCGCTGCCCTTCAACCTCAAGCGGCTGAGGGCGCTGCTGCGGGAGCGGCGGGTCGGGACGGTCGTGGTCAAGAAGCGGGGGTCGGCGGTGGAGCCCGAGGAGCTGCGGCGCAGGCTGCGGCCCGAGGGGCCGGAGTCCTGCACGGTCTTCCTCACCCGGGTGGCGGGGGCGCCGGCGATGCTGCTGGGGCACCCGGTCTGAGGCCCCGCCGGGGCCGGGGGGCCGGGGGGCCGGGCGCGGACGCACCGCGGCCCGGACCGGCGGGGTCCGCCGGTCCGGGCCGCGGGGGCTCAGCGCCGGGTCAGGCGCTGCGCGCCGGAGAGGTCCGGGGCGGTCAGGCCCCGGTCCCCGGCGCCGGCCGGGGCGGTCCCCACGGCGGCGGACCGGCTGACGGCCGCGCTCATCGGGACGGCGCCGGCCGGGTAGTACGCGGACTTGTACCAGGAGCCGTCGGCGCTGACCGCGGTGCCGATCGAGGCGATCACCCCGGAGGGCACCTCGTTGAACGGGCTGATGACCACCGGCTGGTTGATGCCCGCGGCGCGGTTCACCAGGTAGTTCCACGTCGGGCCGGGGAGCGCGGAGGTGCCGCTCCACAGGAGCGGGCCGAAGCGGTTCATCGCGGCGCCGGCACTCATCCCGGCCTGCCAGTCGTTGCTGGGGGCCAGGACCACGTTGGTGGACCAGGACCACCAGAAGGAGGCCAGGTTGGCGGCGATCGCCTCGTGGGTGGTGCCGCCGATGTACCAGTAGTCCAGGCTGCCGGGCCAGCGCGGCATCATGTTGCGGTCGTAGGCGCTGAACAGGGCCTGCTTGGCGTCGTAGCCGACCGGCGTGATGTGGCTGGTGCCCGGGTTGAGCCCGTTGAGGTACGAGGCGACCGAGGAGGTGAGGCTGCGGCCGTTGGTGAGGACCACCACGGCGCGGTTGCCCGCGGAGGCGCCGGCCGCGGCGGCGGCCGCCAGCGCCTCGTGGTAGTCGGTGCCGGAGGCCAGGAAGACCCACGTCGGCGCGCTGGTGGACGCCTTGGCGACCGCCACCGAGGTGGACCAGCGGTCGGCGCCGGCCAGCCGGACCGGCCGGTAGCCGAGGGCCTGGACCTGGCTCGCGACCTTGCTGCCGAGGATCTGGGTGCCGCCGACCAGGTAGACCGTCGCGCCCTTGGGGAGGACGCGGCGCAGCTCGGCGGAGGCGCCGGCGGCGAGCGAGCCGCCGCCGGTGCTGAGCACCGGGCCCTGCTTGTACCCCGCCAGGGCGGGGGCGGTCAGTCCGTAGGGGGCCGAGCCGCTGTTGACGAGGACGGCGCTCTTCGCGGCCAGGAGGCCGGGCACGTGGATGCCGCCGGCGGTGTCCCACGTCCAGCGGGAGGCGGCGACGTTGGTGGTGGTGCTGCCCGAGCCGTAGACGCGCTGGACGTAGTTGTAGCGCAGGGGCTGCCAGGCGACGTCGGTGAGCCCGGCGCTGTTCGGCACGGCGGCGGTGCCGCCGGTGCCGGGGGTGAGCACGGCCAGGCCCGCACCGCCCGCGTAGGCGATCCGGTCGCCCTTGGGCGACCAGGCGGGGTGCGTGTGCTGGACGCCGTCCGAGGTGAGCTGCTTCAGCCCGGTGCCGTCGGCGGAGACCGAGAACAGCTGGCGGACGCCGGCGACGGTGCGCACGAAGGCGACCTTGGTGCCGTCCGCGGAGAGCGAGGGCTGGTAGGCGTCGGAGGCCAGCTTGCGGAAGGCGTGGCTGGTGCCGTCGTACAGCCAGACCGCGGGCGCGCCGGTGTGGGAGCAGTCCGGGCCGGTGCGCACGAAGGCGAGCAGGCGGCCGGAGCCGCTGGGCTGCGAGTCGCAGCCGTCCTTGTCGGCGGCGAGGAGCGGCTGCGGCCAGGTGGAGCCGTCGGACGCGCCGACGTACAGGCGGCCGCCGGTCTGGAAGACGACGGAGTCGCCGTTGTACCAGAAGGTCGGGTCGGCGACCCGGCCGCCGCCGCCCTTCTGCGCGATGAACTGCTCGTACTTGCCGTCCTGGCGGATCGTCACCAGGCGGTTGTCCTGGTACGCGTCGACGAGGACCGCCCGGCTGCCGTCGGGCGACCAGGCCGGGGCGCTGCCCGGGCGCAGGTAGCCGTAGCCGGAGCCGCCGGGCCAGGTGCGGAAGAGGTTGGAGCCGTCCGAGCCGAGCAGGCGGCCGTCGGAGGCCGGCCACGAGCCGGCGGCCGCCGCGGGGGCGGCGGACAGGGTGAGCGCACCGGCGGAGACCGCCAGGACGGAGGCGAGCGCCGCGGACGCGCGGCGCAGGCGGTGGTTCAAAAAGGACCCCCAGGGGATGGTGCGTGCGCGGGGCACGCGGGCACTGGGCCGCCGGACCGCCCGCGTCGCGCGGGCTCGCGCGGAGGGAGTCCTCCGCGACGGCGGCGTCAGGAGCCTAGTGGTACAGACCTGTTCCGGGGAACAGGTATTCGGGTTTTCCGGGGTCAGCCGGTGGCGCCCGCGTGCCCGTCCGGTGCGGGGAGGTAGTCGTCGAGGCGGCCGACGGCGAAGCCCTGGCCGCCGATCCGGCGCAGCAGGGCCGCGAACATCTCCGTCATGGTGCGGTGCTTGAGCTCGGCCGGGCCGCGGAAGTGGACGAGGACGATGTCGCCGGGGTGCAGCCTGCGGCCGGGGTCCTGGTACTGCATGTCCCTGATCTGCATGGACTCCCTCCAGAGCACCAGGGCCCGCAGCCCGCACGCCCGGACCGCCTCCAGGGTCGCCGCGTCGTAGGCGCCGTACGGGGGCCGGAAGAGCGTGGGCGCGGCGCCGTACTCGCGGGTGAGGCGGCGCTGCTGGCCGCAGATCTCGGCCCGCTGGGCGGCGGCGCCGAGGCCGGGCAGGTACGGGTGGGTGAGGGTGTGGTTCTGGACGGTGTCGCCGAGCGCCTGGATGCGGCGGAAGTAGCCGTAGTCGGGGCGGATGGCCGCGTCCGTGAGGAACATCGTCACCGGCACCCGCAGCTCGCGGAGCATCCGGACGAACTCCGGGTCCTTCTCCGTGCCGTCGTCGATCGTGAGGAAGACGACCCGGTCGCGGGTGGGGATGCGGCTGACGACCGGGACCGGCCCGGCGCCGGTGCGCCTCGGCGGCACGGGCGCGGCGGGCGGCGGGGGCGCCGGGGGGAGCGGCGCCAGGCCCCAGGCGCGCCAGAGCGCGGCGCGGCGCCGGGCCTCGGCGGCGGGAGCCGGGAGTCCGGCGCGGGCCGTGGTGGCGGGTGCGGAGGCGGACGGGACGGGGGCGGACGGGGCCGGGCTGCGGCCCGCTCCCCCGCCGCACGCCGCCAGGGAGGCGGCCAGGGCTGCGGCGGCGGCCGCGGCGGCGGCGCGGGTGCTCCTGCGGGCGGTGCCGGGCACGGCTGCTCCTCCTCGTGGTCGGCGGTACCTGGAGGGACGTCCGCGGGAGGCGAACGGTTGTCCGACCGGAGGGATCCGGGCGTGCGGATGCCCGGCCGCGGCGGCGGCCGGGCAGGGCGGAGGCACGGGACACGGGCCGGCGGCCCCCGGGGAGCCGGCCGTCGGGGGGACCGAGGTCGGGCGGCCGGCGGTCACGGGGCCGGGAGCAGGGGGCCGGGGATCAGGGGTAGCTCTCGACCCGGCGGAAGCGCCAGCGGTGCGGCTCCCGCCGCAGCAGCCCGGCGGGCGGGTCCGGCAGTTCCGGCAGGGCGCGCTGCTCCGGCTCCTGCGCGGCGCCCGGCGCGGCCGACCACCAGGTGACCACCAGGACCCGGTCGTCGTCCGCCGTGAAGACCTCGGCCCGCTCCAGGCCGGCGACGGAGTCGGTGAGGTCGGGCAGGGCGTGCTGGAGCACCCAGTCGAGCAGGACGGCGCCGCGGCCCTCGGCCGCCCGCGCCTCCCACATGAGGGTGGTGGTCATGCCCCGCCTCCCAGGGAGTGGTGGGCGTGCGCGTGCACGGCGCCGTGCGGGTCGGGCACCGAGACCTCGGTGACCGGGAGGGACGAGTCGGCGGAGAGGTCCAGGGCGGAGGCGTCGCGCCCGCGCCGCACCATCTCGGCGCCGAGCGCGGCCACCATGGCGCCGTTGTCGGTGCACAGGCCCGGCCGGGGCACCCGCAGCCGGATGCCGGCCCGCTCGCAGCGCTCCTCGGCCATGGCCCGCAGCCGGGAGTTGGCCGCCACGCCGCCGCCGATCATCAGGTGGTCGACGCCGTTGGCGCGGCACGCCTTCACGGCCTTGCGGGTGAGGACGTCGGTGACGGCCTCCTGGAAGGAGGCGGCGACGTCCGCGACCGGCACGTCCTCGCCGGCCCGCCGCTTCTGCTCGACCCAGCGGGCGACGGCGGTCTTCAGGCCCGAGAAGGAGAAGTCGTACTCGGGGTCGCGGGGGCCGGTGAGGCCGCGGGGGAAGCGGATCGCCTCCGGGTCGCCCTCCCGCGCCATCCGGTCGACCACCGGGCCGCCGGGGAAGCCGAGGCCGAGCACGCGCGCCACCTTGTCGAAGGCCTCGCCGGCCGCGTCGTCGATGGTGGCGCCCAGCGGCCGCACGTCGGAGGTGATGTCCTCCGTCAGCAGCAGCGAGGAGTGGCCGCCGGAGACCAGCAGCGCCATGGTGGGCTCGGGCAGGCGGCCGTGCTCCAGCTGGGAGACGCAGATGTGCGAGGCCAGGTGGTTGACGCCGTACAGGGGCTTGCCGAGCGCGTACGCGTACGCCTTGGCCGCGGAGACGCCGACCAGGAGCGCGCCGGCCAGTCCGGGACCGGCGGTGACGGCGATGCCGTCGAGGTCGGCGGCGGTGACGCCGGCTTGGTCCAGGGCGCGCTGCACGGTGGGGACCATGGCCTCCAGGTGGGCGCGGCTGGCCACCTCGGGGACGACGCCGCCGAAGCGGGCGTGCTCGTCGACGCTGGAGGCGACCGCGTCGGCGAGCAGGGTGGTGCCGCGGACGACGCCGACGCCGGTCTCGTCGCAGGAGGTCTCGATGCCCAGGACAAGGGGCTCGTCAGCCATGAGTGGTGCTTCCTCGGTCGGCGGGTTCGGCGGGTCCGGCGGCTGCCGGGGGTCCGGCGGGGCGGGGGTGTGCGGGGTCGGGCAGCGGGGCGTGCGCGGGGTCCTCCAGGCGCATCACCAGGGCGTCCACGCCCGCGGGCTGGTAGTAGTTGCGGCGCACGCCCACCGGCTCGAAGCCGAACCGCTCGTACAGGCGCTGGGCCCGCAGGTTGTCGACGCGGACCTCCAGCAGCAGGTCGGCGCAGCCGCGCCGTCCCGCCTCGCGGACGAGGTCGGCCAGCAGCAGCGAGCCGAGGCCGCTCCCCCAGTGCCCGCGGGCCACCGCGATGGTCTGCACGTCGCCCTCCGCGCCGACCGCCATCAGCCCGGCGTAGCCG
Organism: Streptacidiphilus sp. ASG 303; assembly: GCF_020991365.1. GTDB lineage: Bacteria > Actinomycetota > Actinomycetes > Streptomycetales > Streptomycetaceae > Peterkaempfera. The sequence goes on from NZ_JAJLRA010000003.1 coordinate 230,579, forward strand.
GCGACGCGGCCGGCGGTGTCCTCGGCCACCGTGTAGTGGCGGGTCGCACCGGGGTGGCGGGTGTCGGCGAGCTCGGACCAGAACATGCCCGCCGACCAGGCGTCCTCGGGGAAGAGCTCCCGCTCCAGCTCCAGCACCGGCGCGATGTCCCACCAGCGCATGGGCCGCAGCAGCACTCCGGCCGGACCGCTCACGCCGGCAGCACCGCCTTGTACCCGGCGGGCACCTGCGCGTCCGGGCGGCGCAGGTAGAGCGGGACCGGCGGCAGCAGGTCCCCGCCGGCGGCGAGGCGCTCGGCGGCGTGGGCGGCGAGGTGCCCGGCGGAGACGTGCTCGGGGCCGCGCGCGCCGGTGAGGACGCCGGCGTGGAGCAGCGCCCCGGCGCCGACGGCGGGCGCCCCGGCCAGCCGGTCGGCGATGTCGGCGGGCCGGTCGACGTCGGGACCGGAGACCCGGGCGCCGTGCTCGTCGTAGGCGGCCCAGTAGACCTCCTTGCGGCGGGCGTCGGTGACGGCCGCGAAGGGGCCGGTGACGCCCTCCGCGCGGGCGGCGCGCGCCAGCCCGTCGAGGGTGCAGACGCCGTGGACCGGGATGCCGAGGGCGTGGCCGAGGGCGGCGGCGGTGACCAGGCCGACCCGCAGCCCGGTGTACGGGCCGGGGCCGACGCCGACCGCCAGGGCGGTCAGGTCCCCCTTGGCCGCGCCGGCGTCGCGCAGCACCCGGTCGATCGCGGGCAGCAGCAGCTCGCCGTGGCGCCGGGCGTCGATCCGGGTGGACTCGGCGACCACGGTCGTCCCGTCGTGCAGGGCGGCGGTGACGGCGGGGGTGGCGGTGTCGAAGGCGAGGAGGAGCACGGATCCAGGTTAGAGCGTCCCGGGCGGACCCTGTCCGGGCGTCCGGTCCGGACGTGCGGCCCGGACGTCCCGGACGCGGCTCCGGCCGGGCGGCCGGTCCGCCCGGCAGGTCCGCGCGGCCGGTCCGCGCGGCAGGTCCGGCGGCACGTCCGCGCGGCCCGCCGGGACGACTCGTACGGCCGTGCGGCGCCGGGTCGCGGCGGAGCGCCCGGAGGGTGCTGGCACGATGGGACACGACAGGCGGCAGAGGACGAGGAGCGCTCGTGGCGAAGATCGGTTCGGGGACGGTCGTCACCGGACTCACCCTGGGGGCGATGGCGGCGGTCGCGGCCCTCGCGGTGCAGGCGCAGGGGACCGGGCGGAAGGCCGCCCCGGCCTCTCCCCCGCCGCCCTCCGGAGCCTCGGCGTCCCCCCGCCCGGGGGCGGCGCAGGCCCCGCCCGTCCCGGCGCTGCCCGCCGCCTCGGGCACCGGCCGCCGGGTGGTCTACTCCCTCGGCGCCGACCGGGTGTGGCTGGTGGACCCGGCGCGCACGCCGCAGGTGGTGCGGAGCTTCCGGGTGCGGCCCAGCGCCGTCGACCCGGCGCCCGGCACCTACGGCGTCTTCTCGCGCCGCCCGGCCGTCACCGGCTCGGACGGGCGGCCGATCGAGCACGTGCTGCTGTTCGCCCGGTCGTCCGGGGTCCCGGTGGGGTTCAGCGCGGCGGTGGACGGCAGTCTGCCGACGCCCGTCCCGGGGAGCCGCACGGGCGGGATCCGGGAGACACGGGCGGACGGCGCCGCGCTGTGGCGGTTCGCCCCGCTGCAGAGCCGGGTCGTGGTGGTGCCCTGACGCCGATGCCGCCCTGACGCGGTGGTGCCCTGACGCGGTGGTGCCCTGACGCGGTGGTGCCCTGGCGCGGTGCCGCCCTGGCGCGACGGTGTCCTGACGCGAGGGTGGACCGGCGCGCGCGGACCGGCGCGGCGGCCGGTCACCGGCGGTGATCGGCGGTGACCGGCGGTCCCGCCGGTGCGCGGGCGCGTCAGGCGGCGCTGCCGACCGGGTCCGGGTCGAGCGGGCCGGGGTCGAGCGGGTCCGGGTCGGTGCCGGGGGCGGGTGCGGCGGCGGGGGGCGTGGAGACGGCGGCCGCGGCGGCGCAGGAGGCCAGGAGCTCCCGCGTGCAGACGGCGGGCGCCTCGGGCGTCCCGGCGGCGGCGCGCGCGGGCGGGGCGGGCCGGGGCTCGTCCGCACGGTCCGGCGGGGTGCTGCTCGACATGGCGCCTCCCGGAGTTAGGTGCACCTAACCGCTTGCTCCATGTGACCATGCCTTCCCCGGAGGGCGCAACAGCATGCGGACGACGTGTCGGCGCGGCCGCCCCGGCCCGCGACGGGGGTGTCCCCGGGCACGGGCCGCCGGGCCCGATCCGGCCCCGCAGGGCCCGGCCAGGCCCGGCCCGGCCCGGCCCGGCCCGGTCAGTGCAGGCGGTCGGCGAGCGCGGAGAGGTCGGCGCCATCCCAGCGGCGGCCCACGCCGCAGAGCACGACCCGGCGCACGTCCCCGGCGCCGTCGTCGTCCCCGTCCGCCGCGCCGTCCGCCGCGTCCCCCTCCGGGCCGTCGCCGCCGAGCTGCCGCTCGATGCGGACCTCCAGCCGGTCCTCGGAGAGCTCCTCGACCCTGCCCTCGCCCCACTCGACGACCACCACCGACTCCGGCAGCGAGACGTCCAGGTCGAGGTCCTCCATCTCCTCCAGGCCGCCGCCGAGGCGGTACGCGTCGACGTGCACCAGGGCCGGGCCGCCGCCCAGCGGGGGGTGCACCCGGGCGATGACGAAGGTCGGGGAGGTCACGGCGCCGCGCACGCCCAGGCCCTCCCCCAGGCCGCGGGTGAGGGTGGTCTTGCCCGCGCCCAGCTCTCCGGAGAGCAGCACCAGGTCGCCGGGCCGCAGCAGCGCGGCCAGCTCGCGGCCGAGCCGCTGCATGCGGTCGGGCGTGGGCACGGTGAGGGTGGCGTACGAGCCCATGGGTGTGTCGCGGTCCTTCCGGGGGTGCGTGCCGGGTCCGGCCCCCGGGCGTTCGGGGTCCGGGGGCCTCCAGGGTCTCAGGGTCGCACGCCGGAGCCGTCCGGGTCGCCCGCGCCGTCGAGTCCGCCCAGGTCGCCGAGCGGGACGCCGCTGCGGCGGGCGGCCCGCTCCAGCAGGGCGGCGAGGTGGGCGTTGACCACCTCGGGGTGCTCCAGCATCACCAGGTGGCCCGCGTCGGGGACGAGCACCAGCTCGGCGCCGGGCAGCGCGTCGGCTATCGCCTCGCTGTGCGCGGGCGGCGTGAGCAGGTCGCGGGTGCCGCCCAGGACGAGGGAGGGGATGCCGTCCATGCCCGCCAGGGCGGCGGCCTTGTCGTGCAGGCCGAAGGCCGGGTAGAACTCGGCGACCACGTCGATGGGCGTGGCCTCCAGCATCTGCTCGGCGAAGCGGGCGACCGCCGGGTCCACGCCGCCGCTGCCGAAGGAGAACTTCCGGTACAGCACCGCCGTCAGCTCGCTGCCGGCCCGCCGGGTGGCCTCGACGAGTTCCACCTGGCGGCCGAGCGCCCGCAGCACACCCGGCGCGACGCGGTGCAGCACCCGGGCGCCGTAGGCGGGCAGGCCGAGGGTGACCTCGTTCCACCGGCCGGCGGTGGTGCCTATGAGGGCGACGCCCGCGACCCGCTCCCGGAACAGCTCGGGGTGCTGGTCGGCGAGGGCCATGACGGTCATGCCGCCCATGGAGTGGCCGACCAGGACGAGCGGGCCCTCGGGGGCGGCCGCGTCGATCACGGCCCGCAGGTCGGCGCCGAGCTGGTCGATGGTGGCGGGCTCGCCCGCCTGGTAGGAGCGGCCCCGCTCGGAGCGGCCGTGGCTGCGCTGGTCCCAGAACACCATCCGCACGCCGTCGCGCAGCGCCGCCCGCTGGAAGTGCCAGCTGTCCTGGTTGAGGCAGTAGCCGTGGCAGAAGACGACGGTCAGGGGCGGCGCGCCGGAGGGGCCGGGCGGCGCGGCGTCGGGGCCGGCGGGGGCGGTGGCGAGGACCGGCGTGCGCTGGACGCGCCGGCGGCCGAACCAGCCGCGGCGCACCGCGGCGCCGGCGGCCTCCCCGGGACCGGCCTGCGGCCCGGCGTCCGGCACGGCCCCGGGGCCGGCGGCGGCCCCGGCCGGGCCGGCGGCGGTGTCCTGTCCGGCGGGGAGGGCGGGCCGGGCGGTGCCGTCGAGCTCCACGTACAGGCGGGTGCCGTCGTCGGCGGTGACCTGGCGGGAGACGCCGCGCAGCGAGCCGAAGGGGGCGGCGGCGTCCAGTTCGGCGCGGGCCCGCAGGCGCATGGCGCGGCCGACGGTGAGGCGCTCCAGCGCCACGCCGGCCGCGGCGCCGGCGGCGACCACGCCGACGGACAGGCCGAGCAGGCCCGCCCGGCGCCCTGCCCGGACCAGCATCCCGTCGGCCACGGCCCCGGCGGCGTCGCCGACCGCCTGGACCGCCCGTACCGCGGACTCCGCGGCCCCGGAGGCCGCGTCCACCGCCCTGCCCGCGTCACTGCCCATGTCGGGTGATGCCCTCCTGCCCGCCGGCTCCGGTGCCGGCCGTCCCGTTCACATGCCTGCGCGGGACTCTTACCCCGATCCGGGTCACGATCTCGTAGGCGATGGTCCCGCAGGCCCGCGCCCAGTCCTCGGCGGTCGGCTCGCCCCGGTCGCCGGGGCCGAAGAGCACCGCCGTGTCGCCGGGCTCGGCGCTGTCGCCGCCCAGGTCGACGACGAACTGGTCCATGGCGACCCGCCCGGCGGCCGTGCGCCACTTCCCGGCGACCTGGACGGGCCCGGTGCCGCTGGCGTGCCGGGGGATGCCGTCGGCGTAGCCGACCGGCACCAGGCCGAGCGTGGTCTCGCCCGGGGTCGTGTAGTGGTGGCCGTAGCTCACGCCGTGGCCGCCGGGAACCCGCTTGACCGAGGCCAGCCGGGCCTCCAGCGTCATCACCGGCCGCAGCCCGAAGTCGGCCGGAGAGCCGACCTCCGGCACCGGTGAGAGCCCGTACAGGGCGAGCCCGGTGCGGACGAGGTCGTGGTGGGTCTCGGGCAGCAGCAGGGTGGCGGGCGAGTTGGCGAGGTGGCGGACCTCCAGGCGGGCCCCCTGGGCCTCCGCGTGGGCCACGGCCTCGTCGAACGCGGTGAGCTGGGCCCGGATCGAGGGGTGGCCGGGCTCGTCGGCGGCGGCGAGGTGCGACCAGACGCCGGCGATGCGCAGCAGGCCGCCGGCCTCGGCGCGGCGGGCGGCGGCGACCAGGTCGGGCCAGTCGTGGGGCTGGCAGCCGTTGCGCCCGAGGCCGGTGTCGGCCTTGAGGTGGACACGGGCCGGTACGCCGGTCTCCCCGACGGCGGCGAGCAGCTCGTCCAGGGCCCAGCGGGCGCTGACGGAGACGTCGACGGAGGCGCGCAGCGCCTCGGCCCAGGGGCCGCCGGGCGTCCACAGCCAGCACAGCACCCGGGCCTGATCCGGGCCGATGCCGGCGGCGCGCAGCGCGAGCGCCTCCTCGGGGGTGGCGGTGCCGAGCCAGGTCGCACCGGCCAGCAGGGCCTCGCGGGCGCAGGGCAGGGCGCCGTGCCCGTAGGCGTCGGCCTTGACCACGGCCATCAGCGCGGCGCCGGACGCGCGGGCCCGCAGGGTCTCGACGTTGGACCGCAGCGCCGCCAGGTCCACCGTCGCTTCGGCTCGCATCGCTGTTCTCATCGCCTGCCAGTCTCCCATCCCGGCGCCCCGGTTCCCGCGCGAGGTGGCCCGGGACACGTGATCGGGGACACGTGGTCGGGACACGTGGTCGGGCGAAGCAGCCGGGACACGCGGCCGGGAGACGCGCGGCGCCCGTCCCGGGTCCGGCCCGGGGCGGGCGCCGCGCGGCGGGGCGTGCCGGGTCAGGTGCCCGGGCGCTTGCCCCAGACGTAGACGTAGTCGTGGAGCTTGAGCACGCCCCACAGGCGCCTGGCGTCGCCGTTGGTCATGTTGACGCAGCCGTGCGAGCCGGGCGGCTGGGAGATCGGGATGGAGACGCCGTGGAAGGCCTGGCCGCCGTCGAAGAACTGGCTGTACGGCATGGCCACGTGGTAGAGCGTCGAGTAGTGGTCGATGTGCCGCCAGTAGACGCGCTTGAGGCCGGTGCGGGTCTCGTAGCCGTCGCGCCCGGAGCGGATCCTCACCGGGTTGAAGATCACCTTCTTGCCGTACTGGACCCACACGAGCTGCCGCTTGAGGTCGACGCAGGCGATGCGCCCCTTGTTGACCGGGCAGGCGCCGGAGGCGTTGGGGTTGGCGCGGGCCTGGAGCTCCTGCATCTTCCCCCAGGTGATCGGGCCGGCGTAGCCGATGTGCGGGGTGATGCCGTACCTGACCTGGAAGCTCTGGATGGCGCGGCAGTCGGTGGGCGACTGCCTCCCGTCGACCTTCAGCTTCAGGTAGGACTCCACCTGCCGCTGGTACGGGCCGGTCTGCGTGGTGCAGGACGTCGCCGCCTGCGCCTGGCCGCCGGCGAGGAGGGTCACCGGGGCCGCCAGGCCCGCGACGGCCAGTGCCGCGCCGGCCCGCCGGCCGAGGGCGGCCGCGCGTGGCCGCCGCGCGGCCCTCTGCTCGTTCTGCATGCTCTCGCCTCGCCTCTCCCCCTGAGGGTCGTGCGGGCGGCCGCCGCTCGGACGAGGGCGTGCTCCCCACCCGCACACCTCTGAAGACCACCCGGACGGAGCAGTGGTTGCAGGGGTGCGCGGGTGTTACGCAGCCGTGACCGGTCCGGTTCGGAGGGCGGGCCGGACGGGCCGGACGGGCCGGGCGAACCGGGCGGGCCGGGCGGGCCGTTGCCGGAGGCCGCCCGGCTCAGGGGGCGGACCGCACGCTCCGCCAGGCCGCGCGCAGCGCCGCGGCGACGTCCAGCGCCGAGACCGGGGCGCCCGCGGCGTCCCTGCCGCCGGGAGCGTGCCCGGCGGCGGCGGTGCGGGCGGCCAGGCCGTGCAGGTAGGCGGCGCAGGAGGCGGCGTCCACCGGGTCCAGCCCGGAGGCGAGGAGCGACCCGGCGAGTCCGGAGAGCACGTCGCCGCTGCCCGCGGTGGCCAGCCAGGGGGTGCCGGTCGGGTTCACCCGGACCGGGGTGCGGGCGGCGACCGGGAAGACCGGCCACTCGCGGTACTCCGCGGAGTGCACCCGCGCCGACTCCGCCGGGGCGGGCACGACGACCGTGGTGGAGCCCTTGAGCAGCACCGCCGCCCCGTACGCCTCCGCGATCCGCACCGCGTGCCGCAGCCGGGCCGCGGCGACCTCGGCGGCCGGGTCGGGCCGGTGCGCGGCCGCGAGCAGCCGCACCGCCTCCCCGGCGTGCGGGGTGAGCAGCACCGGGGCGCGGCGGCCCTCCAGGGCGGCCGGGCCGCGCCGCGCCAGCAGGGTGAGGCCGTCGGCGTCGACGAGGACCGGCACGTCCGAGGCCAGCGCCTCGTCCAGCGCCCGGTGCGCCTCGGGCCCGTCGCCGAGCCCGGGGCCGACCACCCACGCCTGGACGCGGCCCGCCTCCGCGGGCCCGCCCGCGGAGACCAGGGCCTCGGGGAAGCGCCGCACGACCTCCTCGGCGGCGCTGCCCGCGTACCGGACGGCGCCCGCGCCGCCGTGCAGCGCGCCCGCCGTGGCGAGCACGGCCGCGCCGGGGTAGCGGGCGGACCCGGCGGCGATGCCGACCACGCCGCGCCGGTACTTGTCGCTCTCGCCGGTGGGGCGGGGCAGCAGGGCGGCGGCGTCGGCGTGCTGGAGCGCCTCGCAGGCGGCGCGGCCGCCGGGGCGGCCCTCCCCCAGTTCGGGGCCGAGCCCGATGTCGACGAGGCGCACGACGCCCGCGTACCCGGCGCCGGGGTCGACCAGCAGCCCCGGCTTGTGGGTGCCGAGGCAGACGGTGACGTCGGCCCGCACGGCGGCGCCGTGCACCTCCCCGGTGTCCGCGTCGACGCCGCTGGGCAGGTCGACGGCGACCACCAGCGCGCCGCGGCGCTCGCGGGCCCGCTGCGCCGCCGCCGCGTACGGGAGCGCCTCCGGGCGGAGCCCGCCGCGGCCGCCGATGCCGGTGATGCCGTCGAGGACCAGGTCCGCGGCCTCGACGAGGCCCTCGCCGCCGCGGTCGACGGCGGTGCCGCCGGCCGCGCGCAGCGCCGCCAGGCCGCCGGGGTGGGCCCTCCCCGGGGCCAGCAGCACGGCGGTGACGCCCGCGCCGCGGCGGGCGAGGCGGGCGGCGGCGTACAGGGCGTCGCCGCCGTTGTCCCCGCCGCCGGCCAGGACGGCGACGCGGCTGCCGTACACGCCGCCGCGCCGGTCCGACAGGGCCGCCGCGCAGGTGGCGGCGATCCCCGCGGCGGCGCGCTGCATCAGCGTGCCCTCCGGCAGCCGCGCCATCAGCGCCGCCTCCGCCGCCCGTACCCGCTCCACCGTGTGCGCGTACCGCATCCGAGCCTCCCTCAGCGATGGTCCGCCCTGCGCCGGACGGATGACCCCTCGAACGGGTACCCCCTCCGGCGGGGTTCCCCCGGACGGGCCGCCCCGGGCCGGTTCACCCCTCGGCGACCACCACCGCCGACGCCACGCCCCCGTCGTGGCTGAGCGACACGTGCCAGGCCGTCACGCCGAGCTCGGCGGCGCGGGCGGCGACGGTGCCCGCCACCTTCAGCACCGGCCGCCCGGACGGCTCGCTGTGCACCTCGGCGTCGAGCCAGTTGAGCCCGGCGGGCGCACCGAGCGCCTTGGCCAGGGCCTCCTTGGCGGCGAACCGGGCGGCCAGGGAGGCGGTGCCGCGCCGCTCGCCGGACGGCAGGTGCAGCTCGGCCTCGGTGAAGAGCCGCTCGGCCATCCGGGGCGTGCGCTCCAGCGACTCCCCGAACCGGTCGATGGCCGCGACGTCGATGCCCACGCCTATGATCATCCGCCTGCTCCTCCCGGACCGGCGCGCCGTGCGCCCGCCTTGCGAACAGCATTCCGCACCCGCGGGGAAAGGGCAGGCCGGGCCGTCCCCCGAGGGGACGGCCCGGCCCGGTGCGGCGGGCGGCGGCTACTCCACCGTCACCGACTTGGCGAGGTTGCGCGGCTGGTCCACCTCGTGGCCCTTGGCGGTCGCCAGCTCGCAGGCGAAGACCTGCAGCGGCACCGTGGAGACCAGCGGCTGGAGCAGCGTCGGCGTCGCCGGGATGCGGATGAGGTGGTCGGCGTAGGGGGCCACCGCCTCGTCGCCCTCCTCCGCGATCACGATGGTGCGGGCACCGCGGGCGCGGATCTCCTGGATGTTGGAGACGATCTTGTCGTGCAGCACCGAGCGGCCGCGCGGCGAGGGCACCACCACGACGACCGGCAGGTCCTGCTCGATGAGGGCGATCGGGCCGTGCTTCAGCTCGCCGGCCGCGAAGCCCTCGGCGTGCATGTACGCCAGCTCCTTGAGCTTGAGCGCGCCTTCCAGCGCCACCGGGTAGCCCACGTGGCGGCCGAGGAAGAGCACGGCGGGGGCGTCCGCGAGAGAGCGGGCCAGCTCGCGGACCGGCTCCATGGTGCCCAGCACCTCCTCCACCTGGCGGGGGGCGTCGGCCAGCTGGCGGATGACCTCGTTGATCTCGTCGCCCCACTTGGTGCCGCGCACCTGGCCCAGGTAGAGGGCGACCAGGTAGCAGGCGACCAGCTGGGTGAGGAACGCCTTGGTGGAGGCGACCGCGACCTCGGGGCCCGCGTGGGTGTACAGCACCGCGTCGGACTCGCGCGGGATGGTGGAGCCGTTGGTGTTGCAGATGGCCAGCACCTTGGCGCCCTGCTCGCGGGCGTGCCGCAGCGCCATCAGGGTGTCCATGGTCTCGCCGGACTGGGAGATGGCGATGACCAGGGTCTGCTGGTCCAGGATCGGGTCGCGGTAGCGGAACTCGCTGGCGAGCTCGACCTCGCAGGGCACCCGGGTCCAGTGCTCGATCGCGTACTTGGCGATCATGCCCGCGTGGAAGGCGGTGCCGCAGGCCACGATGACGATCTTGTCGACCGCGCGCAGCACCCGGTCCTCGATCCGGACCTCGTCCAGGGTGAGGCGGCCGTCGGTGCCGATGCGGCCGAGGAGGGTGTCGGCGACCGCCTTGGGCTGCTCGGCGATCTCCTTGAGCATGAAGTAGTCGTAGCCGCCCTTCTCGGCGGCGGAGGCGTCCCAGTCCACGTGGTACTCGCGCACCTCGGCCGGGGCGCCGTCGAAGTCCGTCACCGTGACGGAGCCGGCCCGCAGCTCCACGACCTGGTCCTGGCCGAGCTCGACGGCCTCGCGGGTGTGGGCGATGAAGGCGGCGACGTCGGAGGCGAGGAAGTTCTCGCCCTCGCCGCGGCCGACGACCAGCGGCGAGTTGCGGCGGGCGCCGACGACCACGCCGGGGGAGTCCGCGTGCACGGCCACCAGGGTGAACGCGCCGTCCAGGCGGCGGCAGACCTTCCGCATGGCCTCGGCGAGGTCGCCCTCGTACTCCTCGCCCAGCAGGTGGGCGACGACCTCGGTGTCGGTCTCGGAGCGCAGCTGGTGGCCGCGCTCGGCGATCTCGGCGCGCAGGGCGGCGAAGTTCTCGATGATCCCGTTGTGGACGACGGCGACCTTGGCGGTGTCGTCCAGGTGGGGGTGGGCGTTGGCGTCCGTGGGACCGCCGTGGGTGGCCCAGCGGGTGTGGCCGATGCCGGTGGTGCCGCCGGGCAGCGGGGTGTCCGCGAGGGACTTCTCCAGGTTGGCGAGCTTGCCCGCCCGCTTGTCGACGGCCAGCGTTCCGTCGCTCTCGGTCTGCACGGCGACACCCGCCGAGTCGTAGCCGCGGTACTCCAGTCTCTTCAGGCCGGCGATCACTACATCAAGCGCGGGCTGCCCGCCCACGTAACCAACGATTCCGCACATGGCCGCCAGCATAAGCGGCCCCGGGCCCACCGGTACGACTCGTCACACCGCAGGAGGGACCGCGGGGGCCCCGCGCCGTGACGGAACCCACACGGTCCCGGTCGCCGGGCACGGACGACAATGGAGCACGTGCTGACGACCGAAGCCCTCCCCCAGGGCGCCCCCGCCCCGGCCGCGCAGACCCCGGCGCCGCCCTCGCCGACCCCCTACGTCGACCTCGACCGGGCCGGCTGGAGCGCCCTGCGCGACCGCACCCCGCTGCCGCTCACCGCGGACGAGGTGGAGCGCCTGCGCGGCCTCGGCGACGCCATGGACCTCGACGAGGTCGTCGACGTCTACCTGCCGCTCTCCCGGCTGCTCAACCTGTACGTCCACGCCACCCGGGAGCTGCGCGGCGCGGTCGGGACCTTCCTCGACCGCCCCCACCTGGTGGACGGCCCCGGCGCGGAGGCCGCCCGCACCCCGTTCGTCATCGGCGTCGCCGGGTCGGTCGCGGTCGGCAAGTCCACCACCGCCCGCGTGCTGCGCGCCCTGCTGGCCCGCTGGCCGGAGCACCCCCGGGTGGAGCTCGTCACCACCGACGGCTTCCTGCTGCCCAACGCGGAGCTGCGGCGGCGCGGCCTGATGGCCCGCAAGGGCTTCCCCGAGTCGTACGACCGCCGGGCGCTCACCCGTTTCGTGGCCGACGTCAAGGCGGGCCGCGACGAGGTGACGGCGCCGGTCTACTCGCACCTGGTCTACGACATCGTGCCGGGCGAGCGGCTGACGGTGCGCCGGCCCGACATCCTCATCGTCGAGGGGCTGAACGTGCTGCAGCCCGCGCTGCCGGGCAAGGACGGCCGGACCCGGCTCGCGGTCTCCGACTACTTCGACTTCTCCATCTACGTCGACGCCCGCACCGACGACATCGAGGAGTGGTACCTCTCCCGCTTCCGCAAGCTGCGGCAGACCGCCTTCCAGGACCCGTCGTCGTACTTCCGCCGGTTCACCGACGTGCCGGAGGAGGAGGCCCTGGAGTACGGGCGCACCGTCTGGCGGACCATCAACCGGCCCAACCTGGTGGAGAACGTGCTGCCCACCCGCGGCCGGGCCACCCTCGTGCTGCAGAAGGGGTCCGACCACAAGGTGCGGCGGGCGCGCCTGCGCAAGCTCTGAGGACCCGGCGCGGGTCCTGACGGCCCGGCGGGGCACGCCGGGAACGGTGCGGGGCGCCCCTCCGGGAGGGGCGCCCCGCACCGTCCGTACGGCGGTCAGCCCAGGTGGGTGCGGACGGCCTCGGCCAGCCGCTCGGCGACGGCCCGCGCCTGCCCCGCCTCCGCGGCCTCCACCATGACGCGCACCAGCGGCTCGGTGCCCGAGGGGCGCAGCAGCACCCGCCCGGTGGAGCCCAGTTCGGCCTCGGCGGCCGCGACGGCCTCGGCCAGGCCCTCGGAGGTGTGCGCCCGCGCCTTGTCGACGCCCTTGACGTTGACGAGGACCTGCGGCAGGCGGGTCATCACGGCGGCGAGGTCCGCGAGCGGCTGCTTGGTGGCGGCGACCCGGGCGGCCAGCATGAGTCCGGTGAGGGTGCCGTCGCCGGTCGTGGCGTGGTCCAGCAGGATGACGTGGCCGGACTGCTCGCCGCCCAGCGAGTAGCCGTGCTCCTTCATCGCCTCCAGGACGTAGCGGTCGCCGACGGCCGTCTGCACCAGGTCGATGCCCTCGCGCTCCATCGCCAGCTTGAAGCCGAGGTTCGACATGACGGTGGCGACCACGGTGTTCTTGCGCAGCGTGCCGGCCTCGCGCATGCCGACGGCCAGGATCGCGAGGATCTGGTCGCCGTCCACCTCGTTGCCCTCGGCGTCCACGGCCAGGCAGCGGTCGGCGTCGCCGTCGTGGGCGAGGCCCAGGTCGGCGCGGTGCTCGACGACGGCGGCGCGCAGCCGGTCGAGGTGGGTGGAGCCGACGCCGTCGTTGATGTTGAGGCCGTCGGGGTCCGCGCCCAGGGTGTGGACGACCTCGGCGCCGGCGCGTGCGAAGGCGTCGGGCGAGATGCGGGCGGCGGCGCCGTGGGCGCCGTCGATGACGACCCTCAGCCCGTCCAGGCGGTTCGGCAGCACGGCGACCAGGTGGGCGATGTAGCGGTCGACGCCCTCGTCGTAGTCGCGGACCCGGCCGACGGCCGCGCCGGTGGGGCGGGTCCAGGACGCGTCGGCGGCGTGCTGCCGGTACTGCTCCTCGATGGCGTCCTCGATCTCGTCGGCGAGCTTGTGGCCGCCGCGGGCGAGGAACTTGATGCCGTTGTCGGGCATCGGGTTGTGGCTGGCGGACAGCATCACGCCGAGGTCCGCGCCGAGCGCGCCGGTGAGGTACGCGACGGCGGGCGTCGGCAGCACGCCGACCCGCAGCACGTCCACGCCGGAGCTGGCGAGGCCGGCGATGACGGCGGCCTCCAGGAACTCGCCCGAGGCCCGCGGGTCGCGGCCGACCACCGCGACCGGCCGGTGGCCCTCGAAGGCCCCGGCGTCGCCGAGCACGTGCGCGGCGGCCACCGACAGCCCCAGCGCCAGCTCGGCGGTCAGGTCCGCGTTGGCGACGCCCCGAACGCCGTCCGTGCCGAAGAGTCGTCCCACTTGTTCATCCTCCGTGGCTCGTCGCCGCGCGGGAGCGCCCTCCGGGGGCAGGCGGCACAGTGCTCGTGCACCTGCCCGCGCCCGGGTTCCGCATTCCGTACGACTACTCCATCGGGCGTACCTGCCACGCCCGGCGATGCTGCTCAGGATGCACGACGCCCCGGGGGCGGGAGCCCCCGGGGCGTCGTACGACGGCTGTGCTTAGCGCTTGCTGTACTGCGGCGCCTTGCGGGCCTTCTTCAGACCGGCCTTCTTGCGCTCGGTGGCGCGGGCGTCGCGGGTCAGGAACCCGGCCTTCTTGAGCGGGCCGCGGTTGTTGTCCACGTCCGCCTCGTTGAGGGCGCGGGCCACGCCGAGGCGCAGGGCGCCGGCCTGGCCGGAGACGCCGCCGCCGCTGATGCGGGCGATGACGTCGTAGCGGCCGTCGATCTCGAGCACCTTGAAGGGCTCGTTGACGATCTGCTGGTGCACCTTGTTGGGGAAGTACTCCTCCAGGGTGCGGCCGTTGATCTTCCACACACCGGTGCCGGGGACGATGCGCACGCGGGCGATCGCCTCCTTGCGGCGGCCGAGGCCGGCGCCCGGGATGGCCTCGCCGAAGCGGGAGGCCAGCGACTCGGTGGTGTAGTTCTCCTCGACGGTCTCGTCGACCTCGAGGGGGGTCTCGATGGCAGTCTCGGCCACGGTGATCCTCAGCTCCTGCTACTCAGTTGGGGGTTTGGTGGCCGGAATTACTGCGCGACCTGGGTGATCTCGAACGGCACCGGCTGCTGGGCAGCGTGGGGGTGCTGGTCGCCCGAGTACACCTTGAGCTTGGAGAGCATCTGGCGGCCGAGGGAGTTCTTCGGCAGCATGCCCTTGATCGCCTTCTCCACGGCCTTCTCGGGGTTGTTCGCGAGGAGGTCGTCGTAGCGGACCGAGCGGAGACCGCCCGGGTAGCCGGAGTGACGGTAGGCCAGCTTCTGGGTCCGCTTGTTGCCGGAGAGGTGCACCTTGTCGGCGTTGACGATGATGACGAAGTCACCGGTGTCGACGTGAGGCGCGTACACCGGCTTGTGCTTGCCCCGGAGGAGAGAGGCTGCCTGGGAGGCCAGGCGGCCCAGCACGACGTCGGTCGCGTCGATGACGTGCCACTGACGCTGGACGTCGCCGGGCTTAGGGCTGTACGTACGCACGGTCGTAGCCTTCGCTTTTCAGTGAGTGTGTCCTGACAGGGCCACCCGGACGATCACGATCAGCCTGGACGTGCCGCCCTGGACGCAACAGGACGGGTCCGCTGGTCATCGGCCCGGTGAACCGGCGTACCGACCTCTCACGTGAGATGGAGCGAGCCAATACGCACAACAAGCTCGCAGAATACCGGCCGGACGGCGGACGGGTCAAAACGACCCGTACGGCGTACGGGTCATCTCTGCCGGTCGTCCCCGCCGACCGTCCCCGCCGGGCGTCCCTCCGTCCGCCCCGGCCGCCGCCCCCGCACGGCGGCCGGGGCACGGCGGTCACCGCTCGCGGGCCACCCGGGCCTCGTCCCAGACCGGCTCCGGCGCCTCCCGCACCCGTCCGTCCTGCCCGAAGACCAGGAAGCGGTCGAAGGACCGGGCGAACCACCGGTCGTGGGTGACGCAGAGCACCGTCCCGTCGAAGGACTCCAGCCCCTCCTGCAGCGCCTCGGCGCTCTCCAGGTCCAGGTTGTCGGTGGGCTCGTCCAGCAGCAGCGCGGTGACCCCCGACAGCTCCAGCCGCAGGATCATCAGCCGCGCCTGCTGACCGCCCGACAGCGACTCGAAGCGCAGGTCGGCCTGGCCGTGCAGCTCGTACCGGCGCAGCGCGGACATCGCCTGGCCCCGGTCCTTCGCGTGCTCGGTCTCCAGGATCTCCCGGGGCGTGCGGCCCCTCAGCTCCGGATGGGCGTGCGTCTGCCGGAAGTGGCCCGGGACGACCCGGGCGCCCAGCCGCCACTCCCCCGTGTGCCGCACCGAGGCGTCGCCGGCCAGCAGCCGCAGGAAGTGCGACTTCCCGGAGCCGTTGGAGCCCAGCACCGCGACCCGCTCGCCGTAGAAGACCTCCAGGTCGAACGGCTTCATCAGCCCGGTGAGCTCCAGGCCCTCACAGGTCACGGCCCGCACGCCGGTACGGCCGCCCTTCAGCCGCATGGAGATCTGCTGCTCGCGCGGCGGCACCTCCGGCGGCCCGGCCTCCTCGAACTTCCGCAGCCGGGTCTGCGCCGCCTGGTAGCGGGAGGCGAGCCCGTCGTTGAAGGCGGCCTTGGTCTTGAGGGTGTTCACCAGCTGCCTCAGCTTGGCGTGCTCCTCGTCCCAGCGGCGGCGCAGCTCCTCCAGCCGCTCGAAGCGCTCCCTGCGCGCCTCGTGGTACGAGGCGAAGCCGCCGCCGTGCACCCACACCCGGCTGCCCGCCGGGCCGGGCTCCACGCTGACGACCTTGTCCGCGGTGCGGGCCAGCAGCTCCCGGTCGTGCGAGACGAAGAGGACCGTCTTGGGCGTGGCCCGGATCTGCTCCTCCAGCCAGCGCTTGCCCGGGACGTCCAGGTAGTTGTCCGGCTCGTCCAGCAGCAGCACCTCGTCCGGGCCGCGCAGCAGCGCCTCCAGGACGAGCCGCTTCTGCTCGCCGCCGGAGAGGGTGGTGAGCCCGCGCCACTGGGCGCGCTCGAAGGGGACGCCGAGGGCGGCGGTGGTGCACACGTCCCAGACGGTCTCGTACTCGTAGCCGCCGGCGTCGGCCCAGTCGGCCAGCGCCTGCGCGTAGTCCAGCTGGGCGGGCTCGTCGTCCTGCGCCATCATCGCCAGCTCGGCGGCGTCCACCGCCCGCGCGGCGGTCCTGATCCGCGGCGGGGCGACGGAGACCAGCAGGTCGCGGACGGAGGCGTCGGACGGCAGCGCGCCGCCGTCCGGGCCGCGGCCGGTGGTGCCGACGAACTGGCGCATCACCCCCAGGCCGCCGCCGACCGTGACGGTCCCGCCGTGCGGCTGGACGTCGCCGGCGAGCAGCCGCAGCAGGGTGGTCTTGCCGGCGCCGTTGGCTCCGACCAGCGCCACCGCGGCGCCCTCGCCGACACGGAAGGACGCGTCGTCGAACAGCACCCGCCCGTCCGGCAGGTAGTACTCCAGGTGCGAGATCTCGACGTGTCCCATGGCAGGGATTGTGCGCGCAGGGCGGGGCCGCGCCCAAACGCTTTTCCCCCCGGGCGGCGGGGGCCGCGCCGTCGCCGCGCGGACCGGCGGACGCCGACCTGGCCGGGGATGCGTCCGCCCGGATGCCCTAGGATTCGGGCCCATGAACGATGGGTGGGGATCTGCTCCGGGGACGGGCGGCGGGCAGCCGCAGGAGGGGCCCGCGGCCGGGCACCCGCAGGGCGGCGCGCCGTGGCCGGGGGCTCAGCAGGGCGGTCCGCAGGCGTCGGCCCCCGCCGGGACGACACCGCAGGGCCTGCCGCAGCGCGCGGTGGGCGGCCAGCAGGGCCACCCCCAGCAGCCCGGACCGCAGCAGCCCGGGCCGCAGCAGGGCTCCGCGTTCCCGGCGCACGCCACCGGCCAGCCGGGCGGCTACGGCTACCCGCAGCAGGGGGGCTACGGCTACCCCGGCGGGCAGGGCGCGCCGCAGCAGGGCCTGCCGCAGCCCGGCCCCTACACCGCGCCGGACCCGCTGCCCCGCAACTCCTCCGAGCCGGACTGGGCGGCGCTCGCGGACCGCAACGACGCCGCGGCCCGCAGGCGCCGGCGCCTGTTCCTGGCGGGCGGCGGCGTGCTGGCCGCCGCCGCGGTCGCCGGGATCGTGGCGGTCGCCCTGAACGTCGGCGGCGGCAAGGACGTGGCGTCGGGCCCCTCGGCGAGCCCGTCGCCGTCGGTCTCCTCGGTGAAGCCGAGCCCCACGCCGCCCCCGCCGCCGGTGGACCCGCTGGAGATCATCGGCGACAAGAACAAGGACACCGCCCCGCTCAGCCCCCGCACGCTCTTCCCGGACGCCCGCGTGTCGGTCAACGGCCGCACCTACGACCGGGACGGCCGTCCGCACGGGACCGGCGAGTGCATCAAGGCGGGTTCGAGCGGCCTCGGCGAGATCCTGGTCCGCAACAAGTGCCGGGCCGTGTACCGGGCGACGTACATCACCAGGGACATCGCGGTGACCGTCGGCATCGTCGAGTTCGACACCCCCGAGCAGGCCCAGGCCGTCGCGAAGAAGCAGACCGGCAACATCTACTCGCTGTACCGGACCATCCGCCCGTTCTGCCGCGACGTGAAGTGCGTGCTCACCTACGGGTCGGCGGGCCGGTACGCCTACCTCACCACGGGCGGCTACCGGAGCGGGAAGCCGGCGACCCAGAAGGACAAGGCCGTCGGGCGCGCCTCGGCGGACATCGCCCAGCTGGCCCGCTTCACGCTGCTCCAGCGCGGCCGGCTGACCGCCGCGCAGCGCACGGTCACCGTCGCCCCGACGGGCTGACCGCCGCCGGCCCGCCGCGGCGGGCCGGCCGGCACCCCCGCGGGGGGCTCAGAGCCGCGGGGCGGGCCCGGCGGGGGCCGCGCCCGGCAGGGTGCGCATCCGGCGGGCGGTGCGGTTGCGCTCCATCAGCAGGCCGTCGGCCGGGTAGCCGACCTCCTCCAGGGTCAGGCCGTGCGGCCGGACCACGTTGACCGCGGAGTTGCGCACCCGCCCGGCCAGCACCTCGCCGGGGAAGCCGACCGGCCGCCGCCCGTCGCCGACCAGCAGCATCGCGCCGACCAGGGCGCGGACCATGTTGTGGCAGAAGGCGTCCGCGCGGACGGTGGCGACCACGAGGCCGGTGGCCGCGGGCCCCGCCGGGCCGGTGGCCGGCGAGGCGTGGGGGTCGGCGGGCGTGCGCTCCCAGCCCAGCTCCAGCAGGGTGCGCACCGTGGTGGCGCCCTCCCGCTTCTTGCAGTACGCGGCGAAGTCGTGCTCGCCCAGCAGCAGGGCGGCGGCCTCGTTCATGGCGTCGACGTCCAGCGGGCGGTCGTGCCACAGGACGTGCCCGCGCCGCAGCGGGTCGACCCCGCCCGGGTGGTCGGCGACCCGGTAGGCGTACCGGCGCCAGACCGCGGCGAAGCGGGCGTCGAAGCCGTGCGGCGCCTCGGTGAGGGACCAGACCCGGACGTCCGCGGGCAGCCGCCCGGCGAGCCGGCGGCGCAGCTTCTCCCGGTGCGCCTCCCACAGCTCCGCCGGGAGGTCGACGTGGGCCACCTGCCCGCGTGCGTGCACCCCGGCGTCGGTGCGGCCGGCGACCGTGAGCTCCACCGGCAGGCCGGTGCGGAGCACCGTGCGCAGGGCGTCCTCGACCTCGCCCTGCACGGTCCGCCGGCCGGGCTGCCGGGCCCAGCCGGAGAAGTCCGTCCCGTCGTACGCGAGGTCCAGCCGGACCCGGACGGCGCCGTCGGCCGGCCCGTCCGGCACGGCGGGCGTCTCGGCGCACTCGTTCACCACTGCTCGACTCTCCCTGTACGGCGGTGTACGGCGGTCGGGGCACCGGGCCCCGATACGGCGGGACGGGCCCGCTCCCCCGGGTGGGGGGAACGGGCCCGTCCGCTGCGAACCCTGCGAGGGGCTCAGGCGTCCTTGGCGTCGCCCTCGGCCTGCTCCTTGGCCGAAGCCTCGGTGGCCTGCTCGGAGGTGGCGTCCTCGGAGCCCTCGGCCTTGGCGGCCTTGGCCTCGTCGGCCTCCTTGACGGCGCGCTTGGTGGCGGCCTCGGCCTCGCCCACCGCGTTCTGCGCGACGGTCAGCGCCTCGACCAGCTCGATCACGGCCATCGGGGCGTTGTCGCCGCGACGGGGGCCGATCTTGGTGATGCGGGTGTAACCGCCGGGGCGGTTCTCGTAGCGCGGCGCGATCTCGGTGAAGAGGGTGTGCAGCACCGACACGTCGGTGATGGTCTGGCGCACCAGGCGACGGTTGTGCAGGTCGCCCTTCTTCGCCTTGGTGATCAGCTTCTCCGCCACCGGGCGCAGGCGGCGGGCCTTGGCCTCGGTGGTGGTGATGCGGCCGTACTGGAACAGCTCGCGGGCCAGACCGGCCAGCAGCAGGCGCTCGTGCGACGGACCGCCGCCGAGGCGGGCTCCCTTGGTGGGACGCGGCATGGGGATCGATCTCCTCATATCTCCTGCTCCGGCCGTACCAGGTACCGGAGAGGGCCTGCGGGCACGGTGCCCGCAGGACTTGGCTCAGGGGTGCCGGGCGGCGCGGACGCCGCCCGGCGGGGTGGTGCTGCGTACGGAGCCGGGGCTCAGTACTGCTCGGTCTCCGCGTAGCCGGAGTCGTCGAGGTCGTCGGCGCCGAACGCGTCGGCGGCGGCGGTCGGGTCGAACCCGGGCGGGCTGTCCTTGAGGGCCAGGCCCATGCCGGCCAGCTTCGCCTTGACCTCGTCGATCGACTTCGCACCGAAGTTGCGGATGTCGAGCAGGTCGGCCTCCGAGCGGGCGACGAGCTCACCCACGGTGTGGATGCCCTCACGCTTGAGGCAGTTGTAGGAGCGGACCGTGAGCTCCAGCTCCTCGATCGGCAGCGCCAGGTCGGCGGCCAGGGCGGCGTCCGTGGGGGACGGGCCCATGTCGATGCCCTCGGCGTCGACGTTCAGCTCGCGGGCGAGGCCGAACAGCTCGACGAGGGTCTTGCCGGCCGAGGCCATGGCGTCGCGGGGGCGCATGGCGGGCTTGGTCTCGACGTCGACGATCAGCTTGTCGAAGTCGGTGCGCTGCTCGACACGGGTCGCCTCGACCTTGTAGGTGACCTTCAGCACGGGGCTGTAGATCGAGTCGACCGGGATCCGGCCGATCTCCTGGCCGGACTGCTTGTTCTGCACGGCGGAGACGTAGCCGCGACCGCGCTCGACGGTCAGCTCCATCTCCAGCTTGCCCTTGCCGTTCAGGGTGGCGAGGACCAGCTCGGGGTTGTGCACCTCGACACCGGCCGGGGGCGCGATGTCGGCGGCGGTGACCACACCCGGGCCCTGCTTGCGCAGGTACATCACGACCGGCTCGTCGTGCTCCGAGGAGACGACCAGCTGCTTGATGTTGAGGATGAGGTCGGTGACGTCCTCCTTGACGCCCGGCACGGTGGTGAACTCGTGCAGGACGCCGTCGATCCGGATCGAGGTGACGGCGGCACCCGGGATCGAGGAGAGGAGCGTGCGGCGGAGCGAGTTGCCGAGGGTGTAGCCGAAGCCCGGCTCCAGCGGCTCGATCACGAACCGGGAGCGGAACTCGTCGACGACCTCTTCGGTCAACGAGGGACGCTGAGCGATCAGCATGAGAGGTGTTCCTCCAGTTGTCTTCGGCACCCGCTATTTGATGCCGATGGACTCAAGCGTACGGGCTCCCCCGGTGGAGGGGAGCCCGTACGGGGTCGAGCGGACCCCGGTCCGACCGAAAGGTCAGACGCGGCGGCGCTTCGGCGGGCGGCAGCCGTTGTGCGGGGTCGGGGTGACGTCCTGGATCGAGCCGACCTCGAGGCCGGTGGCCTGGAGGGAGCGGATCGCGGTCTCACGGCCGGAGCCGGGGCCCTTGACGAAGACGTCGACCTTGCGCATGCCGTGCTCCTGGGCGCGGCGGGCGGCGGCCTCGGCCGCCATCTGCGCGGCGAACGGCGTGGACTTGCGGGAGCCCTTGAAGCCGACGTGGCCGGCGGACGCCCACGAGATCACGTTGCCGGTCGGGTCGGTGATCGAGACGATCGTGTTGTTGAACGTGCTCTTGATGTGGGCGTGCCCGTGAGCGACGTTCTTCTTCTCCTTGCGGCGCACCTTCTTGGCGCCCGCAGCCTGACGGCCCTTCGGAGGCATAAGTCTGAATCTCCTGATGAGGTGGTCGGTCCGCTACCAGCGGGCCGGATGGGAAGTCCGGTTCTGGGAGCGGACTACTTCTTGCCCGGCTTCTTCTTGCCGGCGATGGCGCGACGCGGGCCCTTGCGGGTACGGGCGTTGGTGTGGGTGCGCTGACCGTGGACCGGGAGGCCGCGGCGGTGGCGCAGACCCTCGTAGCAGCCGATCTCGACCTTGCGGCGGATGTCGGCCTGGACCTCGCGGCGGAGGTCGCCCTCGATCTTGTAGTTGGCCTCGATCCAGTCGCGGAGCTTGACCAGGTCGTCCTCGGCGATGTCACGGACGCGGACGTCCGGGTTCACGCCGGTCTCGGCCAGCGTCTGCTGGGCACGGGTGCGGCCGATGCCGAAAATGTAGGTGAGGGCGATCTCGATCCGCTTCTCGCGGGGGAGGTCGACGCCGACAAGGCGTGCCATGGAGTGGCTCCTGTGGTTCTTCGGAGGTTTGGCGCGGTGCCGCCTCTCCCGCTGCTGCGGGAGGCCCCGGCCTCCGCCGGGGGTGGCGCCCCCGGGAGGGGACGGGCACCGCGTGGGAAATTCGCGTCGCGCGAAGAGTTACGGCAGGTGCAGAAGGGGGATGATCAGCCCTGGCGCTGCTTGTGGCGCAGGTTCTCGCAGATCACCATGACCCGGCCGTGGCGGCGGATCACCTTGCACTTGTCGCAGATCTTCTTGACGCTCGGCTTGACCTTCATGGGATTCAGGTTCTCCGGGTCGTGCGCCACGAGAGGGCCGCACCCCCTCGAGGGCGCGGCCGTCACGGCGCGAGATCTGTCTGGGTCCTACTTGTAGCGGTAGACGATGCGCCCGCGGGTGAGGTCGTACGGGCTGAGCTCGACGACGACGCGGTCGTCCGGGAGGATGCGGATGTAGTGCATCCGCATCTTGCCGCTGATGTGCGCGAGGACCTTGTGCCCGTTCTGGAGCTCCACCTTGAACATCGCGTTCGGCAGAGACTCGATGACGGTGCCCTCGATCTCGATGGCCCCTTGCTTCTTGGGCATAAGGTTCGCTGATCGCCTTCCGGGCTCGACTACCGTGATCGTCTCATCCCGGGCACGGCCGTGCCGAAGCCAGGAATGAGCCGACGCGTCAGTCTACTTCAGGGGGCAACCAAACGCGAAACCGGCCCGGACCGGCGGGTCCGGGCCGGTCGGGGCCGGCGGGAGGCTCAGCCCAGCGGGTCGGGGGCGGCGGTGACGCCCAGCGCGGCGAGCTCCGCCCGGCCGCCGTCGAAGGCGGTGAGCACGAGCGGGCCCTGCTCGGTGAGCGCGACCGAGTGCTCCCAGTGCGCGGCCCAGGTGCCGTCGTTGGTCTTGACCGTCCAGTCGTCCTCGAGGACGTGGGTGTGCGGGGTCCCCAGGCTCACCATCGGCTCGATGGCGATGCAGAGGCCCTCCACCAGCTTCGGGCCCCGGCCGCGGCCGCGGTCGACGTAGTTCAGCACGTGCGGGTCCATGTGCATGGCGGTGCCGATGCCGTGGCCGCCGTAGCCCTCGACGATGCCGTACTTGCCCTTGGGCGGCAGCGGCTGGCGGCGGATGTACGACTCGATGGCGCGGCTCACGTCCTGGAGCCGGTTGCCCTTGCGCACCGCGGCGATGCCGGCCCACATCGAGGCCTCGGTGACGCGGCTCAGCTCGTGGAGCTCCTCGCCGTGGCCGTCGCCGACGAGCACGGTGATCGCGGCGTCGCCGTGCCAGCCGTCGACGATCGCGCCGCAGTCGATGGAGATGACGTCGCCGGACCGCAGCTCCAGGTCGCCCGGGATGCCGTGGACGACCACGTCGTTCACCGAGGAGCAGATGGTGCCGGTGAAGCCGTGGTAGCCGAGGAAGTTGGAGGTGGCGCCGTGGTCGGCGATCACCTTCGCCGCGACGGCGTCGAGCTCCTTCGTGGTGACGCCGGGGACGGCCGCCTCGCGGCACGCCTTCAGCGCCTCGGCGACGACCAGCCCGGCCTCACGCATCTTCGCGATCTGCTCGGGGGTCTTGATCTCTACCATGCGGTCTCGCCTTCCCAGCACCACTGCGTGTTCTCCATGCCCTGGCCGGTCGGGCGGTCCGCCCGGCCCCTCCACGGTACGGCCTCGCCGCACCCGGGAAGCACACCGGGCCGCGGCACCGCCCTGCGGCGGCCGCGGCCCGGTCGTGCGTGCGTGCGCTACCTGCGGAGCGCCTCGATGGCGCGCTCCGTGACCTCGGAGACCCGGCCCAGTGCCGGGATGGTCACCAGCAGGCCCTGGTCCGCGTAGTAGCCGATGATCGGCTCGGTCTTGCTGTGGTACTCCTCGAGGCGGACCCGGACGGCCTCCTCGGTGTCGTCCGTGCGCTGGTACAGCTCGCCGCCGCACTCGTCGCAGACGCCGTCCTGCGCCGGCGGGTTGTAGTCCACGTGGAAGACGTGGCTGCCGTTGTTGCGGCACAGCCGTCGGCCGGCGATGCGCTTGACGACCTCCTCCTCGGGGACCTCGAGGTCGAGCACGCCGTCCAGCGCTATCCCGGCGTCGGCCAGGATCTCGTCGAGCGCCTTGGCCTGGCCGAGGTTCCGCGGGAAGCCGTCCAGCAGGAAGCCCTTGGCGGCGTCCGGCTGGGTCATGCGGTCCTTGGCCATGCCGATGGTGATCTCGTCCGGCACCAGCTTGCCCGCGTCCATGTACGCCTTCGCCTCGAGCCCCAGCGGGGTGCCCTGGCTGATGTTGGCGCGGAACAGGTCGCCGGTGGAGATGTGCGGGATCGAGAGGGTCTTGGCCAGGAGATGGGCCTGGGTCCCCTTCCCGGCCCCGGGCGGTCCGACGAGGACGATTCGCATCAGCGGAGGAACCCTTCGTAGTTGCGCTGCTGGAGCTGGCTCTCGATCTGCTTGACAGTTTCGAGGCCGACACCCACGACGATGAGGATGCTGGTGCCGCCGAACGGGAAGTTCTGGTTGGCCTTGAACGCCACCAGGGCGATCATCGGGATCAGCGCGATGATGCCCAGATAGAGGGAACCGGGCCAGGTGATCCTGGTGAGGACGTAGTTCAGGTACTCCGCGGTGGGGCGGCCTGCCCGGATGCCCGGGATGAAACCACCATACTTCTTCATGTTGTCGGCGACTTCCTCGGGGTTGAAGGAGATCGCGACGTAGAAGAAGGCGAAGAAGACGATCAGCACGAAGTAGACGACCATGTAGATCGGGTGGTCGCCGCGGGTGAAGTTGTCCTTGATCCAGACCGCCCACCCGGCGGTGCTCCCGGTCAGCTGGGCCGCCAGCGACGGGATGTAGAGCAGCGACGAGGCGAAGATGACCGGGATGACGCCGGCCTGGTTCACCTTGAGGGGGATGTAGGTCGAGGTGCCGCCGAAGGCGCGGCGCCCGATCATGCGCTTGGCGTACTGGACCGGGATCCGGCGCTGGGCCTGCTCGACGAAGATGACGAGCGCGACCACGACCAGGCCGATGGCGATGACGCTGAGGAACTCCACCCAGCCGCCGCCGATCTTGCCCTGGAGCTTGATCGCCCACAGGGAGGTCGGGAAGCCGGCCGCGATCGAGGTGAAGATCAGGATCGACATGCCGTTGCCGATGCCGCGGTCGGTGATGAGCTCGCCGAGCCACATGATCACGGTGGTGCCGGCGGTCATGGTGATGACCATGGTGGCGATCCGGAAGACGCCGGTGTCCGGCACGATCTGGTTGCCCACCGAGCAGCCGCTGAAGAGCGCGCCGCTGGAGGCCGTCGCCACGATGCCGGTGCCCTGGAGCACGGCGAGGGCGATGGTGAGGTACCGGGTGTACTGGGTGATCTTCGCCGTGCCCGCCTGGCCCTCCTTCTTCAGCGCCTCCAGCCGCGGGATCACCACGGTGAGGAGCTGGAGGATGATGCTGGCGGTGATGTACGGCATGATGCCGAGGGCGAAGATCGTCAGCTGGAGCAGCGCACCGCCGCTGAACAGGTTCACCAGGCCGAACAGGCCCTGGCTGCCCTTGCTCTCGTCGATGCACGTCTGGACGTTCTCGAAGCTGACCCCCGGCACGGGTACGTGCGCGCCCATCCGGAACAGCACCATGATGCCCAGTGTGAACAGCAGCTTCTTGCGCAGGTCGGGCGTCTTGAACGCCCGCGCGAACGCACTGAGCACGGGTGCCTCCTGCGCCTCCCGCGCGTCGTCGGCGGAAGGGTCGGTGATGAAGGGGCGTAAGGGTGGACTCCACGGACTCTAACAGTGCGTGGCCACCCTGATGAAGCGCGTGGCCCGCTCCGCGGCGGATGCCACCCGCAAATGGGACGGGGCCGCCCCTCGGAGGAGGGACGGCCCCGTACTCACTGCTTCCGGCCGAGGGCTCAGATGAGCTCGGTCACGGTACCGCCGGCGGCGGTGATCTTCTCCTTGGCGGAGCCGGAGACGGCGTCGACCGTCACCTGCAGCGCCACGGAGACCTCGCCGGTGCCGAGCACCTTGACGAGCTGGTTCTTGCGAACCGCGCCCTTCGCGACCAGGTCGGCCACGGTGACCTCGCCACCCTGCGGGTAGAGGGCCGCGAGCTTGTCCAGGTTCACGACCTGGAACTCGACCTTGAAGGGGTTCTTGAAGCCCTTCAGCTTCGGCAGGCGCATGTGGAGGGGCATCTGGCCACCCTCGAAGCGCTGCGGAACCTGGTAGCGGGCCTTGGTGCCCTTGGTGCCACGACCGGCGGTCTTGCCCTTGGACGCCTCACCACGACCCACGCGGGTCTTGGCGGTCTTGGCGCCCGGGGCGGGCCGCAGGTTGTGGATCTTGATCGGGTTGTCGCCCATGTCAGTCCACCTCCTCGACCGTGACGAGGTGACGCACGGTCTGGGCCATCCCGCGGATCTCGGGACGGTCCTCCTTCACGACCACATCGTGCATGCGCTTGAGACCCAGCGAGCGCAGCGTCTCGCGGTGGTTCTGCTTGCTGCCGATGTAGGACTTGGTCTGCGTGATCTTCAGGCGAGCCATCAGGCACTCGCCCCCGCAGCGCGCGCCCGCAGCAGTGCGGCGGGGGCGACGTCCTCGAGCGGCAGGCCGCGGCGGGCGGCGATCTCCTCGGGGCGGACGAGCCCCTTCAGAGCCTCCACCGTGGCGTGCACGATGTTGATGGCGTTGTCGGAGCCGAGCGACTTCGACAGGATGTCGTGGACGCCGGCGCACTCCAGGACGGCGCGCACCGGGCCGCCGGCGATGACGCCGGTACCGGGGGAGGCCGGCTTCAGCAGCACGACGCCCGCGGCCTTCTCACCCTGGATGGGGTGCGGGATGGTGCCCTGGATACGGGGGACCTTGAAGAAGTGCTTCTTGGCCTCCTCCACACCCTTGGCGATGGCGGCCGGCACCTCCTTGGCCTTGCCGTAGCCGACACCGACGGTGCCGTCGCCGTCGCCCACCACGACCAGCGCGGTGAAGCTGAAGCGACGACCACCCTTGACAACCTTGGCGACGCGGTTGATCGCGACGACGCGCTCGACGTAGGCGGTCTTCTCGGCGGCCTGGCCGCCGTCCCGACCGTCCCGCTTACGGTCACGCCGCTCGCCGCCACCGGCGCCGCCACCGCGGCGCTGGGGTCCAGCCATTGGAATTACCTCTCTCGTTTACGTCCGCTAGCTTGCGACGAACGGCTCAGAAGTCGAGCCCGGCCTCACGGGCCGCGTCCGCCAGGGCCGCGATGCGGCCGGCGTAGCGGTTGCCCGCGCGGTCGAAGACGACCTGCTCGATGCCGGCGGCCTTGGCACGCTCGGCGACCAGGGCTCCGACCTTCTTGGCCTGCTCGGTCTTGTCGCCCTCGTTGCCGCGGATCGACACGTCGAGGGTGGACGCCGACGCCAGGGTGTGACCCTGGGCGTCGTCGATGACCTGGGCCACCATGTGGCGGTTCGAGCGGGTCACGACGAGGCGCGGACGCACCTCGCTGCCGACGACGCGCTTGCGAACGCGGATGGCGCGGCGCTTGCGGGCGGTGCCCTTGTAGGCGTTGCCCTTGCCGATCTTCACACCGACTGCCATGGCTTACTTACCAGCCTTTCCGACCTTGCGGCGGATGACCTCGCCCGCGTACTTCACGCCCTTGGCCTTGTACGGGTCGGGCTTGCGCAGCTTGCGGATCTTCGCGGCGACCTCGCCGACCTTCTGCTTGTCGATGCCGTCCACGTGGAACTTGGTGGGCGACTCGACCTGGAAGGTGATGCCCTCAGGGGCCTCGACCAGGATCGGGTGGCTGTAGCCGAGGGAGAACTCCATCGAGGAGCCCTTCGCGGCCACGCGGTAACCGACACCGCTGATCTCGAGCGACTTGCGGTAGCCCGCGGTCACGCCGGTGATCATGTTCGCCACCAGCGTGCGGCTCAGGCCGTGCAGGGCCTTCGACTGACGCTCGTCGTTGGGACGCGTGACGACCAGGTTGCCGTCCTCGCCCTTGCCGATCTCGATCGGCGCAGCGACGGTGTGGGAGAGGGAACCCTTGGGGCCCTTCACCGAGACCGTCCGGCCATCGATGGTGACGTCCACGCCGGCGGGAACCGGGATGGGCAGCCGTCCAATTCGCGACATGGCTATACCTCCGTTTCCCGAATTACCAGACGTAGGCGAGGACTTCCCCGCCCACACCCTTCTTGGCGGCCTGCTGGCCCGTCAGGAGGCCCTGGGACGTCGAGATGATCGCGACACCCAGGCCACCGAGGACCTTCGGCAGGTTGGTGGACTTTGCGTAGACCCGCAGGCCCGGCTTGCTGATGCGCTTGATGCCGGCGATCGAGCGCTCGCGGTTGGGGCCGAACTTGAGCTCGATGGTCAGCTTCTTGCCGACCTCGTTCTCCTGCGGCTCCTCGACCTTCCAGCCGGAGATGTAGCCCTCCTGCTGGAGGATCTCGGCGATGTGCGCCTTGATCTTGCTCGCCGGCATGGCCACGGAGTCGTGGTAAGCCGAGTTCGCGTTCCGCAGACGCGTCAGCATGTCTGCGATCGGGTCGGTCATGGTCATGATGGCCTTAGGCCTCTCTCACCGCGGTTTCCGACAGCGCGCAGCCCGCCCCGCGAGGGGCGCGATAGGCGCGGCAGGGACCTACGGTGTAGTAAGACGAATTCCGGGCAGCAGGGCGCCCGACCCCAACACTTTACGGGACTGTGCTACGGAGTCCCAAACGCGTCGGGGTCGGGGCGCCCCGGGTGCTACCAGGAGCTCTTGGTCACGCCCGGCAGCTCGCCGCGGTGGGCCATCTCACGAAGGCACACACGGCAGAGGCCGAACTTGCGGTACACGGAGTGCGGGCGGCCGCAGCGCTGGCAGCGGGTGTAGCCGCGGACAGCGAACTTCGGCTTGCGCTCCGACTTCGCGATGAGGGACTTCTTCGCCACGGTCAGTTCTCCTTGAACGGGAAGCCGAGGGCGCGCAGCAGCGCCCGGCCCTCGTCGTCAGTCTGGGCGGTGGTGACAACGGTGATGTCCATGCCCCGCTGACGGTCGACCTTGTCCTGGTCGATCTCGTGGAACATGACCTGCTCGGTCAGACCGAACGTGTAGTTGCCACGGCCGTCGAACTGCTTCGGCGACAGACCGCGGAAGTCGCGGATGCGCGGGAGCGCCAGCGACACCAGACGGTCCACGAACTCCCACATGCGGTCGCCCCGGAGGGTGACGTGGGTGCCGATCGGCTGGCCCTCGCGCAGCTTGAACTGCGCGATGGACTTGCGGGCCTTCGTGACAGCCGGCTTCTGGCCGGTGATCGCGGTGAGGTCGCGGATGGCGCCCTCGATCAGCTTGCTGTCACGGGCGGCCTCGCCGACACCCATGTTGACGACGACCTTGACCAGGCCGGGGATCAGCATGGGGTTCTCGTACGAGAACTGCTCCTGCAGCTGGCCCTTGATCTCAGCGCGGTACCGCTCCTTGAGGCGCGGCTGCACCTTCTCGACAGTGGTCTCGCTCATCAGATGTCCTCACCGGTCCGCTTGGCAACGCGGATCTTGTTGCCCTCGTCGTCGAAGCGGTAGCCGACGCGGGTGACGACCTTCTTGCCGTCCTTCTCCACGACCAGCTGAACGTTGCTGACGTGGACGGGGGCCTCGGTGGTCACGATGCCGCCGGTCTGGGAACCACGGGCGGTCTGGCCGACCTTGGTGTGCTTCTTGACCCGGTTGACACCCTCGACCAGGACGCGCTGCTCGGCGGGGAAGGCCTGGATGACCTTGCCCTGCTTGCCCTTGTCCTTGCCGGTGATGACCTGGACCAGGTCACCCTTCTTGATCTTCATGCTGTCAGCCATCGGTTAGAGCACCTCCGGCGCGAGCGAGATGATCTTCATGAACTTCTTCTCGCGCAGCTCACGGCCCACGGGGCCGAAGATGCGGGTACCACGGGGGTCACCGTCGTTCTTGAGGACGACCGCGGCGTTCTCGTCGAAGCGGATGTAGGAACCGTCGGGACGACGGCGCTCCTTCACGGTCCGCACGACGACGGCCTTGACGACGTCGCCCTTCTTCACGTTGCCACCGGGGATCGCGTCCTTGACGGTAGCCACGATGACGTCCCCGATGCCCGCGTAGCGCCGGCCGGAGCCACCGAGAACGCGGATGCAGAGGATCTCCTTGGCACCCGTGTTGTCGGCGACTCGCAGTCGCGACTCCTGCTGGATCACGTCTTTCTCCTGATCGTCAACGATCGGGACCGGGCCGGCCGCTGCTCACCCGGTCGCCTGACGGCACCGGGCACATACGGCCGCACCCAATCGCGTTCGTTACTTGGCCTTCTCGAGGATCTCGACGACGCGCCAGCGCTTCGTCGCGGACAGCGGCCGGGTCTCCATGAGGAGGACGCGGTCGCCGACGCCACAGGCGTTCTGCTCGTCGTGCGCCTTCAGCTTGTTCGTACGGCGGATGACCTTGCCGTACAGCGCGTGCTTGACGCGGTCCTCAACGGCGACGACGACGGTCTTGTCCATCTTGTCGCTGACGACCAGACCCTCGCGGGTCTTGCGGAAGCCGCGTGCCTCGGTGTTCTTCTCGTTCTCAGTCATCAGGCGTTCTCCACCGTCTCGATGCCCAGCTCGCGCTCGCGCATCAGGGTGTAGATCCGCGCGATGTCCTTCCGGACGGCGCGAAGCCGACCGTGGTTCTCGAGCTGCCCGGTCGCCGCCTGGAAGCGGAGGTTGAACAGCTCCTCCTTGGCCTCACGGAGCTTGCCGACGAGCTCGTCGTCGGCCAGACCGCGAAGCTCAGCAGCCTTGGTGCCGGCCGACATCAGCTCTCACCTGCCTCGCGCCGGACAATCCGGCACTTCATCGGGAGCTTGTGAGCAGCGCGGGTCAGCGCCTCACGAGCCACCTTCTCGTTGGGGTAGGACAGCTCGAACATCACCCGTCCCGGGTGGACGTTCGCAACCCACCACTCCGGCGAGCCCTTGCCGGAACCCATGCGGGTCTCGGCGGGCTTCTTCGTGAGCGGGCGGTCCGGGTAGATGTTGATCCAGACCTTGCCGCCACGGCGGATGTGACGGGTGATGGCGATACGAGCGGACTCGATCTGCCGGTTCGTCACGTAGGCCGGGGTGACGGCCTGGATGCCGTACTCGCCGAACGCGAGCTCAGTGCCGCCCTTGGCAGCGCCACGCCGCTTGGGGTGGTGCTGCTTGCGGTGCTTGACCCTGCGAGGGATCAGCATTGGGTCAGGCCTCCGTTCCAGCGTTGTTGGAAGCCGGCGCCTCGGCGGCCGGCGTCTCGGCGGGGGCGGTCGAGGCCTGGGCCTCGGCACCCTGCTGCGGACGGCGGCCACCGCGGCCACCGCGCTCGCCACCGCGGCCGCCACGGGCCGGACGGTCGGCGGCGCCGCGGGCCGGGCGGTTGCCGGCGCGGGCGGCGGCGTTCTCGGCGCGGACCTCGGCGATGTTCTTGACGTCGCCCTTGTAGATCCAGACCTTCACACCGATGCGGCCGAAGGTGGTACGGGCCTCGAAGAAGCCGTAGTCCACGTTGGCGCGCAGGGTGTGCAGCGGCACGCGACCCTCGCGGTAGAACTCCGAGCGGGACATCTCGGCACCGCCGAGACGGCCGGAGCACTGGACCTTGATGCCCTTGGCGCCCGACTTCATGGTGCCCTGCATCGACTTGCGCATGGCACGACGGAAGGACACGCGGGAGGAGAGCTGCTCGGCGACGCCCTGGGCGACCAGCTGAGCGTCCATCTCGGGGTTCTTGACCTCGAGGATGTTCAGCTGCACCTGCTTGCCGGTGAGCTTCTCCAGGTCGCCGCGGATGCGGTCGGCCTCCGCGCCGCGGCGGCCGATGACGATGCCCGGCCGGGCGGTGTGGATGTCGACGCGGACGCGGTCGCGGGTGCGCTCGATCTCCACCTTGGAGATGCCGGCCCGCTCCATGCCCTTCGTCATCATCCGGCGGATGGCGACGTCTTCCTTGACGTAGTCCTTGTACAGCTTGTCGGCGTAC
The DNA here is from genome assembly GCF_020991365.1 of Streptacidiphilus sp. ASG 303. GTDB lineage: Bacteria > Actinomycetota > Actinomycetes > Streptomycetales > Streptomycetaceae > Peterkaempfera. Next base: position 262,235 of record NZ_JAJLRA010000003.1, read on the forward strand.
CAGCGGGACTTGAAGTCCGTGGTGATGCCGAGCCGGAACCCGTGCGGGTTAACCTTCTGGCCCATTACCGGGTCCCTTCCTTGCTGCTGACGACCACGGTGATGTGGCTGGTCCGCTTGCGGATCCGGTAGGCGCGGCCCTGGGCGCGCGGCCGGAACCGCTTCAGGGTCGGGCCCTCGTCGACGTACGCCTCGGAGACGTAGAGGTCGTCCACGTTGTTGTGGTTGTAGTTGTGCACGGCGTTGGCGATGGCGCTGTCCAGCACCTTGCCGACCGGCACGGTCGCGGCCTGCGGAGCGAAACGCAGGACCGCCTGGGCCTCCGTGGCACTCATGCCACGGATGAGGTCCACCACGCGGCGGGCCTTCATGGGCGTGACGCGGATGTACCGCGCCTGGGCCCTGGCTTCCATGGTTGTCCCCTTGTTGATGGTGTCAGTCATCGGTCTTCGCTATTTCCGCAGATCAGCGACGACGCGACTTGCGGTCGTCCTTCTCGTGGCCGCGGAAGGTGCGGGTCGGCGCGAACTCACCGAGCTTGTGGCCGACCATCGACTCGGTGACGAACACCGGGACGTGCTTGCGGCCGTCGTGCACCGCGATCGTGTGCCCGAGCATGGACGGCACGATCATGGAGCGCCGGGACCAGGTCTTGATGACGTTCTGGGTACCCGCTTCGTTCTGGGCGTCCACCTTCTTGGCGAGGTGGTCGTCGATGAAGGGGCCCTTCTTGAGGCTGCGCGGCATCGAACCTGCTCCTAGCGCTTCTTGTTGGTCTTGCGGCGGCGCACGATGAGCTTGTCCGAGGCCTTGTTCGGGCGACGGGTACGGCCCTCGGGCTTGCCCCACGGCGAGACCGGGTGGCGACCACCGGAGGTCTTGCCCTCACCACCACCGTGCGGGTGGTCGATCGGGTTCATGGCCACACCGCGGACGGTCGGGCGGACGCCCTTCCAGCGCATACGGCCGGCCTTGCCCCAGTTGATGTTCGACTGCTCGGCGTTGCCGACCTCGCCGACGGTGGCGCGGCAGCGCACGTCGACCTGGCGGATCTCACCCGACGGCATGCGGAGGGTCGCGAAGCGGCCCTCCTTCGCCAGCAGCTGGATGCTGGCGCCGGCGGAGCGGCCCATCTTGGCGCCGCCGCCCGGACGCAGCTCCACGGCGTGCACGACGGTGCCGACCGGGATGTTGCGGAGCGAGAGGTTGTTGCCCGGCTTGATGTCGGCGCCGGGGCCGTTCTCGACCCGGTCGCCCTGCTGCAGCTTGGCCGGGGCCAGGATGTAGCGCTTCTCGCCGTCCGCGTAGTGGAGCAGCGCGATGCGGGCGGTGCGGTTGGGGTCGTACTCGATGTGCGCGACCTTGGCCGGCACGCCGTCCTTGTCGTGGCGACGGAAGTCGATCACGCGGTAGGCGCGCTTGTGTCCGCCACCCTGGTGGCGAGCGGTGATACGACCGGCGTTGTTACGGCCGCCCTTGCTGTGCAGGGGGCGAACCAGCGACTTCTCCGGCGTGGACCGCGTGATCTCGACGAAGTCGGCGACGCTGGAACCACGACGGCCCGGGGTCGTCGGCTTGTACTTGCGGATGCCCATGGCTTCTTTCGTCCTCGTCCGTATCGACGATCCGATGCTCCGTTAGGAGACCGGACCACCGAAGATGTCGATGCGGCTGCCCTCGGCCAGGGTCACGACGGCGCGCTTGGTGTCCTTGCGCTTGCCGAAACCGGTCTTGGAGCGCTTGCGCTTCCCCTGCCGGTTGATCGTGTTGACCGCGGTGACCTTGACCGAGAAGACGGACTCGACCGCCTGCTTGATCTGGGTCTTGTTCGCGCCCGGCGACACGATGAACGTGTACTTGTTCTCGTCGAGGAGGCTGTAGCTCTTCTCGGAGATGACCGGCTTCACCAGGACGTCACGGGGGTCCGTGAAGGTCTTGGAGGTGATCTGCTCGCTCATCAGGCGGCGCTCCCTTCGAGCTCGCCCTCGGACGCGACGGCCTTGGCGGACGCGGCCGGACCGGCCACGAAGCGCTCGAAGGCGGCCTGGGTGAAGACCACATCGTCGGAGACGAGCACGTCGTACGTGTTCAGCTGGCCCGCGTCCAGGATGTGCACCGACGGCAGGTTGCGAGCCGACTTGATCGCCAGCTCGTCGTCGCGCTCGACGACGAGGAGGACGTTCTTGCGCTCGCTGATCTTGCCGAACAGCTCACGGACAGCCTTGGTGGAGGGCTGCTCGGTCGCGACCACACCGGTGACGACGTGGATGCGGTTGTGGCGGGCCCGGTCGGTGAGGGCACCGCGCAGGGCGGCGGCCTTCATCTTCTTCGGGGTCCGCTGCGAGTAGTCGCGCGGCACGGGACCGTGCACGACGCCACCACCGGCGAACTGCGGCGCGCGGGTCGAGCCCTGACGGGCGCGGCCGGTGCCCTTCTGGCGGTACGGCTTCTTGCCGCCGCCGCGGACCTCGCCGCGGGTCTTCGTCTTGTGGGTGCCCTGGCGGGCAGCGGCCAGCTGGGCGACGACGACCTGGTGGATCAGCGGAATGCTGACCTTGGCGTCGAAGATCTCGGCGGGCAGCTCGACGGAGCCGGCCTTCTCGCCCACGGGCGAGAGGATGTCAATGGTGCTCATCTGCTTCAGGCCCCCTTGGCCGCGGTGCGGACCAGGACGAGGCCGCCGTTCGGACCAGGGATTGCGCCCTTGATGAGCAGCAGGCCCTTCTCCGCGTCAACGGCGTGAACGGTCAGGTTCTGGGTGGTCACACGCTCGTTGCCCATGCGGCCCGCCATACGGAGGCCCTTGAACACGCGGCCCGGGGTGGCGCAGCCACCGATGGAGCCGGGCGAGCGGTGCTTGCGCTGCGTGCCGTGTCCGGCGCCCAGGCCCTTGAAGCCGTGGCGCTTCATGACACCGGCGGTGCCCTTGCCCTTGCTGGTGCCGGTCACGTCGACCTTGACACCGGCGTCGAACACCTCGGCGGTGATCTCCTGGCCCAGGGTGTACTCGGACGCGTCAGCGGTGCGCAGCTCGACCAGGTGGCGGCGGGGAGTGACGCCGGCCTTGGAGAAGTGGCCCTGGAGGGGCTTGTTCACCTTGCGCGGGTCGATCTCGCCGAAGCCGATCTGCACCGAGTCGTAGCCGGTGGTGTCAGCGGTGTGGACCTGGGTCACGACATTCGGCCCGGCCTTGACGACGGTGACCGGAACGATCCGGTTGTTCTCGTCCCAGACCTGGGTCATGCCGAGCTTCTCGCCCAGGATGCCCTTAATCTGCTTAGCCATCTTCGGTGCGCCTCTCAGAGCTTGATCTCGATGTCGACACCGGCCGGCAGGTCGAGACGCATCAGCGAGTCAACCGTCTTCGGGGTGGGGTCGAGGATGTCGATCAGGCGCTTGTGCGTACGCATCTCGAAGTGCTCGCGCGAGTCCTTGTACTTGTGCGGCGAGCGGATGACGCAGTACACGTTCTTCTCAGTGGGCAGCGGCACCGGGCCCGCGACCTGCGCACCAGTACGGGTGACGGTCTCGACGATCTTCTTCGCCGAGGAGTCGATCACCTCGTGGTCGTAGGCCTTGAGCCGGATGCGGATCTTCTGTCCCGCCATGGCTACTTCGTAGTCCTTGTCTGTCGTCTTGCCACTACGGCGCCCGATCGGCCGCTTGTCCGACCCACGCGGTCGGGTGTGTCGCACTCCCGCTCGCAGTAAACCCTTGAAAGAATCCCCAGGAGGCTTCTGCTCCGGGCCGCGGACGGCCTTCAGGCGCCGGGTCGAGGCCCCGCCCACGCTTCCCGGAAGATTCCCGTACGTCCGCCCTCGCAGCTACTGCAACAGCAGGCATCACGGGGGCGACGAGTACTGTGGGACTCGCTTCCGGTCCTCCCGGCGGGAGGCGCGCAGCATCGGCACTCAACCGAGCAACTCGGACAGTGTGCCACACCGGGCGCGCCGGGGGCCAATCGGAGCGCATGACACTACCCGCACGGTGCCGACTGTCAAACCCCCGGCGTACCGCGGCTCCTCCCGCGCCCCCTCGCCTCCCCCGCCGCCTCCCCACCGTCCCGGCCCCCGCCTCCTCTCCGCGCCCTCCCGCCCGCGCCGCCGCGGCGGCGTCCGCACGCCCCCGGCCCCCGCCGGGGCCGCGCGCAACCGGCGGACGCTTGACGGCAGTCCTCACCGGCGGTACTGAGAGACGTCACCGCGCGCAGGCGGTGCGGACCGATGGGGACGGGACCATGAAGCCGCTTCAGGCAGGCGACCCGGAGACGGTGGGCGGGGGAAGGTACCGGATCACCGCCCGGCTGGGCAGCGGCGGCATGGGGGTGGTCTACCTCGGGCGGTCCCCCTCCGGACGGACGGTCGCCGTCAAGGTCGTGCGGCCGCAGCTCGCCGAGGACCGCGGCTTCCGGCGGCGGTTCGCCCAGGAGGTCGCGGCGGCACGGCGGGTCGGCGGCTTCCACACCGCGCCCGTCGTGGACGCGGACCCCGACGGCGACCCGCCGTGGCTGGTCACCGCGTACGTGCCGGGACCCTCCCTGCACGAGGTGGTGGGCCGGTGCGGCCCGCTGCCGGCCGACACGCTGACCGTGCTCGCCGCCGGACTGGCCGAGGCCCTGGAGGCGGTCCACGGGGCCGGCGTCGTGCACCGCGACCTCAAGCCCGCCAACATCATCGTGGCCGACGACGGCCCGCGCGTCATCGACTTCGGGATCGCCCGCGCCCTGGACCACACCTCGCTCACCCTGACCGGCCTCCAGGTCGGCACCCCCGGCTTCCTCGCGCCCGAGCAGCTCACCGGCGGCGCCGTGAGCCCCGCCGTGGACGTCTTCGCCCTCGGCGTCGTGCTCTGCCGCGCGGCGGGCGCCCTGCCCTTCGGTGACGGCCCGTCGGCCTCCGTGCTGTACCGGATCGTCCACGAGGAGCCCGACCTCCGGGCCGTGCCGGAGGGGCTGCGCGGGACCGTCGCCGCCTGCCTGGCCAAGGACCCCGCGGCGCGGCCGTCGCCGCGGGCCCTGCTGGACCGGCTGGTGGTGCCGGACCGCGACGACGAGGGCGATTGGCTGCCCGAGGACGTCCGGGCCCTCCTCGCCGAGCACGCGGCGCGGGTCCCGGGCGCCCGCCGCCCGGCCGGGACCGGGGCGGGGTCGGGGGCCGGGGCGGGGTCGGGGGCCGGCGCGGGGTCGGGGGCCGGGGCGCCGGCGGAGGCCGCCCCCGCGGCGGCACCGGGAGCGGGTCCCGGGCCGGGAGCGGTACCGGCCCTGCTACCGACGGCGGATCGGGCGGCGGACCCGACGGCGCGTCAGGCGGCCGAGCGGGCGGCAGGCCCGGCGGTGGCGGCGACGCCCACGGCGCCGTCGCTCCCGGCGCCCCCTCGGCCGACCGCCGCCGACCGGGGCACCCCGCAGCCGGTCCCCGGCGGCGGCGCACGGCCGATTCCCGGCGGGGCGGACGCCCCGCCGCCAGGAGGGTCCGCCCCCGGCGGGGCCGCCGGGCCGGGTGCCGGGCCGGGTGCCGCCGCCGCGCCGTCACAGGCCGCGACCGCCCCGTGGAGCCCCGCTCCCCCGCCGCCGGGCCGCACCCGGCGGCGGCTGCCCCTGGCGGCGGCCGCCGTCGCGGTCCTGGCCGCCGCCTCCGCCGTCCCCATGGCCCTCGACCAGTTCGGCGGCGGGAAGGGGAAGGACGCGGGCCCCGGGACCCCGTCACCGGGGGCCTCCGCCTCCGCCCCGGCGGGGCCGCCCGACGCGCAGCTGCTGATCCGGCTGGACCTGCCCGGCAACGTCCTCGGGAAGCACTGCCGCTCCGTGATCGGCACGCGGCCCACCGGGCGGGACGCCCCGTCCCCGCTCGTCCGGGACGGCAGCTGCGACAGCCTCCCCCAGTGGGCGCCCGACGGGCGGTCCTTCGCCTTCACCCGCACCGACGGCGACAGCTCGGCGGTGTGGACCGCCCGCAGGGACGGCACCGGCGCGCGGAGGATCGCGCCCATCGCGAAGGGCAGCCGGGTCTCCTGGTCGCCGGACGGGACGCGGCTCGCCGCCCTGCAGGTCGTGGAGGGCGTGCAGCAGCTGGTGGTGGTGACGGTCTCCGACGGGAGCAGCCGGCCGCTCACCACCGGCACGGAGAGGATCGAGGACCCCGCCTGGTCCCCCGACGGGAGGTCCGTCGCCTTCTGCACGCAGCGCAGCGGCACCTGGCAGGTCTACCTGACGGACCCGTACACGCAGGACGGCGCCCGCCGCCAGGTGACGCACGCGCCCGTACGGGCCCTGGACCCCGCGTGGTCGCCGGACGGCAGGCGGATCGCGTACACCAGCGGCAGCACCACCAGCGGGCCGGGCAAGGGGGACATCCACGTCGTGGGTGCGGACGGCCGGGGCGACCGGACCGTGGCGGCGAGCGCCGACCACGAGATGGACCCGTCCTGGTCGGCCGACGGCGCGTGGATCGCCTACGTCCGCGGGCCGATCCCCGAGCCCCGGATCTGGGCGGTCCGCGCCGACGGCACCGGCGCGCGGGAGCTCACCACCGGCGCATCCTGGGAGAGCCACCCCGCCTGGCCCCGCCGCTGAGCGGGCGGGGCCGGAAGGGGGCCGTCCCGCGCGCGGGGCCGGGGTCCGGGCGGCAGGCCCGGGCGGGGGCGTCCTCCGCACGGAAAAGCCCGAGGGCCCCGCACCGCCGTCCTCACGGACGGGGTGCGGGGCCCTCGGGGTGTGCCTGACGGGCAGGCAGGTCCCTCAGGTCGTCACTTGACGATCTTGGTGACCTGGCCGGCGCCGACGGTGCGGCCACCCTCGCGGATGGCGAACTTCAGGCCCTCCTCCATGGCGACCGGCTGGATCAGCGCGACCGTCATGGCGGTGTTGTCGCCCGGCATGACCATCTCGGTGCCCTCGGGGAGGGTCACGACGCCGGTCACGTCCGTGGTACGGAAGTAGAACTGCGGGCGGTAGTTGTTGAAGAACGGGGTGTGGCGGCCACCCTCGTCCTTCGACAGGATGTAGGCCTGGGCCTCGAAGTCGGTGTGCGGCGTGACCGAACCCGGCTTGATGATGACCTGGCCGCGCTCGACGTCCTCGCGCTTGATGCCGCGGAGGAGCAGACCGACGTTCTCGCCCGCCTGGCCCTCGTCGAGCAGCTTGCGGAACATCTCGATGCCGGTGACCGTGGTGGTGGTCTTGGTGGGCTTGATACCGACGATGTCGACGGTCTCGTTCACCTTGAGGACACCGCGCTCGATGCGGCCGGTGACGACGGTGCCACGACCGGTGATCGTGAAGACGTCCTCGATCGGCATCAGGAACGGCTTGTCGACGTCACGCTCGGGGGTGGGGATGTTCTCGTCCACCGCGTGCATGAGGCCGAGGAGCTTCTCGCCCCACTCCTTGTCGCCCTCGAGCGCCTTGAGCGCCGAGACGCGCACGACCGGGAGGTCGTCGCCCGGGAACTCGTACTCGGAGAGGAGCTCGCGGACCTCGAGCTCGACGAGCTCCAGGATCTCCTCGTCGTCCACCATGTCGGCCTTGTTCAGGGCGACGACGATGTAGGGGACGCCGACCTGGCGGGCCAGGAGGACGTGCTCCTTGGTCTGCGGCATCGGGCCGTCGGTGGCGGCGACCACGAGGATGGCGCCGTCCATCTGGGCGGCACCGGTGATCATGTTCTTGATGTAGTCCGCGTGACCCGGGCAGTCGACGTGGGCGTAGTGACGCGCCTCGGTCTGGTACTCGACGTGCGCGATGGAGATGGTGATACCGCGCTGCCGCTCCTCCGGCGCCTTGTCGATCTGGTCGAACGGCGTGAAGGGGTTGATCTCCGGGTACGCGTCGTGCAGCACCTTGGTGATCGCCGCGGTAAGGGTGGTCTTACCGTGGTCGATGTGACCGATGGTGCCGATGTTGACGTGCGGCTTAGTCCGCTCGAACTTCGCCTTCGCCACTGGGGTCCTCCTGTGGGACTGGTTCTGTACGCCGTACGACGTCAGTTGGTCTTGGTCGGGACGGCTCCGGACGCTGGTCTGCGAACGGACCCGGCCCGCGGGTGGGGGCCGGAGGCCCCCCGGCACCCGTCCCCCTGGGAGGGGGGTGCCGGGGATGCCTCCTTACAGCCTAAGGCTTGCGGTTGGTCCGGAAAATCCGGATCGTCACTCGCCCTTGGCCTTGGCGATGATGTCGTCCGCCACGTTCCGCGGAACCTCGGCGTACGAGTCGAACTGCATCGAGTAGCTCGCGCGGCCAGAGGTCTTGCTGCGCAGGTCACCGACGTAGCCGAACATCTCGGACAGCGGGACGAGGGCCTTGACGACCCGGGCTCCGCTGCGCTCCTCCATGGCCTGGATCTGGCCGCGGCGGGAGTTGATGTCGCCGATCACGTCGCCCATGTAGTCCTCGGGCGTGGTGACCTCGACGGCCATCATGGGCTCGAGCAGGGCCGGGCTGGCCTTGCGCGCACCCTCCTTGAACGCCATGGAGCCGGCGATCTTGAAGGCGAGCTCGGAGGAGTCGACCTCGTGGTAGGCACCGTCGAGCAGGGTGACGCGCACGCCCACCATCGGGTAGCCGGCCAGGACGCCGAACTCCATGGCCTCCTGGGCACCGGCGTCGACCGAGGGGATGTACTCCTTCGGCACGCGGCCGCCCGTGACCTTGTTCACGAACTCGTAGCCCTCGCCGCCCTCGAGAGGCTCGATGGCGATCTGGACCTTCGCGAACTGGCCGGAGCCACCGGTCTGCTTCTTGTGCGTGTAGTCGATCCGCTCGACACCCTTGCGGATGGTCTCGCGGTACGCCACCTGCGGCTTGCCGACGTTGGCCTCGACCCGGAACTCGCGCTTCATGCGGTCGACCAGCACCTCGAGGTGCAGCTCGCCCATGCCCGCGATGATGGTCTGGCCCGTCTCCTCGTCCGTGTGGACCTGGAAGGACGGGTCCTCCTCGGCCAGGCGCTGGATCGCGACGCCCAGCTTCTCCTGGTCGCCCTTGGACTTCGGCTCGATGGCGACCTGGATCACCGGGGCCGGGAAGTTCATGGACTCGAGGATCACCGGGTTCGCGGCGTCGCACAGGGTCTCACCGGTGGTGGTGTCCTTCAGGCCCATGACGGCGATGATGTCGCCGGCACCGACGCTGGGGATCTCCTCACGCTTGTTCGCGTGCATCCGGTAGATCTTGCCGATCCGCTCCTTGCGGCCCTTCACCGAGTTCAGCACCTGGGTGCCGGACTCGAGACGGCCGGAGTAGATCCGGACGAAGGTGAGCTTGCCGAGGTGCGGGTCGCTCATGATCTTGAAGGCCAGGGCCGAGAGGGGCTCCTCGTCGGAGGCCTTGCGGAAGATCTCGGTCTCCTCGTCGCCGACCTTGTGGCCGGTGACGCCCTCGACGTCGGTCGGGGAGGGGAGGTACTCCACGATCGCGTCGAGCAGGGGCTGGACACCCTTGTTCTTGAACGCGGTGCCGCAGAAGACCGGGGTCAGGCTGCCGGCGATGGTGGCGCGGCGGATGCCGGCCTTCAGCTGCTCCATGGTGGGCTCGGTGCCCTCCAGGTACAGCTCCATCAGCTGGTCGTCGGCCTCGGCCGCGGTCTCGAGCAGCTTGTCGCGCCACTCCTGGGCGACGTCCACGTGGGTGTCCGGGATGTCGACGACGTCGTACATCTCGCCCTTGGGGGCGTCCTCGGACCACAGCAGCGCCTTCATGCGGACCAGGTCGACGACGCCGCGGAAGTCCGCCTCGGCACCGATCGGGAGCTGCATGACCAGCGGGGTCGCACCGAGGCGGTCGACGATCATGTCGACGCAGCGGTGGAACTCCGCGCCCACGCGGTCCAGCTTGTTGACGAAGCAGATGCGCGGGACGTTGTAGCGGTCGGCCTGGCGCCACACGGTCTCGGACTGGGGCTCCACACCGGCGACACCGTCGAACACCGTCACGGCACCGTCGAGCACGCGCAGCGAGCGCTCCACCTCGACGGTGAAGTCGACGTGGCCCGGGGTGTCGATGATGTTGATGGTGTGGTCGGCACCGTCCACGGTCCAGTGGCAGGTCGTCGCGGCGGACGTGATGGTGATGCCGCGCTCCTGCTCCTGCTCCATCCAGTCCATCGTGGCGGCGCCGTCGTGGACCTCACCGATCTTGTAGCTCACACCGGTGTAGAACAGGATCCGCTCGGTGGTGGTGGTCTTGCCCGCGTCGATGTGGGCCATGATCCCGATGTTGCGGACCTTGGCCAGGTCAAGGGAGGTAGTAGCCATGGTGGCTCGTCTTCTCTCTCGTTTGCGTCGTAGGCGGGTCGACTACCAGCGGTAGTGCGCGAAGGCCTTGTTGGACTCGGCCATCTTGTGGGTGTCCTCGCGGCGCTTCACGGAGGCGCCGAGGCCGTTGGAGGCGTCGAGGATCTCGTTGAGCAGGCGCTCGGTCATGGTCTTCTCGCGGCGGGCGCGGGAGTAGCCGACCAGCCAGCGCAGCGCCAGGGTGGTGGAGCGGCCCGGGCGGACCTCGACCGGCACCTGGTAGGTGGCGCCGCCGACGCGGCGGGAGCGGACCTCGAGGGTCGGCTTCACGTTCTCCAGGGCGCGCTTGAGGGTGACGACCGGGTCGTTGCCGCTCTTCTCACGGATGCCCTCGAGGGCGCCGTACACGATGCGCTCGGCGGTGGAGCGCTTGCCGTGCAGGAGGACCTTGTTGACGAGCGAGGTCACCAGGGGGGAGTTGTAGACCGGGTCGATGATGACCGGGCGCTTCGGGGCGGGGCCCTTGCGAGGCATTCTTACTTCTCCTTCTTGGCGCCGTAGCGGCTGCGGGCCTGCTTGCGGTTCTTGACACCCTGGGTGTCGAGGGAGCCGCGGATGATCTTGTAGCGCACACCCGGCAGGTCCTTCACACGACCGCCGCGCACGAGCACGATGGAGTGCTCCTGCAGGTTGTGGCCCTCGCCCGGGATGTAGGCGGTGACCTCGATCCCGCTGGTGAGGCGCACACGGGCGACCTTGCGGAGAGCCGAGTTGGGCTTCTTCGGGGTGGTCGTGTACACACGCGTGCAGACGCCGCGGCGCTGGGGCGAACCCTTCAGTGCGGGCGTCTTGTTCTTCTCGACCTTGTCCTGCCGGCCCTTTCGGACCAGCTGCTGGATCGTAGGCACCGTTTCTCCGTTTTCTGTGTGCCAAGGCTTGGTGGAACTAACCTGGCGCTCCCGCCCCGTCCGACCCACGAGGTCGGGCGTGTCGGGCCTCTTCCGATCCTGTGGCCCGCGACTGCGGGCTCGGGACGAGGAATCACGGAATCCCAAGGTGCGGTGTGCCGCCGCCGCGCCCGCTCGGGCGGACCCGCGGGGCGGTTCCGGCCGCGCGGCGGCCGGTGTGCATGCACGCACAAGAGACCCGGGGACACCCCAGGCACAAGGTCAGAGCGTACCTACCGCATGGGCGCGGGTCAAAACAAATGGGCAGCCGCAGGTCGCGGGGCGTCGCCGGGCACGGGCCGGGTCCGGGGCGGCACGGCGCGGTCCGCCGGACCGGCCGCCGCGGCGGGTTCCGGGCAGGCCCACGGTAACCCGGTGCGGCGCGGTGCGAAACCCCTCCCGACCGGCCCCGGTCCGACCGGCGGCGGTGCGGCCGGTCCGGCGGGCGCCTGCCCGGCGGGCACGGCCGGACCGGGCCCGCGCCTCAGGCGGCCGTGGAGAAGAGGAGGACGAGCGCCCAGAACGCGGTGCCGATCCAGCCCAGCACCAGGCCGGCCGTGGCCATGCCGTCCCCCTGCTCCCCCGACTCCCGGATCCGGGCCCGGGCGACGTGCCCGAGCACCGCCGCCGGCAGGGAGGCGAGGCCGAACGGCATGAAGCCGAGCAGGCCCAGCACCATCGAGGCCGCCGCCATGCCGTTGGTCGGCGGCGCGGGCCGGTACGGCGGGACGAAGACGTACGGCTGGGGGTGGACGAGGGGCTGCGGCGGCCCGAAGGCCGCGGGCACCATGCCCCCCGGCACGCCCATCGGACCGGTGGGCAGGTCCGCGACCAGCGCGGTGAGCTCACCGTACGTCAGCGCGCGGTAGGCGGCCTCGACCCGCTGGCCGTACTCGTCGGGCGTCAGCCTGCCCTCGGCGTAGGAGGCCTTGAGCACGTCGACGGTGCGCTCGCGGTCGGCGTGCGCCGCGCGCATCACCGCCTGCGGCGACTGGACGGACTGCTGGGCTGGCTGCCAGGGCCCCCACGGCTGAGGGGCGCCCCGCCCCGGCTGAACGGCCATCGGTCACCTCCGGATCCCGCCCCAGTGTCCTCCTCATAGTGGACGACGGGGCGCCGCCGCGCGTTCCCGCCGCGGAAACCGTCGAGGACCTGTGACACGCGGCGGCGCCCGGCGGGTGGGCCGTTCGGGAAGGATGACGGCCGACGGCCCGTCAGCGGGCGTCGGGGACGAGGGCGAAGGGGCGGCACATGGACGCAGCACCACCGGTCGCGGTGGGGATACGCGGCCTCTGGAAGAGGTTCGGGCAGCAGGTCGCCGTGGCGGGCGTCGACCTGGAGATCCCCGCCGGCAGCTTCTTCGGCCTGGTGGGGCCGAACGGCGCGGGCAAGACCACCACGCTGTCGATGGCCACCGGACTGCTGCGGCCCGACCACGGCACGGTCCTGGTCCACGGCGCCGACGTGTGGCGCGACCCCGTCGCGGTCAAGGCGGGGATCGGGATCCTCCCCGAGGGGCTGCGGATGTTCGAGCGGCTGAGCGGGCGGGAGCTGCTGCAGTACGGCGGGCGGCTGCGGGGGCTGCCCGCGGCGGAGGTGGACCGGCGCGCCGACGAGCTGCTGCGGGTCCTCGACCTGGACGGCGCCGGGGGCAGGCTGGTCGCGGACTACTCCACGGGCATGCGGAAGAAGGCCGGGCTGGCGGCGGCGCTGCTGCACAACCCGCGGGTGCTCTTCCTGGACGAGCCCTTCGAGGGCGTGGACCCGGTCTCCGCCCAGACCGTCCGGGGCGTGCTGAAGCGGTACGCGGCGTCCGGCGGCACCGTGGTCCTCTCCAGCCACGTCATGGAGCTGGTGGAGCAGCTCTGCGACCGGGTGGCGGTGATGAACGCCGGACGGGTGGTCGCCCGGGGGCCGCTGGACGAGGTGCGCGGCGGCCGCAGCCTGCACGAGGCGTTCCTCGACCTGGTCGGGGCGCGCGACGACGGCGCCGGCGCCTCGCTGGGCTGGCTCGGCGCACGCCCCGGGGACGCCCGGTGACCGCCGCGGACACGTCCGCCGGGGACACGCCGGCCGGGGGCGCCTCCGCCGGGGTCGCGGCACCCGCCCGGGGGGCGGCCGCCGACCGGGACGTGGTGCGGGCGGTGGTCTCACTGAAGGTGCGGCTGCTCCGCAACGGCCTGCGGCGCAACGGCGGCCGGGCCGTCGCCTACGTCGTCGGCTCCGCCCTGGGCCTGCTGCTGGCGTCCGGGACCGCGGTCGCGCTGGCCGCCCTGCACGGCCACCGGGGCGCGGGCGACGCGGCGGTGGTCGTCGCCACCGGGCTGGCGCTGGGCTGGGCGGGCGTGCCGCTCTTCCTCTTCGCCGGCGACGAGAGCGCCGACCCCACCCGCCTGACGATGCTGCCGCTGCGGCCGTCGCCCCTGCTGCGGGGGATGCTGCTGGCGGCGCTCGTCGGCCCGGGCCCGCTGCTGAGCGCGGTGGTGCTGGGCGGTGCGGCGGCGGCCGCGGCGGCCGGGGCGGCCGGGGCCGCGACGGCGGTGGCGGCGGTGCCGCTGGCGGTGCTCACCCTGGTGGTGCTGTCCCGCGCGGTGGCGGCGGGCAACGCCCGGATGCTCTCCAGCCGGCGCGGCCGCGACCTCGCCGTCTTCGGCGGCCTGCTGTTCGCGGTGCTGATCCAGAGCGCCAACATCGCCTTCCAGGGCGTCCTCGGCAGGCCGGGCACGGGAGGCGTCGACCTCTCGGCGCTGGAGCCGGCGGGCGCCGTGCTGCGCTGGGTGCCGCCGGTGAGCGCGCTCGGCGCGGTCCGCTCGGCGGGCGACGGCGCGTGGGCGGCGGCCGCGGTGCAGCTGGCGGCGGCCGCGGGCCTGCTGGTGCTGCTGCTCCGCTGGTGGCGGGCCTCCCTGCAGCGGCTCATGGTCACCGCGGACTCCTCCACGCTCGCCGCCGCCCCCGAGGTCCGCGAGGCGCGGCGCGGCGGGGGCCTCTCCTCGCGGCTGCTGCCCGCGGACCGGTCCGGGGCGGCCCTGCAGCGGCAGCTGCGCTACGTCCGGCGGGAGCCACGGGCGAGGGCGGCCGTGTTCAGCGGCATCGGCATGATGGCCGCCCTGTCCGTGCTCGCCGCGGTGCAGGGCGGCATGAGCGTGTACACGGTGGCGTTCGGCGGCCTGGTGCTGGGGCTGCAGACGCTCAACCTGTTCGGCATGGACGGGTCCGCGTTCTGGATGGTGGCGGCCACGATCGCCGGTCCGGCGGACGCCAGGGCCGAACTGCGCGGACGGGTCCGGGCGGTGGCCGCGTACGCCGTGCCGTCCACGGCGCTGCTGGGGGCGGTGCTGGCCGCGTTCGGCGGGGGCTGGGCGGACCTCCCGGAGGCGCTGGGGCTCACCTGGGGCCTGCTGGGCGGCGGCGCGGGCGTCGGCGCGGTGCTGAGCGTGCTGCTGCCGTACGCCATGCCGGCGGGCGGCAACCCCATGCAGAACGCCGCCCCCGGGCAGGCCGGGCTGGTCCTGGGCAACATGTTCGGGTCCATGCTCGGGGTGGTGGTGCTGACGGTGCCGCTGGGCGTGGCGGCGTTGGCCCTGCACCTGGCGGACGGGCCGACCTGGACCGTGCTCCCGGCCGGTGCGCTCTACGGCGCCGGGATGGCGGCGCTCGGCGTCCGGCTGGCGGGCCGGCTGCTGCCCCGGCGGCTGCCGGAGGTGCTGGCCGCCGTGGTGGAGCGCTGAGCAGCGCCGTACCGGGGCGGCCGGGCGCCCGGGCCGTCCGTCAGCGCACCGCGTCGAGGTGCGCCAGGACGGCCTGGACCCGGCGGTTCGCGTCGTCGGTGGGGGCCAGCCCCAGCTTGGCGAAGATGTTGGCGATGTGCTTGGCGACGGCGCCGTCGCTGACGGTCAGCCGGGCGGCGATCGCCGAGTTGGAGCAGCCCTCCGCCATCAGCTCCAGCACCTCCCGCTCGCGGGGCGTGAGCCGGCCCACCGGCCGGGAGCGCTCCCCGCGCTCCAGCAGCCGGGCGATGACGTCGGGGTCCATGGCGGTGCCGCCGGCCGCCACCCGGCGCACGGCGTCGACGAACTGGCCGGCGTTGAAGACCCGGTCCTTGAGCAGGTAGCCGACACCGCCGGTGCCGTCCGCCAGCAGCTCGCGGGCGTACAGCTGCTGCACGTGCTGGGAGAGGACGAGCACCGGCAGGCCCGGGATCTCCCGGCGCGCGGCCAGCGCCGCCTGGAGGCCCTCGTCGGTGAGGGTGGGCGGCAGCCGGACGTCCACCACGGCGACGTCCGGCCGCTGCTCCAGGAGCGCGGCCAGCAGGTCGGGGCCGGTCTCCACGGCGGCCACGACGGTGAAGCCGTGGGCCTCCAGCAGCCGGGTCAGGCCTTCCCGGAGGAGGTAGAGGTCCTCGGCGAGGACGACGCGCACGGCAGCTCCATGGTCACGGTGGTCGGGCCGCCCGGCGGGCTGCTCAGGGCGAGGACTCCGTCGAAGGTACCGAGCCGGCGCCCGATCCCGCGCAGCCCGCTGCCGCGCGCCGGGTCGGCGCCGCCGCGCCCGTCGTCGGTCACGGTGATCCGCAGGGACCCGGCGCGGTGGAGCAGGTCCACCCAGACCTGGCGGGCGCCGGAGTGCTTGGCCGCGTTGGCCAGCAGCTCGCAGACGCAGAAGTAGGCGGCGGCCTCCACCGGGGCCGGCGGGCGCTCCGGCAGGTCCGCGCAGACCTCCACGGGCAGCGGGCTGTCCAGCGCCAGGGCGCGGACGGCGTCGGCGAGGCCGCGCTCGGCCAGGACCGGCGGGTGGATGCCCCGCACCAGGTCCCGCAGCTCCTGCAGGGCCTTGTGGGACGCCTGCCGGGCGTCGGCGAGCAGGGCGCGGGCGGCGGGCGCGTCGGTGTCCATCAGGTGCTCGATGGTGCCCAGCGTCATGCCGATGGCCACCAGGCGGGCCTGGGCGCCGTCGTGCAGGTCGCGCTCGATGCGCCGCAGCTCGGCGGCCTGGTCGCCGACGGCGTCGGCACGGCTGGCGGTGAGGTGCTGCACCCGCTCGGCGAGCTCCGCGCGGGTGGCGCCGTCCTCGGGGTCGAGGAAGTGCCGCATCCAGCGGGTGTGCAGGCGCAGCGCGTACGGGGCCAGCACCAGGCCCGCGGCCGCGGCGGCCAGGCCCAGGAGCAGGGCCTGGGCGATCCCCGGCTTCTCGAAGGGGTAGCTGTCCAGGAGGTTCACGAAGGCCAGTCCGGTGACCGGGACGCCCGCCGCGAACAGGCCGGCGGCCACCCCGGCGGTCAGTCCGGCGGCCACCGGGTTGGCGAGCAGCCACGCCTGGTCGCGCCAGGTGCCCGGGTCGCGCAGCGCCCGGTGGACGTGCCGGGAGACCTGCGCGGTCCAGCGGCGGCGGTGGTAGGCGTGGCCGCTCCACCAGTGGCCGCGGTCGCCCTGCTCCAGCGGGGGCAGCGGGTCGTAGGACTCGGGGAGGCGGACGCCGAACCACTGCGCGGCCTGCCGCCGGGACCACCGGGCGTTGCGCCGGCCGAGGCCGAAGGCGGCGGCCGCCAGGGCGCAGCCTCCGGCCGCGAGGTACGGCAGGACGGTGAGGCGGCCCACGACGCCCTGGACGGCGAACGCCAGCAGGACGGCGAGGACCGCCAGCAGGACCGCCGGTCCGAGGAACGCCCGGAGGCAGAGCAGGGCGCACCGCCACAGCGCCGTCAGCCGCTCCGCCGTCCACACCCGGACCCGCTCCAGCTCGGCCCTCGGGCCCTCCCCCGCCACCGGCTCCCCCACGCTCATGCACCGCTCCCCGTCCGTACGCCCGTCCCTGCCGCTGTCGCACGCCAGTCTGCCGCGCCCGCCCCCGCCGGGTCACTGGCCCTGGGACCCCTCGGCGGGGGTGGTGCCAGCACCACCCCCGCCGGTGCGGCCGCCGCCGGGAAGCGGCACTCCGGCGGCCTCGCCAGGCCTAGGGTCGTGCCATGCACAGAAGCGCCGCCGCCCTCACGTCCTGGCTCGCCGACCGCACTCCCGACCAGCTCACCGTCCTGCTGCGGGAGCGTGGACTGCCCGCGGCGGCCGCGTACGAGCCGCAGGCGCTCGGCAGCCTCCGGGGGCTCGCCGCCCACCTGCTAGGCGACCACTCCACGGCCGCGGCCCTCGGCCTGCTCACCCTGCCGGAGCTGCAGGTGCTCACGGCCGCGGCGGGGCTGGCCGACCGGCGGTACGGGCCGTGGGACGCGAGCGGCACCGACCCCGCGGAGCGGGCCGTCCCCCGTGCCGCACTGCTGGACGCCCTGGCCCGGGACAGGCCCTCCCGGCAGGCCGCGGAGGAGTGCCTCGACCGCCTGGCGGCGCGGGCGCTCGTCCTGCCGCCGCACGGCGCCGACGTGGCGGTGCCCGCGCTGGTGCACCGCCGGTCCGCGCGGCTGCGGGGACTCGGCAGGCCGGCCGCCGCCCTGCTGGGCGATGCCTTCAACGCGGGCGAGATCCACGCGATCGCGGCCGAACTGGGGCTGCCGAAGGCCCGCAACCGGGACGAGGCGCAGCGGGCGGTCGCGGCGGTGCTCGGCGACCGGACGGCGGTGCGGGCGCTCGTCTCCGAGGCGCCGCAGGAGGCGCTGGACCTGCTGGAGCGGCTGGTGCCCGGGCCGCCGGCGCTGCTGACCCGCTGCTTCACGGCGCAGTACGGCTACTACGTCGCGGGCCGCACGAAGTTCGCGTTCCGGCCCGGCGGGTCCGGCGACCCGGGCACGGACTGGCTGGCGGCACGGGGCATGGTGGTCCCCGTCGGCACCGACCTGGTGGAGCTGGTGCGCGAGGTCGCCGAGGCGCTGCGCGAGGACGGGGACGCCTGGACGTTCGACGCCCTTCCGCCCCGGGCGGCCGGGCTGGTGCCGCTGCCCGCGCGGGCCGCGGACGAGGCACAGGCCGCCGCAGCCGCGGCGGCCGCCCGGGCGGAGCTGCTCCTGCGGGCGGTGGCGGAGCAGCCGCCCTCGCTACGGAAGGCGGGCGGGATCGCGGTGCGGGACACCCGGCGGCTGGCGAAGGCGGCCGGCGTCCCCGAGGAGCAGGCGAGGCTGTGGCTGGACCTGGCGGCCAACGCCGACCTGCTGGCCCCCGTGGAGGAGGAGCCGCCGCCGAGGACCCGCGGCCGCCGGTCCGCGCCGCCGCCGCAGCCTGCGGCCCGGCTGCTGCCGACCGCGCGGTACGACGCGTGGCTGGCGGAGCCGCCCGCCGGGCGGCTGCTGCCGCTGCTGGCGACCTGGGCGGTGGTGCCGGAGGTCTTCACCCACTGGCCGGAGGAGGACGGTACCCCGGTGGCGCTGTTCGGCCCGCAGGACCCGGGCGCGGTGACCGTGCGCAGGGTGCTGCTGGACGCCCTGGCCGACCTCCCCGGCGGCCGCGGACTGGGACCGGCGGGGGCGGACTCCCTGCGGGACGCGGTGGCGTGGCGGCGACCGCTGGAGTTCGCCGGGGCCTTCCCGGAGGAGCGGGCGCGGGCGACCCTCGCCGAGGCGGAGCTGCTGGGCGTGGTCGCCCACGGGGCGCTCACCCCGGTCGGGCACGCCGTGCGCGGGCTGCTGGACTCCGGCGCGGACCGGTGGTTCCCCGCCGTCCCCGGTGCCGGGCCCCGGCTGGACTCGGAGCCGGCGGTCGACGCCGCGGTGCGGCGGCTCTCCGGGGCGCTCGCGGAGCTGCTGCCCACGCCGCAGACCACGGCGCGCTTCCAGGCGGACCTGACGGCCGTCGTTGCGGGGGCCGCCTCCCCCGAGCTGACCGACCTGCTCTCCTCCTGCGCGGTCCGCGAGTCGGAGGGCCACGCCATGGTGTGGCGGATCAGCGCCGCCTCGGTGCGCCGTGCCCTGGACGGCGGCCTCGACGCGGCCGACCTGCTGGAGCGGCTCGCGGCGGCCTCCGCCGACGGGCGGGCGCTGCCGCAGCCGCTGGAGTACCTGGTCAAGGACGCCGCCCGCACCCACGGCCGGATGCGGGTGGTCCGCTCCGCCTGCTGCGTCCGGTCCGACGACGAAGCGCTGGTGCTGGAGCTGTCCCGCTCCCGCGTCCTCGCGAGGCTGGGCCTGCGCCGGATCGCCCCGACCGTTCTGGTCAGCGCCGCCGAGCCGGACGCCGCACTGGCCGCCCTGCGGGCCGCCGGGTACGCCCCGGTGCTGGAGGCGGCGTCGGGCACCACCGTGGTGGAGCGGGTGCCCGGGCAACGCGCCCCCTCCACCATGCCGCCGCTCTCCCGCGCGGTGCGGCGCGGCGGCCCCGGCCCGCACAGCGCCGAGGCCCTGGCGGCGAAGCTGCTGGGCCGCTGAGACCGGGAGGCCGGGTGCTCCGGCGGGCGGACGGGCCGGTGCTCGGGGTCACCGACCGGCCAGTCTCCGCAGCAGCTCCCCGTCCTCCGCCGTGATCCGGTCCAGTGCCTCGGTGAAGCGCTCGGGCCGCCGGGCCGGGTGGCGGGGGACGGCCTCGGCGGCGGCCTCCTCCCCGGAGCGCCGTTCCGGGGCCGCCCGCTCGATGGGGAGCCTGTCGTCGGCCTCATCGGGCCGGGGGGTCGTCTCCATGACCCGATGATGGCGCCCGCGACCGCGCGGTGCCACACGGTGCCGGTGAGGTCCCCGCACATGCCGCGAGGGCGGCCGCCCCCTCTCGGGAGCGGCCGCCCTCGCGGTCGTGCGGTGCTGTCGGGCGACTCAGCCGGTGTACGGCCCGTAGTCGTAGTCCTCCAGCGGGACGGCCTGGCCGGAGCCGGCGCCGAACGGCGAGATGTCGTAGTCGTCGTAGCCGACGGCCGAGTACATCGCGGCCTTCGCCTCCTCGGTGGGCTCGACCCGGATGTTGCGGTAGCGGGGCAGACCCGTACCGGCCGGGATGAGCTTGCCGATGATGACGTTCTCCTTGAGGCCCAGCAGCGGGTCCGACTTGGCGTGGATCGCCGCGTCGGTGAGCACCCGGGTCGTCTCCTGGAAGGAGGCGGCCGACAGCCAGGACTCGGTGGCCAGCGAGGCCTTGGTGATACCCATCAGCTGCGGACGGCCGGAGGCGGGGTGGCCGCCCTCGGACACCACGCGGCGGTTCTCGGTCTCGAAGCGGCCGCGCTCGACGAGCTCGCCGGGCAGCAGCTCCGCGTCGCCGGACTCGATGATCGTCACGCGGCGCAGCATCTGCCGGATGATGATCTCGATGTGCTTGTCGTGGATCGACACGCCCTGCGAGTTGTAGACCTTCTGGACCTCCTGGACCAGGTGGACCTGGACGGCCCGCTGACCCAGGATGCGCAGCACGTCGTGCGGGTTGGTGGCGCCCATGGTCAGCTTCTGGCCGACCTCGACCGCGTCGCCCTCGCCGACGAGCAGCTTCACGCGCTTGGAGACCGGGTACGCGATCTCCTCGCTGCCGTCGTCGGGGGTGACGACGATCTTGCGGGTCTTCTCGGTGTCCTCGATGCGGACCCGGCCGGCCGCCTCGCTGATCGGGGCGACACCCTTGGGGGTGCGGGCCTCGAAGAGCTCGACGACACGGGGCAGACCCTGGGTGATGTCGTCACCGGCCACACCACCGGTGTGGAAGGTGCGCATCGTGAGCTGGGTGCCGGGCTCACCGATGGACTGGGCGGCGATGATGCCGACGGCCTCGCCGATGTCCACCAGCTTGCCGGTGGCCAGGGAGCGGCCGTAGCACATGGCGCAGGTGCCGACCGCCGACTCGCAGGTGAGGATCGAGCGGGTCTTGACGGTGGAGACACCGTGGCGGACCAGCTCGTCGATCAGCACGTCGCCCAGGTCGGTGTTGGCCTGCGCCAGCACCTTGCCGTCGACGGTGATGTCCTCGGCGAGCATGCGGGCGTAGACGCTGGTCTCGACGTCGTCGGCCTTGCGCAGCACGCCGTCGGCGCCCACGGAGGCGATCTCCAGCTTGAGGCCGCGCTCGGTGCCGCAGTCCTCCTCGCGGATGATCACGTCCTGCGAGACGTCGACCAGACGACGGGTGAGGTAGCCCGAGTCGGCGGTCCGCAGGGCGGTGTCGGCGAGACCCTTACGGGCACCGTGGGTGGAGATGAAGTACTCCAGCACGGTGAGGCCCTCGCGGAACGAGGCCTTGATGGGACGCGGGATGGTCTCGTTCTTGGCGTTGGACACCAGACCGCGCATACCGGCGATCTGACGCATCTGCATCATGTTTCCGCGGGCTCCCGAGTCCACCATCATGAAGATGGGGTTGGTCTTCGGGAAGTTCGCGTTCATCGCCTCGGCGACCTCGTTGGTCGCCTTGGTCCAGATCGCGACGAGCTCCTGCTTGCGCTCGTCGTTGGTGATCAGACCGCGCTCGTACTGCTTCTGGATCTTCTCGGCCTGCGCCTCGTAGCCCTCGAGGATCTGGGGCTTGCTCGGCGGCACGACGACGTCGGAGATCGAGACGGTGACGCCGGAGCGGGTCGCCCAGTGGAAGCCGGCCGACTTGAGGTTGTCCAGCGTGGCCGCGACGGTGACCTTGGGGTACCGCTCGGCCAGGTCGTTGACGATCGCCGAGAGCTGCTTCTTGCCGACCTCGTAGTCGACGAAGGGGTAGTCCTCGGGCAGCAGCTCGTTGAAGAGGGCGCGGCCCAGGGTGGTGGAGAGCCGGAAGGGCTCACCGTCGACCCAGGTGGGGGCGCCGTCCTCGTCGAGCGGCGGGGTCCAGCCGCGCGGCGGCACGGTGCCGGCGGGCAGGCGGACGTCGATCGGGGCCTGGAGGTCCAGCTCGCGGGCGTCGAAGGCCATCATGGCCTCGGCGGTCGAGGTGAACGAGCGGCCGCCGCCCTTCACGTCCTCGCGGTCGGAGGTGAGGAAGAACAGGCCGAGCACCATGTCCTGGGTGGGCATGGTCACCGGGCGGCCGTCGGCCGGCTTGAGGATGTTGTTCGAGGACAGCATCAGGATGCGGGCCTCGGCCTGGGCCTCCGCCGACAGCGGCAGGTGGACGGCCATCTGGTCGCCGTCGAAGTCCGCGTTGAACGCGGTGCAGACGAGCGGGTGGATCTGGATGGCCTTGCCCTCGACCAGCTGCGGCTCGAAGGCCTGGATGCCCAGGCGGTGCAGGGTGGGCGCACGGTTCAGGAGGACCGGGTGCTCGGCGATGACCTCTTCGAGGACGTCCCACACCACGGGGCGGGCGCGCTCGACCATGCGCTTCGCCGACTTGATGTTCTGCGCGTGGTTGAGGTCCACCAGGCGCTTCATCACGAACGGCTTGAAGAGCTCCAGCGCCATGGCCTTGGGCAGGCCGCACTGGTGCAGCTTGAGCTGCGGGCCGACGACGATGACGGAGCGGGCCGAGTAGTCGACGCGCTTGCCGAGCAGGTTCTGCCGGAAGCGGCCCTGCTTGCCCTTGAGCATGTCGGAGAGCGACTTCAGCGGGCGGTTGCCCGGGCCGGTGACCGGCCGGCCGCGGCGGCCGTTGTCGAACAGCGCGTCGACGGCCTCCTGCAGCATGCGCTTCTCGTTGTTGACGATGATCTCGGGCGCGCCGAGGTCGAGGAGCCGCTTGAGGCGGTTGTTCCGGTTGATCACGCGGCGGTACAGGTCGTTCAGGTCGGAGGTCGCGAAGCGGCCGCCGTCCAGCTGCACCATCGGACGCAGGTCCGGCGGGATGACCGGGACGCAGTCCAGCACCATGCCGTTGGGCTTGTTGCGGGTCTGCAGGAACGCGGAGACGACCTTGAGGCGCTTGAGCGCGCGGGTCTTCTTCTGGCCCTTGCCGGTCTTGATGATCTCGCGGAGGCGCTCGGCCTCCTCCTCGAGGTCGAAGGACTCCAGGCGCTTCTGCAGCGCCGCGGCGCCCATCGCACCGGAGAAGTAGGTGCCGAAGCGGTCGCGCAGCTCGCGGTAGAGCAGCTCGTCGCCCTCGAGGTCCTGGACCTTGAGGTTCTTGAAGCGGCTCCACACCTCGTCGAGGCGGTCCAGCTCGCGCTGGGCGCGGTCGCGCAGCTGCTTCATCTCGCGCTCGGCGCCCTCGCGCACCTTGCGGCGCACGTCGGCCTTGGCGCCCTCGGCCTCCAGCTCGCCCAGGTCGGACTCGAGCTTCTTGGCGCGGGCCTCCAGGTCGGAGTCGCGGCGCTGCTCGATCTGCTGGCGCTCGACGGAGACGTGGGCCTCCAGCGACGGCAGGTCGCGGGTGCGGCGCTCGTCGTCCACCCAGGTGATCATGTAGGCGGCGAAGTAGATGACCTTCTCGAGGTCCTTCGGCGCGAGGTCGAGGAGGTAGCCGAGCCGGCTCGGCACGCCCTTGAAGTACCAGATGTGCGTGACGGGGGCGGCCAGCTCGATGTGGCCCATCCGCTCGCGGCGCACCTTGGCGCGGGTCACCTCGACGCCGCAGCGCTCACAGATGATGCCCTTGAAGCGGACGCGCTTGTACTTGCCGCAGTAGCACTCCCAGTCCCGGGTGGGGCCGAAGATCTTCTCGCAGAAGAGCCCGTCCTTTTCCGGCTTCAGGGTGCGGTAGTTGATGGTCTCGGGCTTCTTGACCTCGCCGTGGGACCACTGGCGGATGTCGTCGGCGGTGGCCAGGCCGATGCGCAGCTCATCGAAGAAGTTGACGTCGAGCACTTTTCGTCAAGCCCTCTTTCAGGGGTCGAGTCTTTCGTCTGGTCTGATGGGGGCCTTGGGGGTGGCGGGGCCTCGCCGGGGCGGGGCCCCGCCGACCTCCGTCAGACCTCTTCGACGCTGCTCGGCTCGCGCCGGGACAGGTCGATACCGAGCTCCTCGGCGGCGCGGAACACGTCCTCGTCGGAGTCACGCATCTCGATGGACATGCCGTCGGACGACAGCACCTCCACGTTCAGGCAGAGCGACTGCATCTCCTTGATGAGGACCTTGAAGGACTCGGGGATGCCGGGCTCCGGGATGTTCTCGCCCTTGACGATGGCCTCGTAGACCTTCACGCGGCCGAGCACGTCGTCGGACTTGATGGTGAGCAGCTCCTGCAGGGCGTAGGCCGCGCCGTACGCCTCCAGGGCCCACACCTCCATCTCGCCGAAGCGCTGACCGCCGAACTGCGCCTTACCACCGAGCGGCTGCTGGGTGATCATCGAGTACGGGCCGGTCGAACGGGCGTGGAGCTTGTCGTCGACCAGGTGGTGCAGCTTGAGGATGTACATGTACCCGACGGAGATCGGGTGCGGGAACGGCTCGCCGGAGCGGCCGTCGAAGAGCTGCGCCTTGCCGGAGGCGCCGACCATGCGGTTGCCGTCCCGATTGGGGATGGTGTTCTCCAGCAGGCCGGTGATCTCGTCCTCGCGGGCGCCGTCGAAGACCGGGGTCGCCAGGTTGGTGCCGGGCTCGACCTGGTCCGCGTCGATCGCCTGGAGGCGGCGGGCCCACTCGTCGGCGATGCCGGAGACGTCCCAGCCCTGCTTGGCCAGCCAGCCGAGGTGGGTCTCCAGGACCTGTCCCGGGTTCATCCGGGACGGGACACCGAGCGGGTTGAGGACGATGTCGACCGGGGTGCCGTCCTCGAGGAACGGCATGTCCTCGACCGGGAGGATCTTGGAGATGACGCCCTTGTTGCCGTGGCGGCCGGCGAGCTTGTCACCGTCGGTGATCTTCCGCTTCTGGGCCACGTAGACGCGGACCAGCTGGTTGACGCCCGGGGGAAGCTCGTCGCCCTCCTCGCGGTCGAAGACGCGGACGCCGATGACCTTGCCGGACTCGCCGTGCGGCACCTTCAGCGAGGTGTCGCGGACCTCGCGCGCCTTCTCGCCGAAGATCGCGCGGAGCAGGCGCTCCTCCGGGGTCAGCTCGGTCTCGCCCTTGGGCGTGACCTTGCCGACCAGGATGTCGCCGGTGACGACGTCGGCGCCGATGCGGATGATGCCGCGCTCGTCGAGGTCGGCGAGGACCTCCTCGGAGACGTTCGGGATGTCCCGGGTGATCTCCTCGGGGCCCAGCTTGGTGTCGCGGGCGTCGACCTCGTGCTCCTCGATGTGGATCGAGGAGAGGACGTCGTCCTGCACGAGGCGCTGCGACAGGATGATCGCGTCCTCGTAGTTGTGGCCCTCCCACGGCATGAACGCCACGAGCAGGTTCTTGCCGAGGGCCATCTCGCCCTCGTCGGTGCAGGGGCCGTCGGCCAGCACCTGGCCGACCTCGATACGGGCGCCCTCGTCCACGATCACCTTCTGGTTGAAGGCGGTGCCCTGGTTGGAGCGCGTGAACTTGGCCACCCGGTAGGTGGTGTAGGTGCCGTCGTCGTTGGCGACGGTGATGTAGTCCGCGGAGACCTCCTGGACCACACCGGCCTTCTCGGCGGCGATGACGTCGGCGGCGTCGACGGCGGCGCGGTACTCCATGCCGGTGCCGACCAGCGGCGCCTCGCTCTTCAGCAGCGGGACGGCCTGGCGCATCATGTTCGAGCCCATGAGCGCGCGGTTGGCGTCGTCGTGCTCGAGGAAGGGGATCATGGCGGTCGCGACCGACACCATCTGGCGCGGCGAGACGTCCATGTAGTCGACCTCGGTGCCCGGGATGTAGTCGATCTCGCCGCCGCGGCGGCGGACGAGGACACGGGGCTCGGCGAAGGTCAGCTCGTCGGTCAGCGGGGCGTTGGCCTGCGCGATGACGAAGCGGTCCTCCTCGTCGGCGGTGAGGTAGTCCACCTGCTCGGTGACCACACCGTCGACGACCTTGCGGTACGGGGTCTCGACGAAGCCGAAGGCGTTGACCCGGCCGTAGGAGGCGAGCGAGCCGATCAGGCCGATGTTCGGGCCTTCGGGGGTCTCGATCGGGCACATGCGGCCGTAGTGCGACGGGTGCACGTCGCGGACCTCGAAGCCGGCCCGCTCACGGGACAGACCGCCGGGGCCCAGCGCGGAGAGACGGCGCTTGTGGGTCAGGCCCGACAGCGGGTTCGTCTGGTCCATGAACTGGGACAGCTGGCTGGTGCCGAAGAACTCCTTGATGGAGGCGACGACCGGCCGGATGTTGATCAGGGTCTGCGGCGTGATCGCCTCGACGTCCTGGGTGGTCATCCGCTCGCGGACGACGCGCTCCATGCGGGCCAGGCCGGTGCGGACCTGGTTCTGGATGAGCTCGCCGACGTTGCGCAGGCGGCGGTTGCCGAAGTGGTCGATGTCGTCGACCTCGACGACGATGTCGCGACCCTCCTCGGCGTCCACCCACTCGGTCTCGCCGGCGTGCAGCTTGACCAGGTACTTGATGGTGGCGATGACGTCCTGCTCGGTGAGCACGCCGGAGTCCAGGGACTCGTCGATGCCGAGCTTGCGGTTGACCTTGTAGCGGCCGACCTTGGCGAGGTCGTAGCGCTTCGGGTTGAAGTAGAGGTTCTCCAGCAGGGTCTGGGCGGCCTCCTTGGTCGGCGGCTCGCCCGGGCGCAGCTTGCGGTAGATGTCCAGCAGCGCGTCGTCCTGGCCCTGGGTGTGGTCCTTCTCCAGGGTGGCGCGCATCGACTCGTACTCGCCGAACTCCTCGAGGATCATCTCGTTGGTCCAGCCGAGGGCCTTCAGCAGCACGGTGACGGACTGCTTGCGCTTGCGGTCGATGCGGACGCCGACCATGTCGCGCTTGTCGATCTCCATCTCCAGCCAGGCACCGCGGGAGGGGATGACCTTGGCGGAGAAGACGTCCTTGTCGGAGGTCTTGTCGAGCGACGAGTCGAAGTAGACGCCCGGGGAGCGGACCAGCTGCGACACCACGACACGCTCGGTGCCGTTGATGACGAAGGTGCCCTTGTTGGTCATGAGCGGGAAGTCGCCCATGAAGACCGTCTGCGACTTGATCTCGCCGGTCTCGTTGTTGGTGAACTCGGCGGTGACGAAAAGCGGCGCGGCGTAGGTGAAGTCGCGCTCCTTGCACTCGTCGATGGAGTTCTTCGGCGGCTCGAAACGGTGGTCGCGGAAGGTCAGCGACATGGAGCCGGAGAAGTCCTCGATCGGCGAGATCTCCTCGAAGATCTCCTCGAGGCCGGACTTGGTGGGGACGTCGTGTCCGTTCGCGAGGGCGCTCTCGACACGGGCCTTCCACGCCGCGTTGCCGAGCAGCCAGTCGAAGCTCTCGGTCTGCAGGGCGAGGAGGTTGGGTACCTCGAGAGGCTCGCGGATCTTCGCGAAGGAGACACGCAGGGGTGCGGTGGAGGCGGAGTTGTTCGAGGCGTTGCGCGAGGCGGCCAAGAGGGGGTCCTTCCGAGGGCTCGGACTCACTACGCGCGTACCGGGCCCGACCTTCCCAGGACCGGCCCCCGACCTCGCGGACCCCTCACCACCAGGAGGTTTCTCCTGGTCGGGAAGAGTTTCGGTCGGGATGCCACCCCTGTTCAGGGCAGTGCGAACTCCGGGCGACGAGTCACGGAGCAGCTAACAGGCAGCGCAAAGGGACAGTGTAGCCGTTCGGCACACTGCTGTCCAGCTCTGATCCGGAGGCCGAATCGGAGACTCCCTCCCTCGTGCCGACCGCCCCCGTCGGGGCGGTCTGCAGGGCGGTTCCTGCCTGTCGTACGGCCCCTCGGAAAGGCCGTACATCTCACGCCGTGTTCACTTCCCGTCACGGGCCCGGTTCATGCACGCCGGACCGGACGGAGTGACCGCGCGTCCTGAGAATCGCGCGCGGCGTGCGGTTCGTCAAGGGCCGGACGCTGCGGGGATCGCCGCGGGCGCCGGTCGGCGGTGCCCCCGTGCCGACGGAGAACCCGTGGTGGGGGCGGTGCGGCCGTGACTGCGCTCACCATACCGGGCGGCACCGACGGAGGCGGGGACGGCGGGCCGGGGCACCGGGACGGAACCGGGACGGGGCCGCCCCCCGGTGGCCGCCGGGGGCGCACGGGGCGTGGGGCGGGCCCGGAGGGCGGGAGGGGCCGGGAGGGGCGCGGCGGTCCGGGAAGGGGCCCGCCGCGGGCCGTCAGGGCCGCAGGAGGGCCCGCGGGGCCGGGCGGCGGGGAAAAGCAGGGCCCGCGCCCCCGGGGCGCCGGAGGGCGGCGGTGCGGGGCGGCGGGAGCGGGCGGGCCGGCGGGGCCGGGCACAGGGGCGGCCGGGGCACGCAGAAGGCCGGGGCACGCAGAAGGCCGGGGCACGCAGAAGGCCGGGGCGGCCACCCCGGAGGGTGGCCGCCCCGGCCCGCCCCGCGAGGGGGCTGCAGTCCGCGGGACTGCGGTCAGGAGACCGAGGTCACTTGACGGTGACCTTGGCGCCGGCGCCCTCGAGGGCGGCCTTCGCCTTCTCGGCGTCCTCCTTCTTGACCTTCTCCAGGACCGGCTTCGGGGTGCCGTCGACCAGGTCCTTGGCCTCCTTCAGGCCGAGGGAGGTCAGGGCGCGGACCTCCTTGATGACCTGGATCTTCTTGTCACCGGCGGACTCGAGGATGACGTCGAACTCGTCCTGCTCCTCGACGGCCTCGGCGGCGGCGGCCGGACCGGCGACACCGGCGACGGCGACCGGGGCGGCAGCCTCGACGTCGAACTTCTCCT
This sequence comes from Streptacidiphilus sp. ASG 303, assembly GCF_020991365.1. GTDB lineage: Bacteria > Actinomycetota > Actinomycetes > Streptomycetales > Streptomycetaceae > Peterkaempfera. The sequence goes on from NZ_JAJLRA010000003.1 coordinate 290,849, forward strand.
CGAAGGCCTTCACGAACTCGGAGAGCTCGATGAGGGTCATCTCGCCGAAGACCTCGAGCAGCTCGTCCTGCGACAGCTTCGCCATGATTGGCGTCCTTCCACTAATTCGGCTGGTGCCGGATGTACATAACGGCGGGCGTACGGGCCCGCTGCGAGGGCGTGAGCCCGCCGATTACTCGGCGGCCTCCTCCTCGGCGGCGGGAGCCGGCGTACCGGCACCGCCCTGCTCGACCTTGCTGCGAAGGGCGTCCGCGGTGCGGACGAACTTCGAGAGCGGGGCCTGGAAGGTCGCCGCGGCCTTGGCCATGGACGCCTTCATGCCACCGGCAAGCTTGGCGAGCAGCACCTCGCGGGACTCGAGGTCCGCGAGCTTCTTGATCTCATCGGCGGACAGCGCCTTGCCGTCAAGGACACCGCCCTTGATGATGAGAGCGGGGTTCTCCTTGGCGAAGTCACGCAGACCCTTCGCCGACTCCACCGGGTCACCGGTGACGAAGGCGACAGCCGTCGGACCCGCGAACAGGTCGTCCAGCTCGGTGATCCCGGCCTCGTTGGCAGCGATCTTGGTCAGCGTGTTCTTCACCACGGCGTACTGGGCGTTCGCGCCCAGCGAGCGGCGCAGCGTCTTGAGCTGCCCCACGGTCAGACCGCGGTACTCGGTCAGCACGGCCGCGTTGGAGGTGCGGAACTTGTCCGTCAGCTCCGCGACGTCGGCAGCCTTGTCGGGCCTCGCCATAGGCTTACGCCTCCTTCCGTGATGTCGATGCTCGGCCGACCGTTCGGGAGTCGACCTGGTGCGCCGGTTCCGCGGGAAGGGGGCTGGGAGAACGAGAAGAGCCCCGGCGCGCAGGCGCACGGGGCTCGCATGACCTCGACGGCCCCGCGGGGCCGGAGATCGAACTCCAATCGCACCTGCGCGGGCCGTCTGCACTTCGTTCGCAGATCCTTCGGCCGTCGTGCGGTCCTTGCGGGCGCACGCCGACAACCAGCGGTCTTTGGCAACGCCCACAGTAGGCGACGGGGGCGGCCCCGGGCAAATCGCCTCCCGGGGCCGCCCCCGTCACGCCGGTGGGCGGGCCGACCGCTGCTCAGGACCGCTTCCCGCGACCGCTCAGGCCTGCTTCTTGATCTTCTTCAGCAGGCCGGCGAGGTCCGCGGTGTCGGACGCGGGCGGGACGGCGACGTCCAGCGGCGCCCCGTAGTCGGAGAAGTCGGCCTTCACCGTGATGGTGCCGCGCTTGGTCGGCATCGACTGGTTGATCCGGACCGGCAGCCGCTTCGCGTCCACCCAGACGTCGATGGTGGTCCGCTCGATGCCCGCCGCGGCGAGGGCCTTGAGCTGCTGCTGCCGCTGGGCCGCGGTCATCCCGGTGCGGGCGGCGACGAGCTTCTGCGCCGCGACCGTGCCGGAGAGGTGGGTGGTCTCGGCGCCGGCGATGGTCTCCTTGCCGACCTCCTTGAGGCCCCCGGCGTCGGTGAGCGCCCGCGCGGACGCGGAGGGGTCCTGGTAGAGCTGGCCGTCGGAGCCCGCGCCCGCCGCCCCGGCCAGGGCCGACATGTCGAACTTCATCCAGTGCTTGCCGCCGAAGCGGGAGATCGCGGGCCCGTGCAGCTCGTAGTAGATCACCGGGCCCTTGCCGAGGGCGTGCACCGAGCCGTCGGGGTCCAGGCCCTTCAGGGCGTCGTTGCCCGAGTACTGGATGTCCATCCCGGCCTTGGAGCCCCAGCCCATGACGCCGTCGGCGGTCACCGCGCCCGCCATGCCCGGCATCCTCATGGTCATGGAGACGCGGGCGGTGCCGGCGCTGCCGGCGTTGCGGCCGGCCAGGTCCAGCAGGGCGGCCGGGGCCAGCTGCGCGGCCTTCTGCGTCGTCTTCTCCGCGACGGTGGAGCACGCCGCGGTGGCGGCCAGCGCGGCGACCGCGAGGCCGGCGGCTATCGGACGGACGTGCTTCGGACGGATGTGCTTCAAAGGGATCCCCCTGGGTCTGCCTGCTCGGCTGCTGCTCGTCGGGTCGCTGTCTGTCCGCCGCCGTCCGCCGTCCGCCGGCAGGGCCGCCGGTCCGGCGGACCGGCCGCACGGGCTCCTGCCCGCCGTGGCCGTTCGGCCACCCGTCCTTTCAGGACACGCTCCGGGCTCATCCGGTTGCGTCCTTCTCCGCCTTCGCGGCGTCGACGGTCTCGCCGGGGAGCGGGGCCTGGATGTCCACCTCGGTGCCGAGGTCCGTGTAGCGGGTGGTGGTCGTCGCCGCGCCGCGGGGCATCCGCCAGGTCTTGCGCTCCTGGACGACCTCGTCGCGGCCGTTGATCCAGACGTCGGCGGTGATGCCGGTCGCCCCCTGCCTGAGGTACGCGCCGAGGACGGAGACCCGCTGCGCGGCCGGGAGGCCGCCGGAGGCGCCCACGAGGGCCCTCACCGTGGCGGTGCCCCGGTAGTGGACGGCGTCGTCGCCGCCCACCCGCTCCGTGCCGATCCGCTCCAGCGTCCCCACCTCGGCCAGCGCCTCCAGGTCGGCGACCGGGTCGAGCTGCTCGCTCCAGGTGGAGTACACGGCGGCCGCCGCCGCGCCGGGCCCGCCGGCCGCGGGGTCCTCCGGGTCGTACTCCGTCCAGTCGCCGCCGTCCGGGCCGAGGTGGACGGTGCCGTCGAGGGTCCGGACCTCGGTGGTGCCCGAGGGGCCGCGCAGCACGAGGTCCATCGCGGGCCTGCCGCCCCAGGAGAGCACCCCGCGGCCACCCACCGCGCCCTGCCCCGGGTCCTGCCGCTGCAGGGCCACCCGGGCGGCGCCGGCCTTCCGCATGACCCGGGAGGCCGCCAGGAACGCCTCCGCGGGGGTCCGCTCCCGGTGGTCCCCGCACGCCGCGGCACCGGCCAGCACCGCGGCGGCGGTGGCGGCCGCGGCGGCGGTGCGGAGGAGGGCGCGCATGGCCCGGGACTCTACCGACCCGGGGACGGCGGCGGGCCCGCACCCCTGTCGACCAGGGGTGCGGGCCCGCCGTACTGCGCTGCCGCGATGGCGCCTCGGGGGCGTCAGACCGCCGCGGGGTCCTCCTCGACGAGGAGGTTGCGGGTGCGGTTCGGGTCGACCGGGACGCCGGGGCCCATGGTGGTCGACACGGTGGTCTTCTTGATGTAGCGGCCCTTGGCGGCGGACGGCTTGGCCCGCAGCACCTCGTCGAGGGCAGCCGCGTAGTTCTCGACGAGCTGCTCGTCGGAGAAGGACGACTTGCCGATGATGAAGTGCAGGTTCGAGTGCTTGTCGACGCGGAACTCGATCTTGCCGCCCTTGATCTCGGTCACGGCCTTGGCCACGTCCGGGGTCACGGTGCCGGTCTTCGGGTTCGGCATGAGGCCACGGGGACCGAGCACGCGGCCCAGGCGGCCGACCTTGCCCATGAGGTCCGGGGTGGCGACGACGGCGTCGAAGTCCAGACGGCCCTTCGACACCTCGTCGATCAGCTCGTCGGCACCGACGATGTCGGCGCCCGCAGCCTCCGCGGCCGCCGCACGCTCACCGGTCGCGAAGACCAGGACCCGAGCGGTCTTGCCGGTGCCGTGCGGCAGGTTCACGGTGCTGCGGACCATCTGGTCGGCCTTGCGCGGGTCGACACCCAGGCGCATGGCGACCTCGACGGTCGAGTCGAACTTGGTGGTGGAGGTCGCCTTGGCCAGGCGGATGGCCTCCAGGGGGGCGTAGAGACGCTCGCGGTCGACCTTGCCGGCCGCGGCAGTCAGAGCCTTGCTGCGCTTCACTGCTGCTCCTGAGTGATCTGTGTGGAGTCGTGGTGGCGACGGGCCAGCGCCTGGCCCTACCACTGCGAGAACCGGAAGGGTTCTCAGCCCTCGACGGTGATGCCCATCGACCGGGCGGTGCCGGCGATGATCTTCTCGGCCTGGTCCAGGTCGTTGGCGTTGAGGTCGGGCATCTTGGTGGTGGCGATCTCGCGGACCTGGTCGCGGGTGATCTTCGCGACCTTGGTCTTGTGCGGCTCGCCGGAGCCCTTCTCCACGCCCGCGGCCTTCAGGATGAGGCGCGCGGCCGGCGGAGTCTTGGTGACGAAGGTGAAGGTGCGGTCCTCATAGACCGTGATCTCCACCGGCACCACCATGCCGCGCTGCGACTCGGTGGCGGCGTTGTACGCCTTGCAGAACTCCATGATGTTGACGCCGTGCTGGCCCAGGGCGGGGCCGACCGGCGGCGCGGGGTTGGCCGCGCCTGCGTTGATCTGGAGCTTGATGAGCCCCGTGACCTTCTTCTTCTTGGGAGGCATGTCTCTCCGGGTCCTTCTGAGAGGTGTTTCCCGACGGACGAGACCGGACGCGCGAGGCGTCGCGGACGGCCGTCAGGGCCTTGAGTGGCAGCGTGTGCGGGGTACCGGGCGGCGCCCGGGGTCACGCACACACATCGGACCACGGTAACGCGAACCGGCCCCCGCACCAAAAACGGATTCCCCGGCCCGGCGCCCGGCCGCCCCGCGCACGCCCCGGGACGCGGGGTGCGGGGCGCCGCCGCCGGGCGTGCGGCGGCGCCCCGCCCGGAACGCGGAGGCCCCCGCCGGGCGGTCTTCCGCCGGACGGGGGCCTTGCGCGGGGATCCGCGTCAGTTCTTCTGGATCTGGTCGAAGGAGAGCTCGACCGGGGTCTCCCGGCCGAAGATCTCGACCAGGCCCTTGACCTTCTTCGAGTCGGGGTTGATCTCGTTGATGGTCGCCTGGAGGGTGGCGAAGGGGCCGTCGGTGACGGTGACCGAGTCGCCGACCTCGAAGTCGAGCACCTGGACCTCGACCGGGCGGGACACCGAGGGCTTGCCGGCCTCCTTGGCCGCGGCGCGCTCCACGTCGGGGGCGAGCATCTTGACGACCTCGTCCAGGGTCAGCGGGTACGGGTCGTAGGCGTTGCCCACGAAGCCGGTGACGCCGGGCGTGTTGCGGACGACGCCCCAGGACTCGTTGGTGAGGTCCATGCGCACCAGGACGTAGCCGGGGAGCTTGTTCTGGCGGATGGTCTTGCGGTCGCCGTTCTTGATCTGGACGACCTCTTCCTGGGGCACCTCGGCCTGGTAGATGTAGTCCTCGACGTTGAGCGAGACGGCGCGCTGCTCCAGGTTGGCCTTCACGCGGTTCTCGTAGCCCGCGTAGGTGTGGATGACGTACCACTCGCCGGGGGCGAGCCGCAGCTCCTCGCGGAACTTGGCGACGGGGTCCACGTCCTCGGCCTCGGACTCGTCTGCCTCCGCGTCGCCGGCCTCCGCGTCGGCGGCCTCGGCGTCATCCTCGGACCCGGCGGCCCCGGACTCGCCGGCCTCCGCGTCGTGGCCCTCGTCGAAGGCCTCCTCGGCCTCGGTCTCGGCGTCGCCGGCGACGTGCAGGGCGGCCTCCTCGGCCGGGGCGCCGGCCTCGGCCTCGGCAGCCTCGACCTCGTCCGCGTCCGCGTCGGCCGCGTCGACGACCTGCTCCGCGGTGTCGCCCTCGGCCTCGGCCGAGCCGGCCGCGTCGCGCTCCACGGCGTCGTCCGCCTCGCGGACGGTCTCGTCGGCGTCGTACAGGGGGGACTCAGACACGGTGGCTGCTTCTTTCCTGGAGAGAGATGGAACGGTTCCGCGCCGTTGCCTTCTCCTGTCCAGTCCTCGAATCGGATCCTCGAATCAGATCGATGCGAACAGCGTCCGTGTACGGCTCGGAAACTCAACAGTACCGAGTCAACGGTAGCGGGATTGTCCGATCGGTGCCGACGGCGCGGTCGTGGCAGGTCAGCCGAAGATCCAGAAGCTGAGCTTCGCGAAGCTCCAGTCGAGGCCCGAGACGAGCAGCATGATGACCACCACGAACGCGATCACGACGGTGGTGTAGGTCACCAGGTCGTTGCGGGTGGGCCAGACGACCTTGCGCAGCTCGGCGATGATCTGGCGGTAGAAGAGGGCGAGACGGGCGAAGAGGCCCTTCTTCTGCTTCGAGGCGCGCTTGCGGTCGCGGCGCGAGGGCAGCTCGCTCTGCTCTTCCCCGGGACGGCCGCGCTCAGGCGTCGCGGTGGAGCCCGTGGTCTCCGTCACTCGTCCTCACCTGAATCCGGTCGCAGTGCTGTCGGGGCCATCTCCGCGGCGAGCCCGCACGCTCGGTGGAGCGGGCGGGCTCGGCGCGGATCCAGCTGCAGGGCCAGAGGGACTCGAACCCCCAACCGCTGGTTTTGGAGACCAGTGCTCTACCAATTGAGCTATAGCCCTTCGGAGCCTCGCGGCGCCGAGATGCCTCCCAACCTACCGCATCCTCACCGCTGCGTGGTGTACGCCGGCCGGTTGCATGTGACGGGGTGCCATCGAGCGACGAGTGTACGGGGTCCGGGCCGCCGCGTCGAACCTGTTCCCGACGGCCGCGCGTCGGGATGCCTGCTCACGGGCGCGCGGGGCCTCCCGCGCGCCGCCCGTCCGGCCGGCCGTTCACCCGCCCGTGGACGCATGGTGGAACGGCCGTGCCCGGCCGGGGGCGGTTCTGCGACGATGCAGGCATGAGCGCTGCTTCCCCCCACCCTGCTCCTCAGCCCGACCCCGCCGCGCGGCCCGCCGACCGCCGGGTGTCGGCCCGCATCGGCGCCATCGCGGAGTCCGCGACCCTCGCCGTGGACGCCAAGGCCAAGGCCCTCAAGGCGGCCGGACGCCCGGTGATCGGCTTCGGCGCCGGCGAGCCGGACTTCCCCACCCCGGACTACATCGTCGAGGCGGCGGCACAGGCCTGCCGCGACCCGCGGTACCACCGCTACACGCCGGCGGGCGGCCTGCCCGAGCTGAAGAAGGCGATCGCGGAGAAGACCCTCCGCGACTCGGGGTGGCGGGTGGACCCCTCGCAGGTCCTGGTGACCAACGGCGGCAAGCAGGCCATCTACGAGGCGTTCGCCGCGATCCTCGACCCGGGCGACGAGGTGATCGTCCCCGCGCCGTACTGGACCACCTACCCGGAGTCGATCCGGCTGGCGGGCGGCGTGCCGGTGGAGGTCGTCGCCGACGAGACCACCGGCTACAAGGTCTCCGTGGAGCAGCTGGAGGCCGCGCGCACCGCGGACACCAAGGTGCTGCTCTTCGTCTCCCCGTCCAACCCGACGGGCGCCGTCTACACCCGCGCCGAGGCCGAGGCGGTCGGCCGCTGGGCGGCGGAGCACGGCCTGTGGGTGCTCACCGACGAGATCTACGAGCACCTCGTCTACGGCGAGGCGGAGTTCCACAGCCTGCCGGTGCTGGTGCCCGAGCTCGCCGACAAGTGCATCGTCGTCAACGGCGTGGCGAAGACCTACGCCATGACCGGCTGGCGCGTGGGGTGGCTGATCGGCCCGCAGGACGTCGTCAGGGCGGCCACCAACCTCCAGTCGCACGCCACCTCCAACGTGGGCAACGTGGCCCAGGTGGCCGCGCTCGCCGCGGTGAGCGGCGACCTGTCCGCGGTGGACGAGATGAAGACCGCCTTCGACCGCCGCCGCCGCACCATCGTGCGGATGCTCAACGAGATCGACGGCGTGGAGTGCCCCGAGCCCGAGGGCGCCTTCTACGCCTACCCGTCGGTGAAGGCGCTGCTGGGGAAGGAGATCCGCGGGAAGCGGCCGCGGACCTCCGTGGAGCTGGCGGCCCTGATCCTGGACGAGGCCGAGGTCGCGGTGGTCCCGGGCGAGGCGTTCGGCACCCCCGGCTACCTGCGCCTGTCGTACGCGCTGGGCGACGACGACCTGGTCGAGGGCGTCTCGCGGCTGCAGAAGCTGCTGGCCGAGGCGCGCGACTGACGCGCCCGCGTCCGCAGGGGGCCCGCCGTCCTCCGGGGCGGCGGGCCCCCGCCGTTCCCGGGCCCGCCCTTCCGGGGCCCGCCGTTCCCGGGCCCGCCGTTCCCGTGCCCCGGACGCGGCGCCGGACCCCCGGTTTTCGGGCGGTCGGTGTCCGCGGGGGCCTCCGGCACGGCAGAATCTCCCAATGGACCACCTGCACTCCTCCCCCGCGCCCGGGCGTGACGTACGGCTCCTCCCCAAGGCCCACCTCCACCTGCACTTCACCGGATCCATGCGGCCGACGACGCTGCTGGAGCTGGCCGACAAGCACGGCGTGCACCTCCCGGAGGCGCTGAGCTCGGGCGAGCCGCCGAGGCTGCGGGCCACCGACGAGCGCGGCTGGTTCCGCTTCCAGCGGCTGTACGACATGGCGCGCTCGGTGCTGCGCGACGAGGAGGACATCCGCCGGCTGGTCCGCGAGACGGCGGAGGACGAGCGGGCGGACGGCTCGGCCTGGCTGGAGATCCAGGTGGACCCCACGTCGTACGCGCCGCGGCTGGGCGGCCTGATCCCGGCGCTGGAGCTGATCCTGGACGCCGTCCGGGAGGCGTCGGACGCGACCGGCGTGCACATCCGGGTGCTGGTGGCCGCCAACCGCATGAAGAGCCCGATGGACGCCCGGACGCTCGCCCGGCTCGCGGTCCGCTACACCGACCGGGGGGTCGTCGGCTTCGGCCTCTCCAACGACGAGCGGCGCGGACTGGCCCGCGACTTCGACCGGGCCTTCGACATCGCCCGGCGCGGCGGGCTGCTGGCGGCCCCGCACGGCGGCGAGCTGTCCGGCCCGGAGAGCGTCCGGGACTGCCTGGACGACCTGGGGGCGGCGCGCATCGGGCACGGCGTGCGGGCGGCCGAGGACGACCGGCTGATGCGGCGGCTGGCGGACCGGCAGGTCACCTGCGAGGTGTGCCCGGCCTCCAACGTGGCGCTGGGCGTGTACGAGAAGCCGGAGGACGTGCCGCTGCGGCGGCTCTTCGAGGCGGGCGTGCCGATGGCGCTGGGGGCGGACGACCCGCTGCTGTTCGGCTCGCGGCTGGCGGCCCAGTACGACCTCGCGCGGGAGGCGCACGGCTTCACCGACGCGGAGCTGGCCGAACTGGCCCGGCAGTCGCTGCGGGCGAGCACGGCGCCGGACGACGTGCGGGCCCGGCTGCTGGCCGGGGTGGACGCCTGGCTGACGTCCTGACCGGCCGCGGACGCGGCCGGTCCCGGCCGGGCCCCCAGGGCCCGGCCCCGGACCTCAGAGCTCCACGCCGACCATCACCGGCTCGTTGACCAGTTCCACGCCGAACGCGGCGCGGACGCCGTCGCGCACCTCGCGGGCGAGGGCCAGCAGGTCCTCGGTGGTGGCGTCGCCGCGGTTGGTGAGGGCGAGGGTGTGCTTGGTGGAGATGCGGGCCGGGCCGGCGCCCCAGCCCTTGGTGAAGCCGGCCCGGTCGATCAGCCAGGCGGCGGAGGTCTTCACGTGCCCGTCCCCGGCCGGGTAGGCGGGGGGCGCGGTGTCGGGGCCGAGGCGGTCGCGGACCCGGTCGAGGAAGGCGGCGTGGGCGGCCGCGTCGAGGATCGGGTTGGTGAAGAAGGAGCCTGCGGACCAGGTGTCGTGGTCGTCGGGGTCGAGCACCATGCCCTTGCCGGCGCGCAGCGCCAGCACGGTGTCGCGGGCGGTGGCGAGCGGCACCCGCTCGCCCTGCTCCACGCCGAGGGCGCGGGCGACCTCGGCGTACTTCACGGGCGTGGAGAGGCCGCCGGCGTCCTCCAGCGCGAAGCGGACGCGCAGCACGACGTACCGCTCCGGGTCGGCCTTGAAGCGGCTGTGCCGGTAGGCGAAGCCGCACTCCGCACCGGGGATCGCGACGGTCCCGCCGAGGCGCCGGTCGTAGGCGGTGACCTCGGTGACGGTGGCGGAGACCTCCTGGCCGTACGCGCCGACGTTCTGCACGGGGGTCGCGCCGGCGGAGCCGGGGATGCCGGCCAGGAACTCGATCCCGGCGAGCCCCAGCCCGACGGTGCGGGCGACGGCGTCGGTCCACACCTCGCCGGCGGCGAGCTCCAGCACGCCGTCGCGGAGCTCGAAGCCGGTGGTGGCGATCCGCAGCGCGGTGCCGTCGAAGCCCTTGTCGCCGATGACGAGGTTGGAGCCGCCGCCGAGGAGCAGCAGCGGCTCGCCGGCGCGGTCGGCGGCCCGCACGGCCTCGACGACCTCGGCGTCGGTGGTGGCGGTGACCAGCCGGCGGGCCGGGCCGCCGAGGCGGAAGGTGGTCAGCGGGGCGAGCGGGGCGTCGTGGAGTACCTGCACGGGAACAGCGTACGGGCACGCCGCGCCCCCGCTCCGGGACGGAGCGGGGGCGGGTCGGGGGCGGTCGGGCGGGGGGTGCCGGGGCACCGGCCCACCGCCCGGCGGCCCGGGGCGGCCGGGCCGCCCGGGGCCGTTCAGGCGACCGGCTGGGGCACCGCCGCCGCCTCGGCCGGGGCGGGGGCGGTGCGGCGCCGGCCGGGCACCAGCAGGGCGGCGACGGCGGCCAGGGCGATGGCGCCGGAGCCGGTCCACAGGGCAGGGACGAGGCCGTCGGTGAAGGCCTGCGGCGAGGTGTAGCCGCCGCGGGCGGAGAAGACGGCGGAGAGCACGGCCACGCCGAGGGCGCCGCCGAGTTCGCGCAGGGCGTTGTTGGCGCCGGAGGCGATGCCCTGCTCGTGGGGGCGGACGCTGGCCATCACCAGGTTGGCGGTGGGGGCGAAGAAGAGCGCCATGCCGACGCCGCAGACGACCAGCGCGGGGACCTCGGCGGCGTAGGAGACGTCCGGGGCGGCGATCAGGGCGAACATCGCCAGGCCCGCCGCCTGGAGCGCCAGGCCCGCGGCGACCACGGGGCGGCCGCCGACGCGGTCGCTGAGGACGCCGGCGACCGGCGCGACGAGCATCGGCATGCCGGTCCACGGCAGCATGCGCACGCCGGCCTCCATCGGGGAGTAGCCGCCGACGCCCTGCAGGAACTGGCTGAGCAGGAAGATGGACCCGAACATGCCGAGGAACATCAGCAGGCTCGCGGCGTTGACGGCGCTGAAGGCGCGGCTGCGGAAGAGCCGCATCGGCAGCATCGGGGCGGGGGACCGCAGCTCCCAGCCGACGAAGGCGGCGACCAGCGCGGACCCGGCGAGCAGGCCGGTGAGGACCGGCCCGCTGGTCCAGCCGTCGGCGTTGCCGCGGACGAGGGCGTAGACGATGCCGAAGAGGCCCGCGCTGGCGAGGACGGTTCCGGGGATGTCGAGGCGGCCGGCGGGGCCGCGGCTCTCGGCGAGGCGGAACCGCGCGAAGGGCAGCAGGAGCAGGCCGACGGGGACGTTCAGCCAGAAGATCCACTGCCAGGAGATGTGCTCGACCACGGTGCCGCCGATGAGCGGGCCGGTGGCGACGGCGAGGCCGTTGACGGCGCCCCAGATGCCGAAGGCGAGGCCGCGGCGGCCCTCGGGGACGGCCGCGGTGAGCAGGGTGAGGGTGAGGGGCATCAGGACGGCGGCGCCGACGCCCTGGACGGCGCGGGCGGCGATGAGCTCGCCCATGCCGGGGGCGAGGGCGGCGGCCGCGGAGCCGAGGGTGAAGACGGCGGTGCCGGCGAGGAACATGCGGCGGCGGCCGAAGCGGTCGCCGAGGGCCGCGCCGGTCATCAGCAGCACGGCGAAGGTGAGGGTGTAGGCGCTGACCGTCCACTCGAGGTCCGTCAGACCGCCGCCGAGGTCCTGGCGGATGGCCGGGAGGGCGGTGGTGACGACGAGGTTGTCCAGGGCGGCCATGAAGCCGGCGACGCTGGTGATGACCAGCGCCCAGACCATGGAGCGCATCGCGGTTCTCCCTTGCTTAGTTATTGATCAATAACTTTCGGGGGCGTGCGGAACGCGCCTCGCGCGGAGGCGCGCGGTCAGAGGCAGTCGGGGCCGAAGCCGGCCCACACGCGGTGGTCCGGCGGGAAGCCCATGGCGAGCAGGACGTTGATCAGCATGCCGTGGGCCATGAAGTCGGTGGCGGCGCCCGGCTCGGCGCCCAGCCGGAGGTTCACCCAGTCCCACAGCTCCGCCCAGCCGGCCCGGACGGCCTCGCCCACCTCGGGCTCCCCCGCCGCGTCGCCGGTGGCGGCCGCCACGTACATCTGCATCTGCATCAGCAGGACCTCGCGGTCGGCGATCAGCTGCGTGTACGCGGCGCCCATGGCCTCGGCGACCCGGTCGTCCGGGACGCCCTCGGCCGCCTCCTCGAAGGCGCGCCGGGTCCGCTCCATGCAGAGGCGGGAGGCGGCCAGGAAGATCGCCTGCTTGTTGGGGAAGAGGCGGAACAGGTACGGCTGGGAGACGCCGACCCGGCGGGCGATGGCCTCGGTGGAGGTGCCGAGGTAGCCGCCGCGGGCGAACTCGGTCATCGCCGCGCGGACGACGCTCTCGCGCCGCTCCTCGGCCGACATCCGGGTGGTGGTCCTCGCCATGCACCTAAGTTATTGGCCAATCACTAACGACGTCAAGGGGAGGGGCGGAACGGACGCGGGGGAGGGGCCGCCGTCCGGCCCCTCCCCCGCGGCGCCCCGACATCCGGAGCCTGCGCGCCCGGCCCTCAGGCCAGCTGCACCACGGCCCGGGACATGCCCAGCACCTTCTGGCCCGCACTGGTCGCGGTGAGGTCCACCCGCACCCGGCGGCCGTCCAGCTTGGCGGCGACCTTCCCGGACACCTCCACCACCGCGCCGGCGCCGTCGTCGGGCACCACCACGGGCTTGGTGAAGCGCACGCCGTACTCGACGACCGCACCCGGGTCGCCCGCCCAGTCGGTGACCACTCGGGCCGCCTCGGCCATGGTGAACATGCCGTGGGCGATGACGTCGGGCAGGCCCACCTCGCGGGCGAACCGCTCGTTCCAGTGGATCGGGTTGAAGTCGCCCGAGGCCCCCGCGTACCGGACCAGGTCGGCCCGGGTCACCGGGAAGGACCGCGCCGGCAGCTCGGTGCCGACCTCGACCTCGTCGTAGCTGATGCTCGTCGCCACTGCTCCGCTCACTCCCCTGCCGTACCGCGCGCCACCAGCGTCATCCACGCCGTCACCACGTGCTCGCCGGAGGCCTCGTGGACCTCGCCGCGCACCGAGAGGATGTCGTTGCCCGCCAGGGACTTGATCGAGTCGATGGAGACCGTCACCGACAGCCGGTCGCCCGCCCGCACCGGGCGGGTGTAGGCGAACCGCTGGTCGCCGTGGACCACCCGGGTGAAGTCGAGCCCCAGCTCGGGGTCCTCGACCACCTGGGCGGCGGCCCGGTAGGTGACCAGGAACGGGAAGGTGGGCGGCGCGACCACGTCCGCGTGGCCGAGGGCCTTGGCGGCCTCCGGGTCGCGGTAGGCGGGGTTGGCGTCCCCGACCGCGTCGGCGAACTCGCGGATCTTCTCGCGGCCCACCTCGTACGGCGCGGTGGGCGGGTAGGACCGCCCGATGAAGGAGGGGTCCAGCGGCATGGGCAGCTCCCTTGGCTGTGGACTGCGGTGCGACGGCCGCGGCGGCTGCGGCACGGCGCCTGCGGCGTGACGGCTGCGGCACCGCGGTCCGCGCCGCCGGGGACACGGCCCCGGCGCCCGGATCACGCGGCACCCGGGGCCGAGGCTATCGGGCCGGGGCGCACCGGTACGGACGCGGGCGCACCAAACGGCTCCAGACCGTCCCCGCACGGGGGACGGCCTGGAGCCTTGGGCCTGACGCTGGGGTCAGCGGGTCTCGCGGTGCGCGGTGTGCGCGTTGCAGCGGGGGCAGTGCTTCTTCATCTCAAGACGGTCCGGGTCGTTGCGCCGGTTCTTCTTGGTGATGTAGTTCCGCTCCTTGCACTCCACGCAGGCCAGCGTGATCTTCGGGCGGACGTCGGTGGCAGCCACAGGAGTGCCTTCCTCGGAACAGACGGATGAACGCAACAAGAGTAGCCGATCGGGAGTGCGATCCCCCCGACCGGCTACGCGGGGTAGCGGTGACCGGACTTGAACCGGTGACACAGCGATTATGAGCCGCTTGCTCTACCGACTGAGCTACACCGCTTTGATGGCCAGGAAGGACCTGGTCACCAGAGCCCCAATACGGAATCGAACCGTAGACCTTCTCCTTACCATGGAGACGCTCTGCCGACTGAGCTATTGGGGCGGGCCGAGGAAGAGATTACACGGTTCCGGGCCGAAGGTGAAATCCGTATCCGGCCCGCAGGTTCCCAGGCCAGGACGGTGCCGCCGGGCCCGGGCGCCCCGTACCGGTACGACTAATGCCCGCCTCCCGCCGGTTGCGCACCCCGCGGCCTACGCTCGCCCCATCGATCTTCCGGCCGGCCCCTCCCGGGGCCCGCCGGCCGGTCACCGGTGGACGGCGGAAGGAGCCGCGCATGACGGCGGACGGCGCGCCGCACACCCTGCTGCTGAGCGGTGCCCGGCTGCTGGACGGCCGGGTGGTGGACGTCAGGATCAGCGGCGACCGGATCCAGGCGGTGGGCACGGCCGGGAGCCTCGGCCCCGCGCCCGCCGGGCCGGGCGTGCCGCGCACCCTGCGCGTCGCCCTCGACGGCTACCTGCTGCTCCCCGCCCCCGCCGAGCCGCACGCCCACCTGGACGCGGCCTACTCCGCGGCCCACGCCGGCCCGCCCCCCGACGACGGCCAGGACCTGCTCCGCCGGGTCACCGAGGCGGCGCTCACCGCGCTCGGGTACGGCGCCACCGCCCAGCGCACCCACGTCCGGATCGGCGACGTGCACGGCCTGGCTCGGCTGGAGGCCGTCCTCCAGGCCCGCCGGGCGCTGCGCGGCCTGGTGGACCTCCAGGCGGTGGCGATGCCCCGGCTGCTGACCGGCGCGGCGGGCGCGGCGGAGCGCGAGATGCTGCGGGAGGCGCTCAAGCTGGGCGCGCACGCCGTGGGCGGCTGCCCCGACCTGGACCCGGACCCCACCGGGTACGTCGAGGAGCTGGCCGGCATCGCGGCCGAGTTCGGCTGCCCGGTCGACCTGCACACCGACGGCGGCGACCCGGCGCGCCTCGCCCGGCTGGCGGGCGTCCTGGGCTCGGTGCGGCCGCGCGCCGTCATCGGGCCCTGCACGCGGCTCGGCCTGCTCCCCGACGAGGCCGCCACCCGCTGCGCCGACCGGCTGGCCGCCGCCGGGGTGGCCGTGGTCTGCCTGCCGCAGAGCGGCACCTGCACCGGGTCCGGCGGACCGCCCGCGCCCGCCCGGCCGCCGTTCCCGTTCCCCTCCCCCACCCGGGTGCTGCGCCGCTCCGGCGTGGCGGTGGCCGCGGGCAGCGGGGCACTGCGCGACTCCAGCAACCCGGTGGGGCGCGCCGACCCACTGGAGGCGGCGTTCCTGCTGTCGGCCGCGGGCGGGCTGGACGCGGTGGCGGCGTACGAGACGGTGAGCACGGGGGCCCGGGCGGTCCTGGGGCTGCCGGAGGTGCGGGTGGAGGCCGGGTTCCCGGCGGAGCTGCTGGCGGTGCGCGGGGACAGCCTGCCGGGGGTGCTGGCGGGCGGCCACAGCCGCCTGGTGGTGCACGGCGGGCGGGTGGCGAGCCGGACGAGCGCGGTCCGGGAGTTCGCCGACACGACCGCCCTCGCCCTCCCGAGGCAGACCCGCGCCGTGCCGCCGGAGTGGACGCCGCCGGACCGCTGAGCCGGGACCGCAGGTCGGGGCGGCGGATCGGGACGCCGGGCCGGGACGCCGGGCCGGGGCGGCGGGCCCCGGCGGGCGCTCCTCGGGGCGCGGGGTGGCGCGACGGGGTGCGGAGGGGGGCGACGCGCCGGGCGGACGCGGCGCACGGCGGCGCGCAGGCCCCACGCATAGGCTCGCCCCATGCGCATCGTCATCGCCGGCGGACACGGCCAGATCGCCCTGCGCCTGGAGCGGATCCTCTCCGGGCGCGGCGACTCGGTGGCCGGGATCGTCCGCAACCCGCAGCACGCCGACGACCTCCGCGCCGCGGGGGCCGAACCGCTCGTCCTGGACCTCGAGCAGGCCTCCGCCGACGAGGTGGCCGCCCTGCTGGAGGGGGCGGACGCGGTGGTCTTCGCCGCGGGCGCCGGCCCCGGCAGCGGGACGGCCCGCAAGGAGACGGTCGACCGGGCCGCCGCGGTGCTGCTCGCGGACGCCGCCGAACAGGCCGGGGTGCGCCGGTACCTGATGGTCTCCTCGATGGGCGCCGACGCGGCGGCCCCCGACGGCCGGGACCCGGTATTCGGCGCCTACCTGCGCGCCAAGGGCGCCGCCGACGACGCGGTGCGGGGCCGGGAGGCGCTGGACTGGACGGTGCTGCGGCCGGGGCGGCTGACGGACGGTCCGGGGACCGGGCGGGTGCGGCTGGCCGGGTCCACGGGGCGCGGCGAGGTGGACCGGGAGGACGTCGCCGCGGTGCTGGCGGCGCTCCTGGACGAGCCGGGCACGGCCGGGCTGACGCTGGAACTGGTGGGCGGGGACGTGCCCGTCGCGGAGGCGGTGGCGGCGGTCGCGGAACACGGGTGAGCCGACGGGGCCCGGCCGCGCGGCCGTCCGTCCGGGCCGTCCGCTCAGCCGGGCGGGCGGGGTGCGAGGTCGCGCCGGTACTGGACCACGAGCTCGCCCCAGTCGTCGATGCGGGCGCGTCCGGTGCGGCGGAAGCCGACCGCCCGGTACAGGCGGTTGGCGCGGGTGCTGTCGGCGTGCGCCCACAGCTGGGCCTGGCGGTAGCCGCGGACCGCGGCGCGGGCGAGCATCGCCTCGACGAGCAGCCGTCCCACGTGCCGCCCCCACTGGTCGGGGTGGACGGACACCAGCGCGATGTGCAGCAGGCCGGGTACCGGCCCGCCCGCCCCGTCGTCCTCGCGGGCGGGCTCGCCGAGGATGGATCCGACGATCGGGGGCGGCCCGGCGGCCGCGGGGTCCTGCGGGGCCGGCCGGTACGGGACACCGAGGTCCTCCGCGATCAGCAGGAGGCAGCCGGGGTCCGCCATCCGGCCCTGGGCCAGTTCGTGCCGCTCCTCGGGTAACGCCCGGCCACCTCGGCGCACCTGGTGGGAGGCGTACCAGAGGTCGGCGGCGGCGGCCACGTCGGCGGGCCCGGCCTGCCGCACCACGACGGTCTCCCCCATCCCGGCCTCCCCTCCGAGCATGCGCCTTCCCCGCGTGCGGTGCTTTCTACCATGCGGCACCGTCATATGCCCTGGGAACGTTTATTTCTGATGATTAGTCAGTAGGCGTGCCGCGCGGGAGGGCCACGGCCACCGTACCCGCCGGAGGCCGCGGCCGTGGGGCGGCCGGCGGATCGGCGGGGGGCGGACCGGAGCAGCGGGGCGGCGCGGACAGCGGTCACCCGACGGCGGCGGCCACCCCCCGCAGCACCAGACCGCAGCCCAGCGCCAGGACCAGCCCCGCCGTGCCCACCGGGACCAGACGGGAGGCGGCCCCCAGCAGACGGGCGCGGCCGGGGGCGCGCGTCCGGACGTGCGCCCAGCGCGTGAGGCGGTGCCCCGCGCGGACGGCCAGCAGGCCGACGCCGATGAGGGTGAGCGCCAGTCCGGCGCCGTAGGCGAGGACCAGCAGTCCGCCGAACCACGCCTGCCCGAGGGCGGCCGCGCCCACCAGCACGACGACGGCGGACGGGCTGGGCACCATGCCGCCGGCCAGCCCCATCACCACGACACCGCGCAGGGACCGGCTGCCGCCCAGGACCCGGTGGCCGTGGTCGTGGCCGTGGCCGTCGTGGTCATGGCCGTCGTGGTCATGACCGTCATGGGTGTGGCCGTCATGGGTGTGGCCGTCGTGGTCGTGGTCGTGATGCCCGTGCCCGTGCCCGTGGCCGCCGTCCCGCAGCGCGGTGCGGAGCAGGGTGAACCCGGCGGCGGTGACCAGGAGTCCGCTCGCCACGCCCAGCCACGACAGCACCGACGGCGCGGCGGCCGAGCCGGCGGCCACCAGCAGGCCCAGGCCGAGCACCCCCAGGGTGTGGGTGAGGGTGACCGTGAGGCCCAGGGCCGACACGTCGCGCAGGGTCCGCCGCCGCCCCCGGCCCGCGACCGCCGCCGCAGCCATGATCGTCTTGCCGTGCCCGGGGGCGAGCGCGTGGAGCGCGCCCAGGACCAGGGCGGCGCCCAGCGCGAGCAGGGCGAACCCGGGCGTGAGGCGGTGCCGGGCCACCAGCCCGGTCAGCGCCTCCGACAGCCGGTCGGCGCCGCGCGGCAGGATGCCGGCCGGTGCTGCGGCGGGGGCTCCGGGCTGTGCGAGCGCCGGTCCGCCGGGGCGGACCCGGAGCGTCGCGCCGGTGGCGTCCGCCGGCGAGGAGAGGGCGTCGCGGGGGTAGGCGGTGAGCCGGGCGGTGCGGGAGGCGGAGGGGACGTCCGAGGCGGTGAGCGTGGTGCGGTCGCCGCGGGCGGTGACCTCGTGCCAGCCGGGCGCGCCGTCGCCGCGGGCGGCGGTGAACACCAGCGCACGCTCCGCATCCGGCGCGTCGGGTGTCCCGGACGGGGTGGGCACGGCGGGCAGGGCGGCGGTGAGCAGGCACTCGACGCGCAGCGTGCGGAGTCCGGCCTGCCCGGGACGCGGCTCGGCAGCGGACCGGGCCACGGCGACCGGCCCGGTCCGGCGGCCGTCGACGGCCACGGCCGAGCCGCGGGCCGCCGCGGCGCAGCGCGTCCGCGCCCAGGAGGCGAGCTCCGCCGGCGCCGCGGTGCCGTCGTGGTCGGCGTCGACGTCGGGCAGGACCTGGGCGGCGGGGATCTCGGCGAGGTCCTCGACGTGGTCGACGAGCAGCTGCCGGGCCCCGACGGCCAGGCCGTCGTAGCGGTTGACGGTGAAGTTGCCCAGGGGGTGGGCGGCGGCGGGTGCCGCGCCCGCGACCGTGAGCACGGCCGCCGCCGCGGCGGCACCGGCGAGCCGCAGCGCGCGTGCCGCGGCCCTCCTCACCGCGTCCTCCCCTCGGCGGGACGGCCCGGGCCGGCGCCCCTCGGCCCGGCGCCCTCCGGCCCGGCGCCGTCCGGCCCGGCGCCGTCCGGCCCGGCGCCGCCCAGCGCGGCGAGGGCCGCCCGGGCGCGCGGTGCGTCCAGGGGGGCGAAGCCGGGGTCGAGCGAGAGGGCGGCGCGCAGGCTGCGGCGGGCGTCGGCGTCGCGGCCGAGCGCCTTCTCGATGATCCCCCGGTGGTAGAGGAAGAGGGCGTTGCGGTACCCGGTGGCCGTGGCGCGGCGGGCCAGGTCCAGGGCGCGGCGGTCGTCGCCGGCCCGGTGGAGGGCCCAGGCGTAGGCGTCCGCCACGTGGATGCCGTGCCGCCGCCCCCACTCGGCGCGGGCGGCCCGCACGGCGTCCGCCGGGTCGCCGTGGTCGGCGGCCACCAGGGCCGTCTCCAGGTCGGTGGCGACGCCGCCGGCCCGGGCGAGCGCGGTCCAGGCGCCGGTGACGGCGTACTGGCGGCGGGCCTGCTCCCGGTCGCCGAGGGCGGTGTCCAGGTCCCCGAGGAAGGCCAGCTTGTCGGGCAGCGGGAAGCGCCGCACGACGGCGGCCATGTCGGCGGCGGCCGCCCTCAGGTCCCCCTGTGCGGCGCGGGTGCGGGCCCGGCCCTCCAGGGCGGCGAGGTTGCCGGGGTCGGCGCGGAGCGCCTCGGCGTACCGGCGCAGCGCCTCCCGGTGGTCCCCCCGGCTGCGGGCGAGTTCGCCGAGGGCCGTCGCGGTGTACGCGACGTCGGACGGCGCGGTGGCCGCCGCGCGGGCCCGCAGCAGGACGCGGCGGGCTCCCGCGGTGTCGCCGCGCAGCTCCAGCACGTACGCGCAGCGGGTGAAGACGGGGATGCCGGGGCGGCGGCGGTCGGCCTCCTCGGCGGCGCGGCGGGCGTCCTCGTACCGGCCGAGCTCGACCAGGGCGTCGATGCGGACGGCGAGGGCGCGCTCCCCGTACGGGTTGAGGGCCAGCGCCCGGTCGGCCTCGGTCAGGGCGCGGGCGAAGTCGTGGCGGGCCGCGGCGAGGGAGGCGAGGCCGGCCACCGCGGCGTCGTTGCCCTGCGGGCGCAGCCGCAGGGAGGTGCGCAGGGCGCGCTCGGCCTGCGGGTAGCGGGCGGGGTCGGCGGTGGTGCGGGCCTGCTCGACGTACGCCTGGCCGAGGGCGGCCCAGGAGGCGTCGTCGCGGGGCCGGGCCCGGAGGCGGGCCTGCAGGGCGGCGATGCCCCGGGCCAGGTCACCCGTGCCGAGGCGGTCCAGGGGGGCCGCGGCGGGCGCGACACGGACGGGTACGGGCGGACGGACGGCCTGCGGCCGCGGAGCGGGCGCGGGACCGAGGACGACGGCGGCCACGGAGGCCGCCGCGGCGATGCCCGCGGCCGCGAGGGCTAAGGCGGTGGCGCGGCGGTCGGCGTCCTGCAGGACGGCGGCGCGGCGGACGGAGGCTTGGCGGACGGAGGCGCACAGGGCGGCGGCGCGGCGGACGGAGGCGGCGCGGGGCGGCATGCGGGGTCTCCTCCCGGTGCTGCTCCGCACGGGGCGGGCAGCCGGGGCTCGGCGGGCGGACGGGGCCCGGCGGGGGACGAGGACAGGGCGGGGGCCGACGGGCCCGGGCGGGAGGCGGGTGCGGCGGTCCGGGCAGCGCGGGTCGGCGGTCCGGCCGCACCCGCGCCGCCCGGGCCCGTCACCGGGTCGGCGGACCTCACCGCGTCGGCGGACAGTCACCGGGCAACGGGGCGCCACCGGGTCAGCGGGCGTGCGCGCCGCTGCGGCGGCGCCTGCGGCGCCCCACGAGGAGCCCGGCGAGGAGCACCGCGCCCACGGCGCCGCCCAGCCCGATGCCGACGGCCATCCCGTTGCCGCCGCTGCCTCCGGCCAGGGCGGCGAGGCCGCTCTCGGGGGCGGCCGCCTGCCCGTACGCGCCGGCCTGCGGGGCCCCGCCCGCCGACGCGCCCCTGGCCCCGGGGGCGTCGGAGCCCGCGTGCGGGAGGGCGACGTACGGGAACGCCTTCTCGAAGTCGACGTCGTTGGCGTCGACCGCGTCGCCCAGGTCGCTCCTGGCGCCCCTGAGCTCGCCGGTCACCGCCTGCAGGGCGATGTCGACCACGTCGTCGGTGAGCCGCCGCCCGTTGGGGAAGCCGGCCGTGTCGCCGTCCAGCACGCCGAGCCGCTTGGGCTCGGCGGCGGGCCTGACCGCGGTGTTGAGCCGCAGCACCTCGGACGGCCTGCCGCCCACGACCTCGTTGAGCTTCGGGACGCCGGTGAGGAAGACCTGCACCAGGTCGTCGCGGGGCTCGGCGGGCGCCGGGATCCTGTGGACGGCCTCCAGCAGCTTCGGCAGCTCGGGATTGGTGACCCGGCGCAGGAACTGCGCGTCGTCCCTCGGCTTGGAGGCGTTGAACCGGTCCTTCTCGGCCACCGGGATGACCACCTCGTTGACCAGCGGGTTCCCCAGCCGGGACACCTGCTCCCAGTCCTTGCTCAGAGCGGACTGCCGGGAGGTGGTGGACCAGATCCCGATCACGGGGTGCTGCGCGTCGGCGGTGAGCATGTGCGTGGGCACCTGCAGGGCGACCGTGTTGACGTTGTAGCCGCGCAGGGTGTCGTCCCCGACCTCGGAGAGGTCGCCGCCGTACAGCAGGTCGAAGACCCGCAGGTCGAGGAAGAACGGGTCGTCGGCCTGGCCGGCGAAGCCCGTGGAGCCGTCGTAGAGCCTGCTCACCGCGTGGTGGCGCAGCGACGCGTAGTCGGGCATGGACGCCCTGCCCACGTCGGACGGGGCGACCGGGGCGTTGGCAGCGAGCTTCTGCACGGAGGTGCGGTGGCCGTGGCTGAGGTGGACGAGCTCCAGGTCGTACGTCTGCCGGACGTTGAGGTCCGGGTCGTCCAGGCTGGTGACCGGGCCGGTGTTGTAGAGGAAGGTGCTGCCGTTGCGGGTGCTGGTCCGGAACGACCAGCGGTAGACGAGGTCGGGGAGGGCGTCCCCGTCGTTGTCGATGTTGACCTCGTAGCGGGCGTCGGTCGGGAACGGGTAGAAGTTGGGACCGCCCGTCGGGTCCTCGAACGGGGTCCAGTTCGCGATCAGCGTCGTGGTGTCCGGCTTGTCGGGGCTGACGAAGGCGTAGAGGTCGGTGTTGTCGTACTGCGGCTGGCCCGAGATCAGCGGCGCCTCGCGGTGGCTGGACGCCGCCGCGGGCGTCGCCTGCAGGACGACCAGCGCGGCGGCGGCGAGCGGGCCGGAGGCCAGCAGCGACGCGGCCGCTAAGGCGGTGCGGCGGCGCCGGCGTACGGGCGGTCCGGGATCGGCACCTCCCGGATGTGCGCCGTCGTCGACCGGTCCGGAGGGCATGGCTGAGGACATGCGGTACTTCCTCTCCGCGCGCAGCGAAAGACTGTGCGGAGCCGGCCCTGGGGGTGCCTCCCCCGGGGGGCGTGGGCCCGGCCACCGCGCGGAAGTCGTCGTTCCGCCCCCTGCCCTCTGTACGCGCGGGGGCGCCGGTACGGCCGGGTCCCGGCGCCGGTTTCTGCAGGACGGCCCCGCTGCGGCGGGGCGCGCGGCCGTACGGGGGCGCGCGGCGGGGTGCCGGGCGCGGCCCTGCCGGGCCTACGCGGGAAGCCGCCTGGCCGGCGCCCCGGGGCCGGGCGCGGGTGCGGGTGCGGGACCGGCCGCGGATGCGGGCCGGGGCTGCTTTCGCGGCTGCTTCCGTCCCTGCGGCTGTCCCTGCGACTGCGGTCGGGGCTGCGCCTGCGGTCGGGGCTGCGCCTGCGGTCGGGGCTGCGACTGCGGCGTCCCGTCGAGCGAGGGCAGGACGGCCACCACCTCGGAGATACGGGTCCAGGCCAGCAGTTCCAGGAGCCGGGGGGCGGTGACCATCGCGGTCACCGTGCCGCCCCGTTCCTGCGCCCGCCGCGCCGCGCACGCCAGCGGGCCCAGCCCCGCACAGTCGGCGAAGGTCACCTCGCGCATGTCCACCAGCAGGTCGCACCCGGGATGGCTCTCGGCGGCCTCCCGCAACAGCCGGTCGGCGGCAGGGGCGGTCAGCAGGTCCAGTTCACCCCGCAGGACCACGACGGATCCGAAGCAGGGGGCGGACGCGGAGAGCCGGCTGCGGTGCATGGCCTGCTCCTCTCCCGGAGGCCCCGGTGGTGGTCCCCGGGATTCCGATCGTGTACTGACCAGGACCGCCCCGTCAAGGTTCCGTTGGTCCCGGATCCGCCGGTCCGTGCGGCGACCGGGCCGCACCCCGCCCCTGCGGGCGGGGCGGCTCCCCTGGCCGCCTGTCGGTGTCCTGCTGCACCCTGGTCGGTATGCGCGCACCCAGAGTCCAGTGCCCGACCTGCGGACGGCCGGTCGCCCTCGTGCCGACACGCCGGGCGGGCTACGGCGTCGTCCACGACCACAAGAAGGACCGCCGCTCGCTCCTCCTGTGCGAGGGCAGCATGCGGCAGATGGCGCTCTCCGAGGCGACCGCCTGGCAGGACCCGCTCCCCGGCGTGGCCGAGCACCGGGGGACGGCCGCGACGCTCTTCTGAGGACGCCGCACCGACCGGCCCCGCCCGCAGCAGGCAGGGACGACCGCCCCGGACGGCGCAGGTCCGCTCCCCCGGTGGGCACCGGACGCCGGACCACCCGTCCGCAGCCGTGGCACGCTCCCGCCCACGGGGACCGGCAACCAGGACGGCGCGAAGGGCCCCGACCGCGGAGGCCGAAGTGCTTCGCCCTGCCCGCGGCGGGTGCAGGGTTCGAACCTGGGCAGCCCGCGCGACAGATCTGCAGGACCGCACGGTGAATCCTCCGGCCAGGAGCGCCCGGCGTCGGGAGTACGGCGCCCCGCGCGTGCCCCACGGTGGCATCGGCCCGTCACCGACGGCTGGAGAGGGTCGCGAGGTGGAAAAGTTCGCGTCTTCTTGCCCCAGCTGCCGTCCTGACCTGCGGCCAAGGATGGTGGAGCCCCTGGTGGGCCGCCGCATGATTCCCCGGCGCTTCCCCCGGCCCCCGTCCGGCCTGGCGCGCGTCCGGCACGACTCATGCGCCCCGGACTGTGAGCGGAGCAGTCGCTGCCGTCTCTTCGGACCATCAGCCGGCCTGCCTGCCGTTGCCCCTTCGAAGGGCCTCCTGATGCTGCCGGCACGCGGCTTACTCTTGTATGCCATGTACTTTGTGTTGCAAAGTTAGGCCTTCGGCGGGCGCGCCCTTCTGGCGGTCCGCCCACGAGCGCTGCCGAAGCGCCGGCCACAAGGGGGAGAGATGAGAACATCGGCACCGAGCGGCGCGGAGCCGGAGCCGAGAGCGGCCGCAGCCGCCCTGCTGGCTGCGACGGAAGGCCTCCGGGCGAGGACCCGTACGCAGACCAACGGGGCATGGACTCCCCTCCTCGGCTTCGGACTCCTTGCACTGGCGGCCGTTCCGGTCGCCCGGTACGCCTTCAACTTCGGAGCCCACGGGCGCTTCATCGGGTCCTATCCGGCCTTTGCCTACGCCGAGCTGACCGGCCTGTGCGTCGTCCACGAGCAGGGAACCCCGTGCCTGAAGGGGGAGTTCGACGGAGCCGTCCTGCGCTTCGTGGCATGGGGCGTGTGGTTCGCGCTCCTCCCCCTCGCATGGGTCGTCTTCGCCCGCTGGTATCGCGTGCGCGGCGAGGCCCGGGGCATCGTCCCCCGACGAGGCATGTGGGTCCGCGTGACCGCTGCGGCCACCACGGTGATCACGGCAGCTCTGGCGGCGCTGCTGTTCGGCAAGGACCAGCCGTGGGAGGCGGCGCTGCTGGAGAACAGGTACGCCTCCCCGTGGTACCTGGTCGGCGTCGGACTCCTCGCCCTCGGCGTTGCCGAACGCAGTTGGATCGCCGCAGCGGCCGGCACTGCTCACGCCCTGCTGCTCACGCAGTACCTGGGAGCCTCCTGGGGCAGCGGATGGCTTCCCTGGCAGCACCCCGCGCACCCCGGCTGGTCCGACGGGCCGCAGGCCAAGGCCCTTCTGCTCGCTGCGATCCCCCTCCTCGCCGGCCTGTACGAGTGGACAGCGGTCCGCCGCCGGGGCGCGCCCGGTGTCGCCGGTGCAGGTACGGTCGTCCCATGAGCGTCGAAGACTCGACCGCTGCGCAGGACGGCCAAGAGGAGCTGCATCCCACCCAGGCGCTGGACGACACCGTCCACCAGCGCGTGCGGCTCGGCGTCCTCACCGTTGCCCGCGAGGCCGACCGGGTCGAGTTCGGCTTCCTGAAAAGGCACCTGGCCGTCACCGACGGAAATCTCTCCCGGCACCTGAAGGTGCTGGAGGAGTCCGGAATGATCACCGTGGAGAAGGGCTACACCGGTCGACGACCCCGGACGTGGGTGACCCTGACCCGTGAGGGCGCGCAGGCCCTGGACGCCGAACTCCGGGCCCTCCGTGCACTCGTGCTGCGCCTCGAGGCTCCCCGCCCCGCGCCCGGCGCAGCCGACTGAACCGCACCCCGGGCACATCACCTCCGTACGAACCGACGCAGTTCGCCCTCGGGCACTGGGCCTCTCCATCCGTTGAGGCGTGCAACGCCACCTGCTGCCGCCCGTTCGCGGCGGTCGAGGAGAAGATCCGCGGAGAGGCCGTCCAGGGGCGTGGGCACCTGGACGAGGCGTGGACGGAGGAGGACCGGCGCACCCGCGGCCATCCGGATCCCACAGCCCGGCCGTAGCCGCCGGCGCCCTCCTGGCGAGACGTATCCGCCGCGTGCCCGCCGCAGGATCCAGCGGGGAGACGCGGGGGCCCGCAGGCGGCGGGCGACGGGCATGCGAAGGGCCCCTGACCGTTGGTGCCGGTCAGGGGCCCTTCGTGCTGCAAGTGGCGGGTGCAGGGTTCGAACCTGCGTAGCTTGCGCGACAGATTTACAGACCGCGCGCCGGACCGCGTCGACCAGCGGTGCTTCGGCTCCGGGGAGGCGGTGCCCCGTGTCTGCCCCATGGAAGCAGTCGGTCGCGGCTTTGCCCGACTGCCCCGATCGGGTCTGGCGGCGGCTCTACGCTGCGTCCTGACCGCTGTACCAAGCCAAGCGCGTAGATGGGGGTTTCGCGATGAGTACGGAGATCGTGGAGTTGGTGGAGCAGGCCGGCCCGTACCTGACGGCGGCGCTGGGCGCCTACGGGGGTGCGGTGCTCACGCGGGCCGAGAGCGCCGCGGCCGACGCCACCGCCAACCTCGGCCGCCGCATCCTGCACGCCGTCTGGCACCGCCGCGGCGCAGACGGACGGGCCGCACTGGAGAGCGCGGTGCAGGACGCCGCCGAGGACACCCAGGACCCAGACGCCGCCGCCGCACTGCGCCAGCAGATCAAGCGAGCCCTACGCGACGACGACGCCCTGCTCGCCGAACTGGCGGACCTGCTGCCCGAACCGTCCGGGACGGTGACGATCACCGCCTCCGGCACCCGCGCCATCGCCGCCCACACCATCACCACCGCCGTCACCGGCGACAACACCCAGATCGGCTAGTGACCAACGACCCGCCGCTCCGGGACACGGGCATCGAAGCATCCGGTGCCCGGTCGATCGCTGCCGGCAGCATCGTTAACGCCCACAGTGGCGACGTCATCAAGCTGCCCGCCGAGGTGCTGAACGCCGCCCGGGACGTCCAGGCACCGCACGGGGCCAGCAACCTGCCCCCACTGGACCTGTGCCTGGGCCGTGACGACGACCTGGTCTGGCTGCGGAAGGCGCTGGCCTCGGACGGTGAGACGGCGATCACTCAGGCGCCGACGATCCACGGGCTGGGCGGGATCGGCAAGAGCACCCTGGCCCTGGCCTACGCCCACCGCCACCGCCGCAACTACAGCCTGGTCTGGTGGCTCACCGCCGACTCCCCCGCGAACATCGAGCAGTCCCTCGCCGACCTCGCCCTGCGCCTCTTCCCCGCCTGGGCCGAAAGAGCATCCGAGCAGGCCCGGGTCGCATGGGCCAAGTCCTGGCTGCAGTGGCACCCCGGCTGGCTCCTGATCTTCGACAACGTCGAAGACCCCAGCCACCTCGACCCCTACACCGGCGACCTCAGCGGCGGCCACCTGCTGGCCACCAGCCGCCGCGCCACCGGCTGGCCCCGCACCACCCCCACCCGCGCCCTCGGCACCCTGCCCCCCGACGACGCCGCAGAGCTCCTGTGCACCCACGCCCTGGACGGCAACCCGCCAACCGCCCGCCAGCTCCACGACGCCCGCGCCCTGGCTGCCGACCTCGGCCACCTGCCGCTGGCCCTGGAGCAGGCCGGCGCCTACCTGCACCAGAACCCCACCATCGGCATTGACGCCTACCGCCGCCGGCTGTCCGTGAAACTGGACAAGGCCGCCGACGGCATCGACGCCGAACGCACCATCGCCCGCATCTGGACCCACACCCTGACGGCCCTCACCACCCGCAACCCGCTCGCCGTCATCGTCCTGCACACCCTCGCCTGGCTAGCCCCCGACCACATCCCCCTCACCCTGCTCGACGGTCTCAGCCCCGACCCGGACGACCTCGGCGAGGCCCTCGGCGACCTCCACGCCTACAGCATGATCACCATCGCCCCCGGCGGCACCAGCATCAGCGTCCACCGCCTCGTCCAAACCGTCCTCCGCCACACCGCAACCACCGAAGACAACCGACCGCCGGCAGGACGGGACGAGGCCGAGCAGGCCCTCGTACACGCCCTGACGGACCAGCCGACACCCGGCACCGGCCCCGCCCCGGAGTGGGACGCCCTGATGCCCCACCTCATCGCACTCGCCACCACCACCCCGGATAGCCACCACTGCGATGCGACCACCGGTCTGTACGACACCGCTGCTCAATACCTCTACCGGCAGGGTCACGACGCCCGCACAATCCCACTACGAGAAGCCGCTCTCACCCAATGGGAGCAAACTCTCGGCGACACCCACCCCGACACCCTGACCAGCCGCGGCAACCTCGCCGGCGCCTACCAGACAGCGGGGAACCTGGCCCGCGCGATCCCTCTGCTGGAGACCACCCTCACGCAGTGCGAGGAGGTCCTCGGCGACACCCACCCCGACACCCTGACCAGCCGCAACAACCTCGCCAGCGCCTGCCAGGACGCCGGCGACTACGCCCGCGCCATCCCCCTGCTGGAGACCACCCTCACCCAATTCGAGGAGGTCCTCGGCGACACCCACCCCGACACCCTGACCAGCCGCAACAACCTCGCCAGCGCCTACCAGGACGCCGGCGACTACGCCCGCGCCATCCCCCTGCTGGAGACCACCCTCACCCAACGCGAGCAGGTCCTCGGCCACACCCACCCCTCCACCCTGGCCAGCCGCGGCAACCTCGCCGGTGCCTACCGGGCAGCGGGCGACCTGACCCGCGCCATCCCCCTGCTGGAGACCACCCTCACCCAACGCGAGCAGGTCCTCGGCCACACCCACCCCGACACCCTGACCAGCCGCAACAACCTCGCCTACGCCTACCAGGCAGCCGGCGACCTGACCCGCGCCATCCCCCTGCTGGAGACCACCCTCACCCAGTGCGAGCAGGTCCTCGGCCACACCCACCCCTCCACCCTGGCCAGCCGCGGCAACCTCGCCGGTGCCTACCGGGCAGCGGGCGACCTGGCCCGCGCGATCCCTCTGTTGGAGACCACCCTCACCCAGTGCGAGGAGGTCCTCGGCGACACCCACCCCGACACCCTGACCAGCCGCAACAACCTCGCCTACGCCTACCAGGACGCCGGCGACCTGACCCGCGCCATCCCCCTGCTGGAGACCACCCTCACCCAATTCGAGGAGGTCCTCGGCCACACCCACCCCTCCACCCTGGCCAGCCGCGGCAACCTCGCCAGCGCCTACCAGGACGCCGGCGACCTGACCCGCGCCATCCCCCTGCTGGAGACCACCCTCACCCAACGCGAGCAGGTCCTCGGCCACACCCACCCCTCCACCCTGACCAGCCGCGGCAACCTCGCCAGCGCCTACCAGGACGCCGGCGACCTGACCCGCGCCATCCCCCTGCTGGAGACCACCCTCACCCAACGCGAGGAGATCCTCGGCCACACCCACCCCTCCACCCTGACCAGCCGCGGCAACCTCGCCGTCGCGTACCGGGCAGCCGGCGACCTGACCCGCGCCATCCTCCTGTTTGAGACTGTCCTCGCCCAATGCGAGGAGATCCTCGGCCACACCCACCCCGACACCCTGACCAGCCGCGGCAACCTCGCCGGTGCCTACCGGGCAGCCGGCGACCTGACCCGCGCCATCCCCCTGCTGGAGACCACCCTCACCCAACGCGAGCAGGTCCTCGGCCACACCCACCCCGACACCCTGACCAGCCGCGGCAACCTCGCCAGCGCCTACCGGGCAGCCGGCGACCTGACCCGCGCCATCCCCCTGCTGGAGACCACCCTCACCCAGTGTGAGGAGATCCTCGGCCACACCCACCCGCGCACCCTGACCACCCGCAACAACCTCGCCAGCGCCTACCGGGCAGCCGGCGACCTGACCCGCGCCATCCCCCTGTTCCAGACCGTCCTCACCCAGCACGAAGAGGTCCTCGGCCACACCCACCCGCGCACACAGAGAGTGCTTGCCAACCTGGTCAGCGCACGGAAGGCGCTCAAAGACGCGCAAGAGTGAGGCGGACGACTCCGGTTGACCCGCAGCGTTACAGGCCGCTTACCGATCTCTCGTGCAGCGTGCCCCGACCTGCAACTACGTCTCGCGTGGCGCGCGGTTCCAGCGACGGTCCGCACCTGGTCCGGATCATGGTTTGCGCTTGACACTTGCATCCATCACCCTATGTGCCGCGCCTGCGACCGCAGGAAAGCGGGAAGTAGGTCCGCTCATGGAGCACCCCCGGCCAGCCCGTCAGCCACCTAGACCGTTGCAATGCTTCCGTTATGCACGTCGGCGCATCATGGCTGAACGCGCCCTCAACTCAGTAGGTTGCTGCCAGAACCCGACACGGCCTGCAACCGTTGTACAGGTGACCGTTCCGGCTCGCCAACGACACCTCACAGGATCCGCGACATAGCACTTGTCTACATCAACCGAATATAGAAAAATAACCAGAACGAGACGCCCCTCAACGGAAGGGAGGCATTTGTGCCAAAGCAACAATTCGCCCGAGAAGCTGACATGCTATCCCAAATCGCCGATCACGCTCGCTACTTGCTACAGCAGTCGGGCGATGTCAATACGTTTTTCGAGGTTCAGGCACCTGCAGGCATCCCCGATGTAGTGCTCGTCCAGTTCAACCAGAGCGAAGTAGCAAAGCGCTATAAATTGGGGCTAGAGCCCGTTCTGGATCTACCCAGCATGTCAGCTCTAATTACCCTGCAAACCCTATCCAGAAAATATGACAGAACAGGAGATGGATTTAAGACATCTCAGATTTCTTCCCTCTCTGGAGTTAGTCCGGGGCACTTGTCTTCTTCAGTTCTGCCCAAATTGGCACATGGGGGGCACCTGGAGCGCGTTAAGCGCGGATACTGGACAGTTACCTATTCTAATAGGAGCCTAGCCCGCAAGATTGTTACAGTTGAGGCAAAAATTCGCGACTGGCGCAGTGGATATTCGCAAACGCTTAGACATAGAATTTCCGCCGACCAAGCGTGGCTAGTCCTGGATTCCGGCTTTGCCAATCCGGCGCTAGCACATTCCGATTGGTTCCGGCAAGGGAGAATCGGCCTTGCCACATTGCATGAAGATCACGGATTGCGGCCTAAGGTAACACCTCCACAAAGGATAGATGTCTCGGCTGCTTATAGGGAACTACTTGCCGAGCGGGCGTTCCTGCTTCACCGTACCGGCCAAGTTAGTGGACCAGTGCAGCATGTATTCGGAGCTCACCTGACTACTACTACAGGATCTGACCCCAGACTGGTAGGTGCCTCGGAACGTTAGCCTGTGCAAGCGGCCGGCCCTCCGTGAACCGTACCGCCGCATCGACGATCCTCCGCACGGCTCCGTATCTACCGCCGCGTTTTGAATCCCTTGCCACAGCGGCCGTTAGCGATCCCATGCTGTGCAGATGATGGAAAGCTGCCAACTCGTGAGACCAGATAGCACCGGATTCCAGAGCTGGGCAGTACGGACAGCTACAGTCAACGTACCCATCGCCCTTTGCGAGAGACCTATGAACGCTGCTCTCAACAGTATGTATGAGCTGACTTTCAAAGTATCGCTCGACTTGCGTTCTGCCTGGGGCACTTCGACGAAACACATACTCAGCGAAAGATTGATCACTGCCGCTAACGCCGATCCCGAAGCCAGTCGCACCGAAGGCCAGGCAAAGCCACCCGGTAAGCCCTGTTTGAGGAAGCAACAACCTGCGATCCTCGTCCAGGCACAGGTTAGAAAGCTTCTTGAGCCCGCGGAGCAGCGATAGGTCCTCTGTCGGAGTGAAAACTCGTGACTGCTCCCATTGCACTCGCACATAGAGAGTGTCGAATTGGTCCTGGTCGACTATTTGGTCTAGAAGCCTGGTCCGCAGAGGCTCACTGGACAGCCAGCGAGCTGGCACGGTGAGGTTCAGGGCGAGCCTCTCTCCTCCGTTGAGGAGTGAAAGAGCCTGGTCTGCCTCCGCGCAGACAGCATCCAGTGATTCCTGTGGCTTGTCTGGATTCAGTGCTCTACCTGGCGTAAGAAGCAGATTAGCTCCAGAGATCCTTTGAGCATCCAAAACACGTGAAACCCAGTCGTCCGCTTCAGGTTCGGACAAATATTTTCCATACTGGAAGGCGCGCAGAGAAATTGGCTCCTGTGACAGGCGAAGAATCTGGGAGTCAAGCAGGTAACAGGCGGGGTCAGCAATCTTCAATGCGGCCGCAGAAGCTTGCTCAAAGAAAGTTTGGTGAGACTTTGTAGTGGCGCTGGAAATACGCGCGATTGCAGCCAGAGAGGCATGCTGTCCGTACGAGGTGTGCAGGTGAGCGAGGAGCCTCGGAATGGACTTAGAGTACAAACGTCCTCGGTGCACCATGTATATGGGCGCGTCACCATCTAGCGCCTCATCCCTGCTCTTCAGCGCCCCGACGGAAGGCGCATTAACTTTCTTCGCACCAGTCGGCGGCTTCTCAAGAACGCTACCGGCTCCAACCCCACTCAGAATCAGGAAACCCTCTCCCGAAGGCAGAGAAACGAACTCTTTTTCGTCGCCTAGATATGACCCCGGATCACGACTCTCCACTTCGCCTGAAGACCAGTCGAGGTCATCTTCCGAGAACCAGTCAGGCTCTTCTCCGTGCACTAGTCCCCCTAGCGTTTATCGCCCAGTCGCGAAAGGTTGCTGTTAGAGCTGCCACGCTCGTGCTCTGCTACGGAAGTGAGGCGATCGAGCACACCACGGATATGTGATGGGCAATCGGTAGGCAACGGGATGGGGCCCTTGGCCAGCCGATCCATTGCCTCATCTATAGTGAATGCCTGGCCAGGCTCGTAAAACGGGTGCCGGCCGCAGATCATTTCCCTAACTGTCACGCCGATCGCCCACAGGTCTGCGGATTTTCGAGCCCTCATACCCTGAAGTTGCTCAGGAGCCATATATGGATAAGTTCCTATGTGGCCGGGGTAGACGGTGATTGTAGATGAATCCAGCTGTTTAGCTAGACCAAGATCCAGCAGCACTGGACTATTCCAGTCCCCCCCACGGAGAACAATATTCCCAGGCTTGATATCCCGATGAATAGTAGAGGCTTTGTGCAGCGCCTGCGCGCCAATCAGCAGACCTTTTAGCAGAGGCTCAATTGAGTTCATCGGAACACGCTGGTTCTGCTGCCTCTTACGCTCAAGGTCACCCCCGCTGATGTACTCAAATCGGAGAGCCGGCCTAACCGTTCCGCCCAGATTGAGCTCCAAGGTTCCCTTGAAGGAAACTACAAAGGGAGAGTCTACGCGCCGGAGTCCTTCGACTTCTCGTTCTATACGGGCTCGCGGATAGTCATCCTTGCAGATTACTTTGATTGCCTCATTTGCAACCCGCCAAGTGTCACCAAAGGTACCCGCGCCTAGGAATGTTGCCTGACACCCTAGTGCTTTACTTACCTCGTCGGCTGAAAATCTGGGCTGTGCGCTTCCGTCGGACATGGCGTGGTCTCGCTCCAACAAGAGTCGGATCTCGACTGGTCAATGTACAGACCTTCACGCCACCTTGACAGCACTCCTGCGCAAGTTGACCGCCTCAGGTGATGATAAATTTTCCACATTTAAGACAAAGTTACACTTTTCATCCAGCCTGGTCTAGTCCAATGGAGCTTTCAACGATCGAACCGCTTGTAAGGCGAACAGGGCGGTGTCCAGCATCGGCTGGCAAGCTGGGCTGGGTGCGCCGCCGCGGGAGCCTCGAAAGGTGGCGAGGGCTATGCGGAGGCTTTCGCGGCCATCAACCGCTTGCACCTGATCCACGCCCCAGCCACCCGTCGGCCTGCCCTCATCCTCCCGCCTTGTGGCACGGAGCGGGCCGTCGCCGGAGCGGGATGCAGGCAGGAGCGACGGCGAACGGCGCCGCGCGGCGCCAGTGCCAGCGAAGTGAGCCTCGAACCCGTGGAGGAGGTTGTTACACCTTGGCGGATCCAGTATCACGAGCTAGTGGTCTACGGATGCTCCACTTACCCGACCTCCCGGAAGGGTCAACGCGTTCGCGAGAGTGTCCATGCATGTGATGACAGCTGTGGCTCCGGCTGTCGTCAGGGCGGAGCGCTTGCCAGGCTTATTCGCAAAGCCGACGACAGCCATGCCAGCCGCCTTGGCCGCTTGAACATCGGTCACTGAGTCGCCCACGAGGACTGCGCTCCTGGGATCCGTGTCGAGTGAGGTTGCTGCGACTAGCAGTGGGTGTGGTGACGGTTTCATCAGGCTTGGCGCTAGGACCGGCCGACCGACGACCTCATGCACTAGCCACACCAAGCCATGCAGAGCCAGGAACGCGTTAACGCACTCGGCCGAGTTGTTGCTGACAACAGCGACCCTGCGGCCTGTGGAGTACGCAGCCGTCAGAGACCGGACAGCTCCAGCGACAGGAGGGCCAGCAACTGCGACGGCCGCCACTTCGGCTGCGGTCAGTGCGCCTTCAACGACCTTTAGGAGGCCTTCACCGCCAGCCTCCGAGATACGATGCACTTCCATGGGGTCATCGGTCGCCTCTGCGTCATGGGCGAGCTCTGGAGCTTGCCGCGCGACGATACCTGCAAGCTCTTTTGCCACCTCGGGTGCTGGCGCCCCTGCAAAGACGTCGCAGATGGGGCCGTCGAAGTCGAACAGGACTGCGTCGGTTGCTTCGACCAAGGCAGTAAGCGCTTCAGTGGCCATCCGGATTGAAGTCCCTTCCGATGGTGTCCCAGACGCTCTCGAACCACATGCGGGCCTGTTCGACCTGCTGGGCCCCTGTCGATGAGTCGCCCTCGTTCACCGAGTAGTGGAACAGGGTGGCGTCCTTACCGACGAGGTCGTAGATCTCGATGGCTTCGCCCTGGGCGACAACCTTATTCGGACGGATCGGGTAGTAGCCGAAGAAGGCGTCCTCGTTGTTAATGACGTAGAGCTTGAAGAACTGAGTGCCGCTGTGCACTCGGACGCTGACGTTGCTCTCCTGGACGAGACCGAGGTGGCTCAACTCGCTTATGGCATCGGAGATGCTGCGGGCATAGTTGACCATGATGCTGTGCATCCGGGTGCGGAGTCGGGGATCGTCCGAGCAGTCCGCTCTGCGGACGGGCGCAGCCTGAGGGACCCCCATGTCGGGGACGAGGATGCGGATGTTGATGCTCGTTGGTGTCAGGCGGCCGACTCGGATCTTGTCGAGCGGTTCCTGAAGGGCTCCGTGGAGAGTTTCGCTGGAGAATCCGGCGAAGTCGATGGAGACGTGGCGGCTGGCGAAAGCCTGCTCGACGTAGGGGCGGAGTCCCGCCGGCCGTTCGGTGCGATTGCGGACGAAGACGCCGCTGCCCTTGCGGGACACGACAAGGCCTTCATCCTCCAAGTCGCGCAGGGCGCGTTGGATCGTTGCCCGCGCGAAGCCGTAGTGCTCGGTCAGCATCTTGTGGGAGGGCAGCTTCTCCCCAGGGGTCAGCTTCTTCGTTCGGATGGCTGCGCCAAGGCTGCGCGAGACCTGCTCGTAGGGCGGGCGGTCGTCGTCCGGGTCCAGGGGCTCAAGGGCGAACGTCATGGCTCGATGCTACGGCGAACATGACTATTTGGACAGCCTGGCTACTCATCTCTTGACGTGGATAGTCATGCTGGCTACGTTGTTCCCGTGCCCACAAGGCTAGCCATGTTGATCAGGTTGGCCGGCGGAACTGCACCTGCAAAGAGGCAGCTCAGGACACAGATTGCGCCCGGAGAACCTCGTGAGACGGGTCCGAAGGAAGCGTCGGTTCTTTGACAACTGCATGGGGATCACGCCGCCTCTCCTCGGCCAAGTAGGCGGCCACGCGGGCTCTGCCCGCGTGAGGTACAGCGCATCCCGACCTCTCCGCGGCCTTGTGGCTGCGGCCGGTTGCCTCCGCCGCTCGTCTCGCACGAGCGGCGCCGAGGGGAGCCGGATCGACCGACTTCAACGGCGCGCGGCCCCGGTGCTGGAACACCGGGGCCGCTGCATGGGCCGTTCCTGCCGAAAGGACGCACGACCCATGAAGGACATCGTCTCAGGTCAGCATGCCGCTACGGCCTCCGAGTTCGCCGAGCTGGCGCTCGGCATCGACACCGAGCTGTTCACCGGCCCGGCCGGCCCCGAGTCGCCCGAGGAGCGGGCGGCCCGGCTGGACGTGGCCGGCGCGGTGCTGGCGGACCTGCGCCGGGAGGACCCGGAGCTGGCCGCCCGCGCCGCGGCCGAGGCCGCCCGCCGGGCCCGCGAGGCCGCCGACGGGGGTGCCCGGTGAAGCGCGGACCGAAGATCCTGCTGGTGCTCGGACTGCTGGCCGTGGTCGGCATGGCGTTCCGGGTCTCCTGGAACGCGCTGCGCGACATCGCGCACGCCATCGGCGCGGACCCGGTCGCCGCCACCGTCTACCCCCTGGTGGTCGACGGCCTGATGGCCCTCGCCCTGGTCGCGGCCCTGGTCCTGCCGGAGGGCGACCGCCGGTTCGCCCTGCGGATCCTGGCCGGGTACACCGCGGCGTCGCTGGTGCTGAACTACGTGCACGGTCTGGTGCCCGGCCTGCACGGTGCCGGTCGGGTGCGGCTGGCCGACTGGTCGCCCGCCAACTGGGCGCTGGTGCTGCTGGCCACCTCGCTGCCGGTCGGCTCCATCTTCTACGGCTCCGACCTGGTCGCCAAGGTCCTCCACCACCGCCCCGCGACCGGCGAAGCACCGCAAACCGGCATGGGTCGGTCTGCCGTTGACCTGGGGCAGCCCGCCGGGGTGCCCGCCGAGCGGTCGGCCGACCGGGCCCTGACCGCGCCGGAGTCCGGGCCGGCGGCGGAGCCCGAGGGAGGCGTTCTGGCCCCGGCCGATCGGCCGACCGGTGCGCCGCGGACGCGACGGCCGCGCAAGCCGACCGGCAGGGTCCCGGCCGCGGCCCGCGGCACCCGACCGCGCCGCACGCCGGAGGAGCTGCTGACCGAGGCCCGGACCGCCACCGCCGCGTGGCCGGTCGAGCGACTGACGGCCGACCGCATCCGGGAGGCCGTCCACACCTCGCCCGCCAAGGCGCGGGTGCTGCGGGAGACGCTGAAGGCCGAGCGCGCCGCCGCCCCGGCCGGGCTGCACCTGGTCACCGACCCGCACACCACCGCCCCCGACACGGCCCCGGAGCCGGAGCCGGCGGCTGTGGTCGCCGCGGCAGGTGAGTGATGGGCCGCCCCCGGTTGTGGGACCCCGGCGGGGAGCGGTTCGGTATGCCGACCTACCCGTGGCGGATGGCCCCGGCAGGGCTGGCCACCCGCCGCCAGCTCCGCGCCGCCGGGCTGCGGCCCGGCGGCCAGCCGGTGTGCGCACAGATCCTGTGGCAGAGCCGCCGCCGGGGCGTGCGTGCCGCCTACCTCTACCGGATCGACCGGGCCCGCCCGGTGCGGCCGATGACCCCCGCCCGCGCCGCCGCCCTGGCCGCTGCGATGCGGGCCCGCCGCACCTGCCCGATCTGCGGGCGGGACGCGGGCTACTGCATCCCGCGCCACCTCGGCATCTGCGTGCCGTGCGCGGATGCCGCCGCAGCCGCGGCCTGATGGAACAGCGCCACCCGATGACCGGCAGCGCGGGGCCGGACGCTTGCCGGCTCCCCGGCCCCGCTACCTCGCTGAGAGAGGCGTTCCCCACGATGACAGAGACCATCGCCGAGCGTGCGGCCGTCGCCGAGACGCCGCCCGCCGACACCTCCACCCCCGCTCCCACGCCGCCGCGTGCCGTGCGAGAGCCGTCCGGGCAGACGGCGGGCGGGCTGCCAGCAGTGCCGCTCGCGGTGGCTACCGCGAACGCCGCCGTCGCGCTGGCCTCCGCCGCCGCCCTGACCACCGGACCGATCGCCGCGCTGACGGCGGCCGGGGCCGCGGCCACCGCCGCGGTCAGCGCCCGCACCGGACGCGCCGCCACCCGCCTCACCCGCACCGCCACCCGCGCCGCCGCGAACCGCACCGCCTCCCCGGCCGGGACGGGCCGGACCGGGGCCCGCCCCGCCAGACCGTCCGGCCGAGGCGGTGCGGCAGGCCGCACGGTCCCGCGGCAGGCCCGCCCCACCACCAGCACCGGCCACCGTGCCCCGGCCCGGGCGGGCGGGAAGCCGACCGCCGGACACGGCCCGCTCTCCGCTCTTAAGAGCAGCAGCTCTGCCGGGCGCCGGGCCGCAAGCACCGCGACCGCGCGGCCGGCCCGGACCCCGGTGGGGGCGGTGCGTGCGCTGCGCCGGGACCATCGGGCGGCGGCCCCGACCCGCGCCGCCCGGCGCACCACCCGCACCGCCTCCCGGCGGCAGGCCGCCGACACCCGCCGCACCGCCAAGGCCCAGGCGCGCGAACAGCGCACCGCCACCCGCGGAGCGGCGGCCCGCACGCTGGCCAGGCCGATGCGGGCCGCCCGCCGCGCCGCCGACACCGCCCGGGGCAGGGCCCGGGCGACGGCCGACCGCCGCACCACCGGCCGGGTCACGGCGGCGCGGGGCGAGGCCCGCAAGGCCCCCGCCCGCCGCCACGCGCGGCAGCAGCTCCGGCGCTCCGCGGCACGGTTCCACGGCCGGCGCCTGCTGGCGGCGCTGCTGGCCGGCCCGGTCGGGCTGCTCGGCATCCTCACCACCATGCTCGGCCGCAAGCTCGGCCTGCCGTGGCTGATGCACCCCGGCCGCCGCCTGTACCGGCGCCTGACCGCCACCGCCCGCGCCGCCCGCACCGGGCGGGACACCGCGATCCGCACCGACCTCGCCAGCGCGGAGGAGGCCGCGGACGCCGCCGCGCAGGAGACGGACGCCCCGCCGGTCGGGGAGTCCGTGCCGCGGGCCCCGAAGCACCACACCGCCCACCTCGCCCAGTCGACCCAGGGAGAGCACGTGTCCAGCACCGGTTTCAACTTCGACGAGGCCGCCTCCGAGATGTACGCCGCGGCCACCTCCTTCGAGCCCGACGGCATGATGCAGGTCCTCGCCTCCATGGAGTCCATGCCCGAGGCGCTGACCTCGGTGGCGAACACCTTCCGCATCCTGGCCGAGCGCTGCGACTCCGAGTTCCCGCTGGACTCGGCCGTCGGCGAGGCCCTGAACGAGGTCTACGAGCGCCTGATGCAGGCGGTGACCGCGTCGGAGGAGGTGGCCAAGACCTTCCGCACCCGGCACGAGGGCGACATCGCCCGCCACGAGGACCCCCGCACCGGCGAGGACAAGTGGGACACCCACAACAACCAGTGACCAGCGCCGTCCCGGGCCGCCCCGCACACCGTGCGGGGCGGCCCGCCCCCATCCCCGCCGCCATGACTTGTCTCGGGAGACCCGCATGGGAGCCCAGCCCCCGCACAGCCTGAACCTGACGAACCTGCCCAAGCCCAAGCCGTCCCGCCGCGGTCGGCGGGAGTGGATGCCGCCGCTGGACTGGACCGCAGGCCACGGCCCCGTCACCGGCGCCCTGTCCGCCACCACCGGCGCCGCCGCCGTCGCCCTGTTCGGCGCCGCCACCTCCATGCCCCCCGGCTGGCCGATGGCCGCCGG
This sequence comes from Streptacidiphilus sp. ASG 303, assembly GCF_020991365.1. GTDB lineage: Bacteria > Actinomycetota > Actinomycetes > Streptomycetales > Streptomycetaceae > Peterkaempfera. Next base: position 329,669 of record NZ_JAJLRA010000003.1, read on the forward strand.
CGCCGCCGGGGCCCTCGGCCACGGCGTCGGCCACACCCTCATCCGCCGCATGACCGGCCGCACCCTGGCCACCCGCACCGCCTCCTGGCTGCTCGCCGGCGGCTGGACCACCTGGGCCATGACCACCGGCCCGCTGTCCTGGGCCGCCGCCGGCACCCTCGCCACGCTCGGGGTGGGCATCGGGGCGATGGCCTCCCACGCCGCCATCTGGGAGGAGGCGGTGGAGGAGGAGCGGATCAGCGCCGAGGCCCGCGAGGCCGCCCGCAAGCTCTCCGCCGGCCGCGAGGCCGTCGCCCGGGAGTGGGAGGCCCGCATCAAGCGGGTCACCGGCATCGACGTGCGCGTCTTCGCCGTCGAGACCTGGGCCACCGGCGCCGGGTTCTCCCTCGCCGCCGAGCTGCCCGGCGGCGCCGCCACCTGGGACCGCATCGCCGCCGCCGCCCGCGCCCTGGCCACCGACGCCCGCCTCCCGCTGGGCTGCACGGTGGGGGTGGAGGAGGGCGACCGGCAGGGCCGCGTCGTCCTCGACATCGCCACCCGCAACGTCATGGCCGGCAGCTACGACTACCCCGACGACTACTCCGCGCTGTCGATCCTCACCGGCATCCCCTGGGGACTGCTCCCCAACTCCGAGACCGTGCAGGTGGTGCTGCGGGAGGCGTGCGCGCTGATCCTCGGCCCGCCCGGGGCGGGCAAGTCCACCTTCCTCGACGTGGTCCTCGCCGGATTCGCCCGCTGCACCGACGTGCTCACCTTCCTGGTCGACCTCAAGGCCGGCGCCGCCGGCATGTCGTGGGTCCGCCCCTGGCTGGAGGCGCTGGGCCGCGCGCGGACCAAGCCCGGGACGGCGCGCCCGCCGCAGGGGACACGGCCGGGGGTGGACTGGCTCGCCGCGACCCCGGAGGAGGCGCTGCGCATGTTCAAGGCGGCGCTGGCCATCAACGCCGCCCGGCAGCTCGGCTACCAGGACCTGATGGACCGGGAGGACACCACCCTGCTGCCCGTCTCCGCGGCGGTGCCGCAGATCATGATCGTGGTGGACGAGGGCGCCGAGCTGCTCTCCGCCACCTCCTTCCGCGACCCGGTGATGAAGGCGCTGCAGGAGGCGGTGAAGAAGACCATGCGCACCACCCGCGCCATGGGCATCCGCCTGGTCCTCACCGCCGTCGACGGCAACGTCTCCGCCCTGGGGGACACCTCGGTGCGGAAGTTCTCCCCGGTCGGGGTGGCGCTGACCTCAGGGGAGTCCAGCGGCAACAACCTGGCCAAGCTCTTCCCCGCCGCGAAGGCCGACACCCGCCAGCTCACCGCCAAGGGCTGCGGGGTGATCGGGCAGGCCGGTGCCGACGGGTTCGCCCCCACCGGCTTCAAGGGCTGGCGGACCAGCCCGGCCATGGTGCGTCAGGTGGTGCTGGCCACCAACGACCGCCGCCCGGTCCTCGACCCGGTCTCCGCCCGCGCGGCGGGCGAGGACTACGCGCGGCGCTGGGAGGCGGACCGCGCCGGATGGCTCTGGCAGCACCCCGGCAACGACACCGGCGAGGAGACCGGCCCGAAGGACGACTCGGTCTACGCCGCCGAGCCGCCCGCTCGCACCGGTGGGCTGAACCTCTCCTACCAGCGCCCCGCCCCCGGCCCGGCCGAGGACGCGGACGCGCTCGCGGACCGGTTCATGCGCGAGATCGACGCCACCTACGGCACCACCGACGAACCCCACCCCACCCCGCCGCAGCCCGAGCGCCCGCCCGGGCTGAACCTCTCCTACCAGCGCCGCCAGCCCCCGCCGCAGAACGCCGCGGCGGGCGGGCCGGACTGGCTGCCCGAGGCCGTCGCCCTGATCGCCGCCGCCGGCCCCGCCGGCATGAAGCCCTCCGCCGTCGCCGACGCCGTCGGCCGGGACCGCAAGACCGTCCGAGCCGCCCTGCGGGCCGCCGCCGACCGCGGAGAGCTGGCCTACCGGGACAACGGCCCGCACTCCGTCTACGTCCACCCCGACCACACCTGAGAACCAGTCACGCACAGCTACCGGGTAGTGGGTAGTGGGACACACCCCACTACCCACTAGACCACCCCAGTAGAGCCCATGAGGGCCCTCACGGGCGGCTTTTAGCGGGAACCCCACTACCCACTACCCGGTACCCACTACCCAGTACGGCCACGCTCCGTGACGAGCGCGGCCCGCCCCGCCCTGCCCGCACACCGAAGAGAACCGGAGTCCGCCGTGCTCGTCACCCTGTCCACCGCGTTCCTGTTCGCCGTGATCACCGGCGTCCTGATCTGGGCCCGCCGCGTCACCCTCGGCACCGCCGCCATGGTCTGGCTCTCCGGCTTCACCATCGCCGCCACCGGCCTCGCCGGCCCCGTGAACGCCGCCCTCGCATCCGTCCTCACCGCCCTGACCCGCCTGCACTGACCGGAGGAGACCCGTGGACACCGCACCCGCCCCCCGCACGCCCGCCGACTCCGTCTACCGGCCCCACCCCCTGCCGGGCCCGGTCGCGCTCCGGCAGGACACCGACCGCGTCATCCTCCCCGCCGCCCTCGCACCCGAGCACCTCGCCCTGCTGCTCGCCCCCGCCACCCCCACGCCGGCGCCGGTGGACACCCGGCTCTCCGGGCGGGCGAAGGACGCCGCGCTGGTCGCCGTCTCCGGCGGCCTCGGCGTCGGGGCGGCCACCGCGGGGGTGGGCTACGGCGCCGGAATGATCGCCTCGGCCTCGGAAGGACTCATGACCGCCTCCCTCGCCCTCGCCCTCGGCTCCGCCTCCGTCACCGGCCTGGTGCTGTTCCTGCGCACCGCCTTCGGCCGCAGCCACAGCGGCGGCGGGGCCGACGGGCAGGCCGGGCCGCACATCACGCAGAACATCACCGCCACCGGCCTGTTCGGCCGCGCCCACGGCACCATCACCCGCCGCTGACCAGCACTCCACGTACGGGCCCCGGGACGGCCACAAGCCGCCAAGCATCGCACCGCCCCGGGCCTGCCCTCGCTCATCACGAGACAGGAGCCACCAGGATGCACCCCAGCACGCCCGAGCCGCACCCCGCGGCGGACCTCGGCACCCTCTACCGCGCCTACCGCGCCCACGTCCTCGCCCAGGCCCGCGCCGCCACCGGGCCCGACCTGGCGGAGGACATCGCCTCCGAGGTGTGGGCGGAACTCGCCGCCTCCCCCCGGCCGCTGGACGACCCCGGGCACCTGCACGCCTACCTGGCCGTGCTGGTGCGGCACGCCGCCGCCGACCACTACCGCCGCGCCTCCGCCCATGAGATGCCCACCGCGGATGACGCCCCCGCCTGGCACCGCGCCACCGCGCCCTCCGCCGAGGACACCGCGCTCGCCGGGCCCGCGCGGGAGGAACCGGGCATGCCCGTCGGGTGGCGGGACGCCATGGAGGCCGCGCTGACCGGGCGGCAGCGCTCGGCGCTGCTGCTGCACTGCGAGGGCCTGTCCCAGCGGGCGATCGCCGCCCGCGAGGGCTACGCCCCCGCCACCGCCTCCTTCCACGTCCGCCGCGCCGTGGTCTACCTCCGCGCCGCCCTGACCGCGTCCGGGGCGGGGGTGGCGGCGTGAGCGCCCAGGAGCTGTTCGCCGCCGCCCGACCCGCCGCCGCCTGGCTGCCGAAGCGGCCGTGGAACGGGCTGACGGTGCTGGACGCCTACTGCTGCCAGGGCGGCGCCGGCCTGGGCTACCACCTGGCCGGGTTCCGGGTGCTGGGCGTCGACCTCGCCGGCCAGCCCCGCTACCCCTTCCCCTTCCTCCAGGCCGACGCCGTGGACTTCATCCGCGCCCACGGCACGGAGTTCGACTTCATCCACGCCTCCCCGCCCTGCCAGCACGACAGCGACTGCCAGCGCATCCAGGGCAACGACCACCCCGACCTGATCACCCCCACCCGCAAAGCGCTCGAAGCCACCGGCCGCCCGTGGGCGATCGAGAACGTCCGGGGCGCCCTGCCCAAGCTGCGCGGCCCCGTGATGCTCTGCGGAGCCGCCTTCGGCCTGGAGACCTACCGCCACCGCTACTTCGAAGCCGGCGGAGGACTCCGCCTGCCCCAGCCCCCGCACCCCGGGCACACCGCGCCGCAGGCCAAGATGGGCCGCCCCATCCCGCCCGGCCACTACGGCCAGTTCGTCGGCAACTTCTCCGGCGTCGACCTCGCCCGCCGCGTCATGGGCGTGCCCTGGATGAACCGCGACGGCATCCGCGAGTGCATCCCGCCCGCCTACACCCGCTTCATCGGCCGCAGCGCCGCCGCGCACCTCACCGGCACCCTCCGGGAGGCGGCGGCATGAGCACCGTCCACCTGCAGACCGCGCTGGAGCTGGCCGCGGCCGGGCTGCCGGTGCTGCCCCTGCGCGCGGGCAAGGTCCCGTTCGGGAACTGCCCCGCCTGCACCCGCGGCGCCTGCGGCGGCCGGCCCGCCATGAAGACCCCCGGCCCCTGCTCCTGCCCGGCCCCGTGCCACGCGTGGGCCGCCGCCACCACCGACCCGGGCGTCATCGCCTCTGGCGCCTGGGCCTCGGCCTGGCGGCGGGCCGCGGCCGTGGCCTACCACCCCGGCGGGGCCGGGCTGACCGTGGTGGACCTCGACAATGCGGCGGCCATGGCCTGGGCCCGCGAGGCGCTGCCGGCCACGCGGACCGTGCCGACGACCCGCGGGGAGCACTGGATCTACCGCGGCGCGATGGCCCCGGCCAACAACGTCCGGCCCGGGGTGGACCTCAAGTCGCTCATGTCCTACGCCCGCTGGCTCGGCCCCGGCACCGGCCCCCTGGCCGACCTGCCCGCAGCCGTCCGCGCGCTGGTTGTGAAGGAATCCCCCATGGCCGGTCCGGTGCGGCAGGGCATCGCCGTGCCGGTGCCGGCCGGGGGCGGGCGGTGCCCGCACCGCACGCCCGCCTACCTGGAGCGGGGCATCGCCATGGCCGAGCAGCGCATCACCCAGGCCGCCGCCGCGGTGCACGCCACCGTCTACCGCACCTTCCTCGCCGTGCTCTCCACCCACGGCCGGTGCGGCTGCCTCACCCAGGCGCACACCGCGCGGCTGTTCACCGCCGCCCAGGCCAGGGGCGAGTCGCCCCGGCACTGCGCCGACGCCTGGACCAACGCCCGCACCCGGTTGGGACTGTGACCATGTCCGAGGACGAGAAGACCCCCGCGCGCGAGGTCATCGCCGACTACGCGCAAGCGCACTTCCGCTACTTCCGCACCGCCGACGGCACCGTCTACGCCCAGAGGAACGGCCACCCGGTGGCCCGCCCGATCCGCTCCCAGGGCACCACCGGCAGCCACCGCCAGGAACTCATGGTCGGCCTGTACAAGGACGGGCTCGGCGTCTTCAACGGCACCGCCCTCAAAGAGGCCCTCGACCTGATCGAAGCCCTCGCCCTGACCGAGGACACCGAAGCCGTCCACATCCGCGTCGCCCCCGGCTTCGACGGCGCCACCTGGCTGGACCTCGGCCGCAGCGATGGGCAGTCCGTCCGCATCCACCCCACCGGGTGGGACATCCGCACCCCCGACCCCCGTGAGGTGTGCTGGCGCCGCACCCAGCTCACCGGAGAGCTGCCCCTGCCGGCGAAGGACACCGACGGCAAGGGCATCGACCTGCTGCTGCGGCTGTGCAACTTCGGCGGCGCCGCCACCGAGTGCCTGGCCCTGGCCTGGCTGATCGGCTGCCTCGGCCCGTCCGTGCCCGTCCCCGCCCCCTTCCTCACCGGCCCCCAGGGCGCGGGGAAGTCCACCGGCGGGCGGATGCTCGTGCGGGTCATCGAGGGCATGAGCGGCGACCTGCGCCGGGCGCCGAAGGACGAGGAGAACCTCATCGCCGCGGTCGCCGCCGGATGGGTCACCGCCCTGGACAACCTCTCCCACATGACCCCCGACCTCTCCGACGCCATGTGCTGCATCGTCACCGGAGCCGAGAACGTCAAACGCGCCCTGTTCACCGACGGCGACGTCTTCCGCGCCCGCTACCGCCGCCCCCTGCTGCTGACCGGCATCGACGTCGGCGTCATCCGCCCCGACCTCGCCGAACGCCTCCTGCCCCTGCGCCTGGAACGCCCGCGCGTGCGGCGCACCGAGGCGGAGCTGTGGGCGGAGTACGCCCAGGCCCTGCCCGTCATCCTCGGCTCCCTCCTCGACCTCACCGTCAAGGTCCGCGCCGCCGAGGCCGAGACCCCCACCGACCTGCGGATGGCCGACTTCGCCCACCTGTGCGCCCAGCTCGACGCCGCGACCGGCTTCGGGGCGCTCGCCGCCTACCGGGCCAGCCTGGACGACCTCAACGACGACGTCATCGAGGGCGACCTCCTCGCCCAGACCGTCCTCAGACACGCCGACACCCTCGACCCCGGCACCGCGCAGCGCATGACCTCCACCGAATGGCTGGCCTGCCTCAGCCGCCTCTACAGCGGCGACGACGGCCGCCCCCTGCCCAAGGGCTGGCCGACCACCGGCAAAGTCCTCTCCGACCGCCTCAAACGCCTGCAACCCACCCTCGCCGCCCGCGGCGTCCTCATTGAGTCCGGCCGAACGAAAGAGGGCCGCTACCTGGAGATGGCCCGACCGGCGCCCACCGCGCCCCCGCACGAGCAGCCGCCGCTGCTCTAGCCCCGGGCCGCCGCCCGAAAGGCAAGAAGAGCACCGGCGTCCGCACGGCGCGTGCTCCTCTTGCTGTTCGGCGGCGGAGCCGCCCCAGAGTCGCGCCGCGCAGCGGCTCCTTCTCTCCGCTCTGAGCGGGCCTTACCACTTACAGAGACCCCCTCTTTTTCCTAAGTAGGAAGACGCTGCGTCACCTGCGTCACCGGCGCCGAAAAACGGCCCCTGACCTGCGGCAAAGGGGGGTGACGCAGACGGCCGCGCCTGCGTCATCCTGCGTCATCTGCGTCACCGGCCGCGTCACGGTGACGCAGCCGGTGACGCGCCGGTGACGCAGGCCCCTGCCGCTGCGGCACCCAACACCGCAGGTCAGAGGCCCGGGTGACGCTGATGACGCGGTGACGCAGAAATCCCCACCTCGGACAGGTACGGGTCTCCGGCGCCGCCTGCCAGGCGCCGACCGACGCCGCCAAGGCAAGCCACACCCGAAGGGAGACCGTGCGCATCCGCCTGCACGGCACCGAAGACGAGTGCCGTCGCACCGCCGCCGCCCTCGCCACCGTCGTGGACATCCTCGACACCAGCCGCCCCTACCCCGACCGGCCGCCCTCCCGTCTGGTCCGGCTTTACCTCACCACCACCCCGCCCGCCGAGCAGCACCTCCCGAAGGAGACCTGAGCATGGCCAAGCCGGAGTCCTTGAAGCTCTCCGAGGTACTGGAAGAGATCCGCATGTCCCGCGCCGCCTTCTACCGCATGCGGGCCCGCGGGCAGGCCCCGAGGATCCACACCCTCCCCAACGGGCATATCCGCATTCACCGCGCCGACCTGGACGCCTGGTGGGCCAGCCGGGCGGAGACCGCCGCCTGATCTGGGCGGACCAGCATCGCGGGGCCCGGCGCCTGCCGGGCCCCGCCTTCGAGAGGAGATCCACCACCTTGGCCAAGCCGACCTATGACGTCCGCATGTGGGCGATCCGGCAGCGCACCGACCGCAACCAGACCTCCGCCGAACTGCGCTGGAAGGTGGGCGGCACGGCCCACTCGGCCACCTTCCGCACGAAGACCCTGGCCGACGGCCGCCGGGCTGAACTGATGCGGGCGATCCGGGCCGGGGAGCCGTTCGACGAACTGAGCGGACTCCCCATGTCCGAGATCCGGGCGCGCGACGACGTGAGCTGGTACGTCCACGCCCGGGACTACATCGAGATGCAGTGGCCCACCTCGCCCGCGAAGACGCGCACCACCTTGGCCGATGCCCTGGCCACCGCCACGCCCGTGATGGTCTCCTCCCACCGCGGGATGCCGGAGCCCGCGGTACTCCGCACTGCTCTGTACGGCTGGGCCTTCAACGTCAACCGCTGGCGGGACGAGCCGCCGGAGGAGCTCCGCAAGGCACTGGAATGGGTCGACCGCAACGCGCTGCCCATGAGCGCGCTGGACGACCCGCTCCTGATGCGGCGGGTGCTCACCGCCTTCACGCTGCGCCTGGACGGGAAGCCGGCCGCACCTTCCACGGTCCGCAGGAAGCGCGCCATCTTTCACCACACCCTGGGCTACGCGGTGGAGGCCCGACGGCTGCCGCACAATCCGCTGTCACAAGTGCAGTGGAAGGTTCCCCCCGCGGTGGAGCAGGTAGAGCCCGCGTGCGTAGTCAACCCGCGCCAGGCGCGCGAGCTTCTGGAGGCCGTCCGGGCCCAGGGGAAGCGAGGCGTGCACCTGGAGGCGTTCTTCGGCTGCCTCTACCACGCCGGGCTGCGGCCGGCCGAGGCCGTGTGGCTTCGCGCGCCGAACTGCGACCTCCCCGCCGAAGGCTGGGGGAACTTGGTCATCGACGGTTCACGGCCCCGTGTGGGCCGTTCCTGGACCGACGGCGGCGCCGCTCACGACCAGCGCGGGCTCAAGTGGCGCCCTCGCAAGGAGACCCGCAGCATCCCCATCCCGCCGGTCCTGGTGGACCTGCTGCGCCGGCACATCGAACTCCACGGGACCGGGCCGGACGGCCGGCTGTTCCGAACGGCGCGGGGCGGCATCGTGCAGGAGAGCGGCTACGGCGTCGTCTGGGCCAGGGCCCGGGAAGGCGTGTTCACCCCGGCGCAGGTGGCCTCTCCCCTCGCCTCCCGGCCGTACGACCTGCGCCACGCAGCGGTCTCCCTGTGGCTGAACTCCGGGGTGGATCCGGCGGAGGTGGCCCGACGGGCGGGCCACAGCATCGCCGTGCTGCTGCGGGTCTACGCGAAGTGCCTGGACGGGGCGACGGCCCAGGCCAACCAGCGGATCTCGCAGGCCCTGGAGAAGTGGGGGCAGTAGGCGAGGCTCGCCCGACGCTGCCCCACGGATGCCCCACACGCACTGGTCAGCACCGAAATTCAGGTGAGACAAGCCGGGACAAAAACACCCATTCGGCCCACAGGCCACCGTCGGGCCGACCCGGGAACGAGAACGGCCCCTGACCGCGTTTCCGCTGATCAGGGGCCGTTCTTGTTGCAAGTGGCGGGTGCAGGGTTCGAACCTGCGTAGCTTGCGCGACAGATTTACAGTCTGCTCCCTTTGGCCGCTCGGGCAACCCGCCGGGTCGTCTTGCCGGGCTGAGCCCCGCTCGACGACGTAAACAATACCCGATGCCCAGGGGTGCTCCGCCACTCCATTGATCACGGGCGGGTCGACCGGGCCGGGCTCGTCGGGCGCCCCCGGGGGCCCCGGTCGATAGGGTTGGTCCCAGCCAGTGACGTACCACCGCCAAGGAGAACCCACAGCATGGCCGACTCCAGTTTCGACATCGTTTCGAAGGTCGAGCGGCAGGAGGTCGACAACGCCCTCAACCAGGCCTCCCGCGAGATCGCGACGCGCTTCGACTTCAAGAACGTGGGCGCCTCGATCGCCTGGTCGGGCGAGAAGATCGAGATGAAGGCCAACTCCGAGGAGCGCGTCAAGGCGATCCTCGACGTCTTCGAGACCAAGCTGGTGAAGCGGAGCATCTCGCTGAAGGCGCTGGACGCCGGCGAGCCGCAGCTCTCCGGCAAGGAGTACAGGATCTCCGCGTCCATCAAGGAGGGCATCTCCCAGGAGGACGCGAAGAAGGTCTCGAAGATCATCCGGGATGAGGGCCCCAAGGGCGTGAAGGCCCAGATCCAGGGCGACGAGCTCCGGGTCTCCTCCAAGAGCCGCGACGACCTGCAGGCCGTCCAGGCCCTGCTCAAGGGCAAGGACCTGGACTTCGCCCTGCAGTTCGTCAACTACCGCTGACCCGTCGCCGCACCGCCGGCCCGGCGCCGCTCAGCGGGTGGCGAAGGGCCGGTCGGTGGGGACGATCTCCCGCCCCAGGGGCAGCAGGGAGATCGGGATGAGCTTGAAGTTGGCGATGCCCAGCGGGATGCCGATGACCGTGAGGCACAGGGCGATGCCCGTGGTGATGTGGGCGAGGGCCAGCCACCAGCCGGCGACGACGATCCAGATGATGTTGCCGACGAGCGACCCGGCGCCCGCGTCGCGCCGCTCCACGGTGGTGCGGCCGAAGGGCCACAGGGCGAAGCCGGCGATACGGAACGAGGCGATCCCGAACGGGATCGTGATGATCAGGATGCAGCAGATCACGCCGGCGACCACGTAGCCGATCGCCATCCAGAAGCCGCAGAGGACGAGCCAGATCACGTTCAGCAGTGTCTTCATGACCGGTACCCCGCCATGCGCTCGAGCCGGGCGATGCGTTCCGCCATCGGCGGGTGGGTGGAGAAGAGGCGCGAGCCGAGCTCACCGGGCCGGAACGGGCTGGCGATCATCATGTGGCTCGCCGTCTGGAGCTGCGGCTCGGGGGGCAGCGGCAGCTGCTTCGTGCCGGCGTCGAGCTTGCGCAGGGCGCTCGCGAGGGCGGCCGGGTCGCCGGTGAGGCGGGCGCCGTCGGCGTCGGCCTGGTACTCCCGGGAGCGGCTGACGGCGAGCTGGATCAGGGAGGCCGCTATCGGGCCCAGGATCGCGATCATCAGCATGCCGGCCAGGCCCGGGCCCTCGTCGTCGTCGCTGCGGCCGACCGGGATCAGCCAGGCGAAGTTCACCAGGAACATGATCACCGAGGCGAGCGCGCCGGCGACCGACGAGATGAGGATGTCGCGGTTGTAGACGTGGCTCAGCTCGTGGCCGAGCACGCCGCGCAGCTCGCGCTCGTCGAGGATGCCGAGGATGCCCTCGGTGCAGCAGACCGCGGCGTTGCGCGGGTTGCGGCCGGTCGCGAAGGCGTTGGGGGCGGGGGTCGGCGAGATGTACAGGCGCGGCATGGGCTGGCGGGCCGAGGTGGAGAGCTCGCGGACGATGCGGTAGAGCCAGGGCGCCTCAATCTCGCTGACGGGGCGCGCGCGCATGGCCCGCAGGGCCATCTTGTCGCTGTTCCAGTAGGCGTAGGCGTTGGTGCCCAGGGCGACGACGACGGCCACCAGCAGGCCGGTGCGGCCGAAGAAGCTGCCGATCAGGATGATCAGCGCGGAGAGGGCGCCGAGCAGGACGGCGGTCCTCAGTCCGTTGTGCTGGCGGTGCACGGACGGCCCTCCAAGACGTACGACGGGGAAGCCTTCTCGTCGGGTCAACGCGGGGACGCGCTGCTCTGGTTCCCTTCTCCCCCGCGGGCGGGCCCCGCGCAAGCGGGGCGGCCCGGACGGGGCGGGTGCGGGCCCGGGGCGGGTGCGGGCCCGGGGCGGCCCGGACGGGGCGGGTGCCGGTCCGGGGCGGCCCGGGCGGCCGCGGGGAGGAGGGGGCGGCTCAGAAGAGCGCCGCGTCGACCACCCGGAGGACGAGCTGCGGGGCGGCCGAGAGAACGACCGCGGCGGCGGCGGTGAGCGCCACGGCAGCCGCCAGGGGGGCCGGGGTGCGCGGCGGCCGGGCCGCGGCGCCCTCGGCGCCGGCCTCGGGGGCGGGGGCCGGGGCGAACAGGCGGGCGGTCCAGGCCAGGTAGTAGTACAGCGCCACGACGACGTTGGCGGCCATGACGACCGCGAGCCAGCCGAGGCCCCCGTCGATCGCGGCGCGGAAGACCACGACCTTGGCGAAGACGCCGACCACGCCCGGCGGCAGGCCGGCCAGGCAGAGCAGGGCGAAGGCGAGCGCGAGGGCGGCGCCGGGGCGGCGGGAGAAGAGGCCGCGGTAGTCGTCGAGCCGGTTGCCGGGGGCGGTGCGGCCGACGGCGGCGACCACGGCGAAGGCGCCGAGGTTGACCACCGCGTAGACGAGGGCGTACGCGGCGGTGGCGCCCAGCGGGCTGCTGCCGCTGTGCCCGTACCCGGCGGCGGCGAGCGGCACCAGCAGGTACCCGGCCTGGGCGACGGAGGACCAGGCGAGGAGGCGGACCGCGCCGCGCGGGGCGTCGGGCCGCTGCCGGAGCGCGGCGGTGTTGCCGGCGGTCATGGTGGCGGCGGCGAGGACGGCCAGCAGCAGGCCCCAGGTGGGGGCGTAGGGGCGCAGGGCGAGGGTGGTGACCAGGGCGATCCCGGCGAGTCCGGCGGCCTTGGAGACGACCGACAGGTAGGCGGCGACGGGGACGGGGGCGCCGGTGTAGGTGTCGGGCAGCCAGAAGTGGAAGGGGACGGCGGCGACCTTGAAGGCGAAGCCGACGAGGGTGAGCGCGGCGCCGGCCTCGGCGAGGTGCCGCAGCTGCGCGGGGGCGCGGTCGAGGCCGTCGGCGAGGGCGGTGAGGTGGAGGGTGCCGCCGGCCGCGTAGAGGAAGCCGACGCCGAGCAGCATGACCGCGGTGGCGGTGACGGAGGAGAGGAAGAACTTGAGGGCGGCCTCGCCGCCGAGGCGGTCGCGGCGCAGGCCGACCAGGGCGAAGGCGGGCAGCGAGACCGTCTCCAGGGCGACGACGAGGGTGGCGAGGTCGCGGGAGGCGGGGAGCAGGGCGGCCCCGGCGGCGCTGGAGAGCAGCAGGAACCAGTACTCGCCGCCGGGGAGGCGCTCCTCGTCGACGGTGTGCAGCGAGAGCAGCGCGGTGAGCAGGGCGCCGCCGAGGGCGATCAGCTGGAAGACCAGCGCGAAGTGGTCGGCGACGTAGGAGCAGCCGGCGTTGTCGGTGGTGCCCGCTACGGTTTTCAGGCAGAAGGTGGCGCGGTCGCCGTGGCGCAGGGGGACGAGGGCGAGCAGGGCGAGGGCGAGGGCGGCCACGGTGCCCCAGCCGAGCAGCTGCTTGCGCCGGGCGGGCACGAAGAGGTCGGCGACCAGCACGGCGAGCGCGGCGACGGCGGCGACGAGCGGAGGGGCGATCGCGGTCCAGTCGACGGACTGGATGAGCGCGCCCGCGTGCGACACGGCGAGGTCGGTGAGGCTGAGCGTCTCGGTCATGGCGGGCTGCCCGGGGGTGGGAGTGGCGGGGAGGCTGGGGAGCGGCACGGGTCAGCCGCCTCCGAGGAGGCTCTTGACCGCGGGGGCGGACAGGCCGAGGAGGACGGCGGGCCACAGCCCGGCGACGACGGTGAGGGCGGCGAGGGGGCTCCAGGCGGCGGCCTCGTAGCCCCGCACGTCGGCGAGGGGGGCGGTGGCGGGGACGGCGTCGGTGCGGGGGGCCTGCGCGGGGTCGCCCATGCAGACGCGGCGGACGACGGTGAGCAGGTAGGCGGCGGTGAGGAGGGTGCCGAGGCCCGCCAGGGCCATGAAGACCAGGTACGCGGGGCGGGAGAGCCCGGCGGCGGGGTGGAAGGAGCCGAACATGGCGAGCAGCTCGCCCCAGAAGCCGGCCAGGCCGGGCAGTCCGAGGCTGGCGACGGCGGCGAAGGCGAGGAGGCCGCCGAGCCGGGGCGCGCGCCCGTAGAGGGCGGCGCCGGTGGCGGTGCCGGTCCCGGCGAGGCGGTCGAGGTCGGCGGTGCCGTACCGGTCCTTGACGGCGCCGACGAGGAAGAACAGCAGTCCGGTGATGAGGCCGTGGCCGATGTTGGCGAAGAGCGCGCCGTTGACGCCGGTGGGGGTGAGGGTGGCGATGCCGAGCAGGACGAAGCCCATGTGGCCGACGGAGGAGTAGGCGATGAGCCGCTTGAGGTCGCCCCCGGCGCCGGGGCGGGCGAGGGCGAGGCAGACGAGGGAGCCGTAGACGATGCCGACGGCGGCGAGGGCGCCGAGGTAGGGCGCGAGGGCGGCGGCGCCGTCGGGGGTGGCGGGGAGCACGACGCGGACGAAGCCGTAGGTGCCCATCTTGAGGAGCACGCCGGCGAGCAGCACGGACCCGGCGGTGGGGGCGGCGGTGTGGGCGTCGGGCAGCCAGCTGTGCAGGGGCCACATCGGGGCCTTGACGGCGAGGCCGAGGCCGATGGCGAGGGCGGCGGTGACCTGGGTGGTGCGGGAGAGGCCGTCGCCGTGGCGGGCGGCGAGCGCGATCATGTCGAAGGTGCCGGCCTCGCTGCCGAGCAGGAGCAGGCCGAGCAGCATGACGGCGGAGCCGAGCAGCGTGTAGAGGATGAAGCGGTTGGCGGCGGGGCCGCGCCCCTCCCCGCCCCAGCGGGCGATGAGGAAGTACATGGGGATGAGCACGACCTCGAAGGCGAGGAAGAAGAGCAGCAGGTCGAGCACGGCGAAGGTGCCGAGCATCCCGACCTCGAGGAGGAGCAGCAGGCCGGTGAAGGCGAGCGGGGAGGGGGTGCCGGGGCCGTCGGGGAGGCGGCGGGTCGAGTACAGCGCGCAGAGGAAGGTGAGCAGCGCGGTGAGGACGAGCAGCGGCAGGGAGACGCCGTCGACGCCGAGGTGGAGCCGCACGTCGAGGGCGGGGATCCAGCGGACGTCGGTGACGGCCTGCATGCGGCCGGGGTCGCCGTGGTCGAAGCCCGCCGCGAGGGCGACGGCGAGGAGCAGCACCAGGCCGGTGACGGCGGTGCCGAAGCGCAGGGCGCGGCGGCCGCGGACCTCCGGGTCGGCGCCGAAGGCGCGCGGGGCGAGGGTGGCGGCGGCACCGAGCAGCGGCAGCAGGAGGAGGGCGATGAGGACGGCGTTCACCGGGCGGTCTCCGTGAGGGGGGCTGGTGCTGCGGGCGCGGTGGCGGGGCGGCCGGTCATGTGCCCACCGCCACGGCGACGGCGAGGACGACGGCCCCGGCGAGCAGGGCGCCGAGGTAGGCCTGGGCGTTGCCGTTCTGGGCGCGGCGGACGGCGGCGCCGAGCAGGCGGGCGCCGAGGCCGCTGCCCTGGACGTAGCCCTCGACGACCTCGCGGTCGAGGAAGCGGGCCAGGCGTGCGGCGGCGGCGGTCGGGGCGGCGAAGACCGCGGCGTAGAGCCGGTCGAGGCCGAAGCCGCGGGTGGCCGGGGTGAGGAGGGGCCCGAGCAGGGTGCGGGCCGGGTCGGGGGTGAGGGCGACGGCTTCGGCGGCGGCGATCGCGGCGTCGATGGCCTCGTGGGTGGGCGGGGCGCCGGCGGGCCGGGCCGGGGGGAGGTCGGCGGCGAGGTCGGCCGGGGTCTCCTCGGGGGCGGCCTGGGTGCCCGCGGGGCGGACGGCGTGTTCGGCGGCGGCGCGCTCCAGGGCGGTGTTGGCGGCGTCGGCCTGGGCCCGGGCGACCTGCCGGGAGGCGGCGCGCCAGGCGGTGTACGCCACGAGGACGCCGGCGGCGGCGAGGCCGGTGCCGAGGACGGCGGTGTCGGAGGAGGGGCGCAGCGATCCCCCGTCGAGGAGGGAGGGCAGCCAGTCGGTGCGCAGGCCCGCGACGCCGAAGGCGAGGGTGGGGACGGCGAGCACCCACAGCGGCCAGCGCATGGCGTGCGGCTCGGCGGCGCGGCCGCCGGCCGCGTCGTCGGGGGCGAGGGCGGACACGACGGGGCGGGCGGCGGGCGCGTGGAAGGCCAGCAGCCAGAGCCGGGTGGCGTAGGCGCCGGTGAGCAGGGCGGTGACCGCTCCGGCGACGAGGACGATCCAGCCCGCGGCGGCGGGGACGGCGTCGGCGGGGCCGAGGCCGCGGGTGAGGGCCTCGCCGGTGGCGGCGTGCTCGGCGGCGGTGAGCACCGACTCCTTGGTGAAGAAGCCGGTGAGGGGCGGCAGGCCGACGAGGGCGACCAGGCCGATGCCCATCGTCCAGGAGGCGTCGGGGACGCGGCGGCGCAGCCCGGGCATGCGGGACATGGCGGTGAGCGAGTTGGTGTGCGCGGCGTGGATGACGACGCCGGCGGCGAGGAAGAGCAGCGCCTTGAAGAAGCCGTGGCCGAGGAGGTGGAAGACGGCTGCGTCGCGGTCGCCGGAGGCGAGGGCGCCGGCCATGTAGCCGAGCTGGCCGACGGTGGAGTAGGCGAGGACGCGCTTGAGGTCGTCCTGGGCGAGGGCGCACAGGCCGGAGCCGACCATGGTGACGGCGGCCAGGACGGCCAGGACGACGAGCGCGGCGGCGGAGAGCAGGAAGACCGGGAGGAGGCGGGCGACCAGGTAGATGCCGGCGGCGACCATGGTCGCGGCGTGGATCAGCGCGGAGACCGGGGTGGGGCCGGCCATGGCATCGGGCAGCCAGGTGTGGAGCGGGAACTGGGCGGACTTGCCGGCGACGCCGGCGAGGAGCAGCAGCGCCACCAGGGTGGGGTGGCCGAGGTGCCCGTGGGCGGCGGCGTCCAGGACGCCGCTGATGCGGAAGGTGCCGGCGTCGGCGCCGAGGGCGAAGAGGCCGAAGAGGAACGGCACGTCGCCGAGCTTGGTGACGAGGAACGCCTTGAGGGAGGCGGAGCGGGCGTCCGCGGTCTCCCAGTGGTGGCCGATGAGGAAGTAGGAGCAGATGCCCATGACCTCCCAGCCGACCAGCAGCACGATGAGGTCGCCGGAGTAGACGACGAGCATCATCGCGGCGGTGAAGAGGGAGACCAGGGCCGCGTAGGAGGGGTAGCGGGGGTCGTCGCGCAGGTAGGCGGTGGAGTACACCTGCACGCAGGTGGCGACGGTGCCGACCAGCACGGCGATGGCGGTGGCCAGCCCGTCGAGGTGGATCGCGAGGTCGATCGCGGGGCCGCCGGTGGGGGTGAGCCGGGTGGCGGCGTCCAGGGTGCGGCCGGTGCCGAGGTCGAGGGCGACCAGCAGGGCGAGGACGGCGGAGGCGGCGACGGGGAGGACGGCGAGCGGCCGGACGAATCCGGGCGCGCGGCGGCCCGCGGCGAGGCCGGCTGCGGCGCCGAGCGCGGGCAGCGCGGGGACGAGCGCGGCGAGGGTGACGGTCATGCGGCGGCCCGGCCCTTCTCCTGGTCGGCGGCCCGGGAGGGGCCGGGGTGCCCGGCGGGGAGGGCGTCGTCGGCGCCGTCGGCGGGTTCGGCGTTCTCGGCGAGGTCGCGGAGCCGGTCCACGTCGGCGGTGCCGCGGTTGCGGAAGACCATGAGGACGACGGCGAGGCCGAGGCCGATCTCGGCCGCGGCGACGGTGATGGTGAACAGGGTGAGCGCCTGGCCGGCGTGGAGGGTGTCGCGGAGCCAGACGTCGAAGGCCACCAGGTTCAGGTTGACGGCGTTCAGCATCAGCTCGACGGACATCAGCACGAGGACGGCGTTGCGCCGCGCGAGCACGCCGTAGACGCCGACGCTGAAGAGCAGGACGGCGAGGACGGCGGGATAGGCGAGGTGCATCGGCGGTCAGCGCTCCTGCGGGGGTGTCGCGGGGTTCGTCGCGGGGTTCGCGGAGGTCCCGGGGGCGGCGGGGGTCGCGGTCGGGGCGACCGGGGCGGCCGGGGTCCGGCGGGCAGCCGAGACGGCCCGACCGGGCCGGGGGCGGGGCGGGCGCGGCGGGGTGCGGTCCCCGTCGCGGCGGGAGAGCACGATGGCGCCGACCAGGGCGGCGAGGAGGAGGACGGAGAGCGCCTCGAAGGGCAGCACCCAGTGCCGGAACAGGCTGGACCCGGTCGCCCTCGCGCTGCCGGTCCCGGCGTCCAGGTCGACCCAGGTGGTGCGGAAGGCGTCGACGACGAGGGTGACCAGGGTGGCGGCCGCGGCCGCGGCCGTGCCGAGGGCGACGGGGCGGTTGCGCGAGTCGGCGTCCGGCGAGCGCCCGATGGGCGCCCTGGTCAGCATCAGGCCGAAGAGGACGAGCACGACGACGGACCCGATGTAGATGAGGACCTGCACCCAGGCGATGAACTCGGCGGTGAGGAGGAGGAACTCGACGGCGAGGCCGCCGAGCGCCACCACCAGCCACAGGGCGGCGTGGACGAGCTGCCGGGTGGTGACGGAGAGCACGGCGGCGCCGAGGACGGCGAGGCCGACCAGGACGAAGACGATCTCGACCCCGGTCGGGGACAGGAAGGAGTGGCCCTGGGACGAGAGGGAGCCGGCGGCGAGGGGTCCGGCGGCGAGGCCGGGGCCGAGGACGGGGGCGGTCACGAGTCCTGCTGCTCCTCTGCGCTGTCCGGGGACGGGGACACGGCGGCGGGCGCCGCAGCGGCCTCCCGCGCCGCGGCGGCCGCGGCCGCCTGCTTGTCCGCGGTCTTGCGGGCGGCGGCGACCTCCTTGGGCTCCTCGGCCGCGGGGTCCAGGGCGGGCGGGGCGGGGACGGTCCACATCCACTCGCGCAGCCGGTCCCGCTCATGGGTCAGCTCGTGGATGTCGGTCTCGGCGTACTCGAACTCCGGCGACCAGAAGAGGGCGTCGAAGGGGCAGACCTCGATGCAGATCCCGCAGTACATGCAGAGCGAGAAGTCGATGGCGAAGCGGTCGAGCACGTTGCGGGTGCGGGCCCGCGCGCCGGGGTCGGCGGCGGGCAGCGTCTCCTTGTGGGAGTCGATGTAGATGCACCAGTCCGGGCACTCACGGGCGCAGAGCATGCAGACCGTGCAGTTCTCCTCCAGCAGCCCGATCACACCGCGGCTGCGGGGCGGCAGCTCCGGCTGGACATCCGGGTACTGCGCGGTGACGGACCTGCGGGTCATCGTCCGCAGGGTCACGGCCAGGCCCTTGGCCAGGCCGCGGCCGGGGAGGGGGGCCATCAGGAGATCACCACCTTGACGACGCCGGTGAGGGCGAGCTGGGCGAGGGAGAGCGGGATGAGGACGGTCCAGGCGAACCGCATCAGCTGGTCCTCGCGCAGCCGGGGGTAGGTCACGCGCAGCCAGATCACCACGAAGGCCAGGGCGAAGGTCTTGAGCAGCGTCCACAGCCAGCCCAGGCCGTCGGAGAACGGCCCGTGCCAGCCGCCCAGGAACAGCACGGTGGTCAGCGCGCAGAGGACGAGGATGCCCGCGTACTCGGAGAGGAGGAAGAGGGCGAACCGCAGTCCGGTGTACTCGGTGTAGGCGCCGAAGATGATCTCGGAGTCGGCGACCGGCATGTCGAACGGGGGGCGCTGCAGCTCGGCGAGGCCCGCCGTGAAGAAGACGAACCCGCCGACGACCTGCCACGGCACCCACCACCAGTGGAAGGCGTCGACGATGCCGGACAGGGAGAGCGTGCCCGCCGCCATGGCCACCGAGGCGGCGGCGAGCAGCATCGGCAGCTCGTACGACATCAGCTGGGCGGCGGTGCGGATGCCGCCGAGGAGGGAGAACTTGTTGGCGGACGCCCAGCCGGCCATCAGCGACCCGAGGACGCCGACGCCCATCACGGCGAGGACGAAGAAGAGGCCCGCGTCGACCGCCTGGCCGACGAGGCCGTGCGGTCCGACCGGGATCGCGATCAGCACGACCAGGTACGGCAGCAGGGCGACGGCCGGGGCCAGCTGGAAGACGCGGCGGTCCGCCTCGGCGGGGACCACGTCCTCCTTCTGCGCGAACTTCACGCCGTCGGCGACGAGCTG
Organism: Streptacidiphilus sp. ASG 303; assembly: GCF_020991365.1. Classification (GTDB taxonomy): domain Bacteria; phylum Actinomycetota; class Actinomycetes; order Streptomycetales; family Streptomycetaceae; genus Peterkaempfera. Next base: position 348,974 of record NZ_JAJLRA010000003.1, read on the forward strand.
GGCCCAGCCGTGGAAGCCGCCGGCGTACATCGGCCCCAGGCGGCCCTGCATGTGGGCCATCACCTTGTGCTCGGTCTGGCCGATGACCAGGGGGAACACCAGGAACACGGCGAGGACGGCGACGCAGCGGAGCAGCGCGTCGAGCAGGGTCATGCGCTGTCTCCGTCCGGGCGGGATGCGGGGTCGGGGCGGGATGCGGGGTCGGGGCGGGATGCGGGGTCGGGGCGGGAATCGGCCTCGGGGTGCGGGGCGTCGGAGGCGGCGGGGTCGCCGCCGGCGCCGGTGCCCTCCGGGGCGTCGGCCTCGGCCGTGTCCTCCGCACCGGCAGGGGTGCGGGGTGCGCCGGGGATGCCGGGCGCGGCGGGCCCGGGGGCGGCCTGCGGCGCCGGGCCGGGCTGCGGGGCTGCGGGGACTCCGGGCTCGGCCGGGGCATCCGGGACCGCGGGGTCCACCGGGGGCCGGGGCACCCGGGGTTCCACGGGGGTCGCGGGCGGCTCCGAGGCGGTCGCGGGCGGCTCCGAGGCGGTCTGCCAGGGCGCGTCCGGCGTGCGGCGGCGCTCCCGGCGGGGGGCGGCGTCGCCGTCGGCCTGGGTCGCAGGCCCGGCGGCCGGGGCCGCCTGGCTGGCGGAGCCCTCGCTGACGCTGCGGGCGCGGCGGGGGCGGTCCGCCCGTACCGGCCGCTCGCCCGGCGCTGCGGCGCCGGCCGCGCCTGCGGCGGCGCGTCCCGCGGCACCCGCCCGGGCACCGCGGGCGGGCCGCTCGGGGGCCGGGGGCAGGGTGCCCTTGAGCGGTCCCCACTCGTTGGGGTCGGGCACGCCGGGCGGCAGCATCCGGCGGCGGCCCGCCGCCTGGCCCTCGCCGTGGTCGCTCTCGCCGGGCTCCTTGGCGCCCGGCCACGCCTTGGCGACCCGGGCGGCGAGCACGAACTCCTTGCGCAGCGGGTGGCCCTCGAAGCCGTCGGGCAGCAGGAGCGTCGCCAGGCCGGGGTGGCCGGTGAAGCCGATGCCGAACATCTCGTGGGTCTCCCGCTCGTGCCAGCCCGCACCGGCGTAGACGCCGGTGGCGGTCGGCAGGGAGGCGGCGTCGCGCGGCACGCGGGTGCGCAGCAGCAGGTGGCGGACGGGGGCCGCCCCGCCGACGGCGGCGAGGTGGGCGACGACGGAGAAGCCCTCCGCCAGCTCGTCCACCGCGCTCAGCCAGTCGAAGTAGGCGAGGCCGAGGGTGTCGCGGGCGGCGGTGAGGGCGTCGGTCCAGTGCTCGGCGGGGACGTCCACAGTGAGCAGCTCGTAGGTCTCCTCGGCGGTGGCCCACGGTCCGACGGCGGCGGCCACCTCCTCCGGGGTGCGCTCGCGGGTCACCGGTCCGCTCCGGACCGCGGGGCGCCGGACGCGCCGGCGGCGGGGCCGGACCCCGGGCCGCCGACCAGCGGGCGGCGCAGCGCCGCGTCCGGGACGCGGGGGGCGGCCGGTGCGGCGTCGGGGCCGTCGGCGTACCGCTCGGCGAGCGACTCGCCGGCGATCTTCTCCTGGAGCTTGAGGATGCCCTGGAGCAGTGCCTCCGGCCGCGGCGGGCAGCCGGGCACGTAGACGTCCACGGGGATGATCTGGTCGACGCCCTTGGTCACGGCGTAGGAGTCCCAGTAGGGGCCGCCGGAGTTGGAGCAGGCGCCGAAGGAGATGACGTACTTGGGCTCGGGCATCTGCTCGTAGAGGCGCTTGACCGCGGGCGCCATCTTGTCGGTGACGGTGCCGGAGACGATCATCAGGTCGGCCTGGCGGGGCCCGGGGGCGAAGGGGATGACGCCCATGCGGATGAAGTCGTGCTTGGCCATCGAGGCCGCGATGAACTCGATGGCGCAGCAGGCCAGGCCGAAGTTGAAGCACCACAGGCTGTAGCGGCGGCCCCAGTTGAGGACGACCTTGACCGGGTCGGGCGCGAGCCGGGCCAGCGGGCCGAGGCGGCGCTGCTCGACGGCGGCGCCGGGCCGGGCGGGGTCCGGGATGCCGAGCGGCACCGGGCCGCCGGCCGGAGCACCGTGGCCGTGGCCGTGGCCGGCGCTGTGGCCGCCGGAGGTCCCGGAGGTCCCGGAGGTGCGGACGGGGGTCACGTCCATGCCAGGACGCCCTTCTTCCAGGCGTAGAGCAGGCCGACGGCGAGGAACCCGATGAAGACGAACATCTCCACCAGCGTCCCGGCGCCGTAGCCGGGGGCGGCGAAGACGGTGGCCCACGGGAAGAGGTAGATGGCGTCCACCGCGAAGATCACGTAGAGGAAGGCGTAGACGTAGTAGCGGATGTGGGTCTGGGCCCAGCCCTCCCCCACCGGGTCCACGCCGCACTCGTAGGCGAGCAGCTTCTCCGGCGTGGGCACCACCGGCCGCATGAGCCGGTTGGCCGTGAACGCGACGGTGACGAAGAGCACGCCGACGACGGCCAGCAGCCCGACCGCGGCGTAGGCGTCGAAGTAGCCGCCGTCCCTCGCCGGGCCGTCCGCCGACGCGGCGGCCCACTGCGCGAGCCGCCCCACCGTGCGGGGCGCCTGCGTTGCCTCCATGATCGGTGTCCCTCGGTGTCCCTTTACGCAGCCATGACGTTCCGTACGCCTGGGAGTCTAGGTGCACCCGGCCCCGGGCCGTGAACCCCTCCCGAGGTGCGGGACGGCGGGGGTCCGGCGGTGCGGCGCGCGGAGGCGCACGGGGGCCTCCCCGCCCGGGCCTGCGGAGGCCCCGGGCCCGCCCGGGGGGGTGGGGCTGTCCCCCCCGGCGGACCGGGCGGCCACCCCATGGCCCCCCGCGCCTCCGGGACGGCAGGCTGGAGCTGTCGGGGTCGCTGGGCGCGGGCCGGGGGCCGGGCAGCGGGGACCGGGCGGATCGGAGGAGAGAGGACGTGCACGCCATGGAGGGGTCGCAGCGCAGCGCGGCGGCGGGGCCGGTGCCCCGGCCCGACGGACCGGCGGACGGAACGGCGGACGGAACAGCAGACGGAACAGCGGACGGACCGGCGGGCGGGTCCGGCGTCCGGGCCGACGCCCCGTACGGGGCGCGGACGTGGGCGGCGACGGCGTACCTGCTGCTGAGCCTGCCGGTGGGCCTGGCCGGCTTCGTGTTCACGGCCGTCCTCGTCTCGGTGGGCGCCGGCCTGGCCGTGACGGTGGTGGGCCTGCCGCTGCTGGCCGCGGGCCTGCTGGGGTGCCGGGCGCTGGCCTCGGCGGAGCGGGTCCGGGCCGCGCGGCTGCTGGGCCTGCGCGTCCCCGAGCCGGACCCGCCGCTGCCGGGGCGCCCCGGCGCGGCCGGGCGGATCGCCGCCGTGCTCACCGACGGCCAGGGCTGGCGGGCGGCCCTGTACTTCACGGTGCTGCTGCCCTGGGGCGCCCTCACCTTCGCCGTGGCGCTGGCCGTGCTGCTGGTGGGCTGGCCCGTGCTGCCCTGGGTGGTGCGCGGCCTGACGGCCGTGGACCGGGCACTGGTGGCCGCGCTGCTGAGCCCGTCGCCGCTGTCGGAGCGGGTGCGCGAGCTGGAGGAGGACCGCGGCACGGTCGTCGACACGGCCGCCGCCGACCTGCGGCGCATCGAGCGGGACCTGCACGACGGCGCACAGGCCCGCCTGGTCGCCCTGGCCATGGACCTGGGGATCGCGCGGGAGCGCCTCGCCGAGGACCCCGGGACGGCCGCCCGCGTGGTCGACGCGGCGCACGGCGAGGTGAAGCTCGCCCTGCAGGAGCTGCGCGACCTGGCCCGCGGCATCCACCCGGCCGTCCTCACCGACCGCGGCCTCGACGCGGCCCTGTCGTCCGTCGCCGCGCGCTGCACGGTCCCGGGCGGCGTCCGGGTCTCCGTGGACCTGCCCGACCGGCCGGCGGCCGCCGTGGAGGGCATCGCGTACTTCACGGTCAGCGAGCTGCTCACGAACGTCTCCAAGCACGCCGGCGCCCGCACGGCCGCCGTGGACGTGTGGCGGAGCGGCGACCGGCTCATGCTCCAGGTGCGCGACGACGGGCGCGGCGGCGCCCGGGAGGAGGCGGGCGGCGGACTGGCCGGGCTCGCCGAGCGGGTCCGCGCGGTCGACGGCGTGCTCCTCGTGGACAGCCCGTCCGGGGGCCCGACCACGGTGACGGCCGAGCTCCCCTGGCACACCCGCACGGCGGTGCGCGGCTGAGGAGCGGCGGGCGGGCCCGGTCCTGCGGGGACGGCCGGACCGGGGCGGGGGCACCCGGACCGGGCCTGGGCAGCCCCACAGGGGCGGGGCGGGCAGGGGTCGGGGCCACCGCGGGGTGCCGGGGTCGGTACTGCGGCCGGGGCGCACACAGGCAGCGGGCGCGCCCCGGCCGGAGCGGGCCCTCCTGGGGGGAGGGCCCGGACGCGGCGGCGGTCGGTGCAGGCCCTTGCGCTGGGTGTGCACGGCTGCCGCCGGTCCCGGAGGGAAACGGTCGGGGTCCGGGAGCGGCTCCGCCCAGGGTGGGCGGCCCTCCGGCCGGGGTGCGGGACGGGCCCGGGACCGCGTGTCCGTTATGGGCATTTTGTCGGAGGTGACGCCGGTCGCGGCGTCGGCACGCCGACCCGTTCGCGCCGCCGGTCCGGGACGCCCGGGACGCCGGGGGCGTCCCGGACCGGCGCGGACGGAACCTGCGCGGGCGGAACCTGCGCGGGCGGACAGGGCCGGACGGAGCCGGACGGAGCCGGACGGGAACGGCCGGTGGGCGGAGGGACGGCCGCGGGCGGGGGCGGCCGGCCCCTCAGTCCGTCCGCGGGGCCGCCAGGAGGGCGCGCTTGAGCCGGGGGCCGACGGTCCGCTCCACCAGCCGGTGGATCACCCAGGCCAGGAGCAGCATGCCCCCCACGGTGGCGGCGAGGACGGTGTGCGGGGAGAGGCCGGCCTGCCGCCGCAGGAGTTCGATCACCACCCAGCCCAGGTGCTCGTGCACCAGGTAGAAGGGATAGGTGAGGGCCCCCGCGACGGTGAGCCACCGCCAGTCGACCCGGTCGAGCCACCCGAGCGCGACCGCGGCCACCGCGAGGTAGCCGGCCGTGACGACGGCGACGACCACCCAGGCGGAGCGGTGATGGAAGGCGCCGGGCGTCTGCGGCCCGACCAGGCCGCGGACGGCCTGGTACTGGCCGAGCGCCCAGCTCATGCCGACGACCGACCAGAGGAGCGGCCGACTGCCGAAACGATTCACCAGGTAGAGCGCCAGGCCCCCGACGAAGAAGGGCGCGGAGTCGGGCATCACCACGAGGTCCAGCGCGGGCAGGTGCGCGGCGGCCGCCAGCACCGCGGCCACCAGCCAGACCGCGCAGAACGCCACCGAGCGGCGGTAGGTGACCCCCCGCCACACCACCAGGGCGAAGAGCAGGTAGAACCGGGTCTCCACCCAGAGCGTCCAGCACACCCCGAGCACCCGGTGGGCGCCCATCGGCTGCTGCAGCATCGTCAGGTTGACCAGCACCTCCTCCAGCGGCAGCGGGCGCGCGACCACCGGCCGCAGCGCCAGTACCGCCGTGACCAGCAGGACGGCGCACCAGTACGCGGGGTAGAGCCGCGAGACCCGGGAGGCGAAGAACTCCTTGAGGGTGCGCCCCCACGACGACATGCAGATCACGAAGCCGCTGATCACGAAGAAGACCTGCACGCCGAGGCAGCCGTAGGAGAAGGCGCCGTGGAGCGTCGGGAAGAGCTCGCGGGGCGACTGCCCCCACGCCTGCTGCACCGTGCCGCCGCGTCCGGCGTAGTGGTACGCGCAGACCATCAGCGCCGCCACGAGCCGCAGCCCGTCCAGGGCGCGCAGCCGGCCGCCCCGGCGGGCGCGCGGGGGTCCGGGGCGGGCCGCGGGGGCGGGCGGCGCGGCAGCCGGACGGGTGGGGGCCGCGAGGACGGACGGCGCCTGCGGCTGCGGCTTCGGTCGGACGGCCGGCGGTATCACGCGCGGAGGCTCCTGCGGCTGCGGCCCGCACGGGCGACGGGCGACGGGCGGGCGGTGCGCCCCGCTCCGTCACGGCCCGGGGTGCACCTGCACCCTCGGCCCGCGAGGCGGCGCACCCGCGAACGCCCGCGGGCCGGGGACCGGCGGAAGGGTGAACACCGGGTGGCCGCGGCGGCCGGCGGGGCGGCCCCTGCAACCCTGCGGTCCTGCAACACGGCGGCGCGGCGGCCCGGCGGCCCGGGGACGCCGCGCACCCCGCCGCACCGGGCCCCGCACACGCCGAGGGCCGGCCCGCGCCGTGAAGCACGGGCCGGCCCTCGGGGAGGCCGGACTGTCCGGTGTCAGCGTCCTCCGGCGGCCGCCGTCTCCGGACGCGGCAGCGGCTTCTCCAGGGCCCGCTTGAGCCGCCGGGCGAGCGGCTTCTCCGCGAGGCGGTGCACCAGCCAGGCGAGCAGCAGCATGGCGGCCGTGGTCACGGCCAGGACGCCCGCCGGGGGCAGCTGGTCGCGCAGGTTGTAGATGACCAGGTGGCCGAGGTGCTCGTGGACCAGGTAGAGCGGGTAGGTGAGGGCGCCGGCCGTGGTGAGCCAGCGCCACCGGACGCGCGAGGTCCACCCGAGGGCGACGGCGGCGAGCACGGCGAAGCAGGCGGTGACCACGACCGCGCCCACCGCGCCCGAGAGGTGGGTGTGGATCATGTCACCGAAACGTTCCGTCTCCTTGGTGACCATCTTCTGGGCGATCAGCCAGGAGACGCCGACGATCCCCCACGACAGGGCGTGCGAGCCGAAGCGGTGGATCAGGTAGAGGCCGATGCCGCCGACGAAGTAGGCCGAGTACTTCGGCACCAGGACCGCGTTGAGCAGCGGCTGGTCGACCATGACCGCGATCACCGACGCGGCGGTCCACACGGAGCAGAAGAGCACCGTGCTGCGGTAGGTGACGCCCTTCCAGACGACCAGGGCGAAGAGGAGGTAGAACCGCATCTCGACCCAGAGGGTCCAGAAGACGCCGTCCACGTGCGGCGAGCCGAGCGGCTCGTGAAGCATCGTCAGGTTGAGCAGGATGTCGTGCATGCTCATGCGGCTCTTCACCACGACCGGGTACAGGGTCTCGGCGACGACGATGAGCACGATCGCCGTCCAGTACGCCGGGTAGAGGCGGGTCACGCGGGAGCGGAAGAACTGGCCCAGGCCGCGACCCCAGCAGCTCATGCAGATCACGAAGCCGCTGATGATGAAGAAGAACTCCACGCCGAGCCAGGCGTAGTCGGCGACCGGGTCCAGGGCCGGCAGCACGGTGCGGCTCTGCTGCCCCCAGGCGTGGCTGGCGTTGCCGCCCCGCGCGAGGTAGTGGAAGAGGAGGACGGACAGCGCCGCGAGCAGCCGCAGACCGTCGAGGGCGTAGAGGCGGCCCGGGGCCGATCCGGTCCGGCGCCCGGCTGCGTGTGCGCGCTGCCGGGGAGCCGGCACCGTCCCTATTCGGGTGTCCGGTGCCTCGGCGGCAGGGGCATCCAGGGTGGTCATTCGGCGCTGCCGCCCTTCACGTCGGTTCCGTTCGCTTCTGCTGTGAACGGATCGTGGATGGAACATCTCCGTACGCGCACCTTCGCCGTCTGGAGGGGAGGGCGACGGTCCGCACACCCTAACGGAAGGTCGGGACTACGTCCCCCCTCGGTCGTGGTCGCACCCCCGCCAGTCGGCGGGGGTGCGGCCGCGGGGCGCCGGGGGGTCAGGAGACGCCGGGCGAGGACCTGCGCGCGCGGGCCTGCCGCACCACGCGGCGGACCAGCGGGGACCTGCCCAGCAGCCGCGCCCCGGCGGGCACACCCCCCGCGAACCCGCCCGGCAGGCCGCCGGGCAGGCCGAGCGCGGTGAGCCGGCGGCGCTTGAAGTACCGGGCGGTGTCCGGCCCGTAGTGGGCGTGCAGCCAGTCGGCGGCCTCGGCGGCGAGGTGCGGGTAGGCCTTGCCCTGCATGCAGTAGCCGACGGCGGTGACCAGCGGGCCGAGCCGCCCGGCGGCCCCCTCCGGGCCGGGGTCGGGCAGGGCGGCGGTGAAGCCTGGCGCCTCCAGGTCGGGCAGCAGCGCGTCCACGACGGTCACCGGGATGCGGTTGCTGTTCTCGTACGGGGCCAGGCGCTCCAGCAGCAGCGCGGTGCCGACCCGGGCGGCGGGGATGCCGTACAGGGAGGCCGCGGTGAGCAGCGCGGTGGAGAAGCAGCCGACGACGAGGGACGGGCGCAGCCGCTCGTACAGGGTCTCGGCGAGCACCGGGTCGTCGAGGATCCGCAGGGTGGCGCCGGCGTCGGCGGCGGCCTTCTCCAGCTCCCGGGAGAGCCGGGACGGGGCGCTGGGGTGCGGTTTGAAGACGATGTCGGTGAGGCCTGCGGCGACGGCGCCGCGGAGCATGCGGGCGTGCAGCTCCTCCTCCTCGGCCGGGGTGATCAGGCCGAGCGCGGAGAGGTACTGGCCGAGCAGGAGGGCGGGGCCGGGGGCGGACCCGTCCCCGGCGGCCGGGCCGTCCTCCCCTGCCGGAGCGGCCGGGGTGGGCGGCGCGGCACGGCCGACGGAGGCGAGGACGTCGAGGAAGGCGCCGGTGGGCACGGCCTGCGGCTCGACCCCGTACTCGGAGAGCAGCAGCGGGCGCAGGCCGGGCACCAGGTCGAGGTGGAGGAGGCGGCGGATGCGGCCGTGCAGCAGGTACGGCAGCGGGTTGCGGGTGGGGCCGTAGCTCATCAGGCCGTCGGCGTAGACGTGGACCGGGCCCTCGTCGAAGACGGCGGTGATCGCGCGGGCCGGGCTGACCTGGATGGACTCGACCGCGATCTCCACGGGGGCGTCGCCGAGCCCCCAGGTCCGCCGCATGAGCCGCTGCAGGATGGGGACGTCCTCCGGGCGGGGGGTCCAGCCGCTGGGGTGGTAGGGCTCGATCTCCTCGTTCCAGGAGCGGACCTCGTCGAAGCGGTCGCGCAGCGCGGCGAAGGAGGCGGTGCGGTCCAGCGGGACGGCGTTCTCCGGGATCGCGGCGTTGTTGCAGACCAGCAGGATGCGGCGGTGGTCGGCGCGGGGGCCGAAGAGCCCGGCGTCCAGGGCGGCGCAGACGGTGGCGGCCCCGTAGAGGGTGGAGGCCGCGAAGATCTGCACGGTGCCGGCGGGGGCGGCGGCGGGTACGGGTGCGGCGGCGGGACGGGACACGGCGGCGGGGGTCTCCTCACGGGGGCCGGGGGTCGCGGGCGCGGTCATCGGGCGCCCACCGCGGTCAGCGAGCCGCGCAGCCGGCGGATCACGGCGGCGCGCTCGGCGTCCATGGCGTCGAGCGCGTCGGCCAGGTGGTGCTGGGGCATGCGGCGCAGCGCCTCGGCGGAGAGCGTCCGCAGGCGGCGGGCGACGTCGCGCTCCAGGCGGTCGGCGTTGCGGCGGTGGTGGACGAGGACCGCGCAGTAGGTGCGGACGGCCTTGGGCAGCAGCAGCTCGGCGTCGGGGTCGTCGGCGAGCTGCTCCAGCACGAGGTCGAAGGCGCGGATGAAGTCGAGCTGCCGCTCGTCGCCGACCTGGGTGAGCGAGGTGGCCACGGCGCGCCGGTAGTGGACGCCGCGCAGCCCGGTGACGGCGTAGGAGTCGGCGAGCCGGTGCAGGCGCCATATCCAGGGGCGGTCCTCGGCGGTGCGCAGGCCCTCGTCGAAGTGGAGGGCGCCGCGCTCCAGCAGCCGCCGGTGGTAGACGCCGGCCCAGGCGTAGGGGTAGTCGACCATGGTGGCGCGGTCGGCGGGGAGGATGCCGTCGCGGGGGTCGAGGACCTCGTCGCGGCGGGCCTGCGGGGCCTTCTGGACCTGCCGCTTCACGCCGGTGACCTGGACGTGGTCGACGCGGACGAAGTCGCAGCCGTGCCGCTCGACGGCGCCGACGAGCCGCTCCAGGTAGCCGGCCGAGATCCAGTCGTCGCCGTCGAGGAAGGTGAGGTACTCGCCGCGGGCGGCCTCCAGGCCGACGTTGCGGGCGCCGGCGAGGCCGCGGTTGTGCTCGGGCCGGACGACGACCGCCCCGGGGAGGGTCCGGGCGTACTGCTCCAGCACGGCGAGGGTGCCGTCGGTGGAGCAGTCGTCGACGAGGACGAACTCGAAGTCGGGCCGGGTGTTGGCGGCGAGGCTGCGCAGGGTGTCGGGCGCGTACGCCTGCACGTTGTAGAAGGGGACGATGACCGACAGCTTCACGTGAATTCTCTCCTGCAGGGCCCGCGTGCGCGTCCGCATTCCACGCGCGCATGTGTCCGTGTGCTCCGGGCGAGGGGCCTTCCGGGCCCGGGGAGGGATGGCCGGACCGGCGGTCCGGGGAATCCGGGGCGCGGCTTCCGCCGAGGTACCGGATTCGCTGCGGACTCTACCCGCAGGCGCGCACAGGATGAAGCCCGGACCGCCCTGACCTGCCGGTTCGTCTGACGTTGACGGGGAGTTCACGTGATGTCGGACGGAATTCCACACCCCGTCAACCCGCGGTGGATATGCGGCCGGGCTGTTCACCGTCCGTCCATTCTTCATTTCTCCGATCGACTCCGTGGAGCCCTCCGTGCGCCATGGTCGCATCCCTATGCTCGCCGGGTCACACAGAACCGGAGCACTCCATGCGTATCGATGTCCTGGCCGATTCGGACACCCGCTGGAAATGGGGCGCCCTGCTGGCCGGACAGCTCTGCCCGGAGGGCGGCGCCGACGTCCACGCGCACCTGCTGCGCGGCCGGGCCACCCCGACCGGGCGCCAGCTCGCCGAGGTGGGCGTCTCCCCCGCGTCCCTGCGGGAGACCACGGTCGCCGACTTCCTCGCCGACGCGGCCGAGCCCGGCCCCGGCGGCCTGGCCGACGCCGACGTCGTCGTCCTCGCCCTGGTCGGCGGCGGCGTGCAGGCGCTGGTGCACGGACTGGCCCGCGCCTGGCGCGGCCGTGCGCGCCGGCCGGTGGTCGTCACCGGCTACGTCGGCGTCGTCTACGAGAAGCTGACGGACGGCCTGCTGCTGCGGGCGGGCGCCGACGCGGTGCTGGCCAACAGCGCCTTCGACGCCCGGCGCTTCCGCGACCTGTACGGGCCGCTGGGCGTCGACACCGGCAGCGTGGTCCGCGCCGCGCTGCCGTTCCTGGCGGGCACCGGCGAGCGCTACCGGCCCTCGGAGAACCGGCCGTTCACGGTCTGCTTCGCCGCACAGCCCTCCGTGCCCGAACCGCGCGACGCCCGCCTGCACCTGCTGGAGCGGTGCGTGCGCCACGCCGAGCTGCACCCGGACCGCCGGGTGCTGGTGAAGCTGCGCAGCCGGCCGGGCGAGCACACCACGCACCTGGAGGAGCACCCGTACCAGCGGCTGGTGTCGCGGCTGGGCCGTCCGCTGCCCGCCAACTGCGAGCTGGTGTACGGCAACATGGGCGAGGTCCTGGACCGCACCGACCTGCTGGTCACGGTGAGCTCCACGGCCGCCCTGGAGTCGCTGCAGCGCGGCATCCCCACAGCGGTGCTGGCCGACGCCGGGGTCCGCGAGGCCCTCGGCAACCACTACTTCACCGGCTCCGGCTGCGTCACCTCCTGGGACCGGCTGGACGCGGGCCACCTGCCCGCCGCCGACGAGGACTGGCTGCGCGACCAGGGCGTCCTCGACCCGGCGCCGTACGAGGGCCTGCGCAAGCGGGTCGCGGAGCTGCGGGCCCTGCCCGCGATGCCCCCGCTCTCCCCCTACTACACGGCGGAGAACGCCCCGGCCTACCTGCCCGGGGTCCTCGCCCGCTACGGCCTGGCGCCCGACGGCTCCCCGCTGCCCACCGCCGCCCGCACGGGCGCGGAGAGCGCCGGGCCGCGGCGGGCCGTCCGCCGGGCGCTCGCCCAGGGCGCCCGCGGCGCCTACCGGATGGGCGTGCAGCACGTGGCGCCCGCGATCCGCCGCTGGGGGCAGCTGTGACCGCGCCCGGGACGGCGCACCCCGCCACCTCCGCGGCCCCCGGGACCGCCGGAGCCCCCGGGCCCACCCGGCGCCCAGGGCCCCCCGAGACCTCGGAGCACACCCCCATGACCCACCGGACCACGCCCCCGCCCCGCGTCGTCGCCGTCGTGCCGGCCCGCGGCGGCTCCAAGGGCGTCCCCGGCAAGAACCTCGCCGAGGTCGGCGGCGTGCCGCTGGTCGTCCGCGCCGTCCGCGCCTGCCTGGCCGCGGCCGGGGTCGACCTGGTCGCCGTCTCCACCGACGACGACGGCATCGCGGCCGCGGCCGCGGCCGCCGGCGCGGAGGTCGTCCGCCGCCCGGCGGCGATCTCCGGCGACACGGCCACCAGCGAGTCCGCCCTGCTGCACGCGCTGGACGAGCTCGCCGCACGCTGCGGAGGCCCGGCCGAGGTGGCGCTGATGGTGCAGTGCACCTCGCCGTTCGTCACCCCGGAGGAGGTCGGCGGCCTGGTCGCCGCGGTCGTCGACGGCGGCGCCGACAGCGCCCTGACCGCCGCGCCCTTCCACGGCTTCCTGTGGCGGGCCGAGGAGGTGCCGGCCGCCCCCGCGGCGGGCGGCTCCCCGGCCGCCGGCGGCGCACCCGGCGACGGCGCGCCCGACGGCCCGTACGGCGCCGTCGGCGTCAACCACGACAACCGGTTCCGCCCTCGCCGCCAGGACCGCCCCGAGGACCTGCTGGAGACCGGCGCCGCGTACGCCATGCGCGTCGACGGCCTCCGCGCGGCCGGGCACCGCTTCTTCGGGCGGGTCGCCCTGGTCCGCACCGACCCCGCACGGGTGCTGGAGATCGACGAGCCCGCCGACCTGGCGCGCGCACGGGCCCTGGCGCCCGTCGTCGACCCGCACCCGTCCCCTGTCCCCCACCCCGCCGCCGGGACCTCACCGGCCGCCTCCCACGCGGCCGTCCCGGCGGCACCGCACAGCCCCGTCGAAAGGAAACCCCTCCCCATGACCACCCACCGCACCCGCACCCTCGGCGACCGCCAGGTGGGCCCGGGCCGCCCCGTCTACGTGGTCGGCGAGATCGGGATCAACCACAACGGCGAGCTGGAGAACGCCCTCGCGCTGGTCGACGCCGCCGCCGACGCCGGCTGCGACGCCGTGAAGTTCCAGAAGCGCACCCCGGAGATCTGCACCCCCCGCGACCAGTGGGAGATCGAGCGCGACACCCCCTGGGGCCGCATGACGTACATCGACTACCGCCACCGCGTGGAGTTCGGCGAGGCCGAGTACGCCGCCATCGACGCCCACTGCCGCAAGCGGGGCATCGACTGGTTCGCCTCCCCGTGGGACGTCCCCTCCGTGGAGTTCCTGGAGAAGTTCGACCTGCCGGCCCACAAGGTCGCCTCGGCCTGCCTCACCGACGACGACCTGCTGCGCGCCCTGCGCGCCACCGGCCGCACCGTGATCATGTCGACCGGCATGTCGACGCCGCGCCAGATCCGCCACGCGGTGGAGGTGCTGGGCAGCGAGAACACCCTGCTGTGCCACACCACCAGCACCTACCCGGCCCCGGCCGAGGAGCTCAACCTGCGGATGCTGGACACCCTCCGCGCCGAGTACCCGAACATCCCGATCGGCTACTCCGGCCACGAGATCGGCCTGCAGACCACCCTCGCCGCGGTCGCCCTGGGCGCCGTCTTCGTCGAGCGCCACATCACCCTGGACCGCGCCATGTGGGGCTCGGACCAGGCGGCCTCCGTCGAGCCGGGCGGCCTGCAGCGCCTCGTCCGCGACATCCGGGTCATCGAGCAGGCGCTCGGCGACGGCGTGAAGAAGGTCTACGACGGCGAGCTGGCCGCCATGAAGAAGCTGCGCCGCGTGAAGGGCGCCGCCGAGGAGGTCGTCCCCGCGTGACGCGCACCCTCGCCCTGGTCGAGAGCCCCGTCCAGCTGCTGAACGCTCTGGAGTGGGCGCACCGGTACGCACAGGGGCCCGACCGGGGCGAGGGCGCTCCCGCCGGGACCCGGCACCCGCTGCCGGGCCTCCCCCTCCCCGACTTCCCCGTCGAGCTGCCGGCCGACGTCCTGTCCGACGACGCCTCCCCCGACGACGTGCTGCCCGGCGGCGTCCTGCCCGACGGCTCGCTGCCCGGCGGCGTGCTGCCCGCGAAGGACCGGGCCCGCGACGCGTGGCCCGCCGCGGGCGCAATACCGTCGCAGCGCCCCGGCGCGGCCGCGCGGCCGCCGTCGCCGCCGTCCCCGCTGTCGATGCTGTCGATAGCCGTCCTGCAGCCGGTGGACCCGGTGACCCGCGCCCAGCTCGCGGCCCTGTCCGTGCTCGCGGCGGCGGAGGGCGTCCGGGTCACCGCCTACGACCCGCGCGGCGGCGCGGCGGGCCGGGCCCGCTCGCTGGCCGCGCTGGCGCCCCGGGTGGCCCGGGCGCCGCGGCTGCTCATCGGCGACGCCTTCTCCGGGCTGATCCAGTCGCTGCTGCCGCTGTCGCGCGCGGCCGAGCTCGTGGTGGTGGACGACGGCACGGCCACCGTGGAGCTGGTCGGCCTGCTGAACACCGGCCGGCCGCTGGTGCGCTGGCACCGGGAGGGCCCGGTCCCGGGCACCGCCGTGCGGGCCGCCCGCCGCCTCGGGCCGGACCCGCGGCGCCGGCTGGAGCTGTTCACCTCCCTCGCGGTCGAGCCGCCGCCGGGCGCCCGCGGCACCGCCAACCACTACGCGTGGACCCGGGCCCGCTTCGGCCCGCCGCGCGTGCTGCCCGGCGCCGACCTGCTGGGCAGCTCCCTGGTGGAGACCGGCGTGGTGGCCGCCGACCGCTACCTGGCGACCGTCGCCGGACTGGCCGCGGAGCACGGCGTGCGCCGGTACTTCGCGCACCGCCGGGAGCACCCCGACAAGCTGGCCCGGATCGCCGCCGCGACCGGCGCCGAGATCGTCCGCCCGCAGCTGCCGCTGGAGGTCGAGGCCCGGCGCGGCCCGGTCTCCTCGACGCTGCTGAGCTTCCCGTCCACCGTGGTGCACACCCTCCCCCTGGTGCTGGAGGGCACCGGGGTGCGGGTGAAGATCTGCGCGGTGGACGCGGACTGGCTCACCCCCCACGCGTCCGCCCGCTCGCTGAGCTTCCTGACGGACGTCTCCGCCTCCGCCCGCAGCCGCCACGGCCTCGAGATGATCTCCCCGGTGACCGCCTGATGACGCACGCACCCACCGCCCCGGCGCCCGACCGGGCCGTCTTCCCCGCCCCGCCCGGGGCCCAGGAGCTCGCCGCCCGGTACGGGCTGGTCCGGCCCGGGGCGCGGCCGCCGCTCGGCGCGTACACGCGGATGCTGTGGCAGCGGCGCCACTTCACGCTCGCCTACACCCAGGCGCGGCTGACCACCATGTACACGGGCGCCCGGCTGGGGCAGCTGTGGAAGGTGCTGACCCCGGTCCTCAACATCGCCGTCTACTACCTGATCTTCGGCGTCCTGCTGAAGCAGCGGCACAACACCGGCGGCGGCAACTACATCTCGTTCCTCTGCATCGGCATCTTCGTCTTCACCTACACCCGCGAGTCGGTGACCACCGGCGGCAAGTCGGTGGCCGACCGGCTGGACCTGATCCGCGCGGTGCAGTTCCCGCGGGCCTGCCTGCCGCTGGCGGCGGTGCTGGTGCAGCTGGAGCAGCTGCTGATGTCGCTGCTGGTGGTCGCGGTGGTCGTGCTGGGCAGCGGCGAGCCGCTGACCGCCTCCTGGCTGCTGGCCCTGCCGGCGCTGGCCCTGCAGACCCTCTTCAACACCGGCCTGGCGATGGTCCTGGCCCGGGTGGTGGCGACCGTGCGCGACCTGGGCGAGGTCGTGCCGTTCGTGATGCGCACCTGGATGTACACCTGCGGCGTGATGTACAGCATCGACCGCGTGAGCGGGCACCTGCCGCACGCGGCGGCGGTGGCGCTGAGGGCGAACCCGGGCGCCGTCTACATCGAGCTGGTCCGCGGTGCGCTGCTGGAGAGCTACCCGGCGGTGCCGGTCTGGACCTGGGCGGTCGCCGCCGGGTGGGCGGTGCTCTCGCTGGCGGCGGGCTACGTCTGGTTCTGGAAGGCCGAGGACCGGTATGGGCGCGGCTGACCGGTCCCCGGACGGGCCGGCACGGCCCGGGACATGCGGGAGGCCGGTGCGCGCAGCAGCGCACCGGCCTCCCGCGGCCGCACGGCCGTCAGGGCTGGAGCACCGTCGCGGCGTCGGCGGAGACGCGGCTGCCGGGGACGCGGCCCTTGAGCAGGGCGTACGCCCGGTCCGGCGCGGGCGCGGGGGTGCGGTCGGCGACCGGCACCGGAGCGGGCAGGCCGTCCTCCTGCCCCAGGAACAGGCGGCGGACCACCCGCTCCGCGGCCAGGCCGTCGTCCCACGGGCAGAAGCGCTCGCGGAACGCGGCGCGCCGCTCGGCGGCCTGCACCCCCCGCCACTCGCCGGTGCGCAGGACGTCGATCAGCTCGTCCTCGCTGCGGGCGACGGCGCCCGGCGCCTGCTCGGTGATGTCGAAGTAGGTGCCGCGGGCCTCCCGGTACGTCTCCCAGTCGTCGGCGAAGACGACGATCGGGCGGTCCAGGTTGGCGTAGTCGAACATCAGGGACGAGTAGTCGGTGATGAGCGCGTCCGACGCGAGCGCGAGCTCCTCCACGGAGGGGTGCTCGGTGACGTCGATCAGCCGGCCCTCCTGCTTCAGCCGGGACATGGCCTCGGCGCCGCCCGCGGCGTAGAAGTAGTGGGCGCGGGTGAGGAGTACCGTGTCCTCGCCCATCTCGCTGCAGAACCGCTCGAAGTCGATCCGCGGCTCGAAGGTGCGCCGGTAGTCGCGGTGGGTGGGCGCGTACAGGAGCGCGCGGACGCCCTCCTTGATCCCCAGCTCGCGCCGGATGCGCACGACGTCCTCGGCGGTGGCGGTGGAGTACACGTCGTTGCGGGGGTAGCCCAGCTCCAGACCGGTCCAGGAGGAGGGGTACACCCGCTCCCACACCAGGGTGGAGTGCCGGTTGGAGGAGAGGCTGAGGTCCCAGCGGTCGACGCGGCTGAGCAGCTTGCGGAAGCTCATGCCGTTGCCGCTGGCCGGGTACTCCTGCTGGTCCAGGCCCATCGACTTCAGCGGCGTGCCGTGGTGGGTCTGCAGGTGGACCTGCTCGGGGCGCTTGACCCAGCCGTCGGAGAAGTTGACGTTGTTGACGAAGTACTTGGCGCGGGCCATCGCGTGCCAGTACTCGCGGGAGCCGGGCTGCACCGTCTCGATGCCCTCGGGCACCAGGTGCTGGTGGGTGGCGCGGACCACCCAGACGGAGCGGATGCGCGGTGCCAGCTCCTGGACCTTGCGGTGGATCGCCGCGGGGTTGCAGGCGTAGCCGCGGTCCCAGTAGGCGGAGAAGACCGCGAGGTCCGGGTCGACCGGGCGGAGCCGCTGCAGCTGGTAGTCCCGGTCCATCAGTCGCTTCTTGGTGGCCTTGCCCTTGGCCCGGCCGGCCTTGAGGGTGCGGCGGGCGACGGTGCGGGCGGTGCGCAGGCCGCTGAAGGTGTGCGACGAGCCCTGCTCCACCATGCGGAAGTACACGCCGGGGCGGCCGACGGGCGGGACGAAGCCGGCGGGGCGGTAGCGGCGGCACTGCTCGGCGCAGCGGCGCAGGAAGTCGTTCCGGGCCTCGGGCGGCAGCCGGTCGGGGCTGTTGAGGATGGTGACGAGGTGCTCCACCATGCGCTCGTAGAGCAGGGTGCGCCAGCGGGCCAGCTCGGGCCGGGAGTCGACGAAGGAGAAGACCCGGTCGTACTGCTCGAAGATGTCGAAGTGCTTGCGGCTGCGGGTGCGCAGGATGTTCCCGCCCTGGCGGCGCTGCCGGTAGTGGACGCAGACGCGGTCGAGGACGGCGACGGTCCGCGCGGCCAGCATGGCCGGGTAGGTCCACGGGGTGTCCTCGTAGTACCCGCCCGGGAAGGTGAGGCCGACGCGCTCGATGTAGTCGCGGCGGTACGCCTTGTTCCACACCACCATGAGGAGGTTGAGCAGCTCGGGGCGCTCGGTGACGTCGAAGACGTCCGGGCCCTTCTGCTGGAGCAGCTCGCCGAGGGAGTTCCGCTCCGCCTTGCCGTACCAGTAGGTGCGGGCGTAGTCGTAGACCAGCACCTCGGGGTCGCCGGTCTCGTCGAGGCGCCCGGCTATCGCGGCGAGGGCACCCGGGACGAGGGTGTCGTCGCTGTCCAGGAAGAGGACGTACTCGCCGCGGACGCGCTCCAGGCCGGCGTTGCGGGCGCGGCCCAGGCCGACGTTCTCGGGCAGGTGCATGACCACGACGCGGGGGTCCGCCGCCGCGAACTCGTCCATGATCTCCCCGCAGGCGTCGGGGGAGCAGTCGTCGACGGCGATCAGCTCGAAGTCGGAGTACGACTGGTTGAGGACGGATTCCAGGCACTCGCGCAGGTAAGCCTGCACCTTGAAGGCCGGAATGATGATACTAAGTCGCGGTGTGGACACCCCGGTGAGGCTAGGCTCGGCGGCCCCGGTGTGCAAGCTCCGCCCGCGGTCGTCGTCGGTCGTTCCGGCCATGGCTAGCCCTTCTCCTTGCGCTCGTACAGCCGCACGTCCAGCCCGTGCACGTGCACGGTGGTGACCGTCCGGTAGGACCCCCCGAGTACATCCTTCTTGTTCCGCGCGCCGGAGTCGCCGCTCCTGACGCGCAGCCCCGCCCGCCCCACCAGCCAGATCCGGTCCCTGGCCAGCACGGCCCCGCGGACCTCCCTCCTGCTGAGCTCGGTGCCGCGCAGGTTGGCCGCCCGCAGGGGGGTCCTCTCCAGCGCGACGTCCGCCGTGTTCCGGAAGGCGCCGGGGTAGGCCAGCTCCACCGCACGGTAGTTCGGCGTGAGGAAGACCACTCCGTCGCCGGGGCGGGCCCCGGCCGCCACGGCCCGTGCCGCCCCCGCCAGGTCGTCCGGGCGTGCCTGCAGGGTACGCAACTCGGACTGGCGCGGCAGCTGCGGCAGCACCGCGGCCGCGACCGCGGCGGCGGCCAGCAGGGCGGCGGCCCCCCGGAACCGCAGGAGGGCCGCGGCCCGCTCCGCGCCGGCGGCGGCCAGCAGCGGCAGCCCGGCGGCGCAGAAGAGCACGTACCGCTCGTGGTACACGGGCCGGACCTGCGACGCCAGCAGCAGCAGCGCGGGCGGGACGACGGCCAGCGGGGCGGCCACCGCCGCGAGGCCCAGCGGGCCCCGGCCGCGCGGCGGGAGGACGGCGCCCGCCGCGGCCAGCACGAGCACCGCGGCCACGGCGGCGGGCGCGGGGCCCGCGAGGGACCGCACCAGCCCCCACACGGCGTCCCAGCCGGGCCGCTCCAGCCAGCCGACCTGGCCGGACTGGCGGCGGGAGTACAGCGCGAGCGGGGCCAGCACCGCGCAGCAGGCCGCCGCGGCGGCCGCCCAGCGCAGCCACACCCGGCGCGGCACCCGGGACAGCAGGAGCGCGGCGGCGTGCGCGGCCAGGGCCAGCACGGCGAACTCGTGCAGCAGCGAGGCCGCCGCGGCGGCCGCCGCGTACCCGGCCCACCAGCACCGGCCCTCCGGCGCCTCCACCGCCCGCACCAGGCAGTACGTCGCCAGCAGCACCGCCGCGCAGACCAGCGCGTACGAGCGGCCCTCCTGGGCGTAGAACGTGACGAGCGGCGTCGCCGCGAAGAGCAGGCCCGCCAGCAGCCCGGCCCGGGGCCGCAGCAGACGGGCGCCCAGCGCCGCCACCAGCGCGGCGGCCGCGGCCGCGCCGAGCACCGACGGGACCCGCATCCACACCTCGCCGCCGCCGGGCAGCATCCAGACGTGCATCAGCAGGTAGTAGGCGGCGTGCACCGCGTCGACGTGCCGGACCATGGCCAGCAGCTGCGGCACCGTGCGGTGCGCGGCGTCGAAGGTGGCCTCCTCGTCCCGCCACATCGACCCGCGGTCCAGGCCCCACAGCCCCACGGCGAGCATCACGGCGGCGACCAGGGCGGGCACCGCCCACGCGGGCGCGGCCCTGCGGCCCGAGGCCGCGGGGGCGGCCCCGTCGTCGCCTGCGGCAGGAACGGACTTACCGTCAGGATTGCTGCTGCCGAACACCGCTGACGGCGCCTCGGCCTCATCCGGCCCGGTCGCGGCCGGCCCGCGCTCCGGGACGGCTGCGGGCGCGGGGCCGCCGCCGGCGGGACGGTCGGGTGCGGCACGGGGGTCCATGGGTGTCCTGCGGGTCGGGGACTTGGGGACGCCCAGATCTTAGGGCAGATCGGCCGCGGGTCCGCCGGGATGTGGGCCCTGCGGGCGTCCACTTCGCCGGCGGGGGCACGATCGTCCACGGGCCCGCTCCCGCGCCCGCCGTCCGGATGCCGAGGTCCGGGATCACCGGACCCGCCTCCGTGCAGGGGGACGGCGGCGGGATCACGTGCCTGCCGCGCCACCGGGCCTGAGCCGTACGGGAGGACCGGGGCCGGCGCACCCGCCGATCGCGCCGGCTGTGCCGGGTGTCCTGGAGGTCCTGCGGTCTCCCAGGTGCCGCCGACAGGGCGATGTGCCAGGCCCCGGGGGCTCCCTGCTCAGGGCGAATGGGTCCAGACGAGGGCCAGGTGGCCGCCGTACACCGCCGAGAGGAGGGCGGCGGCGGCGAGGACGACGGCGGCCTTGGCGGGGCGGGCGAGGGCCAGGGGGCGGGCCAGGGGCAGGAGCAGCGGGAAGGCGGGGACGAGGAACCTCGCCTTGGCGTGGAAGAAGCCGGCGGTCCCGAGGGTGAGGACGAGCAGGGCGGCGCAGTAGAGCAGCAGGACCGGGGGGACCCGGTCCAGGGCGCAGAGCAGGAGGAGCACCAGGGAGGCCAGGAGCACGGCGGTGACCACGGCCGCCGCGAGCATGGTCCGCTCGGACCTCGCGAACTGGTCGACGACGCCGTGCACGGTGAACGCGCCGCCGTCGAACGTCGTCCCCCATGCGGTCTGGACGGCAAAGTAGCCGTCCCACCGGTGGAGCCGGACCCCCACCCAGGCGGTGTACGCCACCCAGCCCGCCGGGGCGAGCACGGCGCCGAGAAGGCATCGCCAGGCGGCGGGCCGGTCCGCGCCGGCCGCCCCGTCGCGGCTCCCGGCGCACCGCCGCAGTCCGGCCAGGGCGCCCAGTGCGACCGCCGCCGCCAGGGCGGCCCCGGTGGGCCGGGTCAGGCCGGCGAGGAGGCTCAGGAAGCCCGCCAGGACCCACCGCCGGTCGAGCGCGGCGCGGAGCGACCACGCGGCGAACGCGGTGAAGACCGGCTCGGTGTAGGCCATCGACTCGGTGAGGGCGTGGGGCAGCACCCCCCACAGCACGGCCAGCGCCACCCCGGTGCGCCGGCCGTGCAGACGCCGTCCGACGGCGAAGACCCCCCATGCGGCGATCAGCGAGAAGACCCAGGAGGCCACGAGTCCGACCGTCGGCGAGGACAGGGACGTGAGGGCTGACACCGCGCGGACGATGCCGGGGTACAGGGGGAAGAAGGCGAGGTTGCTCAGGGACTTGCCGTCCGGCCCGGGGGCCGGCAGGGCGGTGTCGTAGCCGTGGTCGGCGATGCCGAGGTACCACACCGAGTCCCAGCTCCGGGCGAGGAGGTCGCCGAGGTGCCCGCCTCGCCGGTGGGCCCACCAGGCAAGCACCAGGACCCCGGTGAGCCGGACGGCGGCGTAGCCGAGCAGGGCGGGTGCGGCGGCGCGCAGCGCGGCGGAGGCCGGAGCGGTCGCCGCCGCGGTGCGGCGCCGCCACCGGCCCCCGGGCGCCCCCCGTTCGGGAGCGGTCCCCGCGGCCGTTCCGGCGGCGGCCTCCTCCGTGGTGCGCCGGGCGGTCGACGTGTCCTGGCTCATGGATGTCCCGGGGGTCGGAGGGGGCGGGCACGGAGATGGTACGGGTGCGCTCCGGCACCCCCTGACGGCCCTTCGGCGGGAACGCCCTTCCCGGAGACGCGGCAGGCGGTGCGGGCGTCCCCGCGGTACGGGGCCAGTGGGCCGACTGGTTGAATCGCCCCGCGCACCGGCAGCCGTCCCCGGAGAGGAACCCCGTGCCCACCCGTCTCAGAGCCCCCGCCGCCGTCCCGGCGCCGTCCCAGCCGCCCCCTGCGGGGCATGCGCGCCCACGCCTCCACGTGCTGGACGGGATCCGCCTGGCGGCTGCCCTCATGGTGGTGGCGTTCCACTACGCGGCACGGGGCAAGGGCTGGGACCGGCCCGTGCAGCAGGTCTTCCCCCACGCGTCCCTGCCGGCCTCCTACGGCTGGCTGGGCGTCGAGCTGTTCTTCCTGATCAGCGGCTTCGTCATCTGCATGAGCTGCTGGGGCAAGTCGGTGGGCGGCTTCTTCGTCTCCCGGGTGGTGCGCCTCTACCCGGCCTACTGGTTCGGGGTGCTGGCGACCACCCTGGTCCTGCTGGCCGTCCCCGGCGGGATGGATCCGCACGGGCCGAGCGCGGTGCTCGCCAACCTGAGCATGCTCCAGGAGCCCCTGGGGGCTCCGCAGGTGGACGGCGTGTACTGGACACTGCTCGCCGAGCTCAAGTTCTACCTGCTGTTCTCCCTCGTGGTGTGGCGGGGCGTCACCTATCGCCGGGTGGTGCTCTTCGCGTGCACCTGGGCGGTGGCGAGCGCGCTCCTCGTCCGGACGGACGACGGCTGGCTCCGGCAGCTGCTCATCCCGGACATGAGCTGGTACTTCATCGCCGGCATGGCGATGTACCTGATGTACCGGTTCCGCCCGAACGCGCTGCTGGCGGGCATCGTCGCGGTCTGCTTCCTGGCCGGCCAGTGGTTCGCCCTGGCCCGCCTGGCCCGCACGGAGCGGCAGATCGGCCACGACGTGCCGGACTGGCCCGTGCCGGTGCTCCTCGCGTGCTTCTTCGGGCTGATGCTGCTGGTCGCCACCGGGCGGCTGTCATGGATCTCCTGGAGGTGGCTGCCGACCGCGGGCGTGATCACCTACCCGCTCTACCTCCTGCACGAGAACATCGGCTGGGAGGCCATCGGCCTGTTCCAGGACCGGGTGCCGGCCCGGGTGCTCCTGGCCGTCCTCGTCCCGGGCATGCTGCTCGCCGCGTGGCTCGTGCACCGGTTCGTCGAGCGGCCCGCGGCGAGGCGGCTGCGCGTGCTGCTCGACAGGGCGCTGGAGCAGGCGGCGGAGGCGTCGCGGCGGCCCCCGCGGCAGCGGGTCCACGACGGCGCCGCGCCGTAGGCCGGCGGCCCGGCGCTCAGCGCTCGTACGGGCTCGGCACCGGGAAGTAGGCGCGGAGGAACGCCCGGACGACCCGGTCCTGCTCCTCCGCCGGGACCTCCGCGTCGAGGGACTCGTTGAGGCAGAACACGTCGTGGCCGCGGTTGGTCAGCAGCCGGGTGAGCTGCAGGTGCTGGTCGTAGGAGCCGACGTCCACGTACGCCGCCCGGATCGACCCCGGGACCGCGCGGCCGGTCAGGTAGGCGTAGTGGTGGTGCAGGGACGAGGGGATGGCGATGTCCCCGGTCCCGCGCAGCCGGGAGTGCGCGGTGCGCTCCCACTCCTCGGGGAACCGGCCCGCGATCTCCTCGAGCACGCTGCGGCGCAGCGCGTACGGGCTGTGAAGGAAGCCGTGGGTGGTCACCCTGCCGAACTCCCGCTGGATGAGTGCCCGGTTGTTCTTCCCCGCGGCGAAGTACCCCTCGTCGTCCTCCGCGACCGGGGTCATCGGAATCGCGGTGGGCGACCGGAAGTACTTCGCCGTGCCGTTGCTGAGGAAGAACTGCCGGGGCCGCACGGCCCGCCCCAGGAACATGTCGTCGTTGAAGTAGAGGAAGTGCTCGGACAGGCCCTCGATGCGGTGCAGCTGGCTCTCGATGGCGTGCGAGTTGAAGGTCGGCAGCGCGTCCGGGTCCGCGAAGATCTCGCGGTGGGAGACCACGCGGACGTCGGGGTGGGCGGTGTCGAGCCAGTCGGGGACCTGGTCGTCGGTGACCAGGTGGATGGTGCGGATCCAGGGGGCGAACATCGCCGCCGAGCGCAGCGAGTAGCGGAGCTCGTCGCGGTTGCGGAAGCGGGCGGCCTCCGCGCCGTCGGAGACGGGTTCGGCACCGGCCGCGGCGCGCGCCTCGGCCATCCGCGCCCGCCACCGCGGGTCGCCGTCGTCCACCCAGGTCCACACGGCGTCGACGGGGAAGTCGAGGTCGTCGGTCAGCGGGCGGGTGAACTGCTCGAGGGTGGGGTAGGTCCGGCCCGCCCTGGACGCGCGGGCGGTGGGCTCCAGCGACTCCAGGCGCTTGCCGACGGAGGTGGCGCCCCGGGGCGCCACGCGGAGTCCGTCCTCGGGGTCGGTGTCCCAGAACTCGACGTCGCAGCCGTAGCCGGGCCCGTACCGCAGGGTGCGGCTGGTGCTCGCCACGGGCCGGAACACGCGGACGCCCTTGACCTCGCCGACGTCCGCGAGCAGCTCCGCGAGGACCGCGCCGGGGGCGGCGGAGGACGGCTCCAGCAGTTCGGCGTAGACGGCCTCGCCCTGGAGGCTGCGGGCGAGGGCGAGCAGCGCCTTCTCCCGCTGCTCGGCGGGGACCGCCAGCCGGGCCTGGGCGCCGGGGTGCTTGAGGAGGACGTGGTCGACGGCGTGCGCCTCCAGGGCGTCGGCCGCGGTCCGCAGGTTCTCCTCCTGCATCTGCCAGGCGAGCAGGTCGTCGCGGACCTCGGCGATCCGGCCCGCCGAGCGGACGAGGCCGGGCCGCGCGGCCAGCAGCTCGTCCTCGCGGGCCCGCTGCTCGCCCTGGGAGGGCGCCATGCGGTCGGCGGGGACCGCCGGCTGGAACCGTCCCGCTCCCATGGCGGAGCGGAGGGCCGTGCGGTCCGCCTTCTCCCGGGCGCGCTCCGGGCTGTCCCGGCGGGCCACCAGCTCCTCGAAGAGCTCCTCCCACTGCGCAACGACCTTCTCCGCGGCGAACCGGGAGGTCCCCTCGAGGGCGGCCTGCCCGTAGGCGGCGCGCAGGCCGTCGTCGGCGAGGAGGCGGTCCATGGCCGCCGCGAGCAGCTCGACGTCGCCCGCGGGCACGAGCAGCCCGTCGACCTCGTGCCGGATGATCTCGGCGGGCCCCGAGACGATGTCGTAGGCCACTGCGGGGACCCCGGCGGCGAAGGCCTCCAGCAGCACGAGGGGGAAGGCCTCACCGTCCGCCGACGGCAGCAGGCACAGGCCGGCCTTGGCCCACTCCTCGGTCATGTGCGGAGTGCTTCCGGGCATCGTCACCTGGTCGTGGAGGCCATACTCCTCGATCATGCGCCGCAGGCGGCTGGTCTCCGGCCCCTCGCCGTAGATGCGCATCGACCAGTCCGGGTGGTCGGCGGCGATCAGGGCGAAGGCGCGGATCGCGTGGTCGACCTGCTTGTCCTTCACCAGGCGGCGCGGCAGGACGATACTGCGGTTGGCCAGCCCGGACCGGGGGCGGTAGCCGGCGGGTACGGCGTTGGGGATCGCGGCGAGGCGGGGGGCGGCGGCGCCGAGCGACTCCTCGAACCACTCGCGGGTGCGCTCGGTGAGGACGACGACCGCGTCGGTCTGCGGGGCGAAGAGCAGGAGCGGCTCGCCCGTGCCGCCGCGCAGCTGGGAGGGGCGGTGCTCCTGCTGGACGGTGACGACGCGGGGCGGCGCCAGGCGGACGGCCGCCGCCATGAGGGCGGGCGAGGTGGTGACCAGGACGTCGGTGTCGAGGTCGCCCAGGGCGAGCTGCAGCTCGACGTCGGAGAGGCGGTTGAACGCCTTCTCCCAGGACCGCCTGATGAGTTCGCTGCCCTGGAGGGCGAGGACGCGGCAGTCCTCCTCGGAGAGCCCGTGCTCGCGGAGAGGACGCTGGTACGGCCCGGTGGCGTCGACGAGGTAGCGGACGGGCACCCGCTCGTCGAGGGCGAAGAACGGTTCCTCGCGGGTCCGGAAGACGCTCAGCACGCGCACGTCGTGCCGCGGTGCCAGATGGGCGGCCTGGGTGAACACCGCGAGCTCGGTGCCGCCCATCTCGTCCGCCCAGGTGAGCAGGAAAGTGATCTTCATGGGTGCGTCTATTCCGTTCCGAGGGCCACGCAGGACAGGCAGAGGCTGCCGCCCGCGGTGTAGTAGGCGTGCGCGCGGACCGTCCGGCCGTCCTCGGCGACGAGGAGGCGGTAGGGGGTCCGGAAGACCTGCTTGGGGTCCCGCACGTCGGTGAGGCGGCGGCCCAGCCTGAGCGGCCGCTCGCCGCAGCGCAGCCGGACGTCCCAGATCAGCTCCCGGCCGTCCGGGTCCGCCATCCGGTCGAGGGGCAGGGGGAAGGTGAAGCGGGCGCCGTCCCACAGCAGCGGGATCCGCTCGGATCCGCCCGTGTCGCGGCGGACGGCCTCCGCCTGGAGCAGGGGGAGGTCCCCCTCGGGCACCCCGACCGGGCGCCCGGAGACGGTGACGGCCGTCCATCCCAGGTCGACCCGGGTCACCTCGGCGCAGGGCGCCACTTCGCCGATCCTGAGCAGGGCGCGACCGTCCTTGGTGGCGTCCACCCTGGCCTGGTGCGCGGTCTCGGGGGACGGCGGGTCGGGACGGGTCGGGCCGGTGCCGAGGAGTTCCGGGGCGGCCCCCACGTCGGCGTGCTCGACCTGTCCGACCGGCCCGGCCAGCGCGACGCGCAGCCGCCACCGGCCGGGTTCCAGCACCACGCGGCCCAGGGCCGCCGGGCCGCTTTCACCGGGGAGCGACAGCAGGGCCGCCGCCTCCGCCCGCGGGGGACCGTACGGCGAGGCGGTCACGGTCATGGGGACGGGGACCACGGCCTGGTCCTGCACGAACTCCAGGACGACAGGGCGGCCGCGCCTGGCATCGGGGACCTCCACGCAGACGTTCAGCGTCCGGCCGTCGAGCACCGAGAGGTGGACGGTCCGCAGGCGGCGCCTGGGCGCGGCGGGTGCGGCCGCGGGTACCGGCTGCCCGTGACGGGGGCTGAGCCGCTGGGCCAGCGAGCGCAGCCGGGAGCCCGCCCGCAGGGCGCGGTCACTGGTGATTCCGTTCATCTGTCGACTTCCTGCTACGGGGCCGTGCCGGGGAGGACGGCAGGGAGCCCTTGGAACGGTCAGCGCGTCTCGCGGCGGTCGGACTTCTCGAAGCGGCTGGGCAGCGGGAAGTACGCCTCCAGGAACGGTCCCAGGAGGGCGAGCTGCGCCTCCACGTCCCGCTCGGTGGAGACGGTGTCGTTGAGGCAGAAGGCGTGCCGGTTGCGGCGGGCCAGCAGCCGGGCGAGGCGGTCGGGGGTGTCCGGCAGGGCGAGGTCGACGTAGCTGTAGCGCAGGTTGCCCGGGACGGCGCGGCCGGTGTGGAAGGCGTAGTAGTGGTGGAGCGAGGAGGCGATGGAGAGGTCGTCCAGGCTGCGGAACCGGTTGCCCATGGTGGTGCGGTGCCGCTCGGCGAACTCCTCCTCGATCTCGTGCAGCACGCTGCGCCGCAGCGGGTAGGGCACGTGCTTCATCTTCTGGGTGAGGGTGGTGCCGAAGCGCTCCTCGATCAGCTCGCGGTTGTTCTTGCCCGCGACCGACACCGGCACGTCCAGCTCGGAGGGCTCGCCCTGCGGCACGTTGGCGGGGCTGGGGAAGAACTTGGTGAGCCCGTTGGCGTGGAAGAAGTCCTGGGGCACGACCTCGCGGCCGAGGAACATGTCGTCGTTGAAGTAGAGGAAGTGCTCGGCCAGGCCGTCGATGTGGTGCAGCTGGCTCTCGATGGCGTGCGAGTTGAAGGTCGGCAGCACGCTCGGGTCGCTGAAGATCTCCTTGTGGCTCACCACCTTCAGCCCCGGCACGGAGGTGTCCAGCCACGCCGGCACCTGGTCGTCCGTCACCAGGTAGATGTTCCGGACCCACGGCGCGTGCATGCGCAGCGACCGCAGCGAGTACTTGAGCTCGTCGCGGCTGAGGTAGCGGGCGGCGTTGGCCGCCTCGGCGTGGTACGCCTGCCCGGCGGCCTGGGC
Source organism: Streptacidiphilus sp. ASG 303 (assembly GCF_020991365.1). Taxonomy (GTDB): domain Bacteria; phylum Actinomycetota; class Actinomycetes; order Streptomycetales; family Streptomycetaceae; genus Peterkaempfera. The sequence goes on from NZ_JAJLRA010000003.1 coordinate 376,791, forward strand.
GCGGCGGCGCAGCCACTCCGGGTCGGAGCCGTCGACCCAGGTGTAGACGACGTCGACGGGGAAGTCGACGTCGTCGGGGCGGGCCGCGGTGAACTCGGCGCGGGTGCGGACCGGCGGCAGCGGGTCGCGGCCGGCCGGGGCGAGGCGGGTGAAGAGGCTGTCGGACGCCTCGACGGGGGCGCCGGAGGCGGGCACGACCTCGGTGACCCGGTTGCGGCGCGGCGCGGTGAGCACGCCCGGGGTCTCCTCGGTCCAGAACTCGACGTCGCAGCCGTAGGGGACGCCGAGGACGAGCCGTCCCTCGGGGTCGGTGTGGAACCAGGTGAGCCGCACGGCGCCCGCGGCGGCGGCCCGCTTCCACACGCCGGGCTGGTGGCCGGGTTCGCAGAAGCGCGGCTCGCGGCTCTCGCCGTGCGGGATGGGGGTCACGCAGCCCGGGGTCCGCTCGCAGAGGCGGGCGAGGGCGCGCAGCACGCGGGGGCGGTCCCGGTCCGCGACGGCGACGGTCGAGGAGCGGTCGAAGGCGCCGCGGACGCAGAAGTGGTCGATGCCCGCGCCCTCCAGGGCGTCGAGCACGGCGTCGAGGTTCTCCCGGCGGGCGAGCAGCGGGGTGAGGTCCTCGTGGACGAAGGCGGCGCGGGGCTGGTGGTCGACGGTGACGGGGATCCGGTCCGGTCCGGAGTAGAGGTCGGGGCGGCGGCGCACGGCGCGCTGGACGCGTATCCGGTCCACCTGCTGCGGGACCGCCGCGACCTCGGCGATGCGCTTCTTGACCTGGCTTCGGACCTCGGGGGTGATGTGCTGCGCTATCCGGTACCGCGTGTACGCGGGGAGCACTCTCCGATAGGCGGAGACGACCCGCGAGGCTTCCGGACTGCCGCTCATGGTTTGGCTCCCCTGTACGTTCCGCCGTTCCTGCATGCCTACCGACGACGGGGGCAGGGAAAAGGTTGTCTTTTCCGTGGTGCGGAAGCGTCCCCCGTGACGGCTCCACGATTCGCTCATCGTATCCAGGGGGGCAAGGGAGTTCGCAGACCACCCCTTTTGCCGCTCTTTGCCTTCCGCCGGGCCGGTGCCGCCCCGCGCCCCGCGGAGGACCGGGCGCGGACCGCCGCCGGATGAGTAGCATCGCGCCGGTGGAGAACACCGTCGCCGTACCGGCACCCCCCGCGTCACCGGAGGCCCGGCAGCAGGACGGCGCGGCAGCGCCGGGCCCCCGCCCCCGCGACGCGTCCCTGGACAACGCCCGGTTCCTGCTGCTCGTGCTGGTGGTGGCCGGCCACACCTGGTCCGCCTCGCGCACGGTGCAGGACAGCACCGCGGTCAGGGCCGCCTACGCCTGGGTGTACCTGTTCCACATGCCGGCGTTCGTGCTGGTCTCCGGGTACCTCTCGCGCGGTTTCGCGGCCCGGCGCGACCAGACGGCCCGGCTGGTCGGCGGCGTCCTCGTGCCGTACGTGGTCTTCACCTGCCTGTACTGCCTCTTCCGCAGCGAGGTCCTCGGCCAGCGGCACGTCTCCCTCGACCTGCTGCGGCCCTGGTACGCGTCCTGGTTCCTGGTCGCGCTGTTCCTCTGGCGGCTGGGCACGCCGCTCTGGCGGTCCGTCAGGTACCCGTTCGCCGTCGCGGTGCTGGTCGCCCTGCTCTCCGGGACGACCGACAACGGCGACATCCTCTCCTTCGGCCGGGTGCTGCAGTTCCTCCCCTTCTTCGTGCTGGGCCTGCAGCTGCGGCCCGAGCACCTCGCGCGGCTGCGCACCCGCCGGGTGCGGGCGGCCTCGGCCGCCGTGCTGGCGGCGCTCGCGGCGGGGGCGTACGCGCTCGTGCCGCACGTGCGCACCCTGGACTGGCTCAACCGCGACCGCGGGTACGGGCAGCTGCACACCACGCTCCCCCACTACCTGGCGGTGTCCGCGGCCCTGCTGGCCTGCACCCTGGCGGCCTGCGCCGCCTTCCTCTCGCTGGTGCCGGCCCGCACCGCCTGGTTCACCGCCCTGGGCACCCGCACCATGTACGCGTACCTGCTGCACCCGATGCTGGTGAAGCTCGCCCAGTACCGGGGCTGGTACGACGGCCTGCACGGCCCGCTCGGCGAGCTGGCCCTGACCGCCGCGGCCGTGCTGACGGCCACCGTGCTGATGACGGCCCCGGTGCGCCGGGTGCTGCGGCCGCTGGTGGAGCCGCGGCTGCGGTGGCTGCTCCGCCCGTGAGGGGCGGGCCGCGCACCGGCGGGTAGCCTTCCTGGGGCGTCCCGGCCCCGCGCGGTCCCCGGGGCCCGCGAGGTCCCACGCCCACGACGCCCCCGCCCCCACGCCCACGCCCACGACGGACGGAACAGATGGCCCAGGACCCCTCCGCAGCCGCGCGCGCCGGCACGGGTGCCGTCACCGGCCGCGGCAGCGGCCCCGGCACCGGCCCCGGCAGCGGCCCCGACGCCCCCTCGGGATCCGGCGGCGGCGCGTGGGCGCGCAGGCTGCGGCCGCACCTGCCCTACGCGGCCCTCGGCCTCCTCGCCCTGCTGGTGATGCTGCCGTTCTGCGTCGAGCTCCCCTGGGCGGGCGACCAGGGGCTGCACGCCGCCGTCGTGGAGCGGCTGCGCCACGACCTGGCGGACCCCGGCAACCCGCTGGTCGCCGAGGACACGCCCAGCCCCTACTACTCGCCGTGGATGCTGCTCCTCGGGGCGGTGGCGCGGCTCACGGGCTGGGACACCTTCACCGTCCTCTCCCTCGCGGCCGTGGCCGCGACCGCGGCGCTCGTCACGGGCGTGCACCGGTTCGTCCGCACCCTGACCGCCCGCCCCTGGGCGCCCGTGCTGGCCCTGCCGGCGGTCGTGCTGCTCTGGGGCTGGGAGCTCTTCGCCTGGAGCGGGTGGATCTCCTTCACCTCGCTCACCCTCACCGTGGCCTACCCCAGCACCTTCGCGCTCGGCCTCACCCTCCACCTGTGGGCCTGGCTGCGGCGCGAGGGCGACGCCGGGTGGCGGTTCGCGCCCTGCGTGCTGCTGGGCCTGCTGGCGGGCGTCGTGGTGCTGGTGCACCAGTTCACCGGGGCCGTCGCGCTCGTCGGGGCGGCCGCGGTCGCGGTCTGCGCCCCCGCCACCCGCTCGCCGCGCGCCGTGCGGAACCTGGCGGCGGGCGCCGCCGCCCTGGCCGTCCTGCCGGCCCTGTGGCCGTACTACGACGTCTGGCGGCTGGCCGGCGCCGAGGGCGACCTCACCGCGATCCACCGCAACCTCTACCGGGACCTGCTCGCCCGCAACGGCCTCGCCCTGCTCGCGCTGCCCGCCCTGGCCGCGCGCGCCCGCCGCACCCGGGGGCTGGACCCGCTGGTCCTGGTCTTCGCGGTGTGCGGCGCCCTCTTCGCCGCCGGGGGGCTGCTGGGCCACTGGTCGTGGGGCCGGGTCTGGCCCGGCGTGATGCTCTCCGCGCAGCTCGCCCTCGCCGTCGAGCTGGCGTCGATGCGGCCCGGGGCGCTGCGCCGCGCCGCGGGGGCGGCCACCGCCGCCGCACTGGCCGTCGGCGCGTGGACCCAGGCCGGGGCGGCCGTGTTCGTCCTGCCGCAGGCCCGGCACGCGGCGGACCGCCTGGGGGTGCAGCAGGTCCCGCTCTTCGGCGACTACCGGTGGATCACGCCCTACGTCCGGTACGGGGACGTCGTCCTGACCAAGGACTACTACGCCCTGCGGATGGCGCCCGCCTACGGCGCCACCACGGTGGCGCCGGCCTACCCGGACTTCTTCCTGCCCGACGAGCGGCAGCGGTGGAAGGACACCGCGGACTTCTTCGCCCGGGGCACCACCGCGGCCCGGGGGCGGGAGATCCTGCTCCGCCGTCACGTGCGGTGGATCGTCAAGTCGGCCTCGGAGGGGCCGGTGCCGAAGGGCCGCGTCTTCACGACCGTCGCCACCGGCCCGCGCGGCGAGCGCCTGGTCCGGGTCGACCTCGACGCGCTGCGCGCCGGGGCGCGCTGACCGGCGGCGGGACCCGGCCGGCGGGCCGGGCGGGCCGGACCACCGGGCCGGGCGGGGATACTGGGGTGGTTATGCGCAGACGATCAGCCTTCCTCGCCGTGTCCGCGGTCGCCGCGACGGCGGCCATCACCGTGCCGTCGATCGCGACCAGCCCCTCGCACGGGGACACCGCGATCACGTCCGTGGTGGTCAACGACGGCCGGACCGTGGTGCTCGGGGCGGACCGGCGGGAGACCTTCCGGGTCTCCGTCACCGCCACCGACGACTCCGGCATCAGGTCGGTCTCGCCCGTCGGGGTGTGGGGGCCGAAGTACGGCATCCTCAAGGTCTCGCCGATGCGCTGCGTGCGGCAGTCGGCCACGACCTCCACCTGCACCGGGACGGTGTCGGTGGACACCGGGCGGAAGCAGGTCTGGAACGACGAGGCGGGCACCTGGTTCGTGGACGCCCAGGCCAACGCCAACGACGGCGACGACGCCCGGTCGGGCGCGGCGGGCGGCTTCTCGCTCAAGCGCGCCTCGCGCCTGGGCGTCTACGGGCTGCCCGCCCGGGCCCCGGCCGGGTCCCGGGCGACCGCGCAGGGGTGGCTCTCCCGCGTGTGGTGGGACAGCGGGGACTACCACGGCAGCCCGGACGACCACCTGCAGCTGCTGTTCCGCCCGGACGGCGGCGACACCTGGACGCCGGTGGCCGACGAGGTCACCAATCCCCTGGGGCAGGTGTCGGCCGGGGTCCGCCTCACGCGGTCCGGCTGGTACCGGTGGGTGTTCGCCGGCAGCAAGTGGACCGGGCCCGCCCGGTCGAAGGCCGTCCACGTCGCCGTGCGCTGAGACCCGGCCCCGTGCGGGCGGCCGGGCCCCGCACCGGGGGGCCCGGCGCCCGGCGCTCCCGCGCCGGACGGTCCCTCACCGTTCCAGCAGGTCGAACAGCTCCTCCCAGCGGCGGACGACCGCCTCCGGCGCGTACCGGGCGATGTTGGCCCGCGCCCGGTCGCCCATGGCGTCCCGCAGCTCCCGGTCGTCCATCAGGCGGCCGAGCCGGTGCGCCAGCCCGGTGGTGTGGCCCATCGGCACGAGCAGGCCGTCCTCGCCGTCGCGCACGATCTCCCGCACGCCCGGGGCGCAGTCGAAGGCCACGCACGGCACGCCGCACTCCATGGCCTCCATCAGGGAGAGCGGGAAGCCCTCGCCGCGCGAGGAGAGCGCGAAGACCGACGCGCGGGCGAGCGCCCCGGGCACGTCGCCGGTGCGGCCGGCGAACTCCACCGAGCCGTCGAGCCCCAGCGCGGTGCACTGCCGCCGCAGGCGCTCCTCCTCCGGCCCGCTGCCGTGGATCCGCAGCCGCCAGCCCTCCCGGCCCCGGACCGCCTCGGCCCAGGCGTCGAGGAGCATGTCGTAGCCCTTCTCCTCGGAGAGCCGGCCGATGGAGAGGACGGTCCGCTCCTCGCGGGGCGACGGCGCGGGGGTCTCGAAGGGGAGCGGGTTGGGGATGCCGCAGGTGCTGTTCATGCCCTCACGGATCCACCGGTCGGCGTCCTCCGGGGTGAGGACCACGAGCCGGTCGACGTCCCGGTACCAGCGCTTGACGCGGGCGAAGCGGGACGAGGCGCGGCAGGTGTCGAAGGACTCGTGGCTCATCCCGATCACGGTCAGGCCGGAGAGGTCGGCCCTGGCCACCCACTCCATCGCCCACACCTGGGTGACGATCACCACGGCGCCGGGGCCTGCCTGGCGGAGGACCGCGGACAGCCGGGCGGCGGCGGCGTCCATCCCGGCCTCCCGGGCCGCGTTCCGGCGGCGGGCGGCCAGGTCGAGCCGTCCGCGGACGCCGCGCGGCGACCAGGCCGGCGGCGGGTGCTCGGTGTAGAGCGTCGTCATCGGGTACGGCGGCTCGGCGGAGAACACCTGCCGGCGGTCCTCCGGGACGGGCACGACCCCGACGAGGTGCAGGCGGTGGCCGCGGTCGGTGAGGAGGCCCGCCATCCGGTGGGCCCAGCTGCACACGCCCCCCATCTCGTCCACGCTGTTGGAGACGATGAAGACGTCGCGGGTGCGCGCGGCGGACGGCGCGGCCCCGGCGGGGGCGGTGTCTGCGGCGGTGCTGGTCACTTTCCGTCCCTCCTCGCGCCGGGGGCGGCGTCCCCGGGCGGGGTGCTGCCCGGGCGTGCTCCGTCCCGGGCCGTTCCGGTGAAGAACAGGTCGGCGATCCGGGCGGCGGCGTCCCCCTGGTCGTACTCGCCGTACTCCTTGACGAACCGCCGGCGGGCGTCGGCGTGGCGCTCCCCGGAGGCCTGCAGGTCCTCCAGCGCCGCGTACAGCGCCTCCGTGTCCCGCACCACCGGCCCGGGGGCCTTCTCGACCAGGTCGAAGTAGGTGCCGCGGGTGTCCTCGCTGTACTCCTCCAGGTCGTACGCGAAGAAGACCATCGGCCGGTCCAGCAGCGCGTAGTCGAACATCACGGACGAGTAGTCGGTGACCAGCGCGTCCGCCATGAGCAGGAGCGGGGTGACGTCGGGCACCCGGGAGACGTCGACGACCCTGCCCCGCACCGAGGGCGGCAGCACCACGGAGTTGAGGTAGTGGCAGCGGACCAGCAGGGTCAGCCGGTCGCCGAAGCGGTCGGCGAAGTCGTCCGGGTCGAAGGGGAGGGTGAACCCGCGCACCTGGCCCGCGGCGTTGGCCCGGAAGGTCGGCGCGTAGAGCACGACCGGCTTGTCCGGGTCGATGCCGAGGCTTTCCATCAGCGCGGTGTCCCGGGGCCTGCGCTGCGCCAGGACGTCGTTGCGCGGGTAGCCGGTGCGCAGCAGGCGCTCCTCGCCGATGCGGTAGGCGCGGGCGAGGGTCCGCACGTCGTGCTCGCTGCGGACCAGGAAGTGGTCGAAGCGGTCGAGCGCCCGCTGGTACTCCTCCTGCTCGGCGTAGGGCATCCGCTTGAAGGCGGGCATGTCGAAGCCCATCTTCTTCAGGGCCGAGCCGTGCCAGGTCTGGATGTAGGTCGTCCCGGGGCGCTTGGCCAGCTTCAGCGGGAAGCCCTGGTTGTCGACCCAGAACTCCGCCTGGGCCAGGGCCCGCAGGTAGGGCCAGGACCAGCGCCTGACCAGCCGGGCGTCCTCGGGGAAGCCCTCCGGGCTGCCGGAGTGGGCCCACACCGGCCTGATCGGGGCGCCGCGGCGGCGCAGCTCCTCGTAGAGGGCCCGCGGGGAGTCGCTGTACTGCTTGCCGAGGTGGCTCTCGAAGACCACCTGCCCCTTGACCACGGGCAGCCGGAGCAGGACCTCGTGGTAGACGCGGAGCTTGGTGGAGCCGTCGTTGAGGCTGCGCTTGAGCTTCCGGGCGCCGCGCACCGCGGACTTGGCCCCGTCGACGGCGCGGCGGGCGCCGGCCCCGGCCTCGCCGCGCAGGGTGCGCCGGATGAGGTCGGTGGTGCGGCGGGCGGCGGCGCCCTCGGCGGCGAGGTGGAAGGCGAGGTGCCCGCGGGCGGTCACGGACGGCTCCAGCCGGTCGCCGACGAGCCGGGTGAGGCGCGGGCGGACGGGCATGCCGGCCGCGTCCTCCAGGCCGTGGTCGCCGACCGTGATGCGGGTGGTGGTGCGGCGTCCGTCCGCCTCCAGGACCAGCCGGACGTCCCACACGGCGTCGACGACGCCGAGCGGGCGCAGGCGCCGGGCGAGGTCGGCGACGGCCTCCCAGGCGATCCCGTCGCCCTCGTGCCGGAGCTCCCGGACGGGGAAGGCGAAGGACTGCAGGGAGCGCCGGCGGGCGGTGAACTCCAGGCGGCCCGCCAGCCGGGCGCCGGGGGCCACCTTCCCGAGCGGGTTGACGATGCGCCCGGTGAGGTGCAGGCCCGCGGGCCCGACCCGGTACCCCGTCAGGCGGTTGCGGAGGAAGAGCTTCTCCAGGGGCCTGGTGTGGTAGCCGGCCTCGGTGACGTCGAGGATCCGGCGGCCCTCCTCGTCGTCCAGGTGCTCGGCGCACCAGTAGACGCGCCCGTCGCGCTCGACCAGCGGCTCGGAGAGCTTGTCGCGGTTGAGCAGGGTGTCGATGGCGGGGAGGAGGTTGGCCCAGTCGTCGCGGACCAGGAGGTAGGCGCAGATCCGCTGGATGTGGGGCACCTGCTCCCACGCCTCGGCGGAGAGGGTGGCGAGGTAGTCGCGGGCGTGCTCGGAGAACTCGTGCCGGAACTCGGCCGGGAGGAAGGGCAGGTCCCTCAGGTGCAGCACGAGGTCGTGCTTGAGGAACTTGACGTCCTTGTGGGCCTTGAGGGCGGTCATGCCCCGGTCGGCGAGCATCCGGTCGATGCGGCGGTGGATCTCCAGGCGGTCGGTGAAGTTGGAGATCTCGTGGCGGCGGTTGCTGAGCGACTTGGCCGCCGTCCGCTCCACGACGTCCCACCAGTAGACGCGGTTGGGGATGAGGGCGATGCGGTCGGCGGCCAGGTAGGCCTGCGCCGAGAAGAGCAGGTCCTCGTAGAGGATGCCGACGGGGAACTCCAGGCCGGCGCGGAGCAGGAAGTCGCGCCGGTAGCACTTGTTGGTGGAGAGGGTGTCCCACACCAGCAGGTCGGGCAGCTCGTCGACGGAGTCCAGCTGCCGGGTGCGGCTGTAGAGCCACGGGTACCACTCGACGGTCTTGCCGTGCCGGCTGTCCAGGTGGCGGCGCACGCTGAGGCCGGAGACCAGGTCGGCCCCGGTGCGCTCGCCGGCCTCCAGCATGTTGCGGCAGGCGTGCAGGTCGAGCTCGTCGTCGCTGTCGAGGAACATGACGTACCGGCCGCGGGCGGCGGCCACCCCGTGGTTGCGCGGCGCGCCGCAGCCGCCGCTGTTGGCGGGGAGCTGCAGCGCCCGGACGCGTCCGGGGTGCTCGGCCTGGAGGCGGAGGGCGACGTCGTGGCTGCCGTCGGTGCTGCAGTCGTCGACGATCAGCACCTCGGTGCTGCGCAGCGACTGGCCGAGGACGGAGCGCACGGCGCGCGGCAGGCGGTCGGCGTCGTTGTAGACGATGACGACGACGCTGACGTCGGGAGCCGCGGGCTCCACGGCGGCCTCCGGGGCCGCCTGGGTGGAAGGCATCGAGGAGTTCCTTATCAGCAGGTCGGCGGGACGGCAGCCACGCTCTGCGGGTCCCTGTGGTCTCGGCGACCGCCCTCCGGTTCATCCTGCCATGCGGCCGGAGGGGCCGCGGGCGCCTGCCGCGGCCCGGGGACGGGGCCGGACGGGTCAGTGCTGCAACCGGGCCAGCAGCCGGGCGAGGCGGGCGCCGGCCACCTCGCGGACGCCGGAGAGGCCGCCCGCGATCCGCAGGCCGAGGCCGCCGGAGGCGGTGGTGTGGGCCTGGACCAGCGCGAAGGCCGCGGGCGGCCGGTAGGCGAAGGAGCGGCGCGAGACGCCGCCGGGTGCGCGGACGGCGGTGGTGAGGGTGCGGCCGTCGGCGAAGCGGACGTCCGCCCAGAGCGTCCAGGCGGTCATCGGGGCGGCCGCCCGGCCGGCGCGGACCAGTTCGAAGACGTCCACCGGCAGGGCGGCGGTCCAGGTGTCGCCGGAGTTGACGGCGGCGCCGGGGCGGCCGGTGCCGCCCGCGCGGGCGGGGCCGTCGGAGGGGCCGGCGGCGGGGCCGGCCGAGCGGACGAGGGGCGCCGCGTGGCTCAGGGCGACCGGCGGGGCGCCCGAGCGGGAGCGCAGCTCCAGCGCGACCGACTCGGGCGCGGCGGGCGCCAGCCTCCCGTACAGCTCGTGGAGGCGCAGCCGCACCTCGCAGCGGCGGCCGATGCGGACCGCGCCGTCCACCGCGACCGGCAGCCTGGTCAGCGGGAGCCGGTCCAGGCCGTCCAGGGGGACGGCCGCGTCCCCGGCGCCGAGCACCGGGGAGCCGTCCGCGGCGGTGAGGTACGGCGGCACCAGGCGGGCGGGCCCGGCGGCGAGCTCGATGAGGCGGCCCACCTCGACGGGCCGGTCCGAGGCGAGGACCGCGGCGGTGATCCAGCGGGCCGCCGGGTGCGCTGCGGCGGCCGCGGAGGGGTCGAAGCCCTTGAGGTACTCCCGGGTGATCGTCCACCACTCGGCCAGGTAGGCGTCGGAGCGGCCGCCGAGCTCGCGGACGTACATCCGCAGGTCGTAGTCGAGGAACTTGGTGGCGGCGGCGTCGGCGAGGGACTTCTCCCCGGCCTCGCCCAGGGCCCGGACCGCCCCGGCGTGGGCGTCGACCCGGTCCCGCCAGTTGCGGATCTCGTCGCGGCGCAGCGAGATGGACTGGCGTCCGGCGCCGCGGCGGACGTGCCAGTGGTAGACGGGGTCGGGGATGGCCACCAGGCGGGGCCGGGCCGCGTAGACCATGGCGGTGAAGAGGAAGTCCTCGTAGTGCACGTCGCCGTCGGCGAACCGCACGCCGTGCCGCTCCAGGAAGGAGCGGTCGTAGAGCTTGCCGGCGGAGAGGGTGTCGCGCAGGAAGCCGGGCCGGGTGCCGATGCCGTCGGGGAGCAGCAGGGGCGCGGCGCCGTCGGGCGGGTAGAGGTCGCGCTGCCAGGGGGTGTCGGGGCCGCCGGGCAGTTCGCGGCGGACCGCGACGCCGGCGGCGACGTCGGCGCGGTGCGCGGTGGCGGCGTCCAGCAGGGTGCGGGCGGCGCCGGGCGGCAGCACGTCGTCGCTGTCGAGGAGCATGACGTACGGCTCGCGGGCGGCGGCGATCCCCTCGTTGCGGGGCGTCCCGCAGCCGCCGCTGTTGGCGGGGCGGGTGAGGACGCGCACCCGGGGGTTCCCGGCGGCGAGGCGGGCGAGGACCTCGGGGGTGGCGTCGGTGGAGCCGTCGTCGACGACGAGGACCTCGCCGACCGCGTCGCCCTGGTCGAGGGCGGAGTGCACGGCTTCGGCGATGCGGTCCGCGTCGTCGAAAACGATCACGACGACGCTGACCCGCGGCTCGCCAACCGACATGCGTGCCTGCTCCCTCGTGCGCGGCTCGGCAGGGCCGCCGTCCGGCCCTCCGCAGTCCCCCCGCGGCCGCCGTGCGTCCTGCCCGGATCCCTGACCGGTCCCCGGACCGGCCGGGCGGCGGTGGCCGGGCACGCTCCTCATGAGCGTACTGGTCCTCGCCCCACCATACCGGACAGCCGGGGAGGGGCTTCCGGGACCGCGGAGGGCGGCCGCCGACCCGTCCTATGATCCGAGTATGACCTGGTTGATCACCGGCGGAGCCGGCTACATCGGCGGACACGTGGTACACGCGATGCGCGCGGCGGGGCAGCCGGTCGCCGTGCTCGACGACCTGAGCACCGGCGACGCGGCGCGCCTGCCCGCGGACGTGCCGCTGGTCCGCGGCTCGGTCCTGGACCGCGGCGCGGTCGACCGTGCGCTGCGGGAGCACGGGGTCACGGGGGTGCTGCACATCGCCGCGAAGAAGCAGGTCGGCGAGTCCGTGGAGCGGCCCCTCCACTACTACCGCGAGAACGTGGAGGGCCTGCGGACGGTGCTGGACGCCGTCGTGGACGCGGGCGTGCGCCGCTTCCTCTTCTCCTCCTCCGCGGCCGTCTACGGCATGCCCGACGTGGACCTGGTGACCGAGGCCACGCCGTGCGCCCCCATGAGCCCCTACGGCGAGACGAAGCTCACGGGCGAGTGGCTGGTGCGGGCGGCGGGCCGGGCCCACGGGATCTCCACCGCGGCGCTGCGCTACTTCAACGTGGCGGGCGCGGCCTCCCCCGCGCTCTCCGACGACGGCGTCCTCAACCTGGTGCCGATGGTCTTCGAGCGGCTGACGGCCGGCGAGGCGCCGCGGATCTTCGGCGCCGACTACGCGACGCCCGACGGCACCTGCATCCGCGACTACATCCACGTCTCGGACGTGGCCTCCGCCCACGTCGCGGCCGCCGGGCGGCTGGCCGCCGACCCGGCGGGCGCGACCTCGCTGGTCCTCAACATCGGCCGCGGCGAGGGCGTCTCGGTCCGGGAGATGCTCGACGTGGTCGGGCGGGTGACCGGGTACGACGCCACCGGCGAGGTGACGCCCCGGCGCCCCGGCGACCCGGCGCGGGTCGTGGCCTCGGCCGACCTGATCCGCCGGGAGCTGGGCTGGACCGCCCGCCACGGGGTGGAGGAGATGGTCTCCTCCGCGTGGGAGGGCTGGCGCCTCCGCCACCCGGAGGCCCGGCGGGGCTGACGGCCCGTACCGCCTCCCGCCCCGCCCCGGGCACCCCTCACGCGCCCGGCCATCCGGCGGAACCGTCCGCCGGCGGGCCGGGCGCGGTGCCGTCCGGGGGTGCGTCAGAGGGTGCGTCCGGGGGCGCGGCAGAGGGTGCGTCCGGGGGCGCGGCAGAGGGAGCGTCCGGGGACGGACCCGCCGTCACCGCCGCCCCGCGGTCACCGCTGCTCGTCGGGGATGGCCGTGCCGTACACCGAGTCCAGGGCGTAGACGCAGCGGTCCTTGCTGCCGACGAAGACCCGGCCGCCGGCCGCCACCGGCGAGCCGGTGATCTCGCCCTTGGTGCCCAGCTCCCAGCGCAGCCGCCCGGTGGCGAGGTCGACGGTGTGCAGCGACCGGTCGCGGCTGCCGATGTGCACCAGCCCGCCGGAGACCGCCGGGGAGCCCACCACCTCGCCGCGCGCGGCGTACCGCCACAGCTCGCGGCCGCCGGCCGTGTCGAAGGCGAAGACCGTGTCGCCGCTCGCGAGCAGCACCGAGCCGTCCGCCACCACGACCGGCTCGGCGCCCTGCCGGCTGGCGGTGCGGCCGCGCCAGCGGGGGCGGCCGCTGGTGGCGTCCAGCGCGTAGAGGGTGCCGAGGTAGTCGGCGACGTACACGCCGGGGGCGGTGCGGGTGCCGCCCGCCGGGCCCGCCGCGGGCGGGTCGAGCGCCGGCGGGGTGAAGAGCACCACCGGCGCCTCGAAGCGCCAGTGCTCCCGGCCGGTGGCGGCGTCCAGCGCCAGCACCCGGGTGCCCGCGGTCACGTACAGGGTGCCCTCGCGCTCCACCGGCCGCGCCGGCACGTCCTCGCCGACCGGGACGGTCCAGCGGATCCGGCCGGTCCGCAGGTCGGCGGCGCGCAGCAGGCCGCCGCCGTAGTAGTGGACGGAGCCGCCGACCAGGGCCGGGCCGGACTGCGGGGTCTCGTAGTCCTGCTGGGCGTCGCCGGCCCGCCACAGCTCGGTGCCGTCCGCCGCCGAGAGGACCTGCACGCCGCCGCCGCGGGTGCCCGCGCAGACGACGCCGTCGGCCGCGTCCAGGGAGTAGATCCAGCCGTCGAGGGCGGAGCGCCACCGCTCGGCGCCGCCGGCGGCGTCCAGGGTGTGGAGGTTCGGGCCGTCGGCGGCGTGGACCCGGCCGTCGGCCACGGCCGTCGCCCAGGCCACGTCGCGGGTCTTGAAACGGCGCTGGCCGGTGGCGATGTCCAGGGCGTGCACCTCGAAGCTGGACACGAAGAGGACGCCGTCGGCGACGACCGGGGTGCCCCACACGTCGTTGGACATCCGGAACCGCCAGGGCCGCCACGGGCCGGCGGGCACCGGCTGCCGGGGGGCGCCGGACCCGGCGGCCCGCGGCCCGGGCGCGAAGGGACCCGGGGCGGCCGGGCCCTGCGCGGACGGGGCGGAGGCGGCCGGGGCGGCCGGGAGCCGGCCCGGGGGGCGCACCCACCCGGTGGCCGGGGAGGCGGGGGGAACCGCCACGAGGCCGGTCTCGGCCCTGGGACCGGGCCCTATCGGGACCGAGGCGCCGGCGAGGCGCACCTCGCCGCCGCCGTCCTCGGGGGCGGGGCCGCCGCGGTGCCGCGCGCCGCCGTGCGGCCCGGCCGACCGCGGGTCGGGCAGGTCCGGCGGGGCCGCGCCGTGGCGTGCCGGAGAGGCCGGGGCCGGGAAGGCGCGGTCGGGGTGTGCGGGCGCGGGGGACGGGGGCTCGGTCGGCGCGGGGGGAACGGGGGGCACGGCGGGCGGCTGCGCCCGCGGTGCCTGCGGCTGCGGCAGGGCCCGGGGCGGGGCGGTGGCGCGCCGGGACCGCTTGCGCTCGATCAGCTCGATGGCCGGCTGCGGCAGCCACTCCCCCGCGTCCCCGTCGCCGCCGCCGTCGCCCCGGGCGAAGAGGTGCGGGGCCAGTTCGGCCTGGATCTCCGCCGGGGTGAGCCGCCGCTCCGGCGCCGGGCGCATGCAGGACCGCACCAGCGGCACCAGGTCCTCCGGCAGGCCGGAGAGGTCCGGCTCCTCCCGGAGCAGCATGAAGACGGTCTCCACCGGGTTGGCCCCCCGGTAGGGCGGGTGGCCGGTGGCTGCGTACACCAGCAGCGAGCCCAGGGAGAAGACGTCGCTGGCGCCGGTGACGCTGCGGCTGTCCCGGGCCTGCTCGGGCGACATGTAGGCGGGCGTGCCGACGGCGACGTTGGTCATGGTGAGCCGGGTGTGCGAGACGCCGGCGGCGATGCCGAAGTCGATGACCCGGGGGCCGTCCTCGACGACCAGGACGTTCGACGGCTTGAGGTCGCGGTGGACCAGTCCGGCGGCGTGGATCGACTGCAGCGCCTCCGCGATGCCCGCCGCCAGCCAGCGGACCGCCTCGACCGGCAGCGGGCCGCACTCGCCCACCAGGTCCTCCAGCGACGGCGCCGGGACGTAGGCCGTGGCCAGCCACGGCACGGGGGCGTCGGCGTCGGCGTCGACCACGGCGGCGGTGTAGAACCCGCTGACCGTCTTGGCCGCCGAGATCTCGCGGCTGAAGCGGACCCGGAAGAGCTCGTCCTCGGCGAGTTCGGCGCGCACGGTCTTGATGGCCACCCGCCGCCCCGACGCGGACCGCGCCAGGTACACGAGCCCCATCCCGCCCGCGCCGAGGCGTCCCAGCACCTCGAAGGGCCCGATCCGCCTCGGATCGTGCGCCGTCAGCTGGTCCACTCCTCCGCCACCTCCCCGCTCTGCCGCCCCGCGGCGCGTCGCCGCGAGGGGGGTCGTCCGATTCTCCATGGCCGACCCGCCGAACGGCCAACCAGGTACGGCGGGCCGGTCCGCCGCCGCGGGCGGACCGGGCTCCCGCGGTCCCTGCTCAGAGGACTGACGTGCAGGACGCCGCCGCGGTTCGCCCGGTCCGGCGGCGGGACCGCGCGGCGGGGCCGGCGGACCCGGAAAGCCCGATTGCCCCTAACGGAGCAGTCACAACTCCATTACGGCCGGGAGACCGGATTCGAAGCCGCGGGCGAATGCATACCGGACCGCGGTATCCGACTGCCGCCGAATTGTCCGTCAGCGCCCGGCCGCGAAGTCCTGACCTGGCCGAGAAACGGTCCGTAACGAAACTCCCGGGCCACTCCGGCAGGGCATCCGGTCATTCTCCGCGCCTCCCCGGCGACACTGCGCCACCCCCGGTCGGAGTATTCGTCACATTGCCGAATCGCGCTCTGATCTTGCGCGGGTAAGCTGACGGCATGACAGGACAAGTTCGCACCGTCGACGGCCGCGTCGCCGGGCGACGCGGACAGGCCACTCGGCAGAAGCTGCTCGACTGCCTCCGCGAGATGCTCAGCACGTCGCCGTACCGGGACGTCAAGGTCATCGACGTCGCCCGGATGGCGGGTACCTCCCCCGCAACGTTCTACCAGTACTTCCCCGACGTCGAGGGCGCCGTCCTCGAGATCGCGGAGGAAATGGCCAAGGACAGCCTCGGGCTCAAGGAGCTCGTGGCCGACAAATCCTGGGCGGGAAAAACCGGTCTGACCACCGCCGAGGGGCTGGTTGACGGCTTCCTCGGGTTCTGGCGCAAGAACGACGCCATCCTCCGTGTGGTCACCCTCGGGGCGGCGGAAGGGGACAAGCGGTTCTTCAAGATCCGCATGAAGGTCCTCAACGCCGTGGCCGGCCCGCTCACCGACACCCTCAAGGACATGCAGGCGAAGAACCGGTTCGACAAGTCGGCGAATGCCGGGGCGGTCGCCGGTTCGCTCATCACCCTGCTGGCCGCCGCGGCCGAGCACCAGAAGGCATTCGACTCCTGGGGCGCCAAGGCCAAGGACCTCAAGCCCAACCTGGTGTCGCTGGTCTACCTCGGGGTGACCGGCAAGAAGCCGCCGAAGTAGGGCTGCACCCGCATCACCGCACCGCAGCAGTACCCGCACCGCATCCACCGTGCGCGCACCCTCCCGGTCTCCTGTCCGGACCGGGGGCGGACGGAGGACGCCGGCCGTGCCTCGGGGGAGGTGGGCCGGACGTCCGAAGCGCGCCCGCACCGGGGCGGTCCCGGCACACCGCCGGGGCCGCCCCGTGGCGCGGCGGGGCCGCGCACCGGCCCGCACCCGACGCCCCGCCGGGGCCGGCCGGGGCCGGCGGAATCGCCGGGGCGGACCGGCGGCCCGTCAGGGGCAGCGCACGACCTGGCCCGCGTACGCCAGTCCGCCGCCGAAGCCGAAGAGCAGCACCGGCGCGCCGGAGGGCAGCTCGCCCCGCTCGACCAGCTTGCTGAGCGCCAGCGGGATGGAGGCGGCCGAGGTGTTGCCCGAGTCGACCACGTCCCGGGCCACCACGGCGTCCCGCACGCCCAGCCGGGCCGCGATCGCGTCGATGATCCGCAGGTTGGCCTGGTGCGGGACGAAGCCCGCCAGCTCCGAGGGGTCCACCCCGGCCCGCTCGCAGGCCTCACGGGCGATCGGGGCCAGCTGCGTGGTCGCCCAGCGGAAGACCGTCTGGCCCTGCTGGCTGATGCGGGGCTCCCAGCCGGTGATGGCCACCGCGTCGCCCTTGTCCGGCGCCGAGCCCCACACCACCGGCCCGACGCCGGGCTCCACGCCCTCGGGCACGGCCTCCAGCACGGCGGCGCCCGCCCCGTCCCCGAAGATCACGCAGGTGGTCCGGTCGGTCCAGTCCACCGTGTCGGACATCCGCTCGGCCCCGATCACCAGGGCGCGGCGGGCCGCGCCGGCCCGCAGCGCGTGGTCGGCGGTGGCCAGGGCGTAGGAGAAGCCGGAGCACGCCGTGTTGATGTCGTACGCCGCCGGGGCGGGGATGCCCAACCGGGCCGCGACCGCGGCGGCGGTGCTGGGACTGCGCTCGACGGCGGTGCAGGTGGCCACGGCGACCAGGTCGATCTCGGCGGGCTGCAGGCCGCTGCCGGCGACGGCCTTCCAGGCGGCCTGCTCGGCGAGGTCGACCAGGGTCTCGTCCTCGGCGACGTGCCGGGTGCGGATGCCCACCCGGCTGCGGATCCACTCGTCGTCGGTGTCGACCATGCGCGCCAGGTCGTCGTTGGTGAGGACCCTGGGCGGCTGGTGGTGGCCGAGTGCCACGATGCGCGATCCGGTCATGCCACCACTCAACCCGTTACCGGCGGGTCACTCGGTGGCGCCCCGGGACAGGATCGGGCGGCGGATGCTGTAGCTCCCTGACAAGGGTCGGCCGGGCCTCCGGGGCGGACACCGGGTCAGGCGGCGAGGGAGCCGCGGTCGCCCATCACGATCACCGGGTGGGCCGCCGGGTCCAGGGCCCGCAGCAGCGCCACCATGTCGCCCTCCGCCAGGGAGACGCAGGCGTGGGTCGGACCGCCGTGGTCGACGTGCACCCAGATGCCGCCGCCCCGGGCGGCCCCGAGCGGCTTGGTGCCGTCCAGGGGCGAGGTGCCGGCCTTCCGGTTGTAGTCGATGGCCACGACGTAGTCGAAGGAGCCCTCGAGGTTCTCGCCCTCGAAGCCCTTGCCGCTGATGGTGAAGCTGGGGTCCCGGTGGTACGGGAGCCTGGACCCCGGATCGGCCTTCAGTCCGCCGGCGTCGCTGAGCGGGTAGACGCCGATCGGGCTGCGCAGGTCGTCCAGGTGGTGGTCGTCCGTCCAGCCCTTGAGCGCGTTGTGGGCCCGCCAGGAGGCGCCGGCCTTCCAGCGTCCGTCGGCGGTGCGGGTCCAGAGGGTGGCGGTGGAGTCGGAGGAGTCGCGGCCCTCGCCGGAGACCAGCAGCACCTGCGCGGTGCGGGCGGGGATCCGCGCCCGGAAGCGCGGTCCGACGCCGGGCAGTTCGTCGGCCATGCCGTCGGAGCGGTCGGAGCGGTCGGCGGCGGGCGAGGAGGTGTGGCCCTCGTCCAGCGGGCCGCTCTGGGCGCGGGCCGCGGTGGTGGCGTCGCCGGCGTGCTCGGGGGAGAGCGAGGCCGCCACGCTCGTGAGCGCGCCCTGCGGGCCGAAGGCCATCCAGCCGCCGGCCGCCGCGAGGAGCAGCGCCGTGGTGCCCGCCGCGGCCGCGGCCGCGCGGCCGCGCGCGGGCCTGCGGCGCTCCCCGCGGTGGCGGGGACGCCGGCCGGGCTCGGGCCGGGACTCGGGCAGATCGGCGGTGCGCTCGGTGCGGGACATGGGTGCGATCCTCCCAAAAGCCCGGGTCGCTCCCGGTACCGGGGTGCGTGTTGCAGTGTGTGAGCCTACGCACAGCAGGCCCCCCTGGTTCAGCGCGCACGTACCCCCGGAACTCCGGTGCAAGCGGGCGGGCGCGGCATCGCCGGTCCCGGTCGGCCCCTCCCACCAGCACCGACGGGCGGGGCGCGGTAAACCCGGCCGTGCGGCGCGTTCACCCCGTCGGCGGGCGTGCACGCAGGGCTCCACGCCGGTCGGCGGCTCCCGGATTCCCGGCCCGGGCGCGCGGGGAGACGGTCCGTCGGATCCGTCACGGGTGCGGCGGCCCGCCCGGACCGGCCGGGGACGGCCGTGGCGGCAGGCGCGCCGCGGCCGCGGGCGGCGGGTACGGGACGGGTTCCGGCCGGGCCGGCGGCGGTCGTCCGGCCGACCGCGACGAGGCCGGCGGGCAGCCGGCACGGGCGGCGGGGGCGGGTAGCGGCGCGGGCAGGTCGCGGCGGGCGACGACCGGGTGGCGGGGCGCCCTGCGCGCCCGCAGGGGCACGGCGCTCCGCCACCCGACCGCGACGCCCGGGCCCTGTCCGGCGCCGCGTGATCCGCACTCGCCGAGGAGGCTCCTCCCGGTGGCCACCGGGGGCTTCCGCCTCGACGTCCCCTCGCAACGGACCGCTGCACCCAAGGGTGATCAGACAGACACGCGCCGTCAATGCCTTGTCCGAAACTCGGAAGGGTTGCCGTGCATTTCAGCCGTCCTCGACCCCCGGACCGTCCGGAAACCGACGGTCACCCGGCCGTCGCGCGCTCCGCCCAGCGCTCGCCCATCAACCGTTGACCTGCGGCGTCGGGGTGCAGCCCGTCGGGCATGCGTCCCGCGGCGGCGTCCTCGGCGCCGAACAGTTCCCGCCCGTCCAGATATGCCAGCCGCCCGTCCCCGCGGCGGCGGCGCACCGCGACCACGTCCTCGAGCACCCCCCTGATGTGACGGAGCGTCATGTCCCCGCTGATGCGCCGTCGCACGCCGTCGGGCGTCTCGTACCAGCTGTCGGGCGTGTCCTCGCGCAGCTCCCCGCCGTACACGGGCGAGACCACCGTGACCGGCACGTCCGGCCGCCGGTCGCGGACGGCGGCGAGGAAGCCGTGCAGGGCCGGGCCCAGCGTGCGGTCGCGCAGCGCCGCCGAGTTGTGGACGTTGATGCCCACCTCGAGGGTGATGCGGTCGGCGGGCAGCGCCGCGACCACGCGGGCCACCAGCGGGTCCAGGAGGCAGGAGCCCCCATAGCCGAGGTTGGTGAGCCGCAGGCCGAGGCGCCGGGCGGCGACCGCGGGCCAGCTGCCGGTCGCGGCGACGCCGTGGCCCTGGGTGATGCTGCTGCCGTACACGGTCCAGCGGGGACGGCGGTCCGGAGCCGGAGGGCGCAGCGGGCGGCCGTCGACGGCCCGCAGGGCGCGGATCCGCACGCCCGGCAGCACGGGGAGCCAGACCTCGACCTGCTTCTCCCCCGGCGGCAGGCCGGGCAGGTCGACGACGGCGTCGGCGAGGGGCTCGGCGGGGGCGGGCACCTCCCGCAGCGGCTCGCCGTCGACCACCAGCGCGTAGGGCGCGGGCACGGCGGGCGGCGGGGCGCCGGGCAGTGCCACCGGCTGGACGTGGAGCGCCAGGTGGCGCGCGTCGGTGGTGCAGCGCAGCCGCACGCCGCTGGGGCCCATGGCGGCGACGGCGAGCAGCGGGTGGTGGAGCTCCAGGTCCGCGTACGGCAGGCGCCAGGGCTGCACCCAGCCGTCCCCGCGCTCCAGGTCGACGGCGCCGTCGACGGCGGTCGCACCGTCGGCCAGGACGAACCCGCCGGGCGGGGCGTCGGGGCCGGGCGGGGCGGACGCATCGGGCGGGGCGGACGCGTCAATCGGCGCGGCGGGGCCGGGTGGGGAGGACGCCACGGAGGGCAGGGGGGCGCCGGTCACACCGCCAGGGCCCGCGGCCCGACGGCGGGCGCGGACTGCAGGGGCGGCTGCCGCCGGTCGATCTCGCACCAGACACGCTTCCCCGATCCGTCGGGGGCCCAACCCCACCGGTCGCAGAGGCAGTCGACCAGCTCCAGGCCGCGTCCGCCCACCGCGTCGTCCTCCGCGCGGCGGGGCTGCGGCGGCGCACCGCTGGCGTCGGCGACCTCGACGCGCACGGCGGGGGCCCCGGACTCGTCGCCGAGCGGGAAGAGCAGCCGCAGCACCGCGGGCGAACCGGTGTGCACGACCGCGTTGGTGACGAGTTCGGAGACGACGAGCACGAGGGTCTCGGCGAGCGCGGCGTCGGGGTCGAGGCCGCTGCCGCGCAGCCGTCCGCGGGCCCAGGCGCGCGCCCGGCCGACCTCCGCCGGATCCGGCTGCACCGCCGTCTGCAACTGAAGCACCTGCACCGCTCACACCACCCGTAGTCGCGGGCCGTCACGCCGTCCTCGGCACGGTTCGCCCAAGAATGATCCGCCGAGACAGGGGCAGCAAGCGCTTCGGGCATATTCCGGCGGCCAGGGTGCAGGACGGTGCATACTGTCCCCCGCCGCTTCCCCGGGGACGGCCCCGGCCGCACGTGGGACGAGCGTAACGAAGCGGGGTGCGCCGCCCGGGCCGCGGCGGCGCGGCGGCGGCGGGAACCACCCTTCCTACATATGTCCAGCCGCGGTCGAACGGCGGCGCCGCGCCGCGGGAGGCGCGGGGCGGCCGGCGGCCGCTGCGGGCCGCAGCGCGGGACCGGACGCCGGCGGACGCCCCGTCAGGCGGAGAGCGGCACCGCGCCCTGCCCGGCCCGGCCGCCGCCGCTCCCGGGCGGCGCGGCCACCGCGGAGTCCGCGTCCGGGTGGATGTCGAAGAGCCGCCGCACGCCGAGGGCGTTGAAGACCCGCTGGACCCGGCTCTCGCGGCCGTCCTCGTACCGGCCGGGGATGGCCAGCCGCAGCTCGCCCGCGCAGGAGCGCATCAGGCGGCGGGCCGCGATCAGCACCCCCACCCCGCTGGAGTCGCAGAACTGCACCTCGGAGAGGTCCAGGACCAGCCGGCGGCGCCCCTCGGCGACCGCCTCGTGGACCCGCGTCCGCACGGTGGCCGCGGAGACGAGGTCGATCTCCCCCGCGACCCGCAGCACGGTCCAGCCGTCACGCTCCTCCGAGGTCACTGCCAGCACCACGGGCCCCTGTCCCTTCCGTGCCGGGCGAGAGCGGTCCGGGCGGCTCCCGGGCGGCGCACCGGCCGCCGACGACCCTATGCCGTCTTTGCGCCGGTTGGACAGGGCAGGGGCGCCGCGGCCGCGGTCCTGCACGGGAAGCGCCGCTTTCGTCCCGTCCCGGGGCGCCCGGTCCCCGGCGGCCGGCGCGTCCGGGCCGGGGCCGGACCGGGCCCGGGCGTGCGGGGGCGCGGCCGGGGGCGTGCGTCGCCGCGGGCGCGCCCTCACCGCCGGACCGGACCGGCCCCCCGGGGGCGGGGCGGCCGACCCGCCGCTCTTCGGACAATCCTGCGCACCGCGCCCCCGTCGCCGGATACCTTGGGATCTATCCGAGCGCAGCGGCCGCCCTCCCCCCGGGGCGGACGGGGCGTCAGGACGGTGCGTCGGACCCGCCAGGGGGAGCTCGGCCCGGGTCCGGCGGTGTGCAGGAAGGGTGGTGCGCATGGCGACCCCCACCCCGGGCCGATGGGACCGGCAGATCCAGCAGCGCCTCGCCCGCGGCGAGGAGGCGGCCCTGGGCGAGCTGTACGACCAGTTCTCGCCGCTGGTCCACGGCCTCGCCAACCGGGTGCTCGACAGCCAGGAGGCGGCCGAGCACATCACCCGTGAGGTCTTCGCCCACGTCTGGGAGCACCCCGGCGAGTTCGACCCCGACCGGGGCTCCATGCGCTCCTGGATCGGCACCCTCACCCACCGCCGCGCCGTGGAGCGCCTGCGCCGCCGCACCGGCCCGGCCGCCGGCGGTCCGGCCGGGGCGGGGTCCGCGGGGCTGGAGGAGGAGCTGCTGGCCGCGGCCACGGCCGCCCGGGTCCAGTACGTCGTCACCTCACTGCCGCCCGCGCTGCGCGAGACGCTCACCCTCACCTACTTCAACGGGCGGACCTACCAGGAGGCCGCCCGCGAGCTGGGGATAGCGGAGGCCACCGCCAAGCACCGGATGCGGCTCGGCCTCCAGCTGCTCGCGTCCGCCCTCGCCGCGGAGGACGGCCGGTGACCGGCGCGGACGCGGCCGTCCTGCCGCCCGCCGAGCACGAGTCGGTGCGCCTGCTGCTCGGCGCCTGGGCCCTGGACGCCTGCCCGGACGACGAGACCGCCCTGCTGGAGGAGCACCTGCACGGCTGCGGGCCCTGCGCGGCCGAGGCCGCCCGGCTGCGCGACGCCGCGGGCTGGCTCTCCGCCGACGAGCCCCTGGACCCCGCGCCCGACCTGCGCGGCCAGGTGCTGGAGAGCTGCCTGGGGCGGCGGGCGCCCGAGATCCGCGTGCCCGACTGGGCCGTGCCGTACTCGGCCGAGACGGCCAGGCTGGACGCCCTGCTGCGCGACCTCGGCGCCGGGGAGTGGCTGGAGTACGCCGAGCTGCCCTGGCACGGCGGCGTCGAGCGCCTGCGCCCCGCCGGGGTGCTCTGCCACCTCGCGGCGGTGGACGGCTTCGTGGCCCTGGCCCACGGGCTGGCCGACCCCGTGCCGGGCCGCACCGGCGGGCGCACGCCGGACGGCCCCTGGGCCGCCGTGGCGGACCGCACCGCCCGGATGGCCGGCGCCCACGCGGGCAGCGGGCCCGACGAGGTCCGCGCCCTGTGGCGCGAGCAGACCCGCGCCCTGGTCCGGGCGGCCTCGCTGGCCGGCCCCGCGGGCGGGGACCTGGAGGTCGACTACGGGGACGCCCGCCTCCCGGCGCGGGACGCCTTCGTGGACCGCGCCTTCGAGTGCTGGATCCACGCCGACGACGTGGCGCGCGCCGTGGACTACCCCTACGAGCCGCCGTCCGGGCCGCACCTGCGGCGGATGGTCGACCTGGCCGCCCGGATGCTGCCCGCCGCCCTCGGCGGGCTGCGCGGCACCGCCCCGGCGCCGGACGGGCCGACCCGCGTCCTGCGGCTGGTGATCGAGGGGGCGGCCGCCGGGGAGTGGCTGGTCCCGCTCGACACGGCCGGACCGCCGGGTGTGGAGGCGGAGCCGGTGGCCTCGCTCGTGGTGGACGGCCTGGAGTTCTGCTACCTCGCCGCGGCCCACCGCGACCCGGCCCGGATGCCCGTCGGCCAGCACGGCGACGGGGAGGCCGTCCGGGAGGTCCTGCGGGCCGTCCCGCTGCTGTCCCGGCCCTGAGCGCGCCCCGCACCCGGGCCCCCGCGCCGCGGGACGGGCCCGCAGGCGGGCTCAGGCGAAGACGACGGTCCGGGTGCCGTTCAGCAGGACGCGGTGCTCGCTGTGCCACTTCACGGCGCGCGCCAGGGCCTGGCACTCCACGTCGCGCCCGATCGCGACGAGCTGGTCGGGGGTGACGTCGTGGGTCACCCGCTCGACCTCCTGCTCGATGATCGGGCCCTCGTCGAGGTCGGCGGTGACGTAGTGGGCGGTGGCGCCGATGAGCTTGACGCCGCGGGCGTGCGCCTGGTGGTAGGGCTTGGCGCCCTTGAAGCTCGGCAGGAAGGAGTGGTGGATGTTGATGATCCGTCCGGACAGCGCCTTGCACAGGTCGTCGGAGAGGACCTGCATGTACCGGGCGAGCACCACCAGGTCCACCCGCTCCTCCTCCACCAGCGCCAGCAGCCGGGCCTCGGCCTCGGCCTTGGTGTCGCGGGTGACGGGGATGTGGTGGAAGGGGACGCCGTAGGAGTCCGCGAGGCGCTCGAAGTCGGTGTGGTTGGAGACCACGCCCGCCACCTCGACCGGCACCGCGCCGATGCTCGTGCGGAAGAGCAGGTCGTTGAGGCAGTGGCCGAACCTGCTGACCATCAGCAGCACGCGCATCCGCTCGTCGGACGGGTGGATCCTCCAGTCCATGCGGAACGAGGCGCCGACGGCGGCGAAGCTGGCCCGCAGCTTCTCGGCGGTGACCGGCGCCTCGGCGGAGAAGTGCACCCGCATGAAGAAGAGGCCGGTGTCCTGGTCGCCGAACTGCTGGCTGTCGAGGATGTTGCAGCCGGTCATGAAGAGGTAGCTGGAGACGGCGTGCACGATCCCCTGCCGGTCGGGGCAGGACAGGGTGAGGACGTACTGGCGGGGGCGGCCGGCCGCGTCCGCTGCCGCCGCGTCGTTCTGCTCTGCCACGGTCGTCGCCGTCCTCTCCTCGCCGGTGCGGGCCGCGCGGGGCCCTCGCAGACCAAGCGTGGCACAGACCGCGGGCCCGCCCCGGCGCTGCCCGCACTGCGGGACGGGCGGGTCGCGGCGGAGCGGGCGGTCCGGAGGCGCGGGCGGGCGGCCCCGGGCGGTCCGGAGGCGCGGGCGGGCGGGGACAGGCGGGTCAGGCGGCGCGGGTGAGGATGGCCAGCACGCCCAGCGAGCGCGGCGGGACGTCCGGGTCGTCGCCGTCGTTGGCGGCGAGGCGCACGTGGGCCTCGCGGGCGGCGCGGACCGCCTCCGGCCACCCGTGGTGGCCCAGGTAGGCGGTGGCGGGGGCGTCGGCGCCCACCTGGTGCAGGATGCGCAGCACCCGGAGCACGGCCACGTCCACCAGGGCGGCCTCGCCGGAGTCGCGGAAGATGGTCCCGACGTACTTCTCCGCGGACCAGCGGTCCAGCCAGGTGTCCTCGACCAGCCGGTACACGGCGTCGGTGACGTCTCCGAAGCCTTCGCGGCCGGCCACCCAGCACTCCTGCTGGAAGGCGGGGTCGGAGAGCATGTGCAGCGCGGAGCGGACGCGGGCCCTCCAGCGCCACCAGGGCATGTCGTTGAGCGGCATGCCGCCCATGGTGGTGGAGCGGGGGCGCGTGCGGAAAGAGTTCGAGGAGACCGGCATAAGAATCCGATCGTACGTTCTTCGCGAGGGGGACATTACGGCGCCCCCGCACGGGCCGCGCCCCCGGAAAGGTCGTACACCCTCACATGCGCCCCACCCGGTGTTCACATCCGGTTGACCGCCCGTTTCCTTGCCGTCCCTCCGGCTGTGTGCTGCTGCGGACACGCTGGGTCGCCGGAACGACGCGTACCGCGGGTCCCCCGCGACCCGCGGTTCTCGCAGGGAGGGACGCGACCCATGAGGCGGCTCGGAAGCACCGGCAGCAGCACCACCACCGGCACCGCCGGCAGGCAGCGGGGCTCCGGGGTCCCGGGGAGAGGGCGCCGGCTGGCCGGGGCGCTCGCCACCGGCGCGCTCGCCCTGCCCGCGGCCCTCGGCGCCGCCGGCTGCGGCGGCCCGGCCGACGCCGCCACCTCCTCCGACATCACCGTCATGACCTGGGCCCCGTCCGGCACCGGCGGTGCGGACCGGCCCGGGATGACCGCGCTCGCCGAGGCGATAGGACGCCAGGTGAACGCCTCGGGCGGCGTCGCCGGCCGCAGGCTGCGGGTCCTCACCTGCAACGAGCACGACACCTCCGCCGGCGCGGACGCCTGCACCCAGCAGGCGGTGCGGGAGGGGGCCGTCGCGGTCGTGGGCTCCTACAGCCAGTACGGCGCCGCCATCCTCCCCACGCTGGAGAGCCACGGCATCCCCTACATCGGCGGCTACGGCCTGTCCTCGGCCGAGTTCCAGAGCCCCGACTCCTACCCGGTGAACGGCGGCACCCCCGCCCTGCTCGCCGGCAGCGGGCGGCAGCTGCTCACCGAGGGGTGCCGCAGCGTCTCCGTCGTGCGTCCGGACACCCAGGCCGGCGACGTGATGTTCACCTACCTCTCCCGGGCGCTCACCCCCGCCGGCATCACCCCCGTCGACATCCCGGCGCCCGAGCAGTCCACCGACTACGGCACCGTCGCCGAGCGCGCCGTCGGCGACGACCGGTCGGGGCACTGCGTCACCGTCGCCCTGGCCGCCGTCCCCACCCAGAACTTCCTGGACGCCTACCGGCAGCAGCGGCACCGCCGCACCCGGCTCTCCTCGGTCATCGGCAGCTTCCAGCAGTCGGTGGTCGACGCGACGGGCGGCGCCGGGGGCCCGCTGGGCTCCGCGTACGCGGCCAGCTGGTACCCCGCGGAGTCCTCCCGCGTCTGGGACCCGCTGCGGAGGACGGCCGCCGCGTACGGCTCCGGCGACAGCGGGATCGACGCGTCCGACCCGGGCGTGCAGACGACCTGGGTGGCCTACCAGGTGTTCCTGGAGACGGTGCGCCGCCTGGGGCCGCAGGTCGGCGCCCGCGCCCTGGGCACGGCCCTGAGCACCCAGGCCCCCGTCGCGACCGGCGGCGCCACCCCGCCGCTGGCCTGGCGGCTGACGGACATGCTGGCGAGCATGGACACCCCGCGGCTGGTCAACACCGCGGTGACCTTCCAGGCGGTGCGCGACGGGCAGTTCACCGACCAGCGGCACGGCTTCGTCGACGTGGGGTGGGTGCTGACCGGCAGCGGCCGGGCGGGCGGGAGCTGACCGCCGCACCGGCCGCCCGGGGACCGGGAGGCCGCCCGCGGCGGTCCCCCGGTCACCCCCGGCGGGCCCCGAGCTCCTGCTCCAGGGTGCGCACCAGGGAGGACAGCCGGCCGCGCTCCGGGTGCACCGACGGCACCCCGGCGGCCTGCAGCGGCCGCGCGCAGACCTCCCCGACGGCCGCGGCCAGCACCCGGCCGTCCCGCAGCGCCGCCACCACCTCGTCGTAGCGGCCCAGCTCCCGGGCCTGCGCGAAGAGCCCCTCCACGGCGGGCTGGCTGGTGAACGCCACCGCGTCCACCCTGCCCGCCGCCACAGCCGCCACCAGCTCCCGCGCCGGCCGCGGGTCGGCGGGCGGCCCCCACCGGTACACCGGCACCGGCAGCACCTCGGCCCCGGCGGCCCGCAGCGCCGCGGAGAACTCCGGCATGGGCGCCCCGTGCTCCTGGAGCGCGACCCTGCGGCCCGCCGGACCGCGGGCCAGCAGCCAGGCGAGAAGGTCGTCGTTGGACTCCTCCGGCGCCGCGTACGCCTCCCGCAGCCCGCAGCCGCGCACCGCGCCGGTGGCCTTCGGGCCCCGGCACGCCACCGCGGAGCGGCCCAGGGCGTCCCTCAGGGCGGCGCCGAGGCCCCAGGAGGCCGCCGCCTCCAGCCAGCCGCGGAAGCCCACGCCGGTGGTGACCGCCGTGTAGTCGGGCGGCGCCGCGACGCACGCCTCGACGGCGGCCCGCAGCTCCCGGTCGTCCTCCAGCGGCAGGGTGGACATGGTCGGCGCCTCCACCACCCGGGCGCCGCGGCGGCGCAGCAGGGCGGCCAGGTCCCCGCGCCGCCGGTCGGCGGTGACGGCGACGGTGCGGCCCGCGAGCGGACCCGGGCCCGGCTCGGGCGGGGGCCCGGACGGCGCCTCGGAGGGCGGCCCGGGCGGAGGCGCGGACGGCGGCCCCGGCGGGGGCGCGGCGTCGGCGGCGGTGCGGGGGGTGCGGGGGTCCGGCATGCGCCCAGGATGCCAAAACCGGCCCGGCACGCCACCGCGCCGCCCGCTCCTCGGGACGCGGCCCGGACCACGGCGGACGCGGTGCGCGGCGCAGCGGACGCGGTGCACGGCGGACGGCGCAGCGGACGCGGTGCACGGCGGACGGCGCAGCGGACGCGGTGCACGGCGGACGGCGGACGGCGGACGGCGGACAGTGGGGGACGGGGCACGGGGACGGGGCACGGGGACGGGGACGGGGCGGACGCCGTGCCGCCGTCCGAGGCCCGGTCCGGGCCTTCGGCGGCCCTGCCGGCGGAGGCCCCCCGGGCACCCGGCCGCGGACGGCGGCCCCGGCGCCCGCCCGCGGGCGGCGGTGCGGGCGGTCCGCGACGCGGACCGCCCGCACCGCCCGGCGGCCTCAGAGGTCGGTGTAGGCGCGGGTGGGCTGGCCGGTGCGGCGGGCGATCGGGTTCCACAGGGCGGCCGCCTGCTTCTTGGCCGCGGTCGCCACCCCGCTGGCGGTGTTGCCCTCGGCCCGGTGGCCGCCCGCGGCCGGGGTGTGGCGCTTGCGGCAGGACTTGGCCGAGTCCGCCGCCCAGGCGGCGTACTCCCGGTCGGCGCGGGCCGAGGCCTCCCAGGCGGTGCGCAGCCGCTCGACGAGGCGGGGGCCCTGCGGGAGCTTGTCGACCTGGAGCCCCGCCAGGCCGGCGACGAGCTGCTGCCGCTGCCCGGAGGCCTGGATCAGCCGCTGCCGGGCGCCCGCCAGGTCCTCGCAGCGGCCGACGGACTGCACGGCCGCGACGACCGCGCCGCGGCTGCCGCTCGCCGTGCCCAGCAGCCCGGCCAGGGCCTGGGCCTGGGCCTGCATCGCGGGGTCCGCGCCGGCCGGGGGGACGTTCGTGGAGGCGGGGGCGGCGGGGGCCGACGCCGCCGAGCCGCCGGTGGCCGGGGCCGAGGAGGCCGCGGTGGCCTTCCCGTCGCTGCCGTCGCCGCCGCCGAAGAGCGCGCCGGCGAGGATGCCGACCAGCGCACAGGCGCCGACCACCACGCCGGCGATCACCTTGGCGGAGGGCCTGCGGCCCCCGCCCCCGGGTCCGCCGTCCGGCTCGTCCTCCAGGTGCTGCTGGAGGTAGCCGCCGGGCGCGCCGCCGTAGGGGGCGGCGGGCTGCTGCGGCGGCAGGGCGAAGCCCGGCTGCGTCGGTGCGGAGTGCTGCGCGAACGCCGGGCCGCCGGCGCCGCCCGGGCCGCCCGGGCCGCCCGCCGGGTAGGGCGGCAGGTACTGCGTGGCCGCCGCCCCCTCCTCCGGCCCGCCGGGGGCGGGGGATCCCGGGTAGGGCGGCAGGTACTGGGTGGCCGCCGCCTGGTCGGGCGACCCGCCGGGCCCGCCGGGGGCTGGCGACGCCGGGTACGGCGGGAGGTACTGCGTGGCCGCGGCCGCCTCGTCCGGGGCACCGGTCTGCGGGGGCGCGCCCCAGGCGGCCCCCTGCGCGGGCTGCGGCCCGCCGGCCGGCCCGGGGTAGCCGTACCCGTCCCCGCCCTGCGGGTGCGTCGGCTGGTCCGGGTCGGGCCGGAACAGGTCCTCGGGATTGAGTTCTCGGGAGTGCGGGCGGCGCTGGTTCAACGCGATTCCTCAACTGTGCGCGGGGTGCCGGGCTGCAGCAGGCGGCCTGGCCCCCACGGTCCACCTCTTCAGAACGTCGACCCACGCTACCCGTTCACCGCAACGGGTGACTACGCGCACGGGGTTTCGTCCGGTATGACGGAACCCCGTGCGACGGGAGGGCGGCAGGGGGGCGACGGGAGGGCGACCGGCCGGTGGCCGGGCGGCCGCCCCCGGTCACGCGGCCGCGGCCTCCGTCCGCGCGCGCTCGTGGAACTCCCGTACCGCCCGCTGCTCCCGGAACGGCTCCAGCCGCCGCCGGAAGTCCTCCAGGTACTCCTCGCCCCGGCCGGAGCGCAGGCCGGAGAGCAGCTCCACGGCGCGGGCGCCGGTGTCGCAGGCCTCCTCCAGCTCCCGCTGCTGGAGCTGGGCCGTCGCCAGCAGCACCAGGTCGACGGCGCGGCGCCGCACCCGGGTCTCGGGGTGCAGCTCCAGCGCGGTCCGCGCCTGGCGCTCGGCCTGCCGGCCCTGGCCCAGGTCCCGGTGGCAGTGCGCCAGTTCGTCGGCGAGGTAGGCCTCGTCGAAGTGCGCGATCCAGTCCGGGTCCTCCTCCGGGCGGCGGCGCTCCATCGCGTCCACCGCCCGGGCGGCGAGCAGCCGGCAGGCGCGCTCGTCGCCCAGCAGGGCGTGGCCGCGCGCCTCGGCGGCGTGGAAGAGGGCCGTCACGGTGGCGGTGGCCGCGCCCCGCGCGCCCTCCTGGGCCGCCCGCGCCAGCTGGGCGATCTCCCGGGGGTTGCCGAGGCCGGCCGCCAGGTGGCTCATGGAGGAGGCGAGGACGTACCCGCCGTAGGCGCGGTCGCCCGCCGCCTGGGCGAGGCGCAGCGCCTGGATGTAGTAGCGCTGGGCGAGGCCCGGCTGCCCGGTGTCCACGGCCATGTAGCCGGCCAGCTCGGTGAGGCGCGCCACCGCGGAGAACAGCCGCCGCCCGGTCTCCTCCCGGTACGAGCCGCCCAGCAGGCCGGAGACCACGCTGTTGAGATAGTGCACCACCAGGGGCCGCACGTGGCCGCTGCCGAAGCGGTGGTCGAGGTCGACCAGCATCCCGGTGGCGGCCCGCACGGCGGCCACGTCGGAGTCGCCCACGCGCGGGCCGCCGGCGCGGGCGACCGCGTGGTCGGGCGGGGTGATCAGCCAGTCGCGGCTGGGCTCCACCAGCGCCGAGGAGGCCACCGGGGCACCGGTGAGGAAGTCGCGGCGGCCCACGTCGCTGCGCCACAGCTCGCAGGCCTGGTCGACCGCCCCGGCGAGCACCGGGGCGAACTGCAGCCCGACCCCGCTGGAGAGGTTCTTCCCGTCGGCCATGCCGATCTCGTCGACGCTCACCGGGCGGCCGAGCTTGCGGCCCAGGGCCTCGGCGATCACCGCCGGGGCCTGCCCGCGCGGCTGCTGGCCGCGCAGCCACCGCGCGACGGACGTCTTGTCGTACCTCAGGTCGAGCCCGTGCTCCGCGCCGCAGAGGTTGACCCTGCGGGCGAGGCCGGCGTTGGAGCAGCCGGCCTCCTGGATCAGGGACTGCAGCCGTTCGTTGGGCTGCCGTGCGACGAGCGGTCTGGCGGCCATGGCCTTATCGCCTCCCCAATGCCCCCGGCACACCCGGTGGGCGACCTGTCCTCTCCGGCCCGGCGGGCCCCTGCACCGGCACCGGTCCCGCGCGCCGGCCCCCCTTCGCGGAGGGGGCCCGCGCGCCCGGCCGCGGCCCCTCCACCCGCCGTGCCGCCGCCGGACCGGCCGGCGCAGCGCCGACCGTCGACGCGGGCGCGCGGCGTCCGGACCGCGACCTGCGTCACCCCCGGTGTACCCACCGCGGACCGGTCGACTCCCCGCGCGCCCCGGGGGCTGCACCCGTGCGCCCCGCCGCGCGCCGCCCCTGACCTGCGGCGCTCCGCTGCGGGACGGGCCGCGCGGCACGGGCGGGGCTCACCGGGACGGGTGATGCCGCGTCGGACCCCTGCCGGCAGAGCCTCCTGACACCGTCACAGCCCAGCAACCCCCGGTCCCCGGACCGCCGGATCACCGGCCCTCCGGCCCTCCGGACGGGGAGGGCCGCCCCCACAGCGCGGGCCGGGCTCCGCACCGTCGGCGGACACCGGCCCGCGCAGGCCGTAACCCCGCGGGCCGCGGGGAGTTGAGCAGCACGTGGAAGAGACCCTGGGAGCGGCCGCGCCGGGGCGCGCCGCCGCCTCCTCCGTACGCGGCCCGGCCGCGGAAGCCGTGGGATACGTCGAGGACCGCCACTGGGACGTCTGTCCGGGCACCTGGCTGATCGAGGGGGACGGCCGCACCCGCTGCTCGTGCGGCGACCGGACCTGTCCGGCGCCGGGGGCGCACCCCGACGGACCGGACTGGCGGTCCCTGGCCGGATCCTCGCCGGCCGCGGTGCGGCGCTGGTGGGCCGAGCGGCCCCAGGCGTCGGTGATCCTGCCCACCGGGCGGAGCTTCGACGTCCTCGACGTGCCGGAGACCGCCGGGTGCCTCGCGCTGGCGCGGATGGAGCGGACCGGGGTCCGGCTGGGCCCGGTGGTGGCGATGCCGGCCAGCGGGGGACGCGGCCGGCGGCTGCTCTTCCTGGTGCTGCCCGGGGTGCCGCCGAAGCTGCCCGACCTGCTGCGGCGGCTCGGCTGGGCGCCCGGCCGCCTCGACCTGACGGCCCACGGCGAGGACGGGTGGATCGTCGCCCCGCCGTCGCGGGTGGGGGCGCACGGGTTCGCCCAGTGGGCCCGGCAGCCGTCCGAGGCCAACCGGTGGCTGCCGGAGGCCTCCGAGCTGATCGACCCGCTGGCGTACGCGTGCGGCCGGGAGGCGCCGCCCCCGGCGTACGCGCTCACCGCGCCGTAGCCGCCGGGCGCGCCGTCGCGCCGCCTGCGGCCGAGCCGCCGAGCCGCCGTTCCGCCTGCAGCCCCGCCTCCGCCGGAGGCGGGGCTGCAGGCGCTCCCGCCGGGCGCGCCCACGGCCGGTCCGGCCCCGGGACGCGGGATGCGGGGACGGCGTCAGCCGCGTGGGGCGTCCGCCGGACCTGACCGGCGCCGGGCGCGGCGCTCGGTGTACAGGCGCCCGGCGGCCGAGCCGAGGTGGACGACCACGCCCACCGCGATGAGCCAGGACAGGACGACCATGACGACGCCGATCGGGCCGTACTGCTGCTCGTTGGAGACGATCGCGTCGGAGAAGAACCGCGCGGAGAAGAGCCCCAGGCCCGCCCAGCAGACGGCGGTGGCCAGCGCCGGAGGGATCAGCTCGCGCCACCCGGCGGTGCCCGCGAGGAGCACGTGCATGCTCCACCACCAGAAGAGCGCCGCCAGGACGAGGCCGGCCAGGACCTGCGCCACGGGCCCGCCGCCCGCGCCGAGCGCCCTGCCGCCGGCGGCCTGCGCGGCGCCGTACGCCAGCAGGCCCGCGAGCCAGCAGAGCTGGGCGGCGGCGTTGCGCCGCCACCCCCGGTCCCGGGCGTCGAACACCCTGCGGTACCAGCCCTGGAGGGTGCCGGCGACGGCCATGGCCCCGAGGACGAGCAGGCCGGCGCTGACCGCGGTGGGCACGACCGGGACCGGGCCCGGCTTGAAGAGGGTCGCCACGGCCTCGGCCGCCCGCCGGTCCAGGCCCAGCCAGCCGGCGAGGACCTCGGCCGCGTCCTGCCCCACCGCGGCGGTGACGACGATGAGGAACGGGAAGAAGCACAGGATCGCGAGGGCGGCCAGTTGGAAGGAGTTGCCGAAGAAGTCGACCGCCGACAGGCGGTCCCAGAGCCGGCCCGGTCCGGCCGCCCGCAGCCGCCGGGCGGCCCCCCTGCCCCTCGCGGTCGGCGGCTCGTGCGGCGTGCCCCCGCGCCCGCGCCCGGGGCGCGGTCCGTCCGGCTTCCTGCGGCCTCTCATGCCCGCCAGTCAACCGCCGGGCGCGCCCTGGGGACGGCCGACCGGGCCCGGCGAATCGCCCTGACGTTCTCTCATACCCGTTCGGCAGCGGGGAAAGCCCCTCGCACGGGGGACAGGGCTCAAGGATTGCCGGGCGCTGCCGAGGGGAGAAATCCTGTCAGGAGGGAGCAGCACCGGACGGAACGGAAGGAGTGGGAGAAGTCGGTCGGAGGTTCGGCGCCGGACGGGGAAGCCGGTGCGGTACCTCGGGGAGGGGCCCCAGGAAGGACGTCCCGGGGAGGACGTCACGAAAGGGGCCTCCGGGGAGGGAGCCGGGGGAGGGTGCCTCGGGGAGAGGTGCAGGAAAGGGAAGAGGAAGGGTCGGGGAGGGACCGCCACCCGGTGCGCTCGGGGTTCCGGGAGGCGGCTGTGGGCGGAGGGACTCGGCGCGCGGGGAGCGCCGGGGCCCTCCGCCCCCGGCGTCGTGCCGGGCGGGGAGCCCGCACCGGATCCGGGCCGCGCGGTGTGCGGTGCCGTCCGTCAGGGACCCGCGACGAAGACGTGGGAGGCGATCTCCCGGTCCAGCTCGGCGGCCTCGCCGCCGCTGCCGACCATCACCCCGCCCGCCGCCTGGGTGACGTGCACCACCGCGCCCGGCTGCACCCCGGCCCGGCGGAGCGTCTGCATCAGCTGGGCGTCGGTCTGGATGGGCTCGCCGATCCGGCGGACCACCACGTTCTTGCCGTCCGCCCCCGGCGCCAGCGCGTCCAGGGTGATCAGGCCAGCATCGAAGCCCTCGTCGGCCGCCGGGGCGTCGCCCAGCTCCTCCAGGCCCGGGATCGGGTTGCCGTACGGCGACTCGGTGGGGTGGCCCAGCATCTCCAGCACCCGCCGCTCCACCGCCTCGCTCATCACGTGCTCCCAGCGGCAGGCCTCGGCGTGCACCTGCTCCCACTCCAGGCCGATGACGTCGACCAGCAGGCACTCGGCCAGCCGGTGCTTGCGCATCACGCGGACCGCGAGCCTGCGGCCCTCCTCCGTGAGCTCGAGGTGGCGGTCGCCCGCCACCCGCAGCAGCCCGTCGCGCTCCATCCGGGCGACGGTCTGGCTGACCGTGGGGCCGCTCTGCTCCAGGCGCTCGGCGATGCGGGCGCGCATCGGGACGACGCCCTCCTCCTCCAGTTCCAGGATGGTCCGGAGGTACATCTCCGTCGTGTCGATCAGTCCACTCACGGCCGCCGGCTCCGTTCCTCGAATTCCTCCCCCAATTCTGGCCCATCGGCGCGGCATGGGTACGCCGCTGTTGACAGCGGGCCCCGCCAGGCCGCACCGTGCTCGCCGGGACGGGCGCGGTCCAGACCACTGCGGGCCGCCGGGGCGACCGCCGCGGCGACTGCGGCCGCCCCGGCGCCGGCCGCCGACGGCGGCACCGACGGACCCAGAGCACAGGAGAGCGGACAGCCCATGACCGACCTGGCCGGACAGTACTTCGACGCCGCCCTCACGCTGCTGCGGCGGGTCCGCGACGAGGAGGCCGCCAACGTGGAGCGGGCCGCCGAGGCGCTGGCCGACGCGGTGGCCGGGGGCCGCCGGGTCTTCGCGTTCGGGGCCGGCCACTCCTCGCTGCCGGCGCAGGACGTGGTCTACCGGGCCGGCGGCCTGGTGCCGATGAACCTCCTGTGCGTCCCGGGCGTCACCGGCGTCGACGTGGTGCCCGCCCCGCTGGGCAGCGCCCTGGAGCGGGTGTCGGGGCTGGCGACCGCCACCCTGGACGCCGGACCGGCCCGCAGCGGCGACCTGCTCTTCGTCGTCTCCCTCTCCGGCCGGAACACGATGCCGGTGGAGCTGGCCGCCCACGCCCGGGCGCGCGGGCTCACCGTCGTCGGGCTGACCTCGCTGGCGTACCCCGGGGCGGTGTCCTCCCGGCACGCCTCGGGGACGTACCTGAAGGACCACTGCGACATCGTGCTGGACACCAAGGTCGCGGTGGGCGACGGCGAACTGGCCCTGGAGGGCGTGCCGACCACGTTCGGCCCGGCGTCCACCGTGGTCACCGCGGCCCTGATGCAGGCCGTGGTCGCCTCGGCGGTCGGGCGGCTCGCCGACCGGGGGGCGGAGCCGCCGCTCTTCCGCTCCGGCAACGTCGACGGCGGGACGGCGTGGAACGCGCGCCTGCTGGAGCAGGAGGCCCACCGGGTCTTCTACGCCTTCCCGGCCGGCCAGGACCGCTGAGACCCCGGAGGTCCGGTGCGGCCCGGGCGGCACCCGGGCCGACGGCACCCGGGCCGGGCCGGCGGCGCCGACGGGCCCGTCGGGCGGAACCGGCGGGCTCAGCGGGCGGCGCCGCCCGCGCGGCCCGACAGGTCGACCGCCGCGGCCACCCGGGAGCCGATGTCCTCGGCGTAGGCGAGGTCGGCCCGGTCGAAGCGGTGGCGCCCCGGGCCGCGCAGGAAGGTCAGCACGCCGACCGTGCGGCCCCGGCTGCGCAGCGCCGTGCACAGGCCGTGGACGGTGGTGGACGGCCAGCGCCGCTCCACCGCCCAGGCCGCGTCGCCGCCGCCGGTGACGCAGACCGTGCCGCCGCGCTCCAGCGCCCGCAGCGCCGGGTGCAGCTCGCCGTAGCGGACGGGGATGCCCGACGGCTCCGGACCCGGCTCCTGCGCCGCCGTGCCGACCGGGGAGGCGGCGGCCCGCACCAGGCCGCCGGTGTCGCCGTCGGCCGCCAGGTCGAGGTAGGCGTGGTCGGCGAAGCCCGCGAGGACGAAGTCCAGGTAGCCGACCGCCCCCTCCATCGGGTCCTCGCACTCGGCGGCGGCGATCCCGGCGCGGCGCAGCTGGGTGGCGCGGAAGCGGAGCACCGCCCCGCCCTGCTCGGTCTGCTCCCGCTCGGTGACGTCCTCGAAGAGCCACGCCACGCCGAGCGGCACCGGCTCCTCGCCGAGGGGCGAGCCCAGCCGGACGAACTGGCTGCGCCAGCAGCGGCGGCGGCGCTCCTCGTCGCCGCGCAGGGCGCCCCACAGCTTGACGCCGCCGAGCGGCTCCCCGGTGGCCAGGACGTGCTGGAGCGCCGACTCCAGCTCCTCCACGCCGTCGCGCAGCACCTCGCCCAGGGGGTGGCCGAGCAGGTCGGCGCGCCGGACGCCGAGGGTGCGGGCGGCGGAGGCGCCGACCGCGGCGGGCCGCAGGTCGGCGTCGACCAGGACCACGGAGAGCGGGGCCTCCTCGAAGAGGGCCTCGGACAGCCCGAGCGAGCGCTCCAGGTCGATCTGGGAGCGGGCCTCGGAGAAGGCGAAGTAGAGGCCGTCCGGCGCGTCCCCGCCGTCCTCGGCGGCGACGGGGCTGACCTGGGCGCGGACCAGGACGCGGCGGCCGTCACGGGTGAGCAGGGCGAACTCCTGCACCCGGCGGCGGCCCTCGGCGGCTGCGTCCCGCAGCAGCGCCCCGACCGTGTCGGCGTCGGCCTCGCGGACCGCCCACCCGGCCAGGCCCGGCCTGCCGACCGCCTCCGCGGCGGGCCAGCCGAGGAGGCGCTCGGCCTCGCGGTTCCAGTGGGTGACGGTGCCGTCGCCGGCCAGGGCGCAGAGCCCGACCTCCATGGCCTGCATGAGGGCGGAGAGCAGGTCGCGGTCGGCCGGACGGGCGGGGCCGGCCCCGTCGGGGCCTGCCTCCTCCGGGCCGGGCGGCGGCGCGGTTCCGGCCTTGCGGAGCCGCGAGCCGGGGCCCGTCGGTCCGGGTGCCGTCGGTCGCTGTGCGGTCATGGTGCCCACCTCCCCCACACGCACGCCCATTCAACCTGCGGAATCCCGGCCGCACACCCGGTTCCGCGGATTCCCCGGCCGAATCGGCCCGTCCGTGTGCTGTGCGGCCGGCCCCGCGGCCCCCATACTGGCCGCGGTGGAGGGCCGGCGACGGGGGGTTGGGTTCCATGGCGGCGGAGTCGCGTCGGACGGTTCAGGAGTACGAGCTGCTCCCGGAGCTCTTCTGGGTGGCGGACGGGGTGTCCCTGCAGGGGCAGCAGAAGACCGTCGTGATGTCGCGCCTGCAACTGGCGCTGCTGACCGCGGCGGCGGTGGCGGGGTCCGCCGACCAGCCGTGGATCGCGGGCGTGTCGGCGGGGCTCTTCTTCCTCGCGATGTGCGCCTCGGGGCTGGCGAACCTGCACAACCCGCAGGGCCTGTGGTACGAGGGCCGGGCGGTCGCGGAGTCGGTGAAGACCCTGGCGTGGAAGTACGCCGTCCGGGCGGACACGTACACGCCGCCGCCGACCGCCGTGGAGGACGCCGAGTCGCTGTACCGGCTGCAGCTGACCGGGGTGCTGCACGCCTTCCGGCGCAGCCGGGCGGTGCCGCCGGGCGTCCGGACGGACGTCACCGAGGGGATGCAGCGGCTGCGCGGCGCCCCGCTGGCCGTCCGCCGGGACGTCTACCTGCGCGAACGGGTGCAGCAGCAGCACGACTGGTACGCGTCGCGGGCGCACCGCTGCGAGCGGGCGGCGCGGTTCACCGGCTTCCTGTCGGTGGCCCTGCCGCTGCTGGGCGTCCTGCTGTCGGTGCCGCGGATCGAGGGCGACTTCAGCTACGACATCCTCGGGGCGGTCGCCGCGCTGGCGGCGTCGTCGACGGCGTGGGCGCAGCTGCGGCAGTACCGGCCGCTGGCCTCCGCCTACCGGGTGGCCGCCGACGAGCTGGAGCTGATCCGGGCGCAGCTGGCCGCGATGGACCTGTCGGCGCCGGACGCGGAGGAGCGGTGGGCGCGGCTGGCCCGCGACGCGGAGGAGGCGGTGTCGCGGGAGCACACGACCTGGCAGGCGCGGCGCGAGGTGCGCGGCTGAGCCGGTCCGGGGACGCCCGGCGACGGGCCGGGGCGCGGCCGGGGCACGGCGGGACGCGGCGGGACGCGGCCGGGCACCGCTGGGCACGGCAGGACACGGCCGGGCACGGCCGAGGGACGGCCGCGGCACGGCCGGGACGCACGCACGGCAGGCCGGATTCCGCACGGCTGGACGGGGACGGTTCGGGGAAGAACGGCTACGGGCGGCGCGCCCCGGGCGCGCCGCCGCGGGGAGGCTCGGGTGCTGGTACTGGTACGGACCCCCGACGGCAGGGCGCTGGCGGCGGAGAGCCGGGGCGATCCGGAGGGCAGTCCGGTGTTCCTGCTGCACGGCACGCCGGGCAGCAGGATGGGCCCGGCACCGCGCGGCGCCGTCCTGCACCGGCTGGGCGTGCGGCTGGTCGTCTTCGACCGGCCGGGGTACGGCGACTCGGACCGGCTGCCCGGACGGCGGGTGGCCGACGCCGCGGCGGACGTGGCCGCCGTCGCCGACGCCCTGGGGCTGGAGCGCTTCTCGGTCGTGGGCCGCTCGGGCGGGGGCCCCCACGCCCTGGCCTGCGCGGCGCTGCTGCCCGACCGGGTGACCCGGGCGGGGGTGCTGGTGAGCCTGGCGCCGCGGGTGGCGCCGGGCCTCGACTGGTTCGCGGGGATGGCCGAGTCCAACGTCCGGGAGTACAGCGCGGCAGCGGAGAGCGCCGTGCGGCTGGCGAGCAGCCTGGAGCAGCGCTCCCGGCTGATCCGCGCCGACCCGACGGTGCTGGTCGCCGCCCTGCGCACCGAGCTGCCCGAGTCCGACCTGCGGGTCGTCGCGGACGCCGGCATCCGGGCGATGCTGGTGCGCAACTACGCGGAGGCGCTGCGGGAGTCCGCGGACGGCTGGATCGACGACGCGCTGGCCTTCAGCGGCGACTGGGGGTTCGACCCGGGGGCGATCCGGGTGCCGGTGCTGCTCTGGCACGGCCAGGACGACGTCTTCTCGCCGGCGGCGCACACCCGCTGGCTCGCGGAGCGCATCCCGGGCTCGACCGTGGAGATCGAGCCCGGCGCGGCCCACTTCGGCGCCCTGCCGGTCCTGCCGCGGATCCTGGGCTGGGCGACCGGCCAGGGCGCCGCCCGCCCGGAGGCGGCCCGCTGAGGGGCGGCCGGCCGGTCCCCGCAGCGGACCGGCCGGGGGCGGCTACATCGGCTGGGGCTCCAGGTCGCTCCAGGTCCGCTGCCAGGTGCGGACGGCCAGCACCAGCGGGTGGTCCTCGTCCAGGAGGGAGAGGAACTCCTGCAGCGCACGGGAGCGCAGCTCCTGCGCCTCGGCCTGGCGCCCGGCGGCGCGCAGGGTGACGGCGAGGTTGGCGCGGCAGGCCACGGTGCCGGGGTGGGCGGGGCCGTGCAGGGCCTCCAGGCCCGCCAGCGCGGTCCGTTCCAGCTGCTCGGCCTCCTGCAGCCGGCCGGCCTCGGCCCGGAAGCCTCCCAGGTTCGCCATCGCCCGGAGGGTGAACGGGTGCTCGTCGTCGAGCACCGCCCGCAGCCCTTCCAGAGCCTCCTCGGCGAGCCGGACGGCGCGGTCCTGGACCCCGGCGCCCCGCAGGTGGACGGCCAGTCCGGCGGAGCAGGCCAGGGTGAAGGGGTGCCGTTCGCCCATGGTCCGCCGGTACCCCTGGAGGGCCTCGGCGGCCAGGTCCCGGCCGCGTGCCGCGTCGCCGGCCGCGGCGAGGTCGGCGGCGAGGGTGAGGGCGCAGGCGAGGGCGTCGGGCGTGTCGGCGCCGTACCGCTTGAGGTACAGGTCGTAGGTCTCGCTGCTGAGGCGCAGGGCCTCCTCGGTGCGGCCCATGCGGCGCAGCGAGACGGCGAGGCTGG
The DNA here is from genome assembly GCF_020991365.1 of Streptacidiphilus sp. ASG 303. Lineage (GTDB taxonomy): Bacteria > Actinomycetota > Actinomycetes > Streptomycetales > Streptomycetaceae > Peterkaempfera. The sequence goes on from NZ_JAJLRA010000003.1 coordinate 416,721, forward strand.
TGGCGGCGCGCAGCGTCTCGGGGTAGTCCTCCCCCAGGACCTCCCGGCACCGGGGCACGGTCTCCTGCAGCAGGTCCAGCGCGCCGCCCCAGTCGCCGGTGTCGCGCAGGTCCCGCGCCAGGTGGGACATGGAGTTGAAGGTGTAGTGGTGGTCCGGGCCCAGCACCTCGCGGCGGCCGTCGAGGGTGTCCCGGTCGATGTCGGTGGCCTCGGCGGACAGGCCTGCCAGCCGGAGGTCGACCGCGAGGTTGTTGGCGGCTGCGAGGGTGCGGTGGTGGCGGTCGCCGAGCAGGTCCTTGAACTGCCGGTGGATGTCCCGGTCGCGCTCCAGGGCGTCGTCGAAGCGGCCCAGCGCCCGCAGGTCGGCCGCGAGGCTGCCGGCGGTGGTGAGGGCGTCGGCGTTCTTCGGCGAGAGCACCGCCTGCTGGCGCTCCAGGGTGGCCTGGTCGAGGTCGAGGGCCGCCTGGTAGTCGCCGCGGCTGCGGAGCACGTTGGCGATGTGGAAGCGCAGGCCGAGGGTCTGCACGTCCTCGACGCCGAGCTTCTCGGTCCAGACCTCGTCGAGGCGGGTGCCCAGGGCGAGGGCGGGCTCGTACTCGCCGCGCTTCCACAGGTACCGCACCCGGTCGATCAGCAGCTGGCGGGTGGCCGGCTCGTCGCAGATCTCGGCGCCGGAGGGCCGCAGGTGGGGCCAGATCTCCTCGAAGCGCTCCCAGTTGCGCGGGTCGTCGGTCTCGCCGCGCTCGGGGCGGGCGTCGACGAGGATGCGGTGCACCTCGTGCATCGCCTGCTCCTGCTCGGCGGGGGTCATCTTCGACCGGATGACGGCCTGCACCAGGCGGTGGATCTGGATGCCCTTGCCCTGGCCGCCCTTGGCCAGCGCGTAGCGGTTGATGGCCTGGATGGAGCGGCCCAGCAGGTAGCCGGCCTGGGGGTCGTGGTCGTAGGGGACGAGCGCCTCGCGCATCCTGCGGCTGTGGACGAGGTTGAGCGCGATGGGCTCCGGGGCGAAGAAGGCGCAGAGCTGGAGGAGCCGCACCGCTGCGGGGTTCTCGTCCTGCAGGCGGGCGATGGAGACGTTCCAGGTGGCCGCGACCGGCTCGGGGTAGTGGGGGGAGGTGGCGACGCCCAGGGCCTCCTGCGGCTCCTGCCGGAGCTGGGCGACGTAGCTCTCCACCGGGGTTCCGGTCTCGGCCAGCCAGGCGCCCGCGACCTCGACGGCCAGCGGCAGGTCGCCGACGGCGGCCGCCACCTCGTCGGCCTCGTCCTCGGTGAGGGAGGGCGAGCGGCGGCGCAGGTGCTCGACGGACTCCCGGCGGTCGAAGACGTCCACCGGCAGCGCCTCCGCGTGGGCGGACCAGGCGTGGTTGCGGGAGGTGACCAGGACGTGGCCGGAGCCGCCGGGGAAGAACCGCTTGACCTCGACGGGGTCGTCGGCGTTGTCGAAGACCAGCAGCCACCGGTCGGTGACCGTGCCGCGCCGCAGCGCCTGCCGGGCGGCCTCGGCGGCCTCCGAGACGTTGTCCCCGATCCGCAGCTTCAGCTCGGCGGCCAGGTCGGCCACGGCCGGGGAGGTCCGGGCCAGCTCGGCCGCCAGGTCGGCGAGGGCGGTGACGACCTGGTCGCCCTGCTCGGCGTTGATCCACCAGACCAGGTCGTAGTCGGCCATGAAGCGGTGCGCGTACTCCTGGACGACCTGGGTCTTGCCGACGCCGCCGAGGCCGTAGAGGGTCTGCGGGGTGGGGAGGACGGCGGTCATGCCCGCCCCCAGCTGGTTGCGGAGCCGCTCCAGCACCTGGGCGCGGCCGGTGAAGGCCGGGTTGCGCGGCGGGACGTTCCACACCGCGGGCCTGGTGCCCGGGAAGCGGGGCCCGCCCTCGGCCGCGGGGGCCACCGCGGTCTCGGGGCGGCCGAGGGCGCGCAGCACGGCCGACCGGGCCGGGCCCTCGGCGAGGTGCAGCAGGTCCACGGCCACGGGCAGGCGCAGGCCGGCGGCGTGCCGGACGTCGCCGACGCGCACGGGCACCAGCTGGCGGCGGATGCCGGACGGGTCGCGGCCCACGACCGTGCTCATCAGGTCGCGGGCCTGCGGGTTGCGCAGGTAGGCGGCGGAGAGCAGCACGACGGTGCGGCGGGCTGCCTCGGCGCCGGTCTCGGGCTGCCGTCCGGCCGCGGGCTCGGCGCCGATGTCCCGCACCAGCACCTGGAACCCGGCGGCGGTGAGCACGGACTCGATCCAGTCCGCCCACATGCGGTCCTCGGCGGCGTAGGAGAGGACGAGTTCGCTGGGCCCGGCCGGGCGGCGGCGGGTGTAGAGGTCCACGGTGCGCAGCCGCTCCGCCTCGGGCACCGGCGGCAGCGCCGTCACCCGGCCCTCGGTGACCACCGAGGTGAGGCGCTCGCAGGAGGCGAGCATGGAGGAGGACAGGCCCGGGGTGTCGCCGAAGGTCGCGAGGATCTCCTCGTACGCGTAGAAGGGCCGGTACGGCACCTCGACCGCGCCCCAGTAGGACGCCAGCTCCTCCTCGCGCAGGCCGGCGGGGAGCCCGTCGAAGCGCAGCCGGGCCAGGGCGCGGCCGGCGTCGGCCTTCTCCTTCTCCCCCTCGTCGACGCGCATGGGGACCGGCAGGATGCGGATGCTGCGGTTGCGGTAGCGCTCGTGGATGTGCTGGGCGACGGAGGCGGCGCCGTCGATGGACTGGTCGCTGAGGGTGAAGCAGACGACCAGGACGTCCGGCATCTCCACGGTGCAGATGTCGGCGATGTCGCTGAGGCCGGTGCGGCTGTCGATCAGGATCCAGTCGTAGTGCTGCCGCATGTCCTCGCGCAGCGCCGCGAAGAACCGGCCGCCGGCGAAGCGGTCGTAGAAGTCGTCCCAGTAGAGGCTGCCCAGCGTGGCGGAGTAGTCGCGGTTCTGACGGCCCGCCGAGAGGAAGTCGAGGCTGCCGCCGCCGGGGAACTCCCACTGCAGGGAGAGGGCGTGCCGGCGGGCCCGGGCGTACTGGCGGTGCCAGTCCGGCGCCCGGGGGACGTTGCGCAGCGCCTGCTCCCGGTACTCGGTGATCAGGTCGATCATGCCGGGGCTGGTGCCCAGCAGGGCCGGGTCGAGGAAGGGGTGGAAGAAGCGGTGCAGGCCTGGGGCCTCCAGGTCCCAGTCGACGGTCAGCACGCGCATGCCGTTGGCGGCCAGGATCCAGGCGGTGTTGGCGAGGGTCATGGTGCGCCCGGTGCCGCCCTTGTACGAGTAGAACGTGACCACGCGCCCGTCGCGGCTCTCGGTCATGCTGCTCCTCCGCCAATGTCGGTGTAGTCGTCGTCGGGCCGGTGGCCGGGCTGGGGGTCGGACGGCCCGTCCGGTCTCCCGGGCCCGCGGCCGGGCGGGGGGTCGGGGACGCCGGGGGCGAGGGGCCCCATGAGCCGGGGCAGGCGCACGGGCTCCCCCTCCGGGGGATGGGTCACGGCGTGCCGCAGGTACTGCTGGGAGGCCCGGCGGACCGCGGTGGGCAGGTCGTCGTAGAAGACGTCCAGGTTGGGCAGCAGGGTGCGGGTGAGGCGGTAGGAGGTGGGGCCCTCGTGGAGCTTGCGGTGGAGCGCCTCCTCGGTGGCGGCCTGGAGCTCCTCCTCGCGCCGGGCGGCCCCGGCGTGGTCGCGGTTCCACGGCAGCATGATGCTGATCCAGGGGCGCGGCACGGCGTCGAGGCGCTGCAGCAGGCCGCGGTGGCGCGGGTCGGTGAGCGCCCAGCGGTCGACCAGGAGCAGCTCGGGGCCGGTCGGGGGGCCGGGGGCCAGCATCCGCTCGGCCTCGTCCTCGAAGGCGCCCACCCGCACCCGGTAGTCCAGGCTGCGCGCCAGGTCGGCGACGTGGTCGGCGAGGGCGCGCTTGGAGTGGGGGTGGTAGGGGTTCCAGTCGACGGGCGAGGGGCCGTAGCAGTCGGCGCAGCGGGCGCCGGTGCGGTCCCGGCGGCTGCCCGCGAGGACGACCACGCGGAGCTCCTGCACGCCGTCGGCGGGTTCGAAGGCGCTGGGCACGTCGCGGTAGTCGGCGCGCCGGCCCGGCGGTATCCGGGTCTCGTGGGCGACGGTGACGATCCGCTTGGCGAGGTGGTAGACCACCCGTTCGTAGTCGGAGTGCAGGTAGCCGAGGCGGCTGAGGCCGTACAGCCCCTCGGAGGCGTAGTCGGGGCCGAGGTCGGCCTGGCTGAACTGGAGGCTCTCGGCGGGCCCCGGCAGGGACTCGGGCGGCACCGGGACCCATAACGCCGGCACCATGCCCTCCATGCGGCGCGCCCCCGCCGCCCGGTGGTAGGCGGTCCGCCGGGAGAAGAAGAACCACTCCTTGCCGCACTGCTCGCTGCTGAAGTAGCGGGGCGAGTACAGGGGTACGAAGACCCGGCAGCGCGACAGCGCGTCGGACAGGCTCGCCGGCCAGCCCTCGCCGGGGGTGAGCCGGCGGTCCATGAACCCCGCCGCCGCCCCCCTGGGCAGGTCGGTCATCTGCATGACATCGGCGCACAGGTCCTCGAAGAAGCGGTCGACCAGGAGGTCGGGGTCCCCGGACCGGCTGTCGCTGGGCGGCGTGTGCGCGTAGCTGAGGAAGAAGTAGGGTTCGGAGCCGCCCCCGGAGGCTCCTCCTGGTCTCTGCACGTGTGCCCCCGCCCCGCAGATGAAGGAGCATCAGTGTAGGAAGCGACGGACCGTCAGCGGAACACCGCGTGCGGACTCCGTCCGCTTTCCGCCGTCCGCCCTCCCCCGCCTGCTTTCCGCCGGTCGCCCTCCGCCGGTCGCCCTCCGCCGGCCGGGACGGCACCGGCCGGGACGGCACCCGCCCCGGCCCGCGGTCCGGTGCGGCCGGTCAGACCCCCGCGCGGCGCTGCACGGCCACGGCGGCGTCCACCGCCTCCCGGACGGGGAGCAGCCGGCAGGGGGCGGACCCGAGGGTCCCGACGGGCACCCGGACCAGCCGCCGCACCTCGCGGTCGAGCGCGGCGAGGTGTCCGTCGTCCAGGGCGGGCGCCGCGAAGCGGCGCCACTCCCGGCCGCCGTCCGCGCCCCGCACCACGCACGCGTACTCCCGCGGCGGGAACCGGCCGGTCCGGTAGTCCGCCAGGTGGTACACGGTGCACCGCTCGATCGGGCCCACCACCAGGGCCTGCCCGCCGGCCCGGTACAGGGCGCCCAGCGGCGACTCCTCGCCGAGGTGGCTCTCCAGCGGGTGGCGGCGCACGAGGTCCGCGGCGGCCGGGCCGACGGCCGCGAAGGAGGTCTGCGGGTGGCGGCTGCGCAGCGCGCCCGGCGTGGTGCGGATCTGCTCGGCCAGGCGGCCCATGGTGGGGGACGCCGGGGTCGCGGCCGGGTCGAAGGGGGGCATGGCGGCGAGGTGGGCGGCCAGGCCGGCCTCGTCCATGCCGCGCACCCGCTCGCGGTGGAGCGGGGAGGTGGTGGAGTTCTCCGGGGTGGCGGTGTAGCCGACCAGCGTCCCGCCGGGGCCGAGGGCGGTGCGCAGCGCCGCCACCACCGCGGCGGCCCCGCCCGCCACCGGTCCGACGCTGCGCAGCGACGCCTGCACCAGCAGGACGCCTCCCGGCCGGACGCCGAGCGCCGCCAGGTCCCGGGCGAGTCCGGCCGCGGTGTGCGGCGGAGCCTGCACGGCGGGCTCAGCTCCCGGCCGCGGCACGGGCCTGCCATGCCTCCCGGTGGCGCTGTGCGGCCAGCCGCGCGCCGCGGACGGCCTCGGGGGCGACCGGCTCCTCCAGCCAGGGGGCGACCGTCGCCCGCATGCCCTCGGCGAACCGCATGCCCAGCGGGGTGAGCGACCCGGACCCGGCCAGCACCTCCACGGCCTCCGCGGTGTGCCGGCGCCAGCGGGCGAAGTGCACCTCGGCCTCGGCGGCGGCCGCACCCCGCGCCGTGTGCCGCCGCACCCGCCAGAAGTCGGCCACCGCGATGTGGGCGTACGTCCCCTGCAGCAGGCCCTCCAGCGGGCGGGGGTCCTCCCGCCACGGCGCGTAGTGGAGCCGGGTGTCCTCCGGGTCGTGGAGGTCGGCGAGGTCCAGGACGGCGCCGAGCTTCACGTGCTGGAACTCGTGGACCAGCAGCAGTGCCAGCACGTCCGCCCGGCCGGGCCGGGCGATGCCGACCGCGCCGAACGCCTGCCGCGCGGCGGCGCTGACGTCCTGCCCGGCGGGCGCCTCCAGCGGGGTGACGGTGGACAGGCCGGCGGACAGGCCCGGCGCGTACCGGGGCAGTTCACGGCCGATCAGCTCCCAGGCCTCGGCGAGTCCCGCGCGCCAGGCCTCGGCCTCGCCGTCCGGCAGCCGCCCGGCCACCGGCCACTGGTGGCCGTCGCGGTACGGGTCGGTGTCCTCCAGCGCCACCGTCCACCCGGGGGCGGCCAGGCGCCGCACGGGGTGCCAGCGGTCGCCCGGCGGGTCGTCGCGGCCGATCCGCAGCACGGCGCCGCCCACCGCCACGGTGAAGCCGTCCGGGCCGCCGGACACCACGGCCTCGCCGCCGTCGCCGCCCACGAGCACCCTGCCCAGGGTGGGCAGCCGCACCGCGCCGCCGCGCACCGGCACCCGGACCGGCTCGTCACGGCCCGCACGCAGGGCGGCCGCGGCCGCGACCTCCGCCAGGCCGCCCGCGTCGGCCCCGGCCGCGCCCTCCAGGCAGCGCACCGCCCAGGCCCGGGTGTAGGGGTGGGCCAGCACCGCGTCCAGCGCGTCCGGCGCGTCGGAGTCGAGGGCGGTGAGCAGCTCCCAGGCGGCCGCGGCGGGGGCGGACCGGTCGGCGGACAGGTCCGCCGACCGCTGCCGGACGGCGGCGAGCAGCTCGCGCACGATGCCCAGCTGAGCCCGCGCCAGGGAGCGGACCGCCTCGGCGCCGCCGAAGCCGGCGGCCAGCTCGTCCAGGTGCGCCTCCGGCAGCACCGGCGGGCCGGGCTGCGGGGGCGGCGGGACGGGGGCGGCGGCGAGGCGGTCGCGGATTCCGGTGATCAGCTGCATGAGGTCCCCGCAGTAGACGGAGGGGTTGGCGAAGCCGCTGCCGGCGCGGTACCGGTGGGCGTACAGGCCGCCGCCGCAGGAGCGGACGACCGGGCAGGCCCGGCACTCCGCGGCCAGCCCGTCGAGGCCCTGCGTCCGGGCCAGCATGCCCGGGTGGCGGGAGGCCTCGTCGAAGGTGTGGGAGAAGACGTCGAGTCCGGTGGCGGGCGCGCCGTCGAAGGCGGTCTTGAGGGAGTCGGCCTGCTCCAGCGTGCCGTCGGTCTCGACCACGACCAGGTCGGAGGGTTCCAGGCCGAGGGACTCGGTGAGGCTGCTGCCGCCGCGCAGGGTGCGCTCCACGGAGTCGAAGACCCGCACGGGGAAGGGCCGCCCCTGCCCGTGCCAGCGGTCGAGGACCGCCAGCAGCCAGTCGGCGTAGGGGGTGCCGCCGCCGGGGCGCGGCGGGGGCTGCTCCCAGGTGGCGTGCGGCAGCAGGTAGTCCACGCGGGGCGGGTCGAGCTCCGCCAGCGCGTCGTGGACGGCGGCGGGGTCGTTGCGGACGTCGACGGTGCAGAGCAGGCCCGCGAAGAGGTGCCGGTACCGGGGGCGGCGGAGCAGCCCGACGGCCCGCAGGACGTGGGGGTGGCTGCTGCGGCCGTCGGCGAAGCGGCGGTGGCGGTCGTTGGCCGCCCGGTCGCCGTCCAGCGAGATCCCGACCTTGACGCCGAACTCCGCGAACAGGTCGAGGAAGCGCTCGTCCAGCAGGACGCCGTTGGTGTGGATGCGCAGGTCGAGGGCGCAGACGCCGTCGAGGGCGCGGTGCAGCTCCTCGGCCGCCCGGCGCAGGCGGGCCGGGCCGGCGAGCAGCGGCTCGCCACCGTGCAGCACGACATGGACCGCCGCCGTCCCGTGCGCGGCGGCGTGCTCCGCGATGCGGTCGGCGGTGCGCACCAGCACCTCGTCGGGGACCGCCCGGGGGCGGCCCCGCCAGCTGGTGTCCGCGTGCTCGTACACGTAGCAGTGGTCGCACGCGAGGTCGCATCGGCTGTGCACCTTCAGCACGAACTGCCTGAGGGGCACGGGGGATCGGTCCATGTCGGCTGGTCGGGCGCCTCCTCAGATCGAGGAGTTGAAGGCGGCCACGGCGACCGGGCGGGGGGCACCGCTGCCGGGGACGATCCGCTTCAGGGTCTCCGAGTCGGTCCGGTGGGCAAGAGAGGCGAGCGGGATGCGTGGGGACGGCGCGTCCCCACGGGGCGCGAGGGCGGGCGCAGGCGCGGGTGCGACGGAAGTGTTCAACGCGATCCCCTTGGGTAATGGGCACGGAGAGGAGGAGACGCGCCGGTTCGTCGGGCCACCTGTGTACGATCCTTCGGACAGCCATCCCGGTCATGGACCAGGGGTGGCCTTTCGGCGTGCGCGCATTGCAATGCCTGTGCGCGAAGTCTAGGGCCAGGAGCGCGGCGACGCCCGCGATCCGGGGATGTCCCGGGCGCCCCGGGCGGCGCGCCGCCGCCGGGAGTTGACGCACAGGGCGCTGATCGCGGCTTTCCCGCCGTCCGCCCCTCCGCGAACCACCCGTTCGGGCCTTCCACCGGTCGGCCCAACACCGTGCGCCGCCCGCCCCCGCCGCTGCGGCCCGTCCGGCCGCGGGACCGGTCGGAGGGCTGTCCGGTGCCCGGCGGAGGCCCGTCCGGTGCCCGCCCGGGGCGCGCACGGCGCGGCGGCGCGGACACGGCCGTGCCGGGGACCGGAAAAACACCGTTGCCTCCCGGCGGGGAGCGTGCCTATGGTGGCGGGACACGGGAAGGAGGTGATCCTGAGTTGAGTACTTTCAGGACGTGTGAGGTGGCTGCTTCCTAGCCGCCCCGCCCGGTTGCCGAAGCGCGGCGGCGGGCAATCCACAGCAGACACCCGACCCGCGGGCCCACCGGGATCGTCCCCCGGTGCCCGGTCGAAGGCCGCACGGCGGCCACCGGCCGGGAGCAGCCCGCGGGTTGTCCGCTGTCCTGGGACGGCCGCGCCCCTGACGGTCCGGGGCGCCCCTCCGTCCGGTCCTCTCCCGGCACCGCACGTGCCCGTCGGCGCCCCCGGCCCGGCCCCCGCGCCCCGGGACGCACCCGCGGCGGCGCTCCCCCGCCGGACCCCTCGGACCCGTCGGCCGTCCCGTCGGTCCGCAGGCGCACCGGACGTCCCGGGCGCTCCCGGGCGCTCCCGGGCGCCCCTGTGGTGCGCGGGGCCCGCGGACCCCGCCGCACCGCGGCGCTAGGGGCAGAGCCGCTCGACGGTCCAGCCGGTGGGCGCCTCCGGGTCGGCGCGGTAGCGGAGCCGGTCGTGCAGCCGGTTCAGCCGCCCCTGCCAGAACTCGACGGTCTCCGGGTGCAGCCGGAAGCCGCCCCAGAACGGCGGCACCGGCACCCCCTCGCCCTCCGGGTAGCGGGCGGCCAGCTCGGCGTAGCGCTCCTCCAGCTCCTGCCGCGAGGCGACGGTCCGGGACTGCTCGCTGGCCCAGGCGCCCAGCTGGGAGCCGTGCGGGCGGGTGCGGAAGTAGGCGGCGGTCTCGTCGCGGCCGACCCGCTCGACGGAGCCGGTGACGATCACCTGGCGGGCGACGGGGTGCCAGGGGAAGAGCAGCGACGCGTGCGGGTTGGCGTCCAGCTCGGCGGCCTTGCGGGAGCCGTAGTTGGTGAAGAAGACGAACCCGCGGGCGTCGTAGCCCTTGAGCAGGACGGTCCGGGAGCTGGGCCGCCCGGCGGCGTCGGCGGTGGAGAGCACCATCGCGTTGGGCTCGTGGACCCCGGCCGCCCCGGCCTCGGCGAACCAGCGGCCGAACTGGGTGACCGGGTCGTGGGCCAGTTCGTGCTCGGCGAGGCCTGCGGCGCTGTACTGGCGGCGCATGGAGGCCGGGTCCGGCTCGGGGAGGCGTCCCGCCCCGCCGGGTTCGGGCGGGGAGGCCGGCGGCTCGGGGACGGGCGTACGACGGGCTGCGGGGCGGGCGCTGTCCGGGAGATGCACGCTCCCATCATCGCGTACGGCGCCCCTCCGCGGGGCGTCCGCCGCCCGGGCGATGTGCCGTGGGTCACGCCGGACGGAGCGGTCCCGGGGGGCCTCCGGGGCGGTCGCGCCCCTGGTCGGGGCGGTCCGGGGGCGGCGCGACCAGCGGTGTCCCCCGCCGGTCCGGCGGGGAGGCCGGGGCGCGGCGGGCGTCGCGCCCCGGCCTCCCCGCCACCGCGGCGGAGCACGGCGCGCTGCACGCGGTGCCCGGGAATCTGGCACCGCGTGCCATGCGGGCGTACGCTGCGCATCACCCCGCACAGCACGGACAGCACTGCCACCCCAGCCAGACCGCGAGGCGTACCAAGCCGTCAGGTCGTCCGGACCAACCAGATCAAGAGGAGCCGCCCGATGTCCGATTTCGTACCCGGACTCGAAGGTGTCGTCGCGTTCGAGACCGAGATCGCCGAGCCCGACAAGGAAGGCGGCTCGCTGCGCTACCGCGGCGTGGACATCGAGGACCTGGTCGGACACGTCTCGTTCGGGCACGTCTGGGGCCTGCTGGTGGACGGCAAGTTCAACCCGGGCCTGCCGCCGGCGGAGCCGTTCCCGATCCCGGTCCACTCCGGCGACATCCGGGTCGACGTGCAGTCCGCGCTCGCCATGCTGGCCCCGGTGTGGGGCCTCAAACCGCTCCTGGACATCGACGCCGAGGAGGCCCGCGACGACCTCGCGCGCGCCGCGGTGATGGCGCTGTCGTACGTCGCCCAGTCGGCGCGCGGCCAGGGCCTGCCGATGGTGCCGCAGCGGGAGATCGACAAGGCCGAGACGATCGTCGAGCGGTTCATGATCCGCTGGCGCGGCGAGCCCGACCCCAAGCACGTCAAGGCCGTCGACGCCTACTGGACGTCGGCCGCCGAGCACGGCATGAACGCCTCCACCTTCACCGCCCGCGTCATCGCCTCCACCGGCGCCGACGTCGCCGCCGCGCTCTCCGGCGCGGTGGGCGCCATGTCCGGCCCGCTGCACGGCGGCGCGCCCTCCCGCGTCCTCGGCATGATCGAGGAGATCGAGCGGACCGGCGACGCGGTCGGCTACGTGAAGAACGCCCTGGACAAGGGCGAGCGCCTGATGGGCTTCGGCCACCGCGTGTACCGCGCCGAGGACCCGCGCGCCGCCGTGCTCCGCCGCACCGCCAAGGAGCTGGACGCGCCCCGCTTCGAGGTCGCCGAGGCGCTGGAGAAGGCCGCCCTGGAGGAGCTGCACAACCGCCGCCCCGACCGGGTGCTCGCCACCAACGTCGAGTTCTGGGCCGCGATCATGCTGGACTTCGCCGAGGTCCCGGCGCACATGTTCACGTCGATGTTCACCTGCGCCCGCACCGCCGGCTGGTCGGCGCACATCCTGGAGCAGAAGCGCACCGGCCGCCTCGTGCGCCCCTCCGCCCGCTACGTGGGACCCGGCCCGCGCAGCCCGCGCGAGGTCGAGGGCTACGGCGACATCGCCCGCTGACGCCAGCGCCCGTAGCGCCTGACGCCTGACGTCAGACGCCTGACGCCGCCCGCACCGCCCGGCGTGTGCGGCCCGGCGGGCGGCGGCACGGGCCCCGGTGCCGCCGCCCGGCCCCTCCCCGAGGGGCCGGGCGGCGGCGTCCGACACGCGTCTCAGCCGCTGGACGGCGGCTCCGCAGCGGCGGGGGCGGCCGTTACGCTTCGGCTGTGGCTCAGATCCGGATTCCCGCTGACATCAAGCCCGCCGACGGCCGCTTCGGCTCCGGCCCGTCCAAGGTGCGGCCCGAGGCGCTGGGCGCCCTCGCCGCCACCGGCACCTCCCTGCTGGGCACGTCCCACCGCCAGGCCCCGGTCAGGAACCTGGTCCGGCGGGTGCGCGACGGCGTGAGCAGCCTCTTCTCCCTGCCCGAGGGCTACCAGGTGGTCCTGGGCAACGGCGGCTCCACCGCCTTCTGGGACATCGCCGCCTTCGGGCTGGTGCGGGAGAAGTCCCAGCACCTGCACTTCGGCGAGTTCTCCTCGAAGTTCGCCGCCGCCACCAAGGCCGCGCCGTGGCTGGCCGACCCGAGCGTGGTGAAGTCCGAGCCGGGCACCCACCCGCTGCCCGTGGCCGAGGCCGGCGTGGACGCCTACGCGCTCACCCACAACGAGACCTCCACCGGCGTCGCCATGCCGATCCGCCGGGTCGAGGGCGCCGACGAGGGCGCGCTGGTCCTGGTGGACGCCACCTCCGGCGCCGGCGGCCTGCCCGTCGACATCACCCAGAGCGACGTCTACTACTTCGCCCCGCAGAAGTGCTTCGCTGCCGACGGCGGCCTGTGGATCGGCGTCTTCTCCCCCGCCGCCCTGGAGCGCGCCGCCGAGATCGCCGGCTCCGGCCGGTACATCCCGACCTTCTTCGACCTGCCGACCGCGATCGACAACTCGTCGAAGGACCAGACGTACAACACCCCGGCCCTGGCCACCCTCTTCCTGCTGGCCGACCAGCTGGACTGGATCAACGGGCAGGGCGGCCTGGACTGGGCGGTCGCGCGGACCGCGGACTCCTCCTCGCGCCTGTACACGTGGGCCGAGAAGTCCCCGTACGCCAACCCGTTCGTCGCCGAGCCGGCGCAGCGCTCGCAGGTGGTCGGCACGATCGACTTCGCGGAGGGCGTGGACGCGGCCGCCGTCGCCAAGGTGCTGCGCGAGAACGGCATCGTGGACACCGAGCCCTACCGCAAGCTGGGCCGCAACCAGCTGCGCGTGGCCATGTTCCCGGCGGTGGACCCGGCGGACGTCGAGGCGCTGACCGCCTGCATCGACCACGTGGTCGAGAAGCTCTGACCGCGCGGCGCCGCACCGGCGCCCGCGACGCGGCGGCCCCGTCCCGGAACCCTCCGGGACGGGGCCGCCGTCGTTTCCCCCCGCCGCCGGCCGGGCGGGGCACCCCCGGGAGGCGCCCGGCCGGGGCCTCGCCTCGGCCGGGGGCCGCCGGGACTTCCGCCGAGGAGGCGTGGCCTCAACCGGGGGGGCGGGACCTCAGCCGAGGAGCGAGAGGCCGAGCGCCGCCGCCAGGAGGACGCCGTAGCCGGCCGAGGCCGCCGCCACGGCACGGGTGCGGCGCGCCGTGTCCCATCCGGCGGCGGCGAGCAGCCGGGCGAGGGCGGGGAGCACGAGGACACCGTGCAGGGCGACCCCGTGGACCGGCTTGAGGAAGCCCACCGCGTGATACGCCTCCTGCTGGTGCCCGGCCCGGACGAGCACCACTCCGCGGGCGATCATGACCGCTCCGGACACGAGGCCGACGAGCAGGGAGGCGAACCCGGCCCGCAGGGCCAGGCGCATGTCCGGCGGGGCGTCCGCCCGGCCCCGGAGGGCCGGGACGGCCAGGGCACTCAGAACCCCGACGAGCACGGCCCCTCCCACGGCGAGGGTCATCGAGACCGCCGAGTCGAACGGCGTCTCCATGTCGACGTGCGAGGAAACCCGCCGCCACGCCTGCAGCGTGATCCCGCCGACCTCCACGAGGCTGTCCGCCGCGAGGACGCCCAGCAGGACGGTGCGCAGGCGCACGCCCAGGCGGAGGGGGGCGGACACCCGGGCGACCGCTGCGAGCGTGAGGCCGAAGGAGAGGCCGAACGTGGCGGGCTTGCGCCAGGAGACCGGCCCCTCCCAGGGGCCGCCGTCGACGGCGAGGACCGCGAGGTGGAACAGGCCGGACGCGGCGAGCACGGCGGCGAGGACGAGGCAGGCGCGCTCGATGCGGCGCGCCTGCGCCCACGCCCGCCCCACCGCCCCGGAGGCGGCCGGACGCGCGGCGGGCGCGAGGAGCGGGCGGGTCATCACGGCCTCCCGTCGGCGGGGCGCACGGTGCGCATCCGAATCGATTTCCATGCGTAAATGATTACACATGCTGAATCATTTTTGAAGCGGTAGCATTCTGCCGTGAGTGCGGAGGAGGACGGGCCCCGAGGCCCGCAGAGGACCGGTGTGGCGTTCGCCCTGGCCCAGCTCGGGGCCCACGCGAGCGGCCTGTTCGCCCGGCGCCTGGAGGAGCTCGGCCTGACCCCCGCACAGGCCGGCCTGCTCCGCCTGCTGGCGGCGGCACCCGGGCGCAGCCAGAAGGAGATCGCCGCCGACCTGGGCATGCCGCCCAGCCGCTTCGTCCCCTTCGCCGACGAGCTCGACCGGCGCGGGCTCATCGAGCGGCGCCGGGACCCCGAGGACCGCCGACGGCACGCCGTGCACCTGACCCCGGACGGCCGGCACCTCCTCGACCGGCTGGCCCGGGCCGGCCGGGAGCACGAGCGGCAGCTCTGCCGGGGCCTGTCCGACGGCGAGCGGGAGCAGCTGCTCGGGCTCCTGGACCGCGTCGTGGCGGAGCAGGGCCTGACGCCGGGCGTGCACCCGGGGTACCGGACCGGCTGAGCCCGCTCCCCCGGCGCAGGACCGGGACCGGGCGCGGCGGCGGGCACCGGGCGTCGCGGGCACGCGGGGCCCGGCCCGCCCAGGCTCGCGGCCGGGCGGCGGGCCGGGCGGGCCGCAGCACGGCCGGGACGGGGCCGCGAGCGGCGTGGGCCGTCGGGGTCGGGCCCGTAGGCCGACCGGCGGCTTTCCGCGCGGCGGCGGCCTGAGCGGGGCGTTCCCGGGCGAGACACCCCCTGTCGGCGCGTGGTCCCACCGCGCCGCGGCACCCGAGACAGGAAGCTCCCGCATGGCCCTGACGCGCCCCCTCCCCCGTGCCCTGGCAGCCGCTCTGGCGTGCGCCGCAGCCGCCGCGGCGGCGCTGCCAGCGGCGCCGTCCGCCGCCGCCGGTCCCGCCCCGGCCGCGCCGGCCGCGCCGGTCCGGACGGCCGCGGACGGCACCACCGCCGCGGTCCCCGGGGAGCAGGTCTCCGCCCGGGCCCGCGCAGCGGCGGCCGGGAGCTGGATCGTCACGCTGAAGGCCGCGCTGCAGGCCGACTCCGCCCGGGGCACCCAGGCGGCCGGCCGGGCGGGGCGGGACCTGGTGGCCCGGTACGGCGGCACCGTCCGGCACGTCTACGGCGCCGCCCTCAACGGCTTCTCCGCCCGTCTCGACGACGACCAGGCGCGGCGCCTCGCCGCCGACCCCGCCGTCCGCTCGGTCCACCGGGACGCCGTGGTGCACGCCACCGCCGACCGCGCCGCGGGGACCGCCACCCAGGCGGCCCCGCCCTCGTGGGGCCTGGACCGGATCGACCAGCAGGCCCTGCCGCTGGACTCCGCCTACCGCTACCCCGACACCGCCGGGGCGGGCGTCACCGTGTACGTGGTCGACACCGGCGTGCGGACCGGCCACCGGGACTTCGGCGGCCGCGCCTCCTCCGGCTACGACTTCGTCGACGGCGACGCCACCGCCCAGGACGGCAACGGCCACGGCACCCACGTCGCCGGGACGGCCGCCGGGACCGCCCACGGCGTCGCCAAGCGGGCCGCGGTGGTGGCCGTGCGGGTCCTGGACGACGCGGGCTCGGGCACCGCCTCCGACGTGGTGGCCGGGATCGACTGGGTGACGGCCCACGCCCGCAGGCCCGCCGTGGCCAACCTGAGCCTCGGCGGGGGCGCGAACGCCGACATCGACGCCGCCGTCCGCAACTCGGTCGCCGCGGGCATCACGTACACGGTCGCGGCGGGCAACGACGGCGCCGACGCGTCCGGCGGCTCACCGGCCCGGGTCCGCGAGGCCCTGACCGTCGGCGCGACGGCCAGGGACGACACCCGCGCCGACTACTCCGACTACGGCCCGGCGGTCGACCTCTTCGCCCCCGGGTCCGACATCACCTCGGACTGGGCCAGCGGCGACACCGCCACCCGGACCGTCTCGGGCACCTCGATGGCGGCGCCCCACGCGGCCGGCGCGGCGGCCCTCTACCTCGCCGGGCACACCGGTGCCTCCCCGGCGGAGGTGGCGGCCGCGCTCACCGGTGCGGCCACCGGTGGGAGGCTCGCCGGGGTGGGGAGCGGCAGCCCGGACCTGCTGCTGCGGGTCACCGGTTGACCCCGCCGGGGCGGGCGGGGCAGGGCCGCCCGCCCCGGCGGCATCCGCACGCCGCCCCGGGACGGCCCGGGCCGCGCCGGGACGGCCCGGAAGCCCCGCGCCGGGACGCGGCCCGGGGAGGTGCCCGCACGCCGCCCCGGCGGTCCTCAGCCCCGCCCCCGGCCCCGCCCCCGGGTGCGGGCGCGCCGGCGCAGTCCGGCCGCGGCCAGCGCGACCGCCCCGGCCCCGGCGAGGACCGCCGCCGTCCGCCCGGTGAGGGTCCCGGCGCCGGCGGGCGCACCGGACGGGCCGTCGGACGGGCCGGACCGCGGCCCGGCGGAGCCCGCCGGCGCGCCGCTCCGGGCGGGCGAGGGGGATCCGGCCGGGCGGGCCGAGTCCGGCAGCGCGGCGCCCGTCAGCGGCTGCCGCCACACGGAGGTGCCGCGGCCCTCGCTGCCGTACAGCAGCGCCCGGCCGTCCGGCGTGAAGGTGACGCCCTCCCCCTGCCGCTGGAGGGGCACGTCGACCGGGCCCAGCGGCTGCGGGGCGCCGTTCCGCCAGCGGTAGGCGTCGGCCGAGAAGTAGCCGCGCAGCACCAGCCGGGTGCCGTCCGGGGAGAAGGCGCCGTCGGTGACCGTCGACGGCACGTCGGCGATGCGGCGGAAGACGTTGACGCCGGACGTCGAGAGCCGCCGGGGGCCCGCGTAGAGGCCGCCGCCGGAGCCCTGCTTGGAGGCGATGTACACCCGGCCGGTGCGGGGGTGGACCATCAGCGCCTCGGCGTTGCGCGGGCCGTCGGCGTAGCGGACGGTGTACCGGACGGCCCGGACGGTCGTGTCGTGCAGCGGGCCCGCGGGCTCGGCGAAGCGGTAGATCCACACCTCCGGCCACCGCCCGCCGAGGTTGTCGCCGATGTCGGCGAGGTACAGGGCGGGGCGGCCCCGGTCGTCGCGGCCGAGCGAGACCGCCTCGGCGTCGCGCGGGGCGACGCCGGCGAGGGTGACGGTGGCGAGGGTGCGGCCGGTGCGCCCGTCCACGGCGAAGACGCGGCCGCCGTCGTCGCTGTCGTTGTGGGTCCAGACCACGCCGGGGTGGAGGGCGCTGGCGGCCAGGCCGCTGGACTCGGTGATGCGGGGGTCGCGGAAGGCGAAGAGGTCCCCGGCGCCGTCCGCGGCCGGGGCCGTCCCGGCCGTGCCGGCCCACAGCGCCGCCGCGGCTGCCGCCACCGCCGCGGCCCTCGCCCCGGGCCGAGCCGCCCGCCGTTCCGCCCGCCGCTCCCCCGCCCCGCCCCGTCGCTCCATGCGCCAAGCCTGGCACGGCCCCGGCGCGCGCCGCAGCCGGGTACGGGTCAGCGCAGCAGGGCCCCCACCAGCACGGCGAGCAGGAGGAGCAGCAGCGCGGCGGTCACGACGCGGGTTCGGGTCTTCGGATCCACGGGCCCGAGACTACTCCGGGGTCCCGCCCTCCCCGGCCGGCGGGCGGCCGAGCGTCCAGCTGCGCAGGACGGTGTACCGGGCGGGCCCGGCGCCGAGGAGGCTCCGCACGAGCTGCACCTCGACGGCCTCCCACTCGGCGCCCCGGAAGCCGGCCAGCTCCGCCGCGAAGGCCCGCAGGTCGGGCCGGTCCCGGTCCGGGGTGCCGCGCGGGGGGCGGTGGGGGGCGCCGCGCGGGACGCTGCTGCGGGCCAGGGTGAGGTGGGCCCGGTACGGGCGGTCGTCGTCGGCGGCGGGCGCGCCCGCGCGTCGGGCGGCGGCCTGCACGGAGGCGGCGAGGCGGCGCAGGGCGGGGGTGTCGCCGCGGACCCCGGCCCACAGGGCCCGGTCGCCGAACCGTCCGCCGCCGGCGAGGCTCAGCCGGTGCGCCTCGTGCCGCCGCGCGGCCCGGGCGAGCCGCTCCTCCAGGTCGGGGAGCGACTCCTCCGGGACCTCGCCGAGGAAGGCGAGGGTGAGGTGCCAGCTGTCGGGCTCGGTCCAGCGCAGCGGCAGGCCGGCGGCGGCGGCGCGCAGCGCCCGCACCTCGGCGTCGAGCTCGGCGAGCGCGGCCCGCGGGGGCGTCACCGCGACGAAGAGCCTCATCCGTCCCTCCTCCCCGGACGTCACCGGGCGTGCTCGGACGTCCCCGGACGTGCTCGGGCCCTCCCGGGCGTGCCCGGCGGCCGTCCCGCCGGGGCGCCGTCCCGCCGCACCCGGGGGGCTGGCGCCGCCCGGCGGCGACCCGGTAGGAACAACTGTATGAAGATCCGAACCGGCGGGCCCGACGACGCGCCCGCCCTCCTCGCCCTGCTCGACGACGCCGTCGCCTGGCTCGTCTCCCTCGGCCGCACCGGCCAGTGGGGCACCGAGCCCTGGTCGGCCCGCCCCGCCGCCGCGGACCGCGTCCGCCGCTACGCCCGCGACCACCTCGTCCGCGTCGCGGAGACCGGCGACGGCCGCCCGGCGGGCGTCTGCGTCCTCGCCGAGGAGCCGCCGGAGTACGCCCCGCCCGTGGCCGGGCGGGAGCTGTACGTGCGGCTGCTGGTGACCGACCGGGCCCTGTCCGGGAGCGGCGTCGGCCGGGCCCTGGTGGAGGACGCGGCCGCCGAGGCCCGCCGCCGGGGCATCGCCCTGCTGCGGGTGGACTGCTACGACGGCGACGACCACCGCCTGGTGCGGCAGTACGAGGCCCTGGGCTTCACCGCGGCCGACGGCTTCACCGTCGAGGTGCCCGGCCGGGAGCCCTGGCCGGGCCGGATCCTGGAGCGGCGTCCCTGACGCGCCCCGCGCCGGCCCGGCCGGCCGCCCTCAGCAGGCGGTGGCCAGCTCCTCGCGCGACTCGCGGGCCTCGTCGCCGGCCGCGTCGCCGTCCGGGCGGCGCGGCACCAGGGCGACGATCCGCCCGCGGTGCCCGGCGTGCAGGTCCACCCGGACCCGCAGCCCGGCCGAGCGGGCCAGGACGGCGGCGACGGCGCCGGCCGCGGCGGCCGAGACCAGGCCGCAGGCCAGCAGGCCCACCCGGGGCCCGTACTGCTCGGTGACCCAGCCGACGACCGGGCTGCCGATCGGCGTGCCGCCCGCGAAGACCAGCATGAACAGGCCCATCACCCGGCCGCGCATCGCGGGGTCGGTCGCGAGCTGCACGGTGGTGTTGGCCGTGGTGTTGAAGGTCAGGCCGAGCATGCCGACCAGGGTGAGCAGGGCGGCGAAGAGCCAGTAGCCGGGCGCGAAGGCGGTGACCGCCTCCAGCAGGCCGAAGCCCAGCGCCGCACCGACCAGCATCCGCAGCCGGGTGGAGCCGCGGCGCGCCGCCAGCAGCGCGCCCGCCAGCGAACCGACCGCCATGGCCGTGTTGAGCAGGCCGTACTGCCCGGCCCCGACGTGGAAGACGTCGTAGGCGAAGCCGGAGAGCAGCGTCGGGAAGTTGAACCCGAACGTGCCGACGAAGCCCACCAGCACGATCGGCCAGATCAGCTCGGGCCGCTCGCGGACGTACCGCAGGCCCTCCCGCAGCTGCCCCTTCTCACGCGGCCGCGGCGGCGCCGGGTGCAGCTCGCCGGTGCGCATGGCGAGCAGGCCGGCGATGACCGCGGCGAAGGAGAGCGCGTTGAGCGCGAACGCCCAGCCGCTGCCCACGGCGGCGATCAGCAGGCCGGCCGCGGCGGGGCCGACCAGCCGGGCCGTCTGGAAGTTGGCGGCGTTGAGGCTGACCGCGTTGCGCAGCTCGGACGGGCCCACCATCTCGGTCACGAACGCCTGCCGGGTGGGGTTGTCCACCACGGTGACCATGCCCAGCAGGAACGCGAAGGCGTACACGTGGGCGACCTCGACGGCGCCGGCGAGGGTGAGCGCCGCCAGCCCGGCGGCGAGCAGGCCCATCACGGCCTGGGTGGCGACCAGCAGCCGGCGCTTGGGGTAGCGGTCGGCGAGGACGCCGCCGAAGAGGCCGAACAGCAGCATCGGCAGGAACTGCATCGCGGTGGTCACGCCGACCGCGAAGGGGCTGCCGGTCAGGCTCAGCACCAGCCAGTCCTGGGCGATGCGCTGCATCCAGGTGCCGGTGTTGGAGACGGTCTGACCCAGGAAGAAGTAGCGGTAGTTGCGGATGCGCAGCGAGGAGAACATCCCCCCGGCGGGGCGCTCCGGCGCGGGGGCGGGTGCGGCGGTGGGGACCGCCGCGGTGCGTATCTCGGGGTCGTCGTCCGCGGGTCCGGCGGCGCGGGCCGCGGGCGCGGCCGGGGCCGCGGCGGACGCGGCGGCGGGGTCGACGGTGGTCTCGGCGGTGTCGGTGGCGGCTGCCGGGGCCGCGGCGGCGGCCGGCGGTGTCACAAGGCCCTCCCCTGCTCGTGGCGTCGTCGTGGTCGTCGTGTACCTCGTGGTGCTGCGCTCCTTCCCGGCGGTGCCGGTCGCAGTGGTCGTCCTCACGTCCTCGTCCCCTCCTCATCCCGGTGCCGGGAGGGCGGCGCGGCGGCCCCGGGGTGCTCCCCCGGGGTCACAGGTGCGCCAGCTTCTCCAGCACCGGGGCCGCGTCCCGCAGCGCGGCCCACTCCTCCTCGGTCAGCCCGGACGCCAGCTCCGCGAGCCAGGCGTTGCGGCGCCGCCGGCTCTCGCCGAGGATCGCCTCGGCCTGCTCGGTGCTGCTCACCAGCACCTGGCGCCGGTCCTCCGGGTGCGGCTCGCGCCGCACCAGCGCCTTCTCCTCCAGCATCGCGATGATCCTGGTCATCGACGGCGGCTGGACGTGCTCCCTGCGGGCGAGCTCGCCGGGCGTCGCGCTGCCGCAGCGGGCCAGGGTGCCCAGCACCGACATCTCGGTCGGGCTGAGCGACTCCTCGACCCGCTGGTGGCGCAGGCGGCGGGAGAGGCGCATCACGGACGAACGCAGCATGGAGACCGCTGCGAGATCGTCCTCGGACATCTCGGGCATGACTTTTAGTCTAGGTCATTACTCTTGCTAAGGAAAGTCGGGGGCCGGTTGTTCCCGCGGGGCCGCTCCCCGGAGGACCCGTCCAGGGGCGGCCGGGTGCGGCGGTACGGCGGGGGCGGTGTGGCGCGCCCGCCCGGCGGGCATACCCGCATCGGCCGTCACGGGAGCACGAGAACGGGGGGCCGATGCTGCAGGACTGCCCGGGACAGGGTGCGTGCTGGTCCGGCAAGGCGACGCCGGTCGGCCGGGTGCACCACGAGAGCACGTCCCCCGCGAAGCCCTACCCGCCGCCCGCCCCGGCGGTCCCGCCGGAGCGCGTAGGCCGGCTGCTGCCCTGGCTGCTGCCGGTGCTGCCCCTCCTGGCGGGGCTGTCCTGGTCCACGGCCTCCTGGGCCCTGGTCCTGGCGGCCTCCGTCGCCGCCGCGCAGCGGGTCGCGGACCGGCGCCACGCGGCCGCCCTGGAGCGGCACCGCAGCGCCGAGGCCTTCGCCCTGCGGTACCACGGCGGGGGGCCGCAGGACGGCTCCGACTTCCGCCACTGCGACGGCTGCGCGCTGATGATCGTCCGCGACGCGCTGCCCGACGGGGGGCACCGCTACCGCCGCATCCACCCGCGCGAGTTCGTCCGGTGGGCCCGCCGGGAGGGCGGCAACTACCCGTCCGGCTGAGCGGCGCCCGCCCCGGGCGGGAGGCCCCGGGCACGCCGGGGCCCGCCCCGGCCGGCCGCCCGCAGCCGCCCCGAAGGACCGCGGCCGTACCTGACAGGAGGTGTCAGGTACGGCCGGGAGGCTGGTCGGCGCACGGGGGACCGACCACCGAAAGGCCGTGATCGACATGTCCGGAACCGCAGACCTCGCCATGGTGAACATCGACTGCGCCGACCCGCAGGCCCTCGCCCGCTTCTGGGCGGAGGTGCTGGGCCGGGACGTGGTCCACAGCGAGGAGCAGTACGCCATGGTGGACGGGGCCGGGGGCGCCCCGCTGGGCTTCGGCCGGGTGGAGGGGTACCGGCCGCCGCAGTGGCCGAACCCGGAGGGCACCAAGCAGTTCCACCTGGACCTCTACGTGGACGACCTCGACAAGGCGGAGGCCCGCTGCCTGGAGCTGGGGGCGTCCCGGCCGGACCACCAGCCCGGGACCACGTGGCGGGTGCTGCTCGACCCGGCCGGGCACCCGTTCTGCGTCTGCCGCCGCAGCGCGGAGTAGCGCCGAGCGACGCCGGGTGACGCCGAGTGGCGCGGCAGGGGCCCGGGCGGCGCACGGATGCGCGGCATTTAGTCCGTTTCGTACCTTTCTGTACGGCACCTTTATGCCGTGCGTCACATCATGGATCCCATCGGCCCCATGCCGAGGGGAGAACCGCATGACGCTCGAACCCAGGGACCGGCACCCCGCACCGCGCGGGGACCGGCCCCACGGCGACCCTCACTACGGCGACCAGCCCTACGGCGACCCACGCCACGACCGGGAGGCACCGTCCGGACCGGAGGCGGACCGCAGGCCCCCGCGCAGGCACGCGACGGCGGCCGCGGTGACCGCCGCCGTGCTGGCGGCCGGCGGGACGGTCGCCTACGCCGTCGCCACCGACGACGGCTCCTCCGGCTCCGCACCGGCGGCGGCGCCGGCCGCGGCCCCGCTGGACGGCATGCCGTCGGCGGGCCCGGCCGGCCCGGCGCAGGCGGACCCAGGCCAGTCGGCCCCGCCGTCCTCAGGACCGCAGACCGCCCCGGAGGAGGGGCTCCCCCTGCACGGCGGCGCCGCCGTCCACGGCGAGGCCACCGTGCGGGACCCGGGGACGGGGAGGTGGACCGTGCGGATCTGGCAGCGCGGGACCGTCGCGTCCTCGTCCGGCGCGTCGTTCACCGTCCGGAGCGCCGACGGCGCCGTCTGGACCTGGCGGACCGGCCCGGACACGGCCACCCGCGACGGCAACGGGGGCCGGGCGCCCGCCCGGGGCTCCGCCGTCCTGGTCTCCGGCACCCGGGGGGCCGACGGCACCGACACCGCCGCCCTGGTGCTCGCACGCCCGGACGGCGGCGGGCAGGACGGCCGGACGCCCCCGCACCGCCACGGCGGGTGGCCGCCGTGGACCGGCGGCGGCCACCGGGGTCCGGGCTCCTGGGCCTGGTCCTGACCCCCGACGCCGTTCCCGCCCCCGCCGTCGGCGGCGGGAACGCGACGGCGCCCCGCCCGGGAGGGCGGGGCGCCGTCGCGCCGTGCGGGGTCCGGCTCAGGTGAGCTGGAGGGCCGGCATCAGGTAGTAGAAGGCGAAGATCGCCGCCACCGCGTACAGGGCGACCGGGACCTCGCGGCCGCGCCCGGTGGCCAGGCGCAGCACGCAGAAGGCGATGAAGCCGATGCCGATGCCGTTCGTGATCGAAGTCAGCATGCTCTCAGGTGTACTTTCGGTCCATGCCACTTCCCACGCCGCGCCGCTCCGGAGGGCGCACCGAGTTAGACATCGATCCGGACCAGCTGTCATGGGTGCTGTACGCGCGTGAGTCGGAGGACGCCGAAGGCGACGCCGAGCAGGTCACCAACCAGATGGACGACCTGCGCGAGCACGTTGGCGCCATCGGCGGACGCATCGGCCGCGAGGCAGTCGAGAACGACACGTCCGCCTTCCGCAAGAAGCGCGTCCAGTTGCCGGACGGCACCCACGCCTACCGGGTGGTGCGCCCGGTCTGGGACTCCGTACTCACGGACCTGCGCCGAGGCACGCAGAACGCCATCGCCGTCGTGAACATCGACCGCGGCATGCGCGACCCGCGCGACCTCGAAGACCTGATCGACCTCGTTGAGCACTACGGGGTCCTGGTCGTCGCCATCACCGGTTTCCTGGACCTCACCACCGACGCCGGCATCGCCATGGCCCGCAACGAGGTCAACCAGCGCAACATCGAGTCGCGGAACATCTCGCGCCGCATCACCAACGGGAAGCGCAAGGCCGCACTCAAGGGCCGCAACTCCGGCAGCGCCAACCGTCCCTTCGGCTGGAACGACGACAAGACCACACTCAACCCGGCGGAGGCCCAGCTCATCCGCGACGCCGCCGCCAAGGTGATCAGCCGCACGAAGCCGGCCAGCATCGTCAAGAGCTGGAACGAGCAGGGCATCCTCAGCGTCACCGGCAAGCGGTTGGACCACCCGCGCCTTGGAGCAGATCCTCACCAACCCCCGGCTCCACGGCGTCCGAACCTACAAAGGCGAAGTCCTGCTGAGCAGCGACGGCGAGCCCATCCGAGGCCAGTGGGAGCCCATCCTCACCGAGGAGCAGTTCGCCGCGGTACAGCAGCTCATCAAGAGCTACGGCCCGCGTGCCGGCGTACGGGACGGACGAGGCCACACGACGAAGTACCTCCTCTCCCCCTTCGTCCGCTGCGGAGGCTGCGGCACCCGCATGCGGGGAGGACAGCGGCCGGCAGCCGGGGGCGGGAAGGTGCACGTCTACTTCTGCCGCGACCGCAACGAGGGTGGTTGCGGTGGCTGCTCCCGTATGGGGACAGAGGTCGACCGCTACATCACCGAGCTGGTCATCCAGGACCACGAGCGCGCATCGCTCAGGCAGATCGCCGAGCTGCCGCCCTGGGGCGAAGAGGAGGAGCTGCGCGCCGTGAGGGAGCAGATCAACGAACTCACGCAGCAGTACCGGTCTCGCAAGATCACCGGCGGCCGGTACTTTCCTCTGCTTGAGGACCTGGAGAAGGACGAGCGGACCCTGCTCACCGAACGCCGACGCCACGAGGCCGCCCGAGAGTCCCGGACGGCAGCCGTGGTCGACCTGCGCCAGAAGTGGGCTGACCCGAGCTTCACTCTGGAGCAGCGGCAGGCAGCCGTCGCCGAGAGCCTGGTGGCCGTGATCATCCAGCCCACCGGCGGCGGACGCAAGACGTTCGACCCCAGCAAGATTGAACCCGTCTGGCGAGACCACGAGGCCGAACCGGTGATCCGCTGAGGCTCTCCGAGCGACATCGCGATGACCCGCCCTCTTGTGCCGGCGCCCGGCTGAGCGCCGCAAGCATTCAAAATGCCGGGTGGCTCGCCCTCTACAGGCCCAAGATGGGGTGTTGTGATACGCAACGGCAGTGCACGACGACGGCCACTGGTCCAGTGCGCCGCGGCCCTCCTCCTGGCGCTCGCCGGCCCACTGCTCTGGTGGGCCATGGTCGCAGGGGAAATCCGCGCATACTCGTTCAGCCACCGTGCAGTCCCAGTCACCGCGATGGTGGACGAGGTGCGCCATCACGGGAGGAATACGGATTATCTGGTCTCGTTCCGACTTGCAGATGGATCAACCGGAAGAGGTTGGATTTCTCTTCCAAATGAATACCAAGTCGGCGATTCGGTTCCCGTCCTCTACGACCGACATGACCCCACCGACATCCAGGACAGCAAGAGCCTTGATGCCGGGATCTGGTTCGATGTGATCATCTTTCTTCCGTTGGGTGGCCTGCTCCTGTGGTGCTCGCGGCGAGCATGGCGCGCCGATCCGGCAAAGTGGCGCCTGCGTTCCCGCTGAGTCCATGCCCGGTACCAAGCTGCTTGCCGAACGTTCATCGCGCCGAAGCTCGCCGGCACAGGGCCGATGGGCCCGGAGTGCCAGTTGTGGGGGACGCCATCGCTGATGCCGATCAACAGCTGGCGTCGACTTCCAGTCCGTAGATCCGCCCGACACGACGCATCCACTCCCGGGACCGAGCGGGGGCGTGCTTCAGGTGCTCTCGCGCCCACTCCTCCGGGGGCGGCACGGATGTCGTCGGCTTGCGCTTCTGCCGTCGAGAGACCGTCACCTTGGCGTCTCCCGAGCGATCGCACGGGAAGAGGCGAGGTCCTCAGCGATCCCTGATGCGAGGAGCGCTTCGGCGGGAGTGTGGCCGGAACCGGCATAGCGCCAGGTGGCGTCGGTGAGGGTGTCGTTTTCCCAGTCGGCATACAGGGCTGGCCCCGCGGCTGTGCGACGGTGGTCGGCCCGCGCCTGGCGCAGTGCGCCGTAGGTGGTCGAGTAGGCGCGGGACTTGGTGAGGCAGTGGCCCCGGTAGCCGAGCATGTGCGCCCAGGCCCGCAGCCGCAGGTGTTCCAGTTCGAGGAGGCCGTCGAGTCGCCAGCAGGTGCCGATGAGAGCGCGGTAGTGGTCGTTCACGCGGAGGTGGCGGATCTCCGCTTCGGTGTCGATACGGCGGTCGGTGCCTCCGGTGTCGCCGGTGCTCTTGGTGGTGTACTTCGCGATGTAGCCGGCCACCGCCTCCGGCCGCAGAACCGCCCCGGCGTCCAGGCCCCGCAGCGGACGCACGTCGAGCTGGGCACCCCAGCGCAGCAGCCGCTCACCGGTACCGGCCGCCGGGGGAGTCCGCACCACGACGGACGCGGCAGCGTCGTGCACGGCGGTGGTGAGCAGTTCCGGGGTGGCCCAGGTCGGGGATGGGGTGGCGGGTCCGTCGGGACCGTCGAGGCGGATGACGGCGTGAAAGTGGACGGCGCCCCGGCGTTGGTACTCGGCGACTTTGGCGAAGGACAGCCGGGCGTGTTCCGCGAAGCGGGATTGGACGAGTCCGGCGGCGGTGGCCAGGTGGCGGCGCAGGTTGCGGGTGAAACGGTCCCACAGGTCGCGGGTGTGCGCGTGCCACAGGACGTGGCCAAAGTAGTCGTAGCACTCGCGGCAGAGGGGTTGGCCGGCCGCCGGGTCGTCCTCTGCGTGGCGGGCGACGCAGCCGAAGGGGATGTTGTGGGGACAGGTGCCGCGCCGGGGTCGGCAGGGCTGGCCGGTGGTGGTGCGGTGGACCGGGCCGAAGCCGGGGGCGGTCAGGGTGACGAACAGCGCCGGGTGCGCCTGGACTGTCTCCGGGGTGCCCTTGCCGCCGAGAAGTCCGGCGCGGACGAGGTGGAAGGTGTCGCCCTGGTGTTCCCAGGCGCAGGGTGCACAGCGGGAGGAGCGGCGGTTGCGGCAGCGAACCGCGAGGCGTCCTCCGGGTTCGTCACTGGTGGTGTAGTGCCGCAGGACGGCACCGGTGACGCGGTCGACGGTGGTCGAGACGCCCGCCAGGTAGATCGGGTGGGCGCAGCCGCCGGTGGCGGTGATCTGTTCCAGCCAGCGAGCGAAGCCGGCTGCCTGTGCCAGGCGGATCAGCTCTTGGTCGATGTCGGAGAGGGCCCGGAGCCGGGACTCACGGTCGAGGTGAGCGCGGCGGGCGGTCGGATTGGTGAACGGGTTTCGGTCAGCGTCAGGTGGGGTCGCTGTCAGGGGGCACCCTCCGGGGCGGGAGGCCGGGCCGAGCTCCCGGGATGCAGGGAGCCGGGCCGGGCGTGCGAGTGGTCGGGGGCGTGTCGGTGCGCGGGTGTGTGGTCATGGCGTCTCCTGTGGTCGTGGCGGTCGGTCGTGGTTCAGCGGACGGTGCCCTTGCCGCGGCAGCAGCGGCAGCGGTGGTGTCCGCCGGTGGGCATCCGGCGGGAGCGGACGCCGTGGCAGTGGGGGCAGATCACGCGGCGCATGGCCATGGGACGCACTCTCCGAATCTCAGGCGGTGTGGGTGAGGCCGGTGACGATCCACTTCACGGCCCCCTCGATGGGGTCGGCGAGGTGGGTGCGGGCGAGGTAGAACCCGAAGAGGCCGACGATCAGCACGTGCCAGACGGCCAGGTCCCGGGAGCGGATCAGGAGGACGACGACGACCCCGAGGAAGATCACGAAAGGCAGGGCGAGGGTCATGCGTACACTCCCGGTTCTTCCAGGTCGTCCAGGGCGGGGGTCAGGTGGGCCCACTGCTCGGCGGCGGCGCGTGCCTGCGCCGGGGTGACGAGGGCCGAGCGGGCCCGCATCCAGGCACCGTCGTCCCCGGCGACGATCGCCACACCCTGTTCGGCGGGGGTGATCTGCTGAGCCGCGGCAAGGGCGTCCTTGTTGAGGTCGCCGAGGGTCATCACGGCCGTCTCCTGGTCGTTGACCCGGTGGCAGACGCGGCCGGCGAGCTGGGCCCGCAGCGCGGTGACGCCGGGGCCGAGGTCGGAGCCGACCCGCTGTCCGGCGATCACCAGGTGGACCCCGAGAGCCGCGCCGAGCTGGGCGAGCCGGATCAGGGCCGTGACGGTCTGGATGATCTCGGCCTTGTCCTCGCGGCTGCCCGAGGACAGGAACAGCTCCGCCACCTCGTCCACGATCACCACCACGGGAACGGGCCGGATCTTGTCGTCCAGCTCCCAGACCGACCGCGCTCCGTGGGTGCGGCAGATGAGCATCCGGGTCGCGGTGACCTCCACCAGTCGACCGAGGAGTTCCGCAGCCTCGGTGCGGGTGGTGGCCAACGCGGACAGGCGCGGTTGGAAGGGTGCCAGTTCCATACCGCCCTTGAGGTCGATCCCGACCAGGGCGAGGCGCTGCGGCGCCCACGTGCGGACGAGGGCCGCGATCAGTGTCGACTTCCCGGACCGGGTCGCGCCGGTGACCAGCCAGTGCGGCACCCGCCGCAGGTCGACCAGCCACGGGGCGCCGTCCTCCCGGGCCCCAACGACCGCCGCCAGCAGACGCCCCGGATCGCGTGCGGCAGCGGGCGAGGTGAGCGGATCGGCACCAACGGCCGACAGCAGCACTCGCCCTCGTGCGTCCGAAGTGACCCGGACCGCGTGGACCTTCCACGCGTGCGTGATCGCCTCTGCCGCGGCTGTGTACTGATCCGGCACCTGCCCGGGGTGCATCCGTACCGGGACGACCAAGCCGCCGCGCCGGAGCCGGGGTATGCCCAGCCGGGGCGGGACCGGCCGCAGTGCCTGGCCCTTGACCACCAGCTGACCGAACCGCGTGAGTCCCGGTCGGCGGGATACTGCCAGGTCGCACAGGGTGGTCAGCCTTCGCCAGGTGACCAGCAGCCGGCCGACGGTTGCCGGGAAGCCGACCAGGTACCAGCCCATATGGGGGAACCGGCGCCGCAGCTTCGGTGCGGCGAGCAGCAGCCCCAGCGCCAGGGCGAGCAGGAGCCACCAGAGGAACTGCCGTCCCATCAGACACCCTCCCCGTTCTCCGCCGCCGTGTTGTGTGCAGTGGCGACCAGGTCGCGGGCCAGTGCGGCAGCCTGCTCGGCGGTGTCCGCGATCCGCTCCAGCACCACGGGTCCGGTGTCGTCACGGCCGAACGGGTCGATGTCGTCGGCCAGGTCGGACAGATCCCACAGCAGGGAGCGCAGCTTCGTCCTCTCGGCCACCGTCACCCGGCAGCGCCTCCCTTGCCGACCGGGGCCGCCGGGGCCGGGCCGGCGAGCGCCGGGGTGATGGCCGCGGCCCGGAAGGACATCCCATGTCGGTCGCCCATGGCCCAGGCGAACGCCTGCAGGTCCTTGACCTGCACCCGCACCCCCTCCGCGACTCCCTTCGGCTCACCCGAGACGGCGATCTCGATCACGCTCGCGCGGCGGCCGTCCTGCCGCACAGAGACCCCCACCGTGTAGACCGTGACGCCTTCACGGTCGCGCCTCACCTCTCCTGTCTCCTGATTGATCAGCTTCGGCTCCGGCGGCACCACACACATGAGCGTGCCGAGCCGGGCCACATCCACTGGGATGGACTGCATGAGTGAAGGACTCCCTGTCCGACACAGCCGCGCCAGCCCTCACGGCTAGCTGTCAGCTGTCCTTACAGGTGGAAGCATGGGGGAGGTTGACGCCGTCGCGCAACCACCTATCCTGACAGGTGACACCTGAGTGCAGCCGAGGCTGCGCCCGACCAGGGCAGACGGCACCTGAATAACGATCAGATCACGCAGAAGCCGGGCGTCGGCCGCCCGCCGACGAGGGGCCCAGGCATGGAGATCACCCGCAACGAGCCGCTGTACAAGCAGGTCGCCGCCGTACTGCGCCAAGCCGTCGCCGACGGCGAGTACCTGCCGGGCAGCCTGCTCCCCTCGGAAGCCCAGCTCTCCCAGCGCTACAGGGTCTCCCGCCCCACCGTCCGCCAGGCCATCGCCGCCCTGCGCACCGAAGGGCTCGTCGACGTCGTCAACGGCAAAGGCTCATTCGTGCGCGCCCGCTCCGGCCGCCCCGCCCCCACCGTCGAGCGCACCATCACGAGGACTGACAACCACTTCAGCACTCCCACCGACGACTGGCCCGAAGCCGAGCCGCCCACGGTCTACCGCACCCAGACCGACGCCGTCACAGGCCCCCTGCTCGGCCTGGAGAGCGAAGAAGCCCTCATCGGTTGCGACCGCCTGATCACCGATCCCGCCACCGGCGCCCGCACCCTCCACCAGACCCTGGTCCCCTTCGCGACCGCCGACAGCACGCCTCTGGAGAACACTCCCGAAGCGCGGCCGTCCGAGATCTACGCCATCCTCACCGCCGCCGGCCACGACCTCACCTGGCGCGAGACCGTCTACGCCCGCATGCCTCTCCCTGACGAGCGCACCGCCCTGCACCTACCGGAGGCAGTACCACTCATGGTCATCACCCGCATCACCTACGACGCGAGCGGGCAGCCTCTCCTCCTCGAAGAGAGCCGAACAGGCGGCATCCATGCGGCATTCGGCTACGCCATCACAGCTGCGTCGGACAAGCGACATGCAGTCCGCAGCCGATAGGGCAAGCCACATCGGTCGCAACTCTCTTCACTTCCTCAAGGCTCGCTGCGCTCGCAGCGGCGCCGCGCGGCGCCGCTCGCCGTCGCTCCTGCCTGCGTCCCGCTCCGGCGGCGGCCCGCTCCGCGCCGCGAGGCGGGGGGTGAGGGCTGGCCGGCCGGTGGCTGGGGCGGCCGGTTCCACGGCTTTAGGCACCTCTCCGGACCGGGGCCCGAGTCGAGCAAGACCAAGGGGCCGATCGGGCTTATTGCGGGCAGGCAGGAGCCAGCCCGATTCGCGGCCAGCGTATGGCCCCTTGGCCATGCTCGACCCCAGACCGGACAGGACACCGCCCAAAGCCGCTCCACCGGCCTTGCGGGAGCGTGTACCGATGCTGCTGGTCGGGTGGACGTAGAGCCACTACGCTCCGTCTCGCCGATCGAAGGAGGTGGGTGCATGACTCAGCCCGAGCAGATGTCGAACTTGACTATTGAGCGTCTGTGCTGGATCGCCGCTCGCGAGCAACTCAGCAGGAAAGCGCACAAGGCGGGCCTATTTGGTTGGCTAGCTGCACTGGGGGCGGGCGCGGTTAACCGCCGAAGCGGATCCGAAGCACGAACCGCCGCCGGGATCGCTGGCGACATGCGACGCGAGTCGGCATCGGGCAAAATGCACGAATACGCGTTCGCTGTGGACGACGCAGCGGGCACCCTCACCGCCGCCGAGCGCGAGCACCTTCGCGCCACCGGGGAGCTTCCTGAGTGGTTCCTGGCCGACGTGGAGCGCCGCGTCGCCGAGATGCGAAAGCGCAAATAGCCGGGAACTCTGACGGCAGCGTGACGGCAACGTCAGCGGACGAAGCAGTACGCAGCGGGGAGTCACGGTCAACCATCACGTGTGGCAGCGACCCCGGCTGACGCATGACGTGGCAGGACGTACTCGCCTGAAAAGCGGAAGGTCGGCCCACAAGGTGGCTCAGGTCACGGGTGCCCCGTTGCGGCGGAGGACGGTGGGAAGCAGGCGGTGCACGGCGTCGGCCACCTCGTTCAGCAGGGGCGCGCCGAACAGGCACAGGGAGTTCTCCCAGGGGTGTCCGAAGCTGCCGAGGCTGAGGTCCTCGGACAGGAAGATGTAGTAGTCGCCGTCGGGGCACGGGCTGAGCGGCCAGCCCTCTCGGGAGCGGCCTTCAAGGACGCGCGGCAGGAACATGTCGCTGGGCGGAAGGTCGGGCCGCAGCGCGTAGCAGGTGTGCTGCCAGTTCAGGATCAGCAGCGACGCCCCGAGCGGGGTGCAGGCAGTGAGGCCGTCCTGGACCGCATCGATGAGCAGGTCCCGCCGGCGGCTGTGCGGATCGTCGCCCAGGGCGTCCAGGCTCCAAGTCACCGAGGGCACGGGTTCCCGGATGCCGGGGAAGTCAATGAGGCTGGGTCGGAAGTCGAACGCGGCGTCGAAGCGATCCCATGTTGCACTATGTTCCGCGTCGTTGAGACGACGCAGGGACTGACTGGTCACCGCCCGACCCTAGTGCCTGCCTTACGAGGAACTTGGGCCGTCGCTGGGCCGTGCGAGGCAGACCAAGGCTGACCAACGCTGACAGGCAATGCTCAGGCTGCCGCAGGTCAGAAGTCGGAAGCGCCGAGTAGCCGCAGGTGACAGACTCGGCTGCCTAGTTCCAGGGCAAGAAGTCACCAGACAGGACACCCAAAGCCGCCCGGCTGCCTGCACGGTCCGGCGTCGGCCTGGAGGGGTTACCGTTCTGCTCATGAAGAAGGCGCGCTGGTGGTCGAAGGCTGGACACTTGCTCGTGGTCTGGCTGATGACAACGGTTGCCTACTGGCTCTTCGTCAGAGCAATGGGGACGCCTCACACCCTGAGCGCGAGTGCCGCCGTGGGTGCCATGGGCACGATGGTTGGCGAAACCGCGCCCCGATGGCACCAGTACCGCCGATCAAGGAAGATGAGCAGCTCAGGGCACTGAATGACACCTGAGGCGTGGAGGCAACTAACGGCTCGACGTCGCCGCGCCCCCTCATCCGGACGGCTACCAAGTCGGGCCAGCCACCGTCTCGATGGCCAGGGGCGGACACCTCTCCTCTTTCACCGGATCGGGCGGTCGAATGCCCTTGATCTGCTGGAGGTAGA
This sequence comes from Streptacidiphilus sp. ASG 303, assembly GCF_020991365.1. Lineage (GTDB taxonomy): Bacteria > Actinomycetota > Actinomycetes > Streptomycetales > Streptomycetaceae > Peterkaempfera. Next base: position 449,262 of record NZ_JAJLRA010000003.1, read on the forward strand.
GCGCCTCCCAGTCCTCACAGGCCCAAGTGGTGGCCGGGATGTGGTGGATGCTCCCGTCTTGCCGGTCCACCAGGTAGGGGCCGGCGCCTAACAGCATCTTCCGGAATTCACGGCTGCGGATGTACTCCACTGACTGCCAGAAGACCAGCCACCCGAGAGCATGTTCCTCCACATCGAGAACAGCGACGGGTACTGATGCCAACGGCGGCACCTCCTGCTGCCGCCTCGACAACAGAGCCTCAACCAGGCTGACGGCGCGCTCTTGGGTGACCACATCCCTCATCATTCACCACCGAGCCACCGGGAGCGGACTGAGCCGACAGCCGGTACAAGCGCGTCGTGCCCGCTGCGTGCCCGTTCCAAAGGGCTACAGCGGGGCGTCACGGGCAGAAGAGGGCCCTGAGGCGCTCCACCCCAGGTCGACGTCTCCGCAGGCCGCCCAGCGCCCGCATACGGCGTCTTCCAAACTGGGGCTCGGCAGGCCGGCCCGCAGCCCAGAAAAGCAGGTGTGTGCATCGCGGAGACCGCGCATCATGCCGAGCGTGACGTTCATGGTTGTACAGGGCAGCGCCGAAGATGGGCCGTACCGCTGTCCGTGCTGCAGATTCATCACGTTGACCGAGCGCGGAGCGTTCGAGATCTGCGAGGTCTGCTTCTGGGAGGACGACGGCCAGGACGACCACGACGCAGACCAGGTCCGCGGCGGCCCGAACCATGACCTCAGCCTGCGGCAAGCCCGCCGGAACTTCGAGACCATCGGGGCCTGCAACGACCACTGCGCCCGGTTCGTACGGGACCCACTGCCCGAAGAGCATCCAGATAGCGGCACGCCGTACGGCTACGGCCACCTTCGGACCTGGCCGTGACATCCACGTCTGACATCAACGTTGCCGGATGTCAGCGGACCGGTCCGACCGGGCTGGGACCAAGCCACGAGCGTGAGCGCGGGTTCTGGCAGGCCGCGTGAGAGCTGGCTCGAACTTGTAAAGCGGTGATTAGCCCGACCGATCAGTCCTCTCCTACCTGGAGCAGGACCACGACGGCTTCTGGGCCGACACCTGCGATCACCCCGTCGAAGGTGTACCGGGTAACCGGGGTCCAGGCCCGAACACCGGCGGATAGCTCCATGTTCGTCCACCACGTTGCGTCATGGCCGAGCAGCCGGACCACTCGCTCAGCGGCCCGACGTGCATGGGCCCGATCGCGCGGCCCTGAGTCGGGGAAGACAAGATCATTAGCGGATAGGTACGTCATGACTTTCACTGCCTGCGTCGCGCTGACAGCCTCCAGCGCATCGGCGATGTCGTCAGGGCCGGTCGGCCCCTGCGAGCCCTTGACGGCGCAACCTGCCCAGGCGTCCTGTGCGTCCAGCACCAGGCGGTAGACGTGTTCTGCAACGGTGCCGGCATCGGCACGCGCCGCGCGTCCGAAGACACCCTGTTCCTTGGACAGCGAACTGAGCATCACCTCAAGCTCATCCACGAAGTTCACGGTGCGATCCTTGCACGGCCCGTCTGACTGGAACCGTGCCAGATCCGTGCCAGAACGAGCGGTCACCTACGGTCAACAGCAGGGTGATCCACACGACGCGGCAGAGGCTGTGCAGGCGGTCTGCCCTGTTCAGCGGCTCGGTAGCGCGGATCCGGCCGGTGATTCCCAAGCTCAAAGCGCGAGTTCGATTCTCGTCACCCGCTCCACAGGAAAAGGCCCAGGCCAGGGAATGAATCCCCAGCCCGGGCCTTTCTGCTGTCCAGACCTTTTCAGGCGTCGCGCATCAGATCCGCACCAGATGACCAGGTACCCGGCCGCGGTCGCTCCTGTCTTCGCCTTGCTTCGGCGGCGGCCCGCTCCGCGCCGCAGGCGGGAGGGTGAGGGATCGGCCGGCCGTGGCTGGGGCGGCCGGTTCTACGGCTTTACGCACCTCTCCGGACCGGGGCCCGACATCGAGCAGGACCAGGGAACCGATCGGGCTAGAGGCGGGCAGGCAGGAGCCAGCCCGATTCGCGATCAGCGCACGACCCCCTGGCCGTGCCCGACCCCAGACCGGACAGGACGCCGCCCAAAGCCATTCCACTGGTCGGGCGCACGTCGCCCCGCCGCGCATTTACCGCCATTCGGCCATGCAGTCGTGGCCGTCGCTTTGTGCGCTAAATTCGACAATGTCTACCTCCTTGGGAAGTTCGGGAATTTTCATTCCTGGGACCGGCCCATTAGCGGAAACGAAGATGCTCCAATCGTCACGAATCAAGTGCACGTACTCGCTAGTGCTATTCTCGGCATCGCGCCAGGAATTCTGCTTCAGTTGGTTGCTCATCTCTCTCATGACGCGTCCAGTTTCCTTCGGGTCGAGGAATGCGCCTTGCCGAATCCCGCAATGAGTGACCAGGTCGATCGTGCCCTTTACATCTTCAGTGAAGCGAAACCTTTTTGACACTCGGGCGGCGTCCAGTGCTGCCGCCATATCGACTGATGCCGCTCGGTAACGCTTGTCTCGTTCCGCCTTTGCGAGATCAACGCTAGGCGATGCAGTCGGTTTGGCCGAGGCCTGCGAGTGCATGGAATTTCCGACTGTCGGCGCGGTTTGACATCCAGCGGCCGGGATGACTGCTGTGCATACCAGAGCAACTGCCATAAGGGATGTTCGCATAGTTTAAGCCTCGATCTGCATGCTTGAGGAAGATGGCACGTCGATCAGGTTAAGCGCAGCATTGAGTGCTACCTAAGGCGGGGCCGCCTACGGGCCGTTCGAGGGGAACCAAGAGGAGATGGCGCGCCAGATCTCTGGCACAGCGACCGAGCCAAGGAAAGCGGCGTGGTGAGTGTCTAGCCGCGTGACAACGCTGACACACAAGGGCGGACGAGCACGGGCTGTCGCCGCGGGCAAGAGAGATGCAAGCCCAGGGTGGAGCGCCCATCCAAGTTGCTTCGGGACGAAGAGGCCTCGTGCCCGTTGCGTGCCCGTTCCGGCGGGACGTGGCGGGTACTCACGGGGAACAGCGGCGCCGACCGCGCTTCGGCCCAGGTCAGAGAGTCGCCAGGTCAACCGCGACCCGCATACGCCGTCTCCCAAACTGGTGCGCATGACGTTGCTCGGACCGTCGACTATAGGCTGCGCTGGTAGAGCGCGATCACTCGAGGAACGTCATGGAGCTATCACCGTCGCCCCTTAACCGTCTGGGGAACAGCAGCCTCGGAGTCCTTCCGGCGGTTGCTGGCATTGCCTACGCGGCGCAAG
>NZ_JAJLRA010000040.1 GCF_020991365.1 Streptacidiphilus sp. ASG 303
GGGGTTCCTGCGTTCTTTCCTTCGCCTTCCGGCGCTTTCCGACTCTAGCAGATCCCTGCCTCGCCGTTCCGCGCCCTCCGACTCCGGAAAGCCTGCCGACCTGGCCTTTTCGGGCCCCGTCGGCGAGGTGAGACTCTAGCGAATCCGGACCGGAGGTCCAAACCCGCCGCATTTCCCTTTTCCGCACGAGCCGAATCCACGGCGGACAGCGGAGGACATGACGTGCCGCCGCAGGCCGTGGGCCCGAATGGTTGGGGAGTGGCTGCCCCGGGACCGTCCGCGCAGAGCGCGCGTCCGGTGCCCCCTGTCAGGCAGCCCGACGTACGCTAGGCACTTCGCCCTGCGGTGTCAAGTCGAGGCCCGACACCGCGTCAGCGAGGTCCTGATGCCTTCTCAGAGTGCACGGTTCGTCGGCAGCAGAAACTCGCACCACACCGCTTTACCCCCGTCCGGCGTACGGCGGGTCCCCCAGCTGGAGGCGATGGTGGCGACGATGGCGACACCTCGGCCGGACTCGTCCCCGGAGGCCGCACGGCGGCGGCGCGGCAGGTGGTCGTCCGCGTCGGTGACCTCGACGATCAGCCGGCGGTCGGTGCGGCGGATCCGGAGCCGCATCGGCGGTGCGCCGTGGGTGAGGGAGTTGGAGACGAGCTCGCTGACGGCCAGGACGCCCAGGTCGCGCAGTTCGTCGCCCAGCCGCCAGCTGGAGAGCACCCCGGTGGTGAAGGCGCGGGCGCGGGCCGCGGTCTGGGGCGTTCCGATGAGGTCGAGGGAGGCGGCCCGGAAGAGGTCGGCGCTCTGCTCGTCCCGCTGCGGCAGCTGGAAGGCGAGGACGGCGACGTCGTCGTCGTGCTCGGGGGTGACGCCCATGGCCCGCAGCAGCCTGGAGCAGAGGACGTCCGGCGGACCGGCGGGCCCGGCGGGGCCGGCGAGGGTGCGGTCGAGCATGTCCAGGCCGACGTCGATGTCCTCGCCGCGGCGTTCGACCAGGCCGTCGGTGTAGAGGACGCCGGTGGCCCCGGGGCTGAACGGGACCGAGCCGGAGGTGTGGAGCCAGCCGCCGGTGCCGAGGGGCGGACCGCACTGGTCGTCGGCCCGGGTGACGGTGCCGTCCGGCTCCCGGATCATCAGCGGGAGGTGGCCGGCCGAGGAGTAGGTGATGCGGTTGTCGTCGGGGTCGAAGACCGCGTAGAGGCAGGTCGCGATCTGGGTGGCGTCGATCTCCATGGCCAGGCCGTCGAGGAGCTGCAGGACCTCGTGGGGCGGCAGGTCGAGCCGGGCGTAGGCGCGGACGGCGGTGCGGAGCTGCCCCATGACGGCGGCGGCGCGCATGCCGCGGCCCATGACGTCGCCGATGACCAAAGCGGTGCGGCCGCCGCCGAGGGTGATCACGTCGTACCAGTCGCCGCCGACGGCGGCGTCGGCCCCGCCGGGCTGGTAGGTGGCGGCGACGCGGAGGTCGTCGGGCTGCTCCAGCTTCTGCGGGAGGAGGCTGCGCTGGAGGGTGACCGCCGCCTCGCGGTGGCGCCGTTCGCTCTCCCGGAGGCGTTCGGCGACCTGCATCTGGTCGGTGACCTCGGCGCCGAAGATGAGGACGCCGGCGACGTCGCCGTCGTCGGATGCGGCGGCGGTGCCGGCGCGGCGGCGGGCGGTGAGCAGGCCGAGGGCGCCGTGGCCGTGTCGGGCGTCCTGCGGACCGGATCCCCCCCGCCCGCCGGGGGCCGCGGGCCCGCCGGGGGTGCCCGGGGCGCCGGCCGCCCCGGTCGCGAGGGCGGAGAGCTGGGCGCCGAGCGGTTCGCCGGCGCGGACGGGCGCGCAGACGAAGCTGTAGTAGCGGTGGCGGTCCGGTGCGGTGGGCAGGACGACGCGGCGCGCCTTGACGGTGCGCGGGCGGCGGCTGCGCAGGACCTGGTCCATGAGCGGCAGGAGGCCGAGTTCGGTCAGCTCGGGCATGGCCTCGACGGCGGGCGCGCCGGAGGGGCGGTGCCCGAAGACCTCCGTGTAGGCGTGGTTGACGTGGCCGACGTGGTGCTGGGGCCCGTAGGTAACGGCGACGAGGGCCGGGATGTGGGCCAGCACGTCGTGGACGGACGGCTCGGGCCGGCCGGGGGGCCCGGGGTGGTCGGGGACGGGCGTGTCGTCCCGGAGAGTGCCGTCGCCGGGGGCGTGCCCGGCGGGGGCGTCCGTCCGCGGTCCGGGGCGGGCCGACGGGACCGCGGCCGCGCGGGAGGCGTCGGCGGGGCCGGGCGACCGCTCGCCCGCCTGCTGCGGGGCGGTACGCCGCTGTGCTCCGGGGAGCCGGGCGCTCCAGCGCATGAGATCCAAGTCGCCGCTGCTTCCTCGCGTTCCTCGTGCCTCGTCACTCCCCGCGTGCGTCCTGGTACGCGGGGTCGTGGTCCAGTGTGACCGATGCGGACGGTCGGCGGTGCCGGGTCCGGCCGCGCCCGGGGCACGCTGCCCTGCATGATCCTCGACGGGGGCGCGCCCTGCCAGCCCCCGGAGGGTCAGCCGCCCGGCCGGGCCAGCGGTTCGGGAGGCTCCGGCGGTCCGGAGTGTCGCGGGGGCGCGGCGGGCGCGCGCCCCATGGCGGCCTCGAACTCGGCGCGCGGGTGCTCCAGCGAGCCGAGGGAGACGACCTCGCGCCCCGACAGGCCCGCCAGCAGCCAGTCGGCGAGGACGCGGGCCTTGCGGTCGAGGGTGGGCATCCGGCCGAGGTGGTAGGCGCGGTGCAGCAGCCAGGCGGGGCGGCCGGTGACGCGGCGTCCGAGGACCTGCGCGACCCCCTTGTGGAGTCCGAGCGAGGCGGCTGCGCCGGTGTGGGCGTGGCGGTACTCGGCCTGCGGCTCGCCGCGCAGGTGGGCGACGACGTTGTCGCCGAGGGTCCTGGCCTGGCGGACGGCGTGCTGCGCGTTCGGGGCGCAGGTCTCGCCGGGCCGGGTCAGGTCGGGCACGGCGGCGCAGTCGCCGGCCGCCCAGGCGCCGCCGGTGCCGGCGATCCGGAGGGACGCGTCGCAGCGGACCCGGCCGCGCGCGTCGCGGGGCAGGCCGGTGCCGGCCAGGACGGGGGCCGGGCGGACGCCGGCGGTCCACACCAGGGTGCGGGCGGCGAACCGGCTGCCGTCGGACAGGACGACGACGCGGTCGGCGAAGGACTCCAGGCGCGTGGAGAGGCGCACCTCGACGTTGCGGCCGCGCAGCTCGGAGAGGGTGTACCGGCCGAGCGCGGGGTCGACCTCGGGGAGGATGCGGTCGGCCGACTCGACGAGGACCCACCGCAGGTCGTCGGGGGTGAGGTTGTGGTAGTAGCGGGTGGCGTGCCGGGCCATGTCCTCCAGTTCGGCGAGGGCCTCGACGCCCGCGTAGCCGCCGCCGACGAAGACGAAGGTGAGGGCGGCCTCCCGGATCGCGGGGTCGCGGGTGGAGGAGGCGATGTCCAGCTGCTCCAGGACGTGGTTGCGCAGCCCGACGGCCTCGCCGACGGTCGTGAAGCCGATGCCGTGCTCGGCGAGGCCTGGGACGGGGAGGGTGCGGGAGACGGCGCCGGGGGCGAGCACCAGCAGGTCGTAGGGGATCTCCAGGTCGGGCGCGCCGGTGGAGCGGGTGGCGGGGGTGGCCGCGCGGGCGAGGCGGGCCGCGTGGTCCAGTCCGGTGACCTCGCCGGTGACGACGGTGCAGCCGCGCAGCGCCCGGCGGAGGGGGACGACCACGTGGCGGGGGTCGATCGCGCCGGAGGCGGCCTCGGCGAGGAAGGGCTGGTAGGTCATGTACGGCTGGGGCTCGACGACCGTGATCTCGGCCTCGTCGCGGCGCAGCCTGCGCCTCATGCGGAGCGCGGCGTACATGCCGACGTGGCCGCCGCCGACGACGAGGACGCGGGCGGGCGGGCGGCCTCCCGGCCGGCGGTCGGCGGATCCCTGCGGTGGTGTGACCTGGTTCACGTGTCCATGACGCCCTGTCGGGGGCCCTCTTGTCCACAGTGCGCACGGGATCGGCGGGGCCGAAGTTGCCGACGGGGCGCACGGGAGCCGGCGGGGAGCGGGCGGGGACGGCGGTGCGGCCGGACGGCACCGGCGCCGCGAGGGCGTCCGCGCCGGTCCGGCGGGCGGGGGTGCGGCCGCGGGGCCGGGGCGGCCGAATCCGCGCCGTCGCCCCTGTCGGAGCTGAACCCCCATCAACTATGGTCGGGGGACCAGCGGACCGGCGTCCCGGGCTCGTCGTCGGCACAGGCGGTCGCGCTGCGTACAGGCGCGGTGACCGGGTCCCGGAGGGGTGCTGTTTCCAGGGGCCTGCACGGCCCGGTACCGCGGCCGGACGGGTCGGCGGGGAGGACGCCGAGCGAGCCGGCGACGTGAGGCCCGGAGCGCCGGGGGGCGCGGGGGCATGGTGGGCGCCTGCGGGAGCGGTGCCCACGGGGGGAGGACTGGGCTATGGATCAGCAGGAGCGGGCGCGGGCGCGCCTGTCCGCGGCGGTGGGCACGGCGGAGGTGCCGCGGATGCGCGGGCCGGAGGCCGGCGGCCTGCCGCCGCGCCCGGCCGGCCGGGGCGGGGCGGAGCACGCCGTGCCCGAAGCGGGCGCGGCGCGGCAGGGCTTGGCGGAGCAGGGCGGGTCCGCGGCGGCGCCGGGGCAGTGGGTGTCCGGCGGGCGGTACGGCCGGGCGGCGGTGGCCCCCGGCCCGGGGCCGGGCACGGTTCCGGACGTGCGGCCGGCCGGGTTCGCGCGGGCGGGCGGCAGGCTGCGGGTGGACGCGCGGCGCAACCTGGAGAGCGTGCTGCGGGCGGCCCGGGAGGTCTTCGGGGAGCTGGGCTACGGCGCGCCGATGGAGGAGGTGGCGCGGCGGGCCGGGGTGGGCGTCGGCACGGTGTACCGGCGGTTCCCCAGCAAGGACGCGCTGGTCCGGCGGATCGCCGCGGAGGAGGTCGCCTGGCTCACGGCCCGGGCCAGGGAGGCGCTGCACGGCGGCTCCGACCCGTGGGAGGCGCTGGCGGGCTACCTGTCCCGGGCGGTGGCGACCGGCGCCGGGCGGCTGCTCCCGCCGGAGGCCTTCCGGCAGGCGGAGCGGATGGCACGCGGGGAGGGCGCAGGGACCGCGGAGGGCGGGGGAACGCATGCCGGGGGTGCGGAGCCGGCGGGCCCCGCGGCGGGCGCGGGCGGGGCCTCCGGGCAGGGCGTCGTCGCACCGGGGACCGCGGCGGCGGACGGCGCGGGCGGGGACGACGCGGGGGCCTGGAGCGGTCCGGACACGGACCCGGTGGTGCTGCTCGACCTGCTCGACGCGCTGGTGGGACGCGCCGACGCGGCGGGCGTGCTGCGCGCGGGGGTGACCGTGGCCGACGTGGTGCTGGTGCTGACGGCGGCGGTGCCGTCGTATCCGGCGGCCCCCGCGGGTGCGGCCGGTCCGGGCGGCGCGCCCTCCGAGCGGCTGCTGCGCATCCTGCTCCACGGCCTGCGGACGGCCTGACGGGGCGCGGCCCGGGGGCCGTCGGGACGGCGTCCCCCGGGCCGACGGCACCCGGCCAGACAGCCCGTCAGGCCGGCGTGCGGACACCGGTCCCCGGTCCCCGGCCCCTGGGCTGTGAGCTGCGGGCCGCGGTCCCTGGGCCGAGGGCCGCCGACAGCACCGAAGGGTGCGGGAGGACCCGTGGCGCAGCCCGGCGGAGGGCCCGGCGGAGGGCCCGGACCGGTGCCGGAAACCGCCGAATGGGTGACACCGGCGGACGGCGCCGGTGCGCACCCTCCCCTGATGGGTGGGTTGTTCCGCCGACCGGGGGTCCGGCACATGCCGCTGTGCCATTCTGTGCCGGTGATCGGAGGCCAGAGCCCTGCGGGAGCGTCGGCCGGCCGCCCGGCGGCCGCGCCCGACCGGGCGGACGTGCGGTACGGCGGCGACGGTGGGCGCTGAGGGCCGTGACGGCCCCGGCCGCGGCGGCGACGGTTCCGGACCGCCGCACGGAGGCGGGCCGGACGGCCCGCAGGAGCCGCCGCCCGGCGGCCACGTGCCGGTCCAGGGCCGGCCGCCGGACGAGGAGGCGCTGACCGGGCCGGGTGCCGCCGGAACGCCGCGCGTGCCGGGGCAGGCGCCCGCCGGGTTCGGCGGGGTGACCCCGGCCGCGGCCGCGCCGGCCGGCGGGGCCCCCGGGCGCGTGCCCGCGGTCCCGGCGCCCGCCGACCCGGTGGACGGGGACCTGCCGCCGTCCGACGCCGAGCTGGCGGCGCGGGTGCGCGGGGGCGACGACGGGGCGTACGAGGAGCTGTACCGGCGCCATGCGGACGCCGTGCGCCGGTACGCCCGCACCTGCTGCCGCGACAGCTTCACGGCCGAGGACCTGGCGGGCGAGGTGTTCGCCCGCACGCTCCAGGCCCTGCGGGCGGGGCGCGGGCCGGACCTCGCCGTACGCGCCTACCTGCTGACGGCGGTGCGCAACGTCGCCGCCGCCTGGAGCCGCGGCGAGCGCCGGGAGCACCTGGTGGCGGACTTCGCCGCCCTCGCGGACTCCTCCGCGGCGCAGGGCCGGCCGGACGGCGCGGACCCCGGTGCGGACGCATGGGCGCTGGCCCGCGCGGACCGGCGGATGGTGGTCCGGGCGTTCACCGCCCTCCCGGAGGAGGACCGGGTGGTGCTCTGGCACACCGAGGTCGAACGGGAACCCCCGCGCCAGGTCGCCGTGCTCCTCGGCAAGACCGCGAACGCCACCGCCGTGCAGGCGCACCGGGCGCGGGACCGGCTGGCGGCGGCGTTCCTGCAGGCGCACGTCTCGGCGGTGCAGGACGACGCCTGCCGCCGGCACGCCGAGCGCCTGGGCGCGCACGCCCGGGGCGCGCTGCGCAAGCGCGCCTCCGCGGAGACGGAGGCGCACCTCGCGGGGTGCGACCGCTGCTCGGCCGCCTACCTGGAGCTGCTGGACCTGAACGCGGGCCTGCGGGCCGTCCTCCCGGGCGGGGTGCTCGTCTGGGTCGGTGCCGGGTACTTCACCGCGGCCGCCGTCGCGACGGGGGCGGCTTCCGGCGGTGCGGCGGCGGGCACGGCCGCGGGCGGCGCCGGCACGGCCGGCGGCGGCGCCGGGAGCACGGCCGCCGAGGGGATGGGCGCCGCCGCCAAGGCGGCCGTCGGCGCGGCCGCGGCCGCCGCCGTGGCCGGGGTGGTCCTGGCCTACGCGCTCTCGGGCGGCACGGCCCGGCCCCCCGCGCGGGCGGTGCCGCCCGCCGCGCCGTCGCAGGTGGTGCCGCCGTCGGTCCCGCCCGGTCGGGGGACGCCCCCGCCGCGGACCCCCGCGCCGCACCGGACCGGCGACACGCCGGTGCCGGGGCCCAGGCCCGTGCCGGCCCCCGTGCCGCCGCGCGCCGCACCGGCCCCGGACCGGCACCCCGTGCTCCGGCCGGTACGGCGGCCGACGGCCGCGCCGCCGCCCCCGGCCCGGCCGAGGACGCCCCTGCCGCCCGCTCCCCGGCCCGCCCCTGCGCCGCCGCCCCTGCAGGCGCCGCCCGCGGTGGACCGCCACTGGCTGGACGAGCTGCCCTTCGCGGTCGTGGGGCCGCCGCGGCCGCAGGGCGTGCACGGTCAGGGGACGGGCTGGTCCTGGAACCGCCACGGGCTCGGCACCGGCGGCGTCCGCTCCTGGCACGGGGTCACCGTGGGGGCGCCGTCGGAGGTGTCGGTCGACCTCGGCCGCCGCTGCGCGACGTTCGACGCCCGGGCAGGGATCGACGACATGGCGCAGGGGCTCGGACGGGTGGTCTTCTCCGTGGTGGGCGGCGACGGCCGGACGCTGTGGCGCTCGTCCCCCGTGGCCGGGGGCGGCGCCGTGGGGGTGCACGTGCCGCTGGCGGGACAGCGGTCGGTGCGGCTGGTGGTGGAGCCGGCCGGGGACGGGTGGAGCCTGCTGGACGTGGCGGACTGGGCGGACGCGCGGCTCGGCTGCAGGGGCTGAGCCGCGCGGGGCCGCGCGTCCGGCCCGGCCCCGTCGGAGGCCGGTCCGGGCCGGACGGGCGGGCGGAGGCCCAGGGCCGGGCGGGTCAGACGGTGCAGGACCCGTCGGCGCAGGCGTCGTCCCCCGCGCCCTCCGCCGCTCCGCCGGGGGCGGCGGTCTGCGCCGCGACCTGCTCCAGGACCTGGAGGAAGGTGGAGGCCTCCTGGGCCCCCTGGACGGCCCAGCGGCCCTCGAAGACGAAGGTGGGGACGGCGGTGACGCCCATCAGCTGCGCCTCGGCGATCTGCTCCCGCACCTCGGCGGCGCCCTCGTCGGAGGCGAGGTAGGCGGCGACGCGCTCCTCGTCCATGCCGGCCGCGGCGGCGAGCCGGGTGAGCCGGTCGCGGTCGCCGACGTTGCCGCCGTCGACGAAGTAGTCGTGGAGCAGGGCGTTCTTGAGGCGGGCCTGCACGGCGGCGCCGTACTCGGTCTCGGCGAGGTGGAGCAGGCGGTGTCCGAGGAGGGTGTTGACGGACTGGGCGGACGCGAAGTCGAAGGCGATGCCCTCCTGGCGCCCGACCTCGGCGAGGCGGGCGTTCATCTCCGTGATCCGGTCGCCGAACTTGCGGCGCAGCACGGGCTCCAGGGGCTCGGCCTCGGTGGGCGCGTCGGGGGCGAGCTGGTACGGCCGGTAGACCACCTCGACGCTGTCGGCGCCCGGGTAGGCGGCGAGGGCGCGCTCGAAGCGCCGCTTGCCGACGTAGCACCAGGGGCAGGCGATGTCGGAGTAGATCTCGACCTTCATGGGGTGTTCCGTCCTCGGGTTGCGTCCTCGTACGGGCGGGGTGAACGTCCGGAGGGGCCTGCGGAATTCCCGGGGGCGGGCCGTGACGGGGGGAACGACGAGGGCCCCGGCGCCTTCCGGCGCCGGGGCCCTCCTCTGTGCGGAGCGGACGGCAGGGCTCGAACCTACGACCTAAACCCTGGAGGGGTTTCGCTCTACCAACTGAGCTACATCCGCGCGTTCACCCGGAGGAACCTTTCTCCTGGCGACGTGTGGAACTCTACCGGATTCCGGCGGGAGATCAAACTCGTCCCTCGACGGCGGAGTTGGCCGGTCGGGCGGCCGGTGCGGACCCGGCGGCCGGGGCGGGGACGACGAGGACCGGGCAGGCCGCGTGGTGGACGGCGGCCGTGCTGACCGAGCCGAGCAGCAGCCGGGCGAAGCCCCCGTTGCCCCGGGCGCCCACGACCAGGGTGTGGTGGCGGGCGCTGCAGTCGAGCACGGTGGCGATGGCGTCGCCCGGGACGACGTGCAGGGAGACGCGCCCGGCGAAGGGGCGGGGGCGGGCGTCCTGGACGGCGAGGACGCTGCGCCGCAGGCCGTCCCGCGCGGAGTGCAGGAGCCGGGCCACGCCGTCACGGACGATCTCGGCCATGCCCAGGGTGTAGCCGCCGGGGGAGGGGTCGACCACCGAGAGGACGTACAGGGGCAGGCCGAGCAGCTCGGCCTCCGTCATCGCCCGGTCCAGGGCCCACAGGGAGCCGTTGGAGCAGTCGACCGCGGCCAGGACGCCGGGGGCGAGGGGCGGGCCGGGCGGGATCTCGGAGACGGGCAGGTCGGCGGCGTCCGCATGGGGCGGCAGGCGGGCCGGTTCGTGGGGGGCGGGCATGGCGGTCCTTCGCGGGAGCGGGGCCCTCGGCGGCTCTTCCCGGGGGCGGCGGCCCCTCGCGGGGGTGGTCGGAACCGCCGCCTCCCATGTAACCCCGGCCGTGCGGACCCGGCCAGGCAACTCCGGCGGACGGCCGGAGGGGGCGGCCGGGGAGGACGGTCCAGGCGGACGGCCCGGCCGCGCCGCGGCGGCCGGGGCCCGGCTGGGCAGCGCGGGGCAGGGCGGGGCGGCCGGGCGGGGCGGCCGGGCAGGGCGGGGCGGCCGGGACCGGGTCAGCCCGGGTGGGCGGCGAGGGCCCGGCGCTCCGCGACGGGCATGCCGGTCCAGCAGGAGCCGTTGCGGCGGGCGGTGTACCGCCGCAGCCAGAGCTCGGTGGCCACCAGCTCGGCCAGGCCGTCGAGCGGGACGGCGGCGGCACCGTCGGCGGCGCGGGCGACGGCCCGCTGGACGGCGGGCAGGTCGATCAGGCCGAGTTCCGCCAGGAGGGGGGCGCGGAAGAGCTCCTCCAGCCCGTCCGCGGCGTGCCGGAGACCGGACCGGGCGGCCGAGGCCCGGTCGGGGCGCGGCCCCGCGCCCCAGTCGGCGGGCAGTCCGGCGACGCCCGCACCCGCGAGCACGGCGCGCAGCAGGGTGTGGCGGGCGCCGGGCTGCACCCGCAGGCCGTCCGGGACCAGCCGGCAGGCCCGGACCACCTGGTTGTCGAGGAACGGCGCGTGCAGGCGCTGGCCGTACTGCTCGGCGGCCTGGGCGAGGACGCGGTACGCGGCGGCGTGGCGGTGCAGGGCGAGTCGGGCCCGGCGTTCGCCGGGCCGCTCGGACGGGGCGGGGCGGCGCGCGGCGAGCCGCAGGCGCACCGCGACGCCGGAGAGCACGGAGTCGGAGAGCCAGCGGGCGGCGGGACCGGGGGCGCACCAGGTCAGGGCGGCCGCGGAGGCGCTGCCGGGGCTGGTGGCGGCGGCGGGTCCGTGGCGGGAGAGGAGGAGGACCGCGGCGTCCTCCAGCGCCTCCGCGTACGGGGCCCGGGCGAGGCGGCGGGCGGCGCGGAGGACGGAGACGGGGGTGCCGAGCGCGCCGGCGAGGGGGCCCTCGGCGGCGCTGTCGGCCCGGGCGAGGGCGGCGACCGGCCGGACCAGGTCGCGGCGGCGGCGGTCGCGCACCAGGTCGGCGAGGCGGGCGGGGTGGCCGTCCAGGGCCTGCCGGGCGCCGTAGCCGGTGAGGTGGTCGGCGCCGCCGGCGGCGAGCCGGGCGCGCAGCGCGGCGACGTCGACCAGGGCGGGGCCCGGCTCGTCGGTGAGGGGACCGGCGAGCGGGTCGCCGGCGAGGTCGGCGTAGGGCAGGGCGTCGGCGCCGGCGGGGACGACGGTGTGGTGCAGGCACGGCACCGCACCGGCGAGGCTGCGGGCGCGGTCCAGGGCCGGGGCGGGCGCGGGCCCGGGGGCGTCCGGCGCGCCGGCGGGGGGCTGAGCGGGGGGTTCCGCGAAGGTGACGGCGGTCAGGGGGACGGAGGAGGCGTCCGGGGCCGGGGCGCCGTCCGGGGCGGTCCGCGGGCGGGCCCACGACCCCCGGACCGCTCCGCTGCGGGGCCCGTCGTCCGCCGGGGACCCGCCGCCCCCGGGGGCCGGCGCGGCCGGCCGGGCCGCCGGCGTGGCGGCGGCGAGCAGGGCCAGGGTGGTGGAGGCGGTGCCGCCGGAGAGGTCCGCGCCGATCCGGGCCCGCCCCGGGGCGCCGCCCGGCGGCGGGGGCTGCGTGCGGATCCGGCAGCGGACGGCCTCCAGGAGCGAGCGGGTGAGCTCGCGGACCGCGGGCGCCTCGGCGAGCCGGACCGGTCCGCCCGCGGTCGGGGCGGCCTCCTCGTACGGGGCGGTCTGGGCGCGGCCCGACCGGACGGAGAGCGAGTGGCCGGGCGGCACCCGGTGGACGCCCAGGTAGGGGGTGGTGGTGCCGACGGCCTCGGGCGCCTCGGGGCAGGCCAGCCGGGCGGCGAGGTGGGCGGCGTCCACACCGGCGCCGACCAGGTCGGCGAGCGGCAGGGCGGCGGTCGCGTAGGCGGTGCCGCCGCACCACGGCGTGTGGAAGACGGGCAGGACCCCGGCGAGGTCGGTGAGCAGGACGGTCCGGGTGCCGAGCTGCAGGACGGCGGTGTAGCTGCCGGGCCAGGCCGTCAGGTGGCGCAGGGCGCCGCCGCGGGCGGCGGCGAGCCCGGAGCGGAGCTCGGCGTCGGTGGCGCCGCACCGGCCGACGACCGCCAGCCGGGCGGTGGGGGCGGTCCGGCGCGACCGGGGCACCTGCGGGTGCGGTGCGGGGTCCGGGGAGGCGGCGTCGGGGTCCTGGGGGATCGCGGGGAATCCGGTGGCGGACTCGGCGGCCGCGCCGGGCCGCAGGGTGACCAGCCGCACCTCGTCCGGGCGCCAGTCCCCGACCGCCCACAGCGGGTCGGGCCCGGGCCAGAGCAGGCGGGCGGCGATGGGGCGCACCGTGCGGAGGGGGTCGGCCCCGGGCTCGCGGGACGGCGCCCCGGCCCCGGGCGCACCACCGCTCCAGCCCGCCAACCACCGCATCGCGCCTCCACGGGACCCGGGTTCCCCGTCGGGCACAATCGTGCCACCAGTCCCCGCGGAGTTCTGCGGTGTCGGCACGGGTGATGTGAGGACGTGCGCTCCGCATACGGTGACGTTCCGTCACAGAACGGGCGCGATGGTCTTCGCGGAACCGGCCCGGGCCTCCCCCTCCCCGGCCCGGACCGGCCGCTCGCGGGGGGACGGCCCGGAAAAGCACAGCCCGGGAGGGCGTCCGCACGCCCCCCCGAGCCGGTCCGCCGCCCGCGGGGAATGAGGCGGCGGCGTCCCCCGGCCCACCGGGTCCTCGGACGGCGGGCCGACCCACACCGTCCAGGGAAGCGCCGCCCCACCGGCCCGCACAGGTCGCACGGGCGGGCGCACGCCTGCACGGCACCGGAGCACGCAGACGCACCGCCGCACCCGCCGCACCGTCGGCACCACCGGGCCGTTCCGCGACTGCCGGACCCCGCCCGGCCGCCGCGGAACGGCCCGCGAACGGCGAGGCGATCGGAAACGGTCGGCAACCACGGGCGGGCGCACGCCCGCACAACCGGCAAGCGGCCGGAAAAGCGCGCAATCTCGCCATCCGGAACACCGCCTCTTAACCGTCGGGATGCACCGAACTACTCTGGGTGTGCCAAGGCTGTCGGAACGCCAGCGCCGAGGGGGTGGCAGGGTTGACGACCAGCAGCCCGCGGGGGCCGAACGAGAAGCTGGGTTCACTGCTGTCCCTGGCCGGGATCAGCAACGCCGGGCTGGCGCGGCGCGTCAACGACCTGGGCGCGCAGCGCGGCCTGACGCTGCGCTACGACAAGACGTCGGTGGCCCGGTGGGTCACCAAGGGCATGGTGCCGCAGGGCCCGGTGCCGCACCTGATCGCGAGCGCCATCGGCGGCAAGCTGGGCCGCCCGGTGCCGCTGGAGGAGATCGGGCTGGGCGACACCGATCCGGCGCCGGAGGTGGGCCTGGCCTTCCCGCGGGAGGTGCCGGAGGCGGTGCGGACCGCCACCGACCTGTGGAGGGTGGACCTGGAGAACCGGCGGGCGCCGGGCGGAAGCCGCTGGAGCGACAGCCTCGCGGGGACGTTCTCGGTGACCGCGTACGCGATGCCGGTGTCGCGGTGGCTGATCACGCCCGCCGACGGCTCGGTGGCGCGGGAGGAGCCGTCGGCGGTCCCCGGCCACGGCGGGGTCCTGCTGCCGGACACGGCGTCGCCGGCGGAGCTGTCGTCGTACCGGGTGGGCCACGCGGACGCGGCGAAGCTGCGGGAGGCGGCGCAGGAGGCGCGCCGCTGGGACTCCAAGTACGGCGGCGGCGACTGGCGCTCGTCGATGGTGCCGGGCTGCCTGCGGATGGAGGCGGCGCCGCTGCTGCTGGCGTCGTACAGCGACGACGTGGGCCGGGCGCTGTTCGGGGCGACGGCGGAGCTGACCCGGCTGGCGGGCTGGATGGCGTTCGACACGGGCCAGCACGAGGCGGCGCAGCGGTACTACATCCAGGCGCTGCGCCTGGCCCGGGCGGCGGCCGATGTGCCGCTGGGCGGGTACGTGCTGGCGTCGATGAGCCTGCAGGCGACGTACCGGGGGTTCGCGGACGAGGGCGTGGACCTGGCGCAGGCCGCGCTGGAGCGCAACCGGGGGCTGGCGACGGCCCGGACGATGAGCTTCTTCCACCTGGTGGAGGCGCGGGCGCACGCCCGGGCGGGGAGCGCGGGGGCGTGCTCGGCGGCGCTGTCGGCGGCGGAGTCCTGGCTGGAGCGCTCCCGCGCGGGCGACGCGGACCCGGCGTGGATCGACTTCTACTCGTACGACCGACTGGCGGCGGACGCGGCGGAGTGCTTCCGCGACCTGGGGGTCCCGGCGAAGGTGCGGCAGTTCACGCGGGAGGCGCTGGCGCGTCCGACGGAGGGGTTCGTGCGGTCGCACGGGCTGCGGCTGGTGGTGTCGGCGATGGCGGAGGTGCAGGCCGGCGAGCTGGACGCGGCGGTGGCCGCGGGGGCGCGGGCGGTGGACGTGGCGGGGCGGATCTCGTCGCAGCGGACGCGGGAGTACGTGCTGGAGATGCTGCGGCGGCTGGAGCCGTTCCGGGGGGAGCGGGCGGTGCGGGAGCTGGAGGAGCGCGCGAAGCTGGTCCTGGCGGCGTCCGCCTAGCGCCCGGGGGCGCAGGGGGGGCGGGCCGGCGCGCGGCCTTCACCGGCCTGCCGGCCCGTGGCACGATCGCGGGGACTTCGGCGGCCGAACGGGGAGAACGCCTGGTGGGGTACGACTTCGACGTGCTGGTGGTGGGCGGCGGGATCGTCGGCCTGTCGACGGCGTACGCGCTGGTGCGGGAGCGGCCGGGCGTCTCGGTGGGGGTGCTGGAGAAGGAGGACTTCCTGGCGTCGCACCAGACGGGCCGCAACAGCGGGGTGATCCACAGCGGCGTCTACTACCGCCCGGGGTCGTTCAAGGCGCGGTTCGCGGTGGGCGGCGCGGCGGAGATGGTGGAGTTCTGCCGGGAGCACGGCATCGCCCACGAGGTGACGGGGAAGCTGATCGTGGCCGTGGACCGGGAGGAGCTGCCGCGGCTGCACGCCCTGGCGCGGCGCGGACGCGAGAACGGCATTCCCGTGCGGGAGCTGGACCGGGCCGGGATAGCGGAGCACGAGCCCCACGTCGCGGGGGTGGCGGGCCTGCACGTGGGCACCACCGGGATCTGCGACTTCCCGGCGGTCGCCCGGCGCCTCGGCGCCTTGGCGGAGGCCGCCGGGGCGCGGCTGCGGCCGGCCGAGGAGGTGCTGCGGGTGGACCACCGGCCGGACGGGGTGGTGGTGGGCACGCGGCGCGCGGAGCTGCGGGCGGGGGTGCTGGTCAACTGCGCCGGGCTGCACAGCGACCGGGTGGCGCGGCTGGCGGGCGACGACCCGGGCGTGCGGATCGTGCCGTTCCGCGGCGAGTACTACGAGCTGGTGCCGGAGCGGCGCGGCCTGGTGCGGGGGCTGGTGTACCCGGTGCCGGACCCGGCGTTCCCGTTCCTCGGCGTGCACCTGACGCGGGGCGTCCACGGCGACGTGCACGTGGGGCCGAACGCGGTGCCCGCGCTGGCCCTGGAGGGCTACGACCGGCGGACGGTGCGGCTGCGGGACGTGGCGGCGACGGCGGCGTTCCCGGGCACCTGGCGGATCGTCGGGCGGCACTGGCGGTACGAGGTCGGGGAGCTGCACCGGTCGCTGTCGAAGCGGGCGTTCACGGCGGCGGTGCGGCGGCTGCTGCCGGAGGTCGCGACGGAGGACCTGGTGTCTGCGCCCGCCGGGGTGCGGGCGCAGGCGGTGGCGCGGGACGGCACGCTGCTGGACGACTTCGCCTTCGCCGGCTTCGATCCGGAGGCGAAGCCGGACACGGCCTCGGGCCGCCCGTCCCGCCTGGTGCACGTCCTGAACGCGCCGTCTCCGGCGGCGACGGCCTCGCTGCCGATCGGCCGGGAGGTGGCGCGGCGGGCCCTGGCCGCGCTGGACGCGGAGCGCTGACCGCCCCGCCGCCCCATGTGGCGCACGTCACACCCCGGCCCGCGTGAGGTCCCGCCCGCCGCCGGGTCCGACTCCCCGACGGACACCGCAGGGTGCCCGCAGCGAGGAGGAGGACCCATGTCGGACACGACCGCCACGACCGCCGTCCGCACCGCCGCCGTCGCGAGGACCGGGGAGGCCGGGGAGGGCCGGGCCCGGGTGCTGACGGGCCGTACCGGCGCCGGGACCGCCCCGGAGGAGCGCGGCCGGACCACCATCGCGGACAGCGTGGTGGAGAAGATCGCGGGCATGGCCGCCCGCGAGGTCCCCGGCATCCACAGCCTGGGCGCGGGCATGGTGCGGACCCTCGGCGCCGTCCGGGACCGGGTGCCCGGCGGCCGGGCCAACGTCTCACGGGGCGTGAAGGTCGAGGTCGGCGAGCGCCAGGCGGCCGTGGACATCGACGTCGTCGTCGAGTACGGCGTGCCGATCGCGGAGGTCGCCGCGGACGTGCGCAGCAGCGTGATCGCCGCCGTGGAGCGGATGACGGGCCTGGAGGTCGTCGAGGTGAACATCGCCGTCGACGACGTCCACCTGCCCGACGAGCAGGACGACCTCCCGGAGCCCGAGAGCCGGGTGAAGTGACGGCCCGGGCCTGCGGAGGGGCGTCGCGATGAGCGGAGCGGTGGTGGGGCTGGCCGCGGGCATGGCCCTGGGGTTCGCGGGGGCGTTCGGCGGCTTCTGGGCGTTCCTGCTGGTGGCCGTGCTCGGCGCGGTGGGCCTGGTCGCGGGGCGCGTCCTCGACGGCGGCCTCGACGTCCGGGACCTCCGGGACCTCGTGCGACCGCGGGACCGGCGGTGACGGCGGCGGTGACGACGGCGACGGCGACGGCGACGGCGACGGCGACCACGGTGACGACGGCGGGGGCCGCGGCGGGAGCGGGGCTGCCGCCGCCCGCCGAGCGGGGGGCGACGGTCCTCCCCGACCGGGTGGTCGCCCGCGTCGCGGGCCGCGCCGCGCACGAGGCCCTGGCGCACCGGTGGGGCGCGGCCCCGGGCCGGCTCGGCCTGGACGAGCCGGGGGCGGAGGTGTCGGTGCGCGGCGGGGAGGCCCGGATCGCCCTCGGCGTCGACCTCCCCTACCCCGTGGACATCGCGGGCGAGGCCCGCGCCCTGCAGGACGCGGTCGCCCGGCGGGTCGCGGACCTGACCGGGCTCCGGGTCGGCGAGGTCACCGTCACCGTGCGGCGGCTCGTCCCGCGCGGCGCGGCGGCGGGCCGGGTCCGCTGACGGCGGACGCCGCCCGGGCCGGACAGGCCGGACCGGGCGGACCGGCCGGGCCGGCCCCCGCCCGGAGGACCTCAGCGGGGGCGGCCCCGCCGCCGGCGCACCGGGCCGCGGCCGGGTCCCGGGAGCGGCCGGGCCGCGCGAGCCGTGAGGACCGCGAGAGCCGTGAGAACCGCCGAAGCCTGGAAGGAGCGAAGACGTGACGACGCAGCAGGACCTCCCGGTCCCGCAGGCGGCCCCCGGCGGGTCGGAGGACCCGGCGCGGGCCGGCGGCCCCCGCCCGTCCCGCGACGGCGGCGCGGCCGCCGGGGCCGTGCCGGACGCCGGTCCGCGCCCGCGCCGCCCCTGGTCGGCCCGCCGCGTGCCCGCCGCACTGGTGGCCGCCGCGGGCGCCGTCGCCTGCGGGACGCTGCTGTACGACGTGGTGGCGGTCCGGACGGGTGCCGCGGGCGGCGCGTGGCGCCGGGAGCTGGCGGACGGGCTCGCCACCCTGCCCCTGTCGGACGCCCGGGTACTGGCCGGGGCCGCCGCGGCCGCGCTGCTCGGCCTGTGGCTGCTGGTGCTGGCGCTCACCCCGGGCCTGCGCGGCAGGCTGCCGCTGCGGGTCCCGGGAGCCCCGGAGGGGGTCCGCGCCGACCTGGAGCGCCGGGGTGCCGCGCTGCTGCTGCGGGACGCGGCGCTGCGCGTCCCGGGGGTGGGGGGAGCGCGGGTCCGGGTCGGCAGGCGCCGCGTCCGGGCCCGGGTGGACGTGCGGTTCCGCGACCCGCGGCAGGTGCGCGAGGACGTCACCGCGGCGCTCCGCGCCGAGCGCCGCGGCCTCTCCCTGGCCCGGCCGCCGCGCCTGTCGGTCCGCGTGCGCCGGGCCCCCGACCGGACGGTCGCCGCACCCGCACCCGCGCCTGCGGCGGCGCACGCACCGGCACCGGCACCGGCACCGGCCGCACGTCACGAGGAGGAGGGCACCCGATGAAGGTCCAGGCTGCGGTGAACCGGATCCTGCTGGCGCTGGCCGGCCTGGCCCTGCTCGGCGGCGGGCTGCTGGTCCTGGCCGGCGGCCTGGACCTGCTCCCCGGGACGGGGGACGGGCGGCTGCCCGGTCCGCACGACGTGCTGCTCGGCCGGGCCCAGCGCACCCGCTTCACCGGCGAGGGCTGGTGGTGGCCCGCCGTCATCGCCGGCCTCGCCCTCGCCGTCGTGCTCGCCGTGTGGTGGCTGACGGCCCAGCCGGGTCCGCGCACCGCCGGCCGCCTGGTCCTGGGCGGGCCGAGGCCGCCGGAGGGCGTCGAGCTGCGCGGCCAGGCGCTCGGCGACGCGGTCGCCGCCCAGGCGGCGGGGCTGCCCGGCGTCCGGCGGGCCGGAGTGCGCCCGGTGGGGCGCCCGGACCGGCCGCGGGCGCGGATCGCGCTCACCCTGGCCCCGGACGGCGAACCGGCGGCGGTCCTGCGGGCGCTGTGCGAGGGGCCGCTGGCGGACGCCCGCACGTCCGCGGGCTGGGCGTCGCTGCCGGCGGACGTGCGGCTGCGGGTCGCCGGGCACCGCACCCGGCGCGCCGAGTAGGCGGAGGAGGGCGGGTGCGGCGGACGGGCACGGGGACGCCGGGCCCGGGGCGGTCCGGGCCCCGTCCGGGTGGTCCGGCCGGTGCGGACGGCGGTTCGGCCGCCTCCCGGCGGTGTCCCGTGCCTCACTCGGTGCGGTGCGGCGCGGCTTCGGACGCGCCTTCCCGGACAGAAGCCCCTGGCGCCCGGCCGCCCCCGCGGCGGCGCCCCGCCCCGTCCCGACGGACCGGGGCCACGGACGAGATGAGGAGCAGATGGGAGAAGGTCCCTCGACCGCCGTGCCCGGCGACGGCCGCGCGGGGCCGGCCGCGGACGCCCCGGGCCTCCTCCCCCACGGGGACGGGCCGGGGACGGAGCAGGCCGGGCCGGGGCGGTCCGGTCCCTCGCGGCCCGGTCCGGGGCCGGGCACGGCCGGTCCGGCCGCCCGGTCCGCCCCTGCCCCAGCCCCAGCCCCTGCCCCCGTCGCCGCCCGCGTCCCCGTGCCGGACGAGCGCCTGCTGGACGACCGGCTGCTGGCCGTCCGCGCCGCCGAGGGCGACGACGACGCCTTCGCGGAGCTGGTCCGCCGCCACAGCGGGACCATGCTGGCCCTCGCCCACCGCATGCTCGGCAGCCGCCCCGACGCCGAGGACGCCGTGCAGGACGCCTTCGTCAGCGCGTGGCGCCGGCTGCCGGAGTTCCGCCACGACTCGGCGTTCGGCACCTGGATGTACCGCATCGTCACCAACCGCTGCCTCAACGCCCTGCGCAGCCGCCCGCCCGCCGTGCGGCTGGAGGACGTGCCCGAGCCCCCGGCGTCCGGGGGCCTCGGCGCCCCGGCCCGCACCGCCGAGGCGGACGCCGCCATGGCCGCCCTCGCCGAGGCGCTCCAGCGGCTCAGCCCCGAGCAGCGGGCCTGCTGGGTGCTGCGGGAGCTGCACGGCCTCCCCTACGAGGAGATCGCGCACGTGACGGATACCAGTGAGCAGGCGGTGCGCGGCAGACTCTTCCGCGCACGGCGGGCCCTGACGGAGGTGATGAGCCCATGGCGCTAGGCGATCGGCCGGACACCCCGGGCGGGGACGGACCGCGGCGGCACGACGGCCTTCGGCGGGAGACCGGTGTGCGGCGGGAGACCGGTGTGCGGCAGGACACGGGTCCGCGGCAGGACACCGCGTCCCTGCCCGGCACCGGGCTGCCGCCCGGGGACGAGCTGCTGCCCTGCGGGCGCTCGCTCGGCGGCGCCTGGGACGACGTCGACTCCGGGAGCGGGCCGCCCGACGGCCACCCCGCCGACTGCCCGTACTGCCGGGAGGCCGCGGACGGGCTGCGGGCGCTGGGCCGGGCCGCGCGGTCCCTGCGGGCGCAGACCCCGGGGGCGCGGCCGGAGGCCGGCACCGACGCCTTCACGGCCCGGGTGATGGAGGCGGTGCGCGCCGAGGTGCGGCTCGGCAGGCTGCTGCCGCTGGGTCCGCCGGAGGAACGGCTGCGGGTGTCCGAGGCCGCCGCGGCGAAGGTGCTGCGGGGCGCGGCCGACGCCGTCCCCGGGGTGCGGGCGGCGAGCTGCCGCCTGATGGCCGAGGAGGACGGCGGCGTACGGGTCGCGATGACCCTGGCCGCCGGGCTGGACACGCCCTTCCCCGAGCAGGCGGACCGGGTGCGGCGGGCCGTGCGGGACGCGGCCGACCGCGCCCTGGGGCTCGTCGTGGGCGGGGTCGACCTGGAGGTGTCGGCGCTGCTGCCGTCACCGGACGGCGCGGCGGAGGACGCGGGGGGTCCCGCGGCGGGTCGCCCGGCGGAGGACGGACCGGCCGCCGGTCCGGCGGACGAGGAGGAGCGATGAACCGGGTCACCGACGCCGAGGTCGCGGCGGCCGCCGCCGGGGCCGCGCTGGCCGTTCCCGGCGTCGCCGGGCTGCAGCCGCGCGTCGCCGACCTGCTCTCCCGGGCCGCGGCCCGGTTCGCGGGCGAGGTGGCCGCCCAGGTCACGGGCCAGGTCACGGGCCAGGCCGCGGATCAGGCCGCGGGCCGTGCGGGCGGCTCCGGCGCCGGACGGGTGCCGGACGGGGCGGGCGTCCGGGCGGAGCGGCAGGGCGGCGGCGCGGGATGGCAGGTGGAGGTGCGCTGCGTCCTGGACGGCGGGACGAGGGCCCTGGACGCGGCGCGCGCCGTGCGCGCCGCCGTCCTGGCGGCGGTCGCGGACCTGCTGGCCGCCCGCGGGGAGCCGGAGCCGGTCTCGGTGGGCGTGACGGTCACCCGCGTCGGCCTCCCCGTGCCCGCCGGAGAGGGTGCCGCGCCGTCCGGCGCGGCACCCTCCGGTGAAGCGGCGGGGCGCGGGCGGGCGGGCGGACCGGAGCGGAGCCCGCAGCCGCAGGACTGACCGGCCCGGACGCGGCACCGGTCCCGTCACCGGCCTCGTCGCCGACGGCGGCCTCGTCACCGCCGCCGTCACCGGCGGGGCGTCCCACCGGGCCGTACGCCGCCGCCGGCCACCCGCACGCCCCCGTAGACTCGGGGGACTGTGAGCGCCTCCACCGAATCCCGCCCCTACCCGCACACCGCCACGCCCGAGCAGCATCGGGAGCGGCGGATCCGCTCGTTCCACCCGCGCCGCGGCCGGATGAGCGCCACCCAGGAGACCGCCCTGGAGCGGCTGTGGCCGCGGTACGGGACGCCGATCGACAGCACGCCGCTGGACCTGGCGGAGCTGTTCGGCCGGGAGCTGCCGGTGGTGCTGGAGATCGGCTTCGGCATGGGCGAGACCACCGCGGCGATGGCGGCGGCGGACCCGTCGACCGGCATCCTCGCGGTGGACGTCCACACCCCCGGCCACGGCAACCTGCTCACCCGCGTCGAGGAGGACGGCCTGGCGAACGTGCGCCTCGCCGCCGGCGACGCGGTGGTGCTGCTGCGCGACATGCTCGCGCCGGCCTCGCTCGCGGGGCTGCGGGTGTACTTCCCCGACCCCTGGCCGAAGGCGAGGCACCACAAGCGGCGGCTGATCCAGCCGGAGTTCACGGCCCTTGCCGCGTCCCGGCTGGCCCCGGGCGCGACGGTGCACTGCGCGACCGACTGGGAGCCGTACGCCGAGCAGATGCTGGAGGTGCTGTCGGCCTCGCCGGAGCTGGAGAACCTCCACCCGGAGGGCGACGGGACGGTCCTGGAGGACGGCAGCGTGCCCGGCTACGCGCCGCGGCCGGCGTGGCGGCCGGTGACCAAGTTCGAGCGGCAGGGCCTGCGCAAGGGGCACGTGGTCCACGACCTGCTGTTCCGCCGCCGCTGACGCCCCGTCCGCCCCGCCGGGTGGGCCCGGCGCCCGTCCGGCGCTGACCCGGCGCATCCGAGCCGCGACGGTGCGTGCGCCGGGCGCGACCGTGGGTGGCCGAAGCCCTCCCCGTCGCGGGCCGAGTCGCCTAGGGTCAGGGGGATGAGCAGCGTGCAGCCGGTCCGCCCGTGGCAGTCCGCGCAGGCCCGCCCGGGACACGTCCGGCCGGACCCCGTCCGGCCGCGGCCGCCCGCCGGGCACCCGCCCGGCTCCGCCGACGGACCGGCGCGCAGAGCGCCGGGCAGGCCCCGTACGGGCGGCCTCCGCACACCCGGGCTCCGCGCGGGCAGCCTCCGCGCGGGCAGTTTCCGCACGCGTGTCCTCGGCACCGGCGGCCCCCGCACGGACGGGCTCCCGGCGGGGCGGACCGGCCGCGCGGTCCGGTTCGCGGTGCCGGCGGCGGCGCTGGCCCTGCTCCTGTGCGGGGTGGCGATCCTGGAGCTGGTGGAGCGGCAGACCGGCCGACCCGGCCTCCTGGTGGGCCTGGGGCTGGCGGTGCTGCCGGTACCCCTGGTGCTGGGGGCCCTCGCCTGGCTGGACCGGGTGGAGCCGACCCCCGTCCGCGCCCTGGTGTTCTGCTTCGGCTGGGGCGCGTGCGCGGCCACGCTGGTGGCCATCCTCGCCAACACCTGGACCGCCGACCTGCTCGCCTCCCACCGGGGCGCGCGGGGCGAGACGATCGGCTCGGCGGTGGCGGCGCCGCTGGTGGAGGAGACCTGCAAGGGCGCCGCGGTCCTGCTGCTGTTCCTGCTGCGGCGCCGGTACGTCGGCTCCGTCGCCGGCGGCATCGTGCTGGCCGGCGTCACCGCGTGCGGCTTCGCCTTCACCGAGAACGTCCTCTACCTGGGCCGTTCCTGGACCGAGGACCGGGCGGCGGGCCACGGCATCGACGCGACGGTGTGCACCTTCGTCCTGCGCGGCGTGCTCTCGCCGTTCGCCCACCCGCTGTTCACCGCCCTGATCGGGATCGGCTTCGCCACGGCGGCCCTGGCCCGCGGCCGCCTGCTGCGCACGGCGGCGCCCGCCGGCGGCTGGCTGGCCGCGACGGTGCTGCACGGCACCTGGAACGCGGCCGCGGCGCTCGGCACCGGCGGCTTCCTGCTGGTCTACGGGGTCTTCATGGTGCCGGTCTTCGGCGGCGTGATCGGGCTGGCGGTGCGGGCGCGCGGCGCCGGCCTGCGGGCGGCCCGCCTCCAGCTCCCGGCGTACGTCCGGGCGGGCTGGCTGGGCGAGGACGAGCCGGAGGCGCTGGGGACGGTACGGCTGCGCGGGAGGGCCCGCCGGCGGGCCCGGGCCCTGCACGGGCCCGCGGGGGCGCGGGCGGTGGACGAGTACGTCGCCCTGGCGACCGCGCTGGCGCTGCTGCGCCGCCGGGCCGAGCGGGGGGCGGTGCCGGTCGCGGAGTTCGCGGTGCGCGAGTACGGGCTGCTGCAGCGGCTGTGGCGGCTGCGTCCGCTGGCGTCGCCCGCCCTGGCGGAGGCCGCGGCGGAGCAGCGGGCGGACGGCGGCTGAGCGGACGTGAGGCACGGGGGCGCGGGGCGGGACGCGGGGCGCCGACCGCGGGGGCGGGACGCGGGGACAGGGGCACACATGTGCGGTAACACGTTCGGTACATCTCCGATTGCGGAGCGTGGCGAAGCGTGAAATCCGTGGAGGGGAAAGACCCGTCTCCTCCGAAAGGCTCTGCCATGCGCAACCGACGGCTCGCCGCCGTACTCGCCGGTGCCCTCCTCGCCGGCTCGCTGACCGCCGGTGCGGGGGTCGCGCTCGCGACCGCCGACCGTGACGCCGCCCCGGCGGCGGCCCAGGCCGCCCCCAGGGCCGACGCCTCCCGCACGGTCGACCTGCTGGGCTCGCTCGGCGAGGTCACCAGCCGGGTCAACGACCTGGTCTCCTCCGCCAAGCGCGGCGGGGCCGTCGCCCAGGCGCAGCAGAACGCCGGTGCGCTCGGCGACGCCGCGCAGCAGCTCTCCGCCAAGGTCGGACGGCAGGCGGGGCAGGGCGTCCCGGCCCGGGGCAAGGGCGGCGCCCGTGCCGCGGCCGCGCTCCCCTCCGTCGACGACGTGATCGGCAAGCTCAAGGGCCACGTCCAGGACCTGCTCACGGCACTGCAGAAGAACGACCAGAAGGCCGTCAGCGACGCGATCCAGCAGATCGCCGACGACGCCGTGGCGCTGGTGAAGGCGGTCCTCGCCGCCCTCGGGGTGGCGCTCCCGGCGCTCCCGGCCGCCGCCTCCTGAGCGACCGGCCGCCGCCTCCCGGAACCCGGGGGGCCGTACGGCACAGAGGGGCCGCAGCCGGTGTCCGGCTGCGGCCCCTCACCCGTGCGCCCCTGAGCGCCGGGGTCCTTGGCGGCTCAGTGGCCGAAGGCCGCCACCGGGGACGCCCCGGGGCCGCCGGAGGTGCCGGGGCGCTTCGCCGGCGGCCTGGACGACGGCCGGGGGGACGGGGACGCCCCGGGCAGCGCGTAGAGGTGGCGGGGCGTCACGATCCGGGTGACGGCGGTGGCGAAGAGGGTGCCGGGCTCGCCGCCGGAGGGGGCGGGGGCGTCGGTGTTGACGAGCACCACGAGGGTCGCGCCCGCCGCGGGCAGGTGGACGGCGACGGTCTGGTAGCCGGGCAGCGAGCCGTTGTGGCCGATCCAGCCGTTGAGGTCGAAGATGCCGAGGCCGTAGCCGAGGCCCGGAGCGCCCGTGGGGAGGGTCCGCAGGCGCTGCCGCTGGGTGGCGGGGGTGAGCAGGGTGCCGCGGGCGGCGGTGACGGCCCAGGCCCGCAGGTCGTCGAGGTCCGAGATCACGGCGCCGGCGGCCCACGCCCAGGAGGGGTCCCAGTCGGTGGCGTCGGCGACCGCGCCGGTGGGCGTCTGCCGCGTGTAGCCGCGGGCGTGCGGCTCCGGGAACTCCGGCCCGATCGGCAGCAGCGTCCGCCGCAGCCGGACCGGGTCCATCACCCGCTCCGCGAGATAGCGGTACAGCGGCATCCCGGAGGCCTTCTCCACCACCAGGCCGAGCAGCACGGTGTTGGTGTTGGAGTACTGGAACGCCATGCCCGGCCGGGCCGTGGCGGGGTGCCGGAAGGCGTACGCGAGCAGCTGCCGCGGTGTGAACGCGCGGTGCGGGTCGGCGAGGAACGCCTTGTCGAAGGCGGCGTCCTCGGTGTACGAGAAGAGGCCGCTGCGCATCTCGGCCAACTGGCGCAGGGTGATCCGGCCGCCGCCGGGGACGCCGTCCACGTAGCGGGAGACCGGGTCGTCCAGCCGCACGCGGCCGCGGTCCACCAGCTGCAGCAGCGCGGTGACGGTGAAGGTCTTGGTCTCACTGCCGATCCGGAAGCCGAGGCGGGGCGACATGGGGATGCGCCCGGACCGGTCGGCGCTGCCGAGGGCGCGCACGTACCGGCCGCCCGGCGTCCACAGCCCCACCAGCGCGCCGGGCGCCCTCGTGTCGCGGAGCACCTTCCGCACCGCCCGGTCGAGTTCGGCGACGACGGCGGGGGTCAGGCGGCGCGCCCCGTCGGGTGCGCCGTCGGCCGGGGTGAGGGCGGCGGGGCTGCCGCCGCCGGCGGCGAGGGCGGCGGCGGGGACCGCGGCGGGCCCGGCGGACGAGGGTCCGGCGGATCCGGGCCGAGCGGATCCAGGCCCGGCGGACGCGGGCCCGGCGGGCGATCCGGGGGCCGCGCAGGCCGGGAGGCCCAGGACGGCGGCCAGGACCGCCGCCGCGGCGGCGTGGCGCACCCGCAGCGGCGCCCGGCGCTCGGGGGTGCGCGTCATCTCGGTCTCCTCCTCGGACGTGCCGCGGGACGCCTCCTGCCGCCCTGCTCGGGGCCGCGGGAGGGACGGCACGATCAACGTAAGCGGGGGCGCGGAGGACGGCGACGCGGGCGGGGTCCTCCCGGGTCCATCCGGGTGGGGCACCCGGCCACGCGTCCGCGCGCCGCGGCGCTCAGGCCGCCGCGGCTGGTAGCGGGACGGCCCCCGGTCCGCCCCGCAGCGCCGGCCCTCCGCTTCCCGCGGGCCTGCTCCGGCCCGGGGAAACCCGCTCGACACCCCCCGGCGGCCCCGGCAGAGTCCCCCCATGGAAGGGAACGGGACGGACGGCCGGGACCCGGCCTGCGGCAGGCCGGACGGGTCGGGCCCGGGCACGGGAACGGAAACGGGCGCGGGCACGGAGACGGGCACGGACGCGGACACCGACCCGGGCAGGGATGCCCAGCCGGGCACGGCCCCGGGCACGGGCCTGGACGGCGACGGGTGCATCGTCCGGGAGGGCTCCCTGGACCGTGTCGCGCCCGAGTTCGCCCCGGCGGTCGACGCGGCGCGAGCCCGCATCGCCGAGGTCTTCGGCCCGGACCGCCTGCACAGCGCCTACCTGTACGGCAGCGTCCCGCGCGGCACCGCCGTACCCGGCACGTCCGACCTCGACCTGCTCCTGGCCCTGCGCCGCGCCCCCACACCCGCCGACCGGGCCGACGCGGCGGCCCTGGAGTCCGGGATCGACGCCGCGTTCCCGCAGGTCGACGGCGTGGGCGTCCTGCTCTTCGACACGGCCGTGCTCCTCAGCGAGCTGGAGCGGTACGACCTGGGGTGGTTCACCGCCTGCCTGTGCACCCCGCTGCTCGGCGACGACCTGGCCGCCCTGCTCCCCCGGTACCGGCCCACGGCGCTGCTCGCCCGCGAGACCAACGGCGACCTGGCCCTGGCGCTGCCCGGCTGGCGGGCCCGGGCGGCCGCCGCCCGCACCGACGCCGAACGCCGGGCCCTCAGCCGGGGCGTGTCCCGCCGGCTCGTCCGCAGCGGCCTGACCCTGGTCATGCCGCGCTGGGGCGGCTGGACCAGCGACCTCGACGCCTCCGCCGAGGTCTTCGGCCGGTACTACCCGGCGCGCGCCGCCGCGATGCGCCTGGCCGCCGCCACCGCGCGCACCCCGAGCCCCGACCCCGCCGTCCTGTCCGCGCTCCTCGACGGCCTGGCGCCGTGGCTGGCAGCCGAGTACACCGCCGTCCACGGCCCCAAGGCGCCCCGGCCCTGACGGACCTTCCGGCAGGGAGAACTTCCCTCGATCGCCCACGACCGATACGGTCCCGTGAACGAAGTGTGAAAGCGGGGGGCGGTGCGGCCGTCCGGGGTGTGCGGCGAGGTGCGATGAGCGGCAGTGGCTGGAAGTTCGACGTCCCCACCAGCGGGAGCAAGCAGCTGCCGCCGGACCCACGGTACGTGGAGGCGCTGAGCAGCCAGGGCTACGGCTTCGAGGTCGCCGTCGCGGACCTGGTCGACAACTCGATCGACGCCGGCGCCCGCGACGTGGTCGTCCACTTCCTGCGCGACGGCGACCGGCTGGTGAGCCTGCTCGTGGTCGACGACGGCCACGGCATGGACGAGGACGCCCTGGACGTCGCCATGACGGTCGGCGGCCAGCGCGACTACGCTCCCGGCGCGCTCGGCATGTTCGGGACCGGCCTGAAGTCCGCCTCGCTGTCCCACGCCGACGCGGTGACGGTGGTCAGCAAGACCAAGCGCACGCGCGCCGCGGGCCGACGCTGGCTCACCGCGCACGCCGTGGACGGCTTCCGCTGCGACATCGTCGACCCGGGCTACAGCCAGGACCTCGTCGACCGGTACGCGGGCCGCCCCATCACCTGGCAGGGCACGGTCGTCCGCTGGGACGGCGTCAAGGACTTCCCGCAGCACGGCGGCGGCGGGCAGACCGACCGCTACCTCACCCGCGTGATCAGCAGGCTGGGCCTCCACCTGGGCCTGCACCTGCACCGGTTCCTCGCCCGGGACGACTTCAACATCACCATCGCCGTCGAGGACGTCCGCACCGGCACCGTCTACATGGACTACGGCGTGGTCCCGCTGGACCCGTTCGGCTACCCGGCCAGCGGTGTGACCGGCTACCCGCGCCGCTGGACGGCCCCCGTCGAGGGCCTCGGCGAGATCGCGCTCACCGCCCACATCTGGCCGCCCAAGTCCAACCTCGACGAGTACCGGGCCGTCGGCCCCGTGCAGGAGCGGCAGGGCTTCTACTTCTACCGCAACGACCGCCTGGTGCAGGCCGGCGGCTGGAACGGCTACCGCCAGCCCGACCAGCACCTCGCCCTGGCCCGGGTCGCCGTCGACCTGCCGCCGTCGGGCGGCGACGTCCTCCGGCTGACGGTCAAGAAGTCGGGTGTGAACGCCTCCCCCGCCTTCGCGGCGGCGCTGGAGTCGGCGGCCTACGACGCGGAGGGCCGCGGCTTCAAGGCGTACCTGGACGACGCCGACCAGGCGTACCGGGACGCCCGCAAGCGGTCCGGGACGGTGCGCAAAGCGGTGATCCCGCCTGGCAGGGGCCTGCCGCCGGAGGTGCGGCGCACCGTCCAGGAGGAGCTGCCCGTCCTCTACGGCGAGGAGCCGATCGCCGTGCGCTGGGACCGGCTGGGCAGCGACCTCTTCTTCGACGTGGACCGGGAGAACCGGGCGATCGTCCTCAACCAGCGCTACCGCGCGGCACTGCTGGGCGGCCGCCGCGGAGGCCTCAACGACGCGCCGGTGCTCAAGTCGCTGCTCTACCTGCTGCTGCACAAGGTCTTCGAGAGCGAGTACGCCGGTCCCCGGGAGAAGGACAACCTCCAGCTGTGGCAGGCGGTCCTCCTCTCCGCGGCGCGCAGCGAACTGGACCGCGCCGACGATACTGCGGACGGCCCGGACGGCGCGGGCGCCCCGTAGCGGTCCTGCAGAGGCACCGCACCGCACTGCCCGTCCGCACCGCCCGTCCACCGCCCCGCCTGTCACCGCACCGCCACCGCCGCCCGGCCCTTCCCGCCGGACCGCCCCGACCGGAGAGCGAGCCGCACCGCCGTGTCCGACCCCCTGCTGGCCATCCACAGCTCCGTCCTCGCGATGATGCGCGAGTCGGGGCCCCGGTCGCTCACCAAGTACCTCTTCGTGGTCGGCGACGACATCGACCCGGACGCCGACGTCTCCGAGGCCGCCCTGCTCGCCCGCCTCGGCGCGGACGCCGAGGGCGGCGGCGCGCTGGCCGCCCTGTGGCGGCAGGCCCTCAAGCAGTGGGACCACGAGGAGGCGCAGCGGTGGACCACCGCCGAGCCCAACACCCTGGAGCGCCGCACCGCCGTGTACGACCTCCTGGGCCTGGGGGCGGCGCTGCGGGAGTGCCTCTCCGGCCTGGCGCCGGTGGCGGTGGCGCCGGGACCGGTGGTGATCGCCCGGGAGCACCGGCCCTGGTACGGCGACGACGCGGCCGCACGCCGGGAGTGGTACTGGCCAGCGTACGAGAAGGTGCTGCACGCCAAGGGCTGGAGCGCCGACGCCGTCGCCTCGCTCGACCAGGCCAGCACCCGGGTCGTGGAGCGGCTGGCCGACCCGGCGAGCCCCGAGGCGTACCAGGCCCGCGGGCTGGTCGTCGGGTACGTGCAGTCCGGCAAGACGGCGAACTTCACCGGCGTGATCGCCAAGGCCATGGACGCCGGCTACCGGCTGGTGATCGTGCTGGGCGGCACCCTCAACCTGCTGCGCGCCCAGACCCAGCGGCGGCTCGACATGGAACTCGTCGGGCGGGAGAACGTCCTGCGCGGCGCCGACCCCGACGACCCGCAGGCCATGGAGGGCGTCGACTACCGCTGGGACCCGGACTGGCTGGCCGGGCGGTTCGTCAGCCACGGCGGCCGGCCGAGCGAGCTGGGCGCCTTCGACGTCGAGCGGCTGACGACCCGCGACGACGACTACCGCAGCCTGCTCCAGGGCATTACGGCGCTGGAGTTCGAGAAGCGCGAGCCCGGACTTCCCCTGCACGACCCGCGCAACCTGCACCGCACGGCGGCGCGGCTGATGGTCGTGAAGAAGAACAAGGCGGTCCTGACCAAGCTGGTGAAGGACCTCAAGAAGATCCGCACACCGCTGGCGGAGATCCCCGTCCTCATCGTCGACGACGAGTCCGACCAGGCGTCGGTCAACACCTCGGACCCGAAGAAGACGGCAGAGCGCACCGCCATCAACGGCCTGATCTCCCAGCTGATCCGGCTGCTGCCGCGAGCCCAGTACGTCGGATACACCGCCACGCCGTTCGCCAACGTCTTCATCGACCCCAGCGACGCCGAGGACATCTTCCCCCGCGACTTCCTCGTCTCCCTGCCCCGCCCCGAGGGGTACATGGGCGTACAGGACTTCCACGACCTGGACTCGGACGTGCCGCCCGAGGAGCGCACAGTCGCGAACTCGGCGGAGAAGGCCCACGTCCGGGACATCGCCGTCGACGAGTCCGCCTTCGACGGCCCCGAGGACGCGGACGCGTACGCCGACGCGGTCCACCTGCGCCAGGCGCTGGACATGTACGTCCTCACCGCCGCCGTCAAGGTCTACCGCGAGGAGCTGGGCACAGCCCCGTACCGGCACCACACCATGCTCGTCCACGAGTCGGTGCGCACCGCCGACCACCGAGACCTCGCCGACCGCCTGCGCACCCTGTGGCACGGCTCCGACTACTACGGCCGGTCCGGTCACGACCGGCTCCGGCACCTCTTCGAGACGGACCTGCTGCCTGTCTCCAGCCACCACGCGGACGGCATGCCCGTCCCAGCCTCGTACGAGGAGCTCCAGCGGCACGTGGGCGCCGCCGTGCACCGCATCGGAGGCAGCGGGCATCCGGTGCTCGTCGTCAACGGCGACAAGGACCTCGACCAGCCGGAGCTGGACTTCGACGGGCAGCCGGTGTGGAAGGTCCTGGTAGGCGGCGCCAAGCTCTCCCGGGGCTTCACCGTGGAGGGGCTGACCGTCACGTACTACCGCCGCACCACGGGCGCGGCCGACACGCTGATGCAGATGGGCCGCTGGTTCGGCTTCCGCCGCGGCTACCGCGACCTCGTCCGCCTCTACATCGGCCGGACCGAGCAGCTGACCCGGACGAAGACCGTCGACCTGTACGAGGCGTTCGAGGCCGTCTGCCGCGACGAGGAGTCCTTCCGCGCCCAGCTCGCCCAGTACGCCGCCCCCGTCGACGGCCGCCCCCAGCTCACCCCGGCCCAGGTCCCGCCCCTGGTCGCCCAGCACCTTCCGTGGGTCAAGCCCTCGGCTCGCAACAAGATGTTCAACGCCGAGCTGGTCGAGATCCGCAGTCCGGGCCAGTGGATCGAGCCGACGGCGTATCCCGAGAAGGCAGCAGACCTGCGCCGCAACGCGGAGGTGTGGCAACCGGTGCTTGCGGCACTGGCCGGGGAGAGGGACTTCTTCACCCACCTCCACAAGGAGGACAGGGGCCGATACACCGACTATCCGGCACAGACCGCCGTCCTGCCCCACCCGGCGCTGGTGGAGGTCTTGGAGGGCCTGACCTGGCCCAGGCCGGAGCTCTTCGCCCCCCACCTCCAGTATCTGCGGGACATGGGAGCGCTCAGCCACGGCGCAGACGACTGGGTCGTCATCGCGCCGCAGACCAGTGGCCCGGGCAGTGTGCCTGCCAGCATCCTCGGTGCAGCTCCGCTGACCCTGGTCGTCCGGGGACGCAGCGCCCGGGGCGTGTTCAACCGCATCAGCGGTGTCGCACACCGCCAGTCGGCGGAGCGGATCGCAGGCCTGCTGCCTCCCACGGACGAGGACCCGTCGGCGGGGCGGCTGGCGCGGCCCCGGCGCGGAGCCGTCCTGCTGTACCCGGTCGTCGACCGCAGCCACGGCTCACTGGAGGAGGCAGCCGTCAACGGCACGGCGGATCCCGGCAAGATCGTCATCGCCTTCGCCGTCCTTCCCCCGGCCGGACAGGGTGCAGCCTCCGGGCCGCTGGTCCGCTTCCGCGCGGTCAACAGCGACCTCGCCTCTGAACCGATCGTCTCCAGCAGCGCCGGTTGACGCAGCCGGCATCCAGGAAAGGACTCTGCCCAGTGGCTCGCCTCCATCTCCAGCAGATCGGCAGCACCTGCCTCAACGAGGACTGCCAGACGCCCGGCCGGAGGCTCCTGCACCCCGACGAGGATCCGGGCGTCCAGCGGGTCCTGGGCGTCCTCAGCGGACTGCCTGTGGCGGAGAACTTCACCACGGCCGTCTGCGCCTCCGTGGACTACGTCCTCGACGGACGCCGCACAGGCCGGTTCGACCTGCTCGCCCCCGACGTGCACCCGGGCGAGCGGGCGTCAGTAGGTGCGAAGCTGGAGTACGAAGCGCTGAGGATCTTCCGCTGGAAGAAGGCGAAGCCCCTGGACACGGTGGTAGGGGGCGTACCGGTCGACCTGAAGGCAACGGTCGGGGCCAACTGGGCCATTCCGACCGAGGCCCACTGCCACCTGTGCCTGTGCACCCAGATCCGGGTGGGGGCCGGCCTCCACCGGACATGGCTCATCCGCGCCCACACCTCGTGGCTGTACCGGGGCAAGGGCAACAAGGACGGCAAGCGGGGCATCGCCGTCGAGGCGCGCGAGCGCTGGGGCGTCCCGCTGTACGACTGGACGCCCCTGCCGGTCAACCCGCTGTCCCTGCTGACCGAGGAGCAGGCTGGACAGGTACTGGCGGACAGGCCGGGACAGCAGGTGCGCCTCCTGAAGATGTTCGGGTACCTGCCCGGAGTGGTCATCCCGCGGAATGCCATCGAGACCGTCTGTGCGGGTAGGCAGGACCCTGTGCGGCGAGTCCGGAACATCCGCCTCGCCGCCGAGCGGAAGGGACTCAGGCTGCTGTGCGGCACCTGGCTGGAGGACAGGATGCAGGCGGAACTCCGGGGGATCGCCCTGGGACCGGGAGACTGGATCGCCCTCCCCCTTGAGGGGGACGTGGCGGATCCGGCACAGCGCGGCATCGACCAGGCGTGGCCGGTCTCGGGCAGCGCCCCGCTGTGGGAGGTGGTCCATGACCGTTAGCGGTTGGGTGCCGCCTGAGGGGTCGTGGGCGTCCTCCGAAGCGAACCGCACCAGCATGCTGGGCAACCGGAGCAGGGACACCAGCCCCGAGAAGGCACTCCGGTCGCTCGTACACGCGGCCGGGCTCCGCTACCGGGTGTGCGCACGCCCCCTGCCCGACCTCCGCCGGACGGCCGACCTGGTCTTCCGGCCGGCGAAGGTCGCCGTCTTCGTCGACGGCTGCTACTGGCACGGCTGCCCGGTCCACTACGTCCCGCCGAAGACCAACCCCGGCTACTGGTCGGACAAGGTGGCGCGGAACATCGCACGGGACCGGGACACAGACGAGCGTCTCAGGGCGGCAGGGTGGACCGTCCTGCGCTTCTGGGAGCACGAGCCGTCAGACGAGTGCGCCCTCCGCGTCCTCGACACGGTCGCCAGCCGGCGTGCCGAGATCCTGGGGAGCGACCAGCCCAGCAGAGAAGAGTGAGACCTGCTCGCGCTCTTCCTGCGGCGTCTCCCACAGAGGGCCGGTGCGGCCCAGCGCCTCGGCAATGCTCCTGCCCACGGCTTCCGCGACCGGGGGCGGGAAGGCGTTGCCGACCTGGCGATAGCGTGCTGTCTTGCCCCCGAAGAACTCCCAGTCCTCAGGGAAACCCTGGATGAGAGCAGCCTGGCCCACGGTGAGCTTGGGACCGTTGTCTCCGTAGAGGTCCCGCTCCGGAACCACAGAGTCCTCGTCATTCGCAACACCCATGGCGTCGATACCCAACTGCTTCCACGCAGCCTTGGCCCGGGTGGGCCCCAGGTCGGCCCCGCCGTGCTTCTTGGAGCCGCCTACCAGGGTGGGCGCGACGCTGCCGGTCCTCGCCTGCTTCAGCCAGAGCTTGAACATCTCCGGGTTGTCCTTGAACCGGCGGCGCATGGACTTGGCCAGGGCATCCGCAACAGTACGGGCCGGGGCGCCAGTAGGATCCGGCCAGTCGAACCCCCTATAGCAGTCCTTGCGGATCGCCACCAGGATTGCCCGAGGACGGAGCTGCGGAACCCCGTAGTCCCGCGCCTCCAGCACCTTCCATCCACAGCCGACGTATCCGGAAGAGCGGAGCCTTCCAAGGATCTGCTCCCGGTAGCCCTTGAACTTGTAGTCCGGCTGGAGTAGGCCGCGCACATTCTCGATCATCACAGCACGAGGCCGGAGCTCATCGACGAGGTCCAGCATGGTGGGGAAGAGGTCACGCTCGTCGTCCTGCCCCAGCTGCTTGCCGGCGATAGAGAACGGCGGGCAGGGGACGCCGCCCGCGAGGAGGTCGAGCTGTCCCCGCTCAAGCCCGGAGTCGCTGAGGGCGCTGAAAGGCCTGAACTCCTTGACATCCATGGACAGCACCTTGCAGTGCTCCCGCTCCCATGCCCATTCCTTGCGGCGGGCCACGTTGAGCTTGAGCGTCTCGACCGCATGCTTGTCGATCTCGACGAGTGCAAGATGCCGGAAGCCAGCGCTGTGGAGTCCGACGGCCTGGCCTCCCGCGCCGGCGCAGATCTCGATCGAGGTCAGCGTCCGATCACCGGAAACCATGGATGTCCTCCTGGGTTGGCACATAGAGATGTCCAAGTGTTGCAGACATCCGGCGAGTGCAGTCCACCCGCACCACACGGACCACGCAGTGTGCCACTCATCACCGACAACGAGCATCAGATGCCGCGCCTCATGGCTGCGAGCACTGCCTTGACGACTCAAGCTGCGTCCGTCCCGTGCTGCGGCGGAATCTGCCGCAGCACGGGACGCAGGGGCCCGCCGCCTCTCAGACTGTGGTTGCAGCCCTGTCGAGGTGACCGAGGAGAGCCCGCACGTCAGCCATGTCCATGCCTCCAGCGATGGATGGCTCCTCGACTAGGTCGCCTAGCTGCTGGACGGACGGATCGTCCAGGATGCGCCCCATGAATTCGAGCTTCTCCTCCATCCGTAGTGCGACAACCTCGTCGATCGTTCCTGACGCGGCGAGCACGGTAACCCTCGTCTCAGTGTCAGGTGCAAGGCCTAGGCGGTGAATGCGGTCAATGCTCTGCAGGAAGCGTCCGGCCATGAAGTCCCGATCCACATAGACCGCGTCATGGCACACATGGTGCAGGCTGATGCCCTCGCCGAGGGTCGCAGGGTTTGACAGCAGCACGAGGCAGTCAGGGTCCTCTCGGAAGCGACGCAGCTGCTCATTCCGGTCCTTGGTCCCACCGTGCACCACGGCCGGTCGATAGCTGGCGAGCATCCGCTCCATCGTTGTGAGGCTGCGGACGAAGGTCGTCCAGACAAGAGTCTTGCGCCCAGCCGCCGCGTTCTCTCCGACGATGCTGAGCGTCTCCTTGTACTTCGGCGAGAGTTCGTAGCGCGGCAGGTCCCGCAGCAGCGCATAGAGGGAGTCGCTCTGCGGCGGCAGCAAAGGAGGCACCTGGTAGGACAGCGGCTCATAGCGGCTGGCCCGTTCCGCCAGAAGCGCAGGGCTAGTCGCCGCCATCAGAAGGCGGAGCATTGCCTTACCGAGCGCATCGAAGTCGTCACGGGACCCCTCTGCACGGGCGGAGTAGCGGCCAATCAGCGCATCGTATATCTCACGGTGAAGCGACGGTAGCTCAACGTAGCGGATTCTCGGCTCGTACGGGGGGAGGCCGAGCTCGTGCTTGGTCGTCCGAGTGAACAGAGGCCTCAGCACACTGCTCGCGTAGGCGAGGTCGCCGCCTGCGACAGCGTTGGTCACGACCCTGCGGCCATGGCCCGGCCACACGAAGGACAGGAGGTTCTCCAGGTCGCGGGCCCCGTTCGGCGCCGGCGTTCCGGTGAGGATCAACCGACGTCGGGCCAAAGGGCCGAGGGCGAGACAGGCAGAGCCATAGGTTCCGCTGGCGCCGAGTTTCATCCGGTGCGCTTCATCAAGAATGATCATGGAAGGCGCCGCCCGCAGCCAGTCGGCCAGAGCTGCAAGCGAGCGGTCTAGACGCTCGTAATTGACCACCAGAACCTCAGCCCCCGGGTCTGGAGACTTCTCCATGACCTGCACACGCAACGGCTCCCGAAAGCACGTAGCGCTCTCGTAGCGCCATGATTCATAGGCCGACTTGGGACTGACCACCAGCAGTCTGCACACCTCCCCCCTTGCCCGATCTGCCGCATAGACGGCGAACCCTACCCGGGTCTTACCAGCTCCCGGAACACTGAAGTTCGCCCCATGGCGGAGAGAAAGCAGCCGAGCGATATCGCGCTCCTGGAACGAAGTCAGCTCAGCCTTCCACTGGCTGCCCAGCATCGAAGCCACGCCATCCGGCCTGACTGTGCCAGGAAGCGGAACAGTACCGCTTTCCAGCTGGAGTTCAGCTGCCTCTGCGTCGTCGAGCACGCCGTTGACGAGGCTGAGGAGCGCGTCCTCCCACTCGACACTCTCAGGTGCAGGCCATGAACCCAGCTCGCCGATCCCCACCAGGAAGTCGTCGAGATCGATCTCAACTGCCAGCGGTCCACGCTGCCCTCCCACCGCAAAGCGGGCGGCCAGCGCAGCCAGGTCGCTCTGGTGCCCAGGCACAGTTCGCAGGACAACCCTGGTCCGGCCAACGTCGAAGGCAAGCCGGAGAGACGGCTCATCTGCAGTCACCTGCTGTCTCCCTTGAAAGCCTCCAACAGCCAGGCGACACCGTCGCCAGGCGCCTTGATGCTGCGCGAAGTCTCGAAGGCCAGCTTCCCCAAGGTTCCGCGAAGCTTCAACACCGCCTCGTCATAAGCTTCTTCGTCGAGATTGTTGGAAGCCCTGGCCATGACGAGGTCGGTGATGCACTGCTCAATGTCCTGGCAGGCGTCGGCAATACGGTCAGGAACGGCCTGACGACGCTTCCGGACGCGTGCGTCCTTGCCGGCGAATTCCAAGGCTGTGGAGAACGCAAGCTTGGCCGCCGCGATGGTTCGGGAGGACTCGGCGACCTGCGCTGCGGGCACGCGGCCCCCTGCCGCCTCCACTGCCTTTGCCTTGAGCAGAGTGTCGGTGAGCGCCCTGGCGGCCGCGACCTTGGCCCCATTCGCCTTGACCGACCGGTTCAGCCCGGGAATTGCAACCGCTCGTGGAGCCTCCACCGAAGTGGGCTTGAGAGAATCCGGCAGAATCCGGTCCAAGTAGCGCGCCTGGAAGTCCGGGTCGATCAGGCGGACATCGGTCTTGGAGAATTCCAGGGCCACAGCTGCGAGACGGCTCTCCTTGAGGAGGTCTGCGTCCTCCTTGTTGACAGCCGACTCCTTCACGTACCGCCGATGCAGCTCGCGCAGCTTTTCCTGAGCGTCCTCGAAGTCCATCAGCCGGAGTTGCGCATCTCCACTGGCGCTACGCATGGCGAGATCGCGAAGACAAGAGAGGATCCAGAGATCTTGCTCGCATGTGTCGGTCCGGATGTGGAATTCCCGTGCGATGTCCTTCAGCAGTCTGCCGTCCACCAGCTGCTCGTCAATAGCCAGCAGACGGTTGATAAAGGTGTAGTCGCGGCGGTGATCCTTGCGGAGCTGCAGAGACAGCTCCACCGCGCTGACATCAGCCCACGTACACGACTCAGGTAGCACGCCTACGCGGATGTGCGGCACCCCCAGTTCCTTGAGGGCCGCGCGCCGGGTGTTTCCGTTGACCAGGACGCCATCCCTGGTGATTAGCCCAGGGTCGGTCTGCTTGAAGTCTCGGAGACTCTCAAGGAGTGTGTCGAAATCGGGATCGCGCAGCGAGGGGTCCTTGGGGAGTGCCTGAAGCAGAAAGTGCAGGTACTCCTGGCTCTCGTCGCTCCACGCGTCAGATTCCAGGGCCCGGTCACGTGCGGGGTCGTGGCTACGCTGAGCGCGGATACGGTGCGTGCTCGGGTTGTAGTAGAGGTCCTTGACCGGCATGTCGACGACCTCGACGTGCAAGGGCTGACCTCGCCACTCGATGGTCAGCGTCTCTTTGGTGCCGCCTACCGCGCGGGCCTCCTTAAGGCGTTCCTCCACCAGTTCCCGGTTCTGCTCGGCAAGCGGCGGGACACCGAAATCCATCCTCATGGGTATCTCCACAGTCGTCAGTGAGCTTTTCCACACGTGGGTGGGGTGCGGCGGCCGGCCAGCTGGTTCAGACGGCCGCCGCGCCTGTCCGTTGTTCTCGGCTGTTCTAGCTGAGCGCGCTCCGGACCTGCCGTCGGGCTTCGGCGGGAAGCGTGCGGTAATCCGCCCACAACTGCTCCAGCGCGCTGAAGTCCCGGGAGTCCTTGCCAATCCAGCCGGCCAGGATCCGACGCTCCAGCTCGGACAGCCGATCGATCCGAGCAAGCACCTCTCCGACATCGGCAGTCAGACCCCGTCCGCCCACGCGACAGCGGTTGCACTCGGTGACCAGCTGAACCTCCTCGCTTCCAGCAGCCGTCCGGACCCTGCGACGGGCAACATCGAGCTGCGCAGCCTCATAGGTGCCGGCGTACAACTGACCGGAGGTGATGCCACAGGAACGGCACATGTGCCCGTCACGGGCCAACAGGTCGCGCCTCTCGGTAGCGGTGGGCACGAGCCCAGACTTGGTGGCCTTGCCCGGCTCCCAGACAGGCTCCCCCATCTGCACGAACCGCTGCTCGTGCGCCTCCAGGCGAAGGTCTTCCCGGTTGGTGTCGATCCGCCACGCGAAGTCCCGGAGGTCCCGCATGCGCCGGTCAATCTGAGAGGTCCCCGGGAACGCCTCCCGAAGCTGCGCCTTCGTGAAGAGGTTCCCTTCCCCGACAACCTGGACGAGCCACAGCGCCGCGCGCTTCATAGTGCCCAGCTTCTCGTCCTGCCAGGAGGGCTGTCCCATCAGCGGTACCTCACAGTTCATCCAACCGCAGGGGCCCAACGGCTTGCGGAGCGCCTGCCCGGGGGAGCCGGATGGCTTCCCTTTTCTGGCTGGCTGCGTCAAGACTCCTCCTAGGGCAAGGCAGAAGTGAAGCC
This sequence comes from Streptacidiphilus sp. ASG 303, assembly GCF_020991365.1. Taxonomy (GTDB): domain Bacteria; phylum Actinomycetota; class Actinomycetes; order Streptomycetales; family Streptomycetaceae; genus Peterkaempfera. The sequence goes on from NZ_JAJLRA010000040.1 coordinate 38,550, forward strand.
GGTAAGAGACTTTCGCAAAAGGAGTGAACACCTAGCGCTTCTGGAGGGTCCAATGGTTCGACAGACTCTTGCCCATGCCCACCGAAGGGCAGCGGAGAGGGGAGTCTGGGTTGGCGGGATCGGGGCAGTTCACAGCCGAGATCAACTCTTCGGCCTCACCAGCACACCAGAACTTCGCCCAAGTGCTGCGAGACCTGTGGGACGTCATCACGCGGGGAGGAGAGACACTGAGCCATCGCGCCCTCCAGGAAAGACTCCGCAAGGAGGGGATGGTCGTCAGCGCTACTCGGTTCTCAGAGCTGCTGAGCGCACGTCGGCCGCCAGATCTGAACCTTGCCAGGAAGCTGCTCGAGTATGCGCTGGAGGCATCTGGGACAGACACAGCCAGTACGCAGTCGATCATTTCGCGGTCTGAGCTGGAGGCGCTGCATGAGAGGGCGGCCGTCAAGCATTGCGCCTGCTGTCCGGACGGCAAGCCGAGCAGCAGCCACCTGCCTGGCGAGCCTCTCAGCCCTGAGGTCACCTCCGCTGCTCTAGGAGCGGAGGTGACGAACGGCACTACGAGCCGGCGCTCGGACGTACAGCCAGCGGAGGAGGTATTCACTTCCGACTCTTCCGCTTCCACAGCGGCCGGTGTCGGGTTGCCGGTCCCCGCGGGTGCGGGGGACCGGCAACCCGACACCGGCCAGGAAGCCGTCTGGCCTCCCCTGTCGACCCTCGAACACCATCTCCGGGACAAGAGGTTCGATGACGCCCGGGTGATCCTGCGCTATGCCGGCACAGACGGGTCGATCAGCGAGATTCCGGATGCGGTGTCAGCCTGCCGGGGTGCCGGACTGGACTTGGCGGCAGAGACGATCTTCCACTACGTCGCGCAGAGGGAGAGCAGGGATGTGCTCCGCGTTCTGCAGTTGCTCGCTTCCGAGCAACGGTATGCAGATGTCGACACCCTTCTTCAGGCGGCGAACGGCGATCATGTTCCGGGTGCGGCCTAACAAGACGTCTCATTTGGAGAGTCGGCGATAGCCGATGAGTGCTGCGGCGAGGCCGACGAAGCCGAGGAAGTGCTCGGCTTTGCGCTCGTAGCGGCGGTGGAGACGCCGGCAGCCGCCGAGCCAGGCGACGGTGCGCTCGACGACCCAGCGGTGCCGGCCCAGGCGTTCGGAGGAGTCCTGGCCGCGCCGGGCGATCCGGGGTGCGATGCCGCGCTGGCGCAACCAGGCGCGCAGGTGGGAGTAGTCGTATCCCTTGTCGCCGTGCAGCTTGGCCGGGCGGCGGCGCCGCGGCCCACGGCGGGAGCGGATGGGCGGGATGCCGCGCACCAGTGGGATGAGGGCCTGGC